>CAIUSV010000045.1 GCA_903901915.1 uncultured Rhodospirillaceae bacterium | reverse complement strand
GCACACCCTATAACCTACACACAGGTCCCGCGAAAATGCAACAAATTTATGGAATGATTCATAATCTCTTTACACCTGCATCGGCGGATTTCCTGGTTTGCCCCCACGCGGATCATCCCAAGAATCGAATGTCCGGATCCTGATGATTGACGCAAACGGCCCGCCCACTCGGCATCACATTCCCCAGAGTTCGCGGCCCGGCCCCGTCCGACAGCCCTCTTTCCAATCCTGGATAGAAGTTCTACCCTGATCGTGACCATAGGCCTAACGTGACAAGGTCGCGTTAGATCCGTGCTCCACAAGGCAGGGCTTAGCCAGAATGACTGTTGGGGCGACAATCGATACGAGGGTTCAGGACACCCAGACCCTGATCCGGCGGTTATGGATCGGAACGATTCTGGCCAATCTGCTGATCTGCGCCGTGGTCGTCGCCGTCCTGCAGCAAAGCCGCGCCCGCTATCACCAACAAGCCTCCCTCACCGTCGAGAATCTGTCGGCCGTGCTGCACCGCGCGCTGACCGACGAGATCGAGAAAATCGACCTGACCTTGCTGGCCGTCCAGGATGAGCTGAACCGCGAGATCGCCGCCGGGGGGATTATCCGCCCGGCCCTGGAAACCTATCTGGCCAATCACAGCCGGCGCCTTCCCGAAGCCCTGGGTGTCAGAGTGACCGATTCCGATGGAATCATCCAATACGCGGTCAGCGGAGTTAAGACGGCCAAGGGCGATGTCTCGGCCTATCCGCATTTTCAGCATCTGAAGAACACCCCCAATGCCGGACTGGTCATTTCCAAGCCCGTGATGGGAGCAGCCAGCGGCCAGCGGGTTTTGGTCTTCGCCCGCCGTTATGACAATGCCGACGGCTCCTTCGGGGGGCAGCTCCATGTGGCCCTCCCCATCAAATATTTCACGTCCATGTTCGCCTCCATCAATCTGGGGCCGCACGGCGCCGTGGCCCTGTGGGATGACACCCCGGCCATCATCACCCGCCACGTCCGCGACACGCCCACCGATGGCGGCGTGAGCACGGGCGGCCCCTCCCCGCAATTGGCCGCCCTGCTGGCCTCCGATCAGCGCATGGCGGCCTACTCCGCGGTTTCCGGGCCGGACGGCATCGCGCGCAGCCTGTTTTTCCGCAAGATCGACCATTCTCCGCTCTTCCTCAATGTGGGCATGGCCGAGGACGACTTCCTGATCCCGTGGCGCCAGGACGCCATCAAGATGGTGGGGCTGGTCCTGGCTTTCGCGGTGGCGACCTTATCGGCCACCGCCGCGCTCTGCCGCAACTGGCGGCATCTGGAGGGCGAGCGCAGTTTCCTCGGCACGGTGCTGCACAGCATCCCTAATCCGGTTTGGCACAAGAACCGGAACGGAGTCTTTACCATCTGTAACCCCGCCTTCGCGCAATTGGCGGGACGAAGCGAGGCGGAAATCATCGGACGCCGAGACAGCGAGCTGAGCGTGGCCAAGCCGCCCATTCCCTTCGACCAAAGCGACCTGGCGATGACCGCCGCCGAGGCGCCGGTCACCACGGAGGAGCAGGTGGAGACGGGAAACGGCGAAGTCCGGATCTATTCCATCACCAAGACCGCCATGCGCAATGGCGCCGGGGATGTGGTGGGGATCCTGGGCGTCGCCCATGACATGACCGAGCACGAGAGGGCCGAATTGCGCCTGAGCGAGTTGGTGCGCAATCTGGATGCCTCCAATCAGGAACTGGAGCAATTCGCCTTTGTGGCCAGCCACGACCTGCGCGAACCGCTGCGCATGATCAGCAGTTACATGGCACTGCTGGAACGGCGCTATGGCGACCGGCTCGACGCCGAAGGCCATGAATTCATCGGTTTCGCCCGCGAAGGTGCGGTAAGGATGGACGGGCTGATCCGCGACCTGCTGGAATTTTCAAGGGTCGGGCGCATGTCCGACCCGGCGGCGCCACAACCGCTGGCGCCGTTGCTGACCCGTGCCATCGAGGGTCTGCGGACGGTGGTGACCGAGCGCGACGCCCTGATCACCCTGCCGCCCGAACTGCCGGAAATCGCGTGCAGCGGCGGTGACATCGCCCGGCTGTTCCAGAACCTGTTCAGCAACGCCCTCAAATTCGTCGTACCGGGACGGCGGCCGAGGATTGCCGTCACTTGCGCGCGGGAAGGAGATCACTGGAAATTCACCGTGGCGGATAACGGCATCGGCATCGATCCGGCCTATTTCGACCGGATCTTCAAGATATTCCAGCGTCTGCATACCCGCGACAACTATGAGGGAACGGGAATCGGGCTGGCGATCTGCCGCAAGATCGTCGAACGCCACGGCGGCCATATCTGGGTCGAATCAACAACGGGCGAAGGGACGACCTTCCTCTTCACCCTCAAGGGAATCGTCGAACGCAAATCCGGCCCGCCGCCCGGACAGACGGCGGAGTAAGATCAGAAACGGCCGAATTCCAGCTTATCGAAGCGGAAATTGTCGGCATAGTTCTTGGGCTTCTGCTGGCGGACATTCTCGGGCGTGACCAGATAGTCCAACCCCTTGCGCTTGGCGAAGGCCACGGCGTCTTCGGCGCTGGCGAAGCGGATACGCAGTTGGGATGCCGTGTCGGCGGATCCCACCCATCCCATCAGATTATCCGGCTGCTTTGGCGCCGACGGCTCGTATTCCAGAACCCACGCCTTGGCATTGCCGGCACGTCCCGACTGCATGGCGGTCTTGGCCGGACGATAGATGCGGACCTGCATCGCGGTTCTCCTGTTGATCTGGCGAAACGCCACGTTCACCACGGACTGGTCGGGGCGAGAGGATTCGAACCTCCGGCATCCAGCTCCCAAAGCTGGCGCTCTACCAGGCTGAGCTACACCCCGAGATGGCTCGTTCTAAGAGGTTTCGCCGCCCATGGCAAGCGCGTTGCCGCCCTCAGGGCGCCGGTTTGAACAGCGAATGCTCGACCCGGTCGCCCGCCTTGAGTCCCAGCCGCCGCGCCGTCCCGGCGGCAACCTCCAGCACCGCCAGCACCGGCTCCGCCGGACCACGGGGCTGTAGCGTTCCCGGCACGGCATACTGCTCGACGAAGATCACCCGGCCGCCCCGGTCGATAAACAGCATATCGAGCGGAATCAGCGTGTTCTTCATCCACATCGCCACTTGCCGCGGCTGGCCGAAATCAAACAGCATGCCGGCGTTCGGCTCCAGGGCTTTGCGGAACATCAGCCCCTGCGCCAACTGCTCGGGCGAGGTCGCCACCTCGACGGCGAAGACATGCCCCCGGCCGTCGCCGGTAACCACCGTCAATTCAGCGTGACCGAACGCCACCGTTTGCGCCACGGCGGAAACGGCTGGCGCCAGAAGCATCACCAGCACCAGCACCACCCGCCCAATCGCCATGACGGAATTCCTTCTCCAATTGCCCCGCCATGCTGCCCCCGGCGACGTCCCGACACAAGCCTTCGCCACGAATAGGAACATAGTCAGCCGCGTTGTCGGCACGGATTCCCCTGCTGACCGGCGGGGATGCGGCAATAGACCATCGACGATCACGACCAACCGCCCCGAACAGCTCGGGATTGCTGGATTTTCCGCATTTATATAAAATTTTATTCAAATGTACCCGCAAATATAATTGTAGTTGATCAGTCATTTTCATCAAATTGGGCGGGTGATCTTCCTGTATTATTCCAACGAATACTTTGATAGTGTTCATCTTGTGAGCCGGACATGGGGCCAAGCGCCCCGGACCACCGGCACCAGGGATCTACCAAGGGGGGCCTTCCCGCCCATCCCCACCCCCCTTGGTAGGGAAGCGCCGCCGCATAGCGCGGCGTTTCCGCTTTCTGGTCACACCGAAAGGGCGCCGGCTTCCACCGGCGCCCTTTTTATTTTTCGCGTCACCCCGAACAGACAAAGGTATGGCATCGACCTGACGTTAGAGAGTGTGCGCCGCCAAGTGAATCGCCATAAACTTAGGGCTTCGGCTTTGCGGGGCATTCTCGAAGCGCGCAGATTTAATGACAACGCGGCAAAGCCGCCGTGAAAACTGTCGGGTTGGGCAAGCTCACGCGCGCCAAAAGCGTTGGGCCGGGCTGGGTTGGAAGCAACTTGTCGGAATACCGCAAAAGCCTTCTGTGCTGCGTACTGTTTTGCCTGGCGCTCGGGGCAGTGGCGGCTTACGACCTTCGTTCGGCGTATCTTAAGGATGAAGAAGGCGCCCGTGTCCGCGTGGCCAACAACAGTTATCTGATCGGCGAATGGATCAAGGGCGCCTTTAAATCTTCCGATTATGTATTGCGTGACGTTGTCGGCCAGGTGTCCCTATCGGAACTGGTCTATCCCCCCACCGATATGGTGCGACATGGCCGTCGCACGGCGTTTCTTGAAGCCAAGGGCAAGACGTTGCCGAATACCATTATGATGGGGCTTTTCGACGAACACTGTATCGCCACCCACAGCAACGTTACACCGGGATTCGATGCCAGTGATCGAGAGTATTGCTTGAATAGTCGGACCGACACGCATTCCGACACCCATGTTTCTCATGCCTTCAAGGCGAGTACAGGCTTCCTTAACGTCACTCAGACGCGGCGCCTGCATGGGGATGTGCCCGGTAAATTTTACGGCTTTGCGGCACTTGGTCTCGATCTGAATTTTTTCGCCAAATGGCTTGAGCCGCTGTCGATTGCTCCTCATGGAGTCATCGCGATTGTAGACACTCGCCTTAGCCTGCTGGCACGGAAGCCGGCGTGGCCTGACGGACTCGGTAAGAAGATTCACGACCCTGTGGTCGAATCGTTTATTGGTTCCGGGGATCAATACAAGACGTTCAGGGGAATATCTCCCATTGATACAGAAAGCCGATTGTTCGGTGCGCGCAAGATTGATGACTTGCCCTTCGTCATCGTGGTTGGCGAGGCCGATCGGGATTGGCAGGAAGATTGGAGGCAGAGGGTATGGGGAACGACGGTTGCCCTGGCCCTGCTTTATGGGATGGCGATTGTCACGCTGCGCGGTCATTGGGCGGTTTTGCGTCAAAAAAAGGAACTGGCGCTTGAGAGGGACAGGGCGGAACGGCTGTCGGTCACCGACGCCCTGACCGGACTGGCCAATCGCCGTCGCTTCGATGCGATGCTGGCATCCGAGATCGAGCGGCAGCGACGCACGGGGGCGCCGTTGTCCCTGGTTATTCTCGATGTAGATCATTTCAAGCTCTACAACGATACCTATGGCCATCCCGCCGGGGACGAATGCCTACGGGCGGTGGCCGCCGTGATCGATTCGCGGGTCGGTCGCGCCGTGGATACGGCGGCGCGCTACGGCGGAGAAGAGTTCGCCTGTATTCTTCCCAATACCGGTCGCGTTTCCGCCCTGGCCCTCGCCGAACGCATTCGTGCCGGCGTGGCGGACCTGAACATTCCTCACCGGGCCTCGGCGGTGGCCGAACACGTCACCCTCAGCGTCGGCGTAGCCTCCGCCGCCGCCACGGACACTCCGGACGAGCCAGCCCGGTTCATCGCCCTGGCCGATGAATGCCTCTATCGCGCCAAGGCGACGGGACGCAACCGCGTCGTGGGGTGAGCCGAGGTACAGAGTTGAATCAACCCCTCGGTTCATCGCCGACGGTCAGTCGCAGACGGTGTCATCCAGTTGCAGCACCGTCCGCACCAGACCCGACAGACTGTCGGCCCCCATCTTTTCCATGACACGGGCGCGATGGATCTCCACCGTACGCACGCTGATCGCCAGTTCCGCCGCCACCATTTTATTGGGTAAGCCGCGAACCACCAGGGCCATGACCTCGCGCTCCCTCGGCGTCAGCCCGGCGGCGCGAGCGGCGATGGCGGCGGCTTCGCGGCGCTCGTGGAAGGCGCGCTGCCCTTGCACCAGCGCCTGACGGACACTGCCCAGAAAGACCTCTTCGTCAAATGGCTTTTCAATGAAATCGGCGGCGCCACTCTTCAAGGCCAGCACCGCCATGGCGACATCGGCATGGCCGGTAATGACGATCAGCGGCAGGTCCAGGCGACGGTCACGGATCGCCGCCAGCAGATCCAGCCCGCTCATTCCCGGCATCCGCATGTCGGCAACAACACATCCCGGCAGGTCCGCCGCATCGGCCGCGGCAAGAAAGCTTTCGGCGTCGGGATAGGCACGGGCGCTCAAATCCGCGGCGTCCAGCAGCAGAGCCAGCGACTGGCGCACCGCCAGATCATCATCGATGATGTGAACCAGCCCCGGAATCATCGGCGCTGTGCCATGATCCGCGCCAGCTCCACCGCGGTCTTGACCCCCATTTTCTCGAACACATGGGCACGATGGACTTCGACGGTCCGCATGGTGATGCCGAGATCGTCGGCGATCACCTTGTTGAGCTTGCCGGCCAGCACCCGATCCATCACCTGGCGCTCGCGTAGCGTCAAACCGGCGAGGCGAGCCGCCAGCGACGCCGCTCCGGCCGCGCTTTCACGCTGCGCCGCCTCCCAGGCCAGCGCCTCGATGACGCGATCGACCAGATCGTTATCGTTGAATGGCTTCTCGACAAAGTCCCGGGCGCCTTTCTTCAGCGCCTCCACCGCCATGGGCACGTCGCCGTGACCGGTAAGGAAAATCACCGGCAACCCCGCCCGCAGCTCGGTCAAGCGATCGAACAGCTCCAGCCCGGTCATGCCGTCCATGCGGATATCGAGAACCAGACAGCCGCGAAGATCGGGCCGCCACTCCGCTAGGAACTGCTCGGCCGAGCCGAAGGTTCTGGCGGTAACGCCCCGCGACTGAAACAGCCAAGCCAGGGCATCACGGATGGCTTCGTCGTCATCGACGATGAATACGGTTCCGGAGGTTGTCATGATCCTGCCCTCAAACGCCGGGCGCCCACGCCGTGGGCTGGGCTCATCCGCTGCGCTCCGGGGCGCTCCCCGCGGGCCATGGCCCGCCCGGGCCTAGGGGCAACGCGCCCGCACTCCCTGTGGTCGCTCGTTGGTTCCGCCCTCAGGTGCCGGGCGGTCGCTCCGCTCCCTGGGCTCCTCCGCTGCGCTCCGGGGCGCTCCCTGTGGTCGCTCATGATCCTGCCCTTTCCGGCAAGGTGAACAGGAAGATGCTGCCCTCCCCCGAATTGGGCTCGAACCACAACCTTCCGTGATGGGCCTCGATGATCGAACGGCAGATGTTCAATCCCATTCCCATACCCTCGTCCTTGGTGGTGTAAAATGGCGTGAACAGGCACGAGGCCACCTCGGGCGGGATGCCGGTACCGTGATCGGCGAAGCGGACTTCGGCATGCCCCCCCCCTCCCCGCACCGCGATATCGAGAACCCGCTGCGAGCGCGGAACCTGCCCCATGGCCTCCATGGCATTGCGAGCCAGATTGAGCGCCACCTGTTCGATCAGGATGCGGTCGGCATCCACCCAGGGTGACACGACATCCAGTGAGAGATTGATCCGGATGCCCCGCTTGCGGGCGTCGGCTTCGACGAAGCCGACGGCGCCCTCGATCACCTGATTGAGCGAACAGGGCGCCACCGCCGGTTCACTCTTGCGGACGAAATCGTGGATGCGGCGGATGATCTGGCCGGCACGCTGCGCCTGCTCGCCCAGCTTGGTCAGCGGCGCCGTCAGCTCCTCCGGCCGGGCATCACCCGCAGCCAGCCGGTTGAGGCATCCGGCGGCATAACTGGCGATGGCCGACAGCGGCTGATTGAGTTCGTGGGCCAGTGTCGAAGCCATCTCGCCCATGGTGATCAACCGCGCGGTGCGTTGCAGCTTGTCCTGCTGCTGGCGCGCCATCTCCTCGGCCCGCTTGCGCTCGGTGACGTCGAGAACCGACGCCATCCAGCCGGTGTGCCGGCCGTCGGCGTCGATCAATGGCGCTTCGTAGATCAGCGCGTTGAACCGCTCGCCGGTCTTGCGACGAAAGACGATCTCGAAACCGTCGGGCGGAGCGTCACCGCGCAGCACGGCGGTGTGCAGTTCCATGGTGCGCTCCAGATCCTCGGGTACCCAATAGGGCATTGGCGGCAACGCCCCCACCAATTCCTCCTGACTCCACCCCATCATGTGGCAGAAGGCGGGATTGACGTAGGTGATGCGGCCTTCCAGGTCGCGCGCCCGCAGGCCGACGGTCAGCGAATCTTCCATCGCCTTGCGGAAGGCGTGTTCCGCCCGCAAGGCCTGCTCGGCCGCCAGACGGCGGCGGACGTGGCGCCGCACCGCCCACAGACTGCGCACCGCCAGCAACGCCAGAGCGACGATGGCGGCGGCCAGCACGTTGCGGGCAAGATGCGGGTCGCTGCGATAAACCGTCGCCACCAGCGACAGCCCCTGCCCCGGCGGCTCGAACCGAAGCTGGTAGCTCGATCCCGGCTCGGACAGCGGCATCTGCGACTTGGCCGCCAGCACGGCGCCGTTGGCGTCGACGATCTCCAGCTTGTACTTCTGGGCGAACCACCACGGCACATGGTGGACCAGCAGGGCGTCCAACGAAAACACCCCCACCACCACGCCGGCGAACTGCCCGTCCCTGAACACCGGAACGTAGGCGTCGAACGCGCCACCACCCTTGCCGCCGTAGGCGCCGCCATAAACCTGCCGACCGATGGTACGGGCCAGGGTGACGCCTCGCGACCACTCGGGATCGGTGCCTCCCCCGGACCCCACCTCGGACGGCGGCATCGACCGGAAAACGGGACCGTCGGCCCGGCGCAGGACGACGCGGGTCATTTCCGGACTGTTGGCGATCACGGCGCGGCTTTGAATGGCGAACTCGTCGGAATCCATGCCGTCGCGGCTGACCAGATCGGCCAGTTGCTGCAACCGCTCGACGTCGGTGGTGAGGTGGAAGTGGATGTTCTGCTCGACCCACAGAATATCCTGGATCAGCCCACGGTTTTCCTCGTCGATCTCGTTGCGGTGAAGCAGCCACAACAGCACCACTAGCAGCATGACCACCAAGGCCATGGCGGCCAGGGGCATCACCTGGATCGCCTCGCGATTTCCGAACCGCTTGGAAAGCGCCTCGCCAAAAAACGCCATGGTCCCGGTTTGCCCCCATCCGCGTCTGATATGCCCGCCTACGGAAGTCCACAATAGCCGATCCGGCCCCGCGGTCTCTATCCTGAAGCTGGATAAATGTGTATCGCGGGAGGAACCGGACATGAAGTATGCCGCCTGGATCGCCGTGGCACTAGCCGCCTTGGTCCTGGCCGCCTATTTCCGGTTCGGCGCCACCACCATGGAACGCGCGGTGGTCGGGCGCGACCCGGGCCAACCCATCATCATCAAGTTCAGCCATGTGGTTGCCCCCGACACGCCCAAGGGCAAGGGCGCCGAGCGGTTCAGGCAGCTTGCCGAACAGCGCACCAACGGCCGCGTCAAGGTCGAGATCTATCCCAACAGCCAGCTCTACAAGGACAAGGAGGAGATGGAGGCCCTGCAACTGGGCGCCGTCCAGATGCTGGCGCCGTCGCTGGCCAAGTTCGGGCCGCTGGGGGTGCGCGAGTTCGAGGTGTTCGACCTGCCCTACATCTTCCCGTCCAAGGACGTGCTGCGCGCCGTCACCGAAGGACCGGTGGGCGTGGGCCTGCTGAAGAAGCTGGAGGCGAAGGGAATCGTCGGCCTAGCCTACTGGGACAACGGTTTCAAGATCATGAGCGCCAACCGGCCGTTGCATACGCCCGAGGATCTGCGCGGCCTCAAGATGCGCATCCAGTCGTCCAAGGTATTGGATTCCCAGATGCGCGCCCTGGGGGCGCTGCCCCAGGCCATCGCCTTCTCCGAGGTCTACCAGGCATTGCAGACAGGGGTAGTGGATGGCACCGAAAACCCGCCCTCCAACATGTATACCCAAAAGATGCACGAGGTGCAGAAGTTCGCTACATTGTCCAACCATGGCTATCTGGGCTACGCCGTGATCGTGAACAAGGCTTTCTGGGATGGGCTGCCGACCGACATCCGCACCATCCTCGAATCCGCCATGACCGAGGCCACCACCTATGCCAACGCCATCGCCCAGGCGGAAAACGACGAGGCGCTGGCGGCGATGGAGGCGTCGGGCAAGACCGAGTTTCATCACCTCCAACCCGGTGAAATGGAGGCATGGCGCAAGGCCTTGCTGCCGGTCCACAAGGAAATGGAGATCCGCGTCGGCAAGGACCTGATCGACGCCTTCTACCGGGAGGCGGCCAAGTTCGGGTTCCGGAACTGACGCCGGTCAAAGGGTGCTTCGGGGAGGATCGTTACGTGAAGCTGGTTTTTGCCGCAGGGATTACCCTGATGCTGTCCGTGACCGCCGTATCGGCCGCCGAACCGCCGCCGGCGGCCACCGTCGCCGGATCTCATCCCCTGAAGGGGCGGATCTGGCAGCCTGCCGAAGGGCGGTGGCTGACTCCGGAGCAGTTGGTGGCCATGACCCTGAACGCCGGCATCGTGGCGCTGGGAGAGATTCACGACAATCCCGACAGCCATGCCCTGCAAAGCTGGATGGTCCGGCGCCTGGGTGCCGCCGGACGGCGCCCGGTAACGGCGTTCGAGATGATCGATACCGACCGCCAAGCGACGCTCGATGCCGCCCGGAGCGATCTGACCGGCCTGGGTGACGCCGTCGAATGGGATAAGCGGGGCTGGCCGGCCTGGACCCTGTATCGCCCCATCGCCGAGGCGACGGTGGCGGCGGGCGGCGACCTCAGGGCGGCCAATCTGCCCGCTGCCCTGACCCGCCAGATCAGCCGCAACGCCGAACCGGCCGAAATCGCCGAACGCTTCGGCCTGGATGTGCCGCTGTCACCCGCCGACGCCAAGGCCATGACCGACGAGATCCGTGACAGCCATTGCAATCTGCTGCCCGAGGCGGTCATTCCCGCCATGGTCCGGGTCCAGCGGGCCCGCGATGCCGCCATGGCCGAGGTCGTGGCGGATCAGGCGGCGCGTCCCGAGATTTCCCCGGTGGTGCTCATCGCCGGCGCCGGCCACGCCCGCGCCGACCGGGGGGTGCCGACACGGCTGCGGATGCTGGTGCCCGGCGTGACGGTCCTGTCCATCGCCTTCCTGGAGGTCGAGGCGGACGAGACCAACCCCGCCGCCTATGCCGAGGGCCTTGGCGCCAAGACCCTGCCATTCGACGCGGTGTGGTTCACCGGCCGCGCCGAGCGCGAGGACCCCTGCGCCCAGATGGAACGCCACGTGAAGAAGAAGGACGGCAAGTAGCGTCCGCGCGGCTATGCCGCTCGGACACTACGCAGGAATTCCCCCACCACCGAGCGGAGGTCCGCCGCCTGACGGGCCAGGGAGTGCGATGCCGCCGACACCTGCCCGGCCGCCGTTCCCGTTTCCGCCGCCGACGACGACACTCCGCCGACATTGGCGGAAACCTCCTGGGTGCCGCTGGCCGCCTGATCGACGTTGCGGGCGATCTCGGCGGTAGCCGCCGATTGCTCCTCGACCGCCGCGGCGATGGCACCGGCGATGTGATTGATCGCCTCGATGCGATCGACGATACCGCCGATGGCCGTCACCGCATCCCGGGTCGCCGCCTGAACCGCGCCGATCTGGGATGAAATCTCCTCGGTGGCCTTACCGGTTTGGTTGGCCAGGGTCTTGACCTCGCCGGCGACCACGGCGAAGCCCTTACCGGCTTCGCCCGCCCTGGCCGCCTCGATGGTGGCATTCAGTGCCAGCAGGTTGGTCTGGCTGGCGATATCGTTGATCAGCCCGACGACATCGCCGATCCGGGCCGAGCTGGACGCCAGCCCCGCGACGATGGCATTGGTGTGGCGGGCTTCCTCGGACGCCGTCCGCGAAACCTGACTGGACTGGGCCACTTGGCGCGATATTTCGGCGATGGACGCCGACAATTCCTCGGCCGCCGTCGCCACGGTGGAGACGCTGGCGGACGCTTCCTCGGCGGCGGCGGCAACCGCCACCGCCTGACGCCCGGTTTCCTCGGCATTGGCGGACATGCCCTGCGCCGTGGTGTCCAGATCGCCGGCGGCGGCCGACACCAGGTCCAGAACCCCCGAAACGGCGCGGTCGAAATCCGCGGTCAAGGTTTCCATCGTCCGCCCCCGCGTCTCACGCGCCGCATGGTCGGCCTCCCGCTCGGCGGCGAGACGGTCGGCCTCGGCCAGAGCGTCACGGAACTCGACCAGGGATTCGGCCATCTCGCCGATTTCGTCACGGCGACCGACGCCGGGAATCGCCCCGGAAAGGCTGCGCTGACGCAGCTGTTCCATGGCGCGGACGATCCCCTTGATCGGACCGGCAATGGTGCGGTTGCCGATATAATTGGCCATCGCCCCGACACAGATCGTACCGATGAGGGTCAGCAGCACGCTGACCAGCACCCTGACATAGCGGACCCGGTCCATGCGCTCGGCGGTCTCGGCGATGTCCTTGACGTTGATGGCGGCGAAGGCCTCGGTCAGTCGGTTGAGATCCTGGCGGGATTTGCGATTGACATCGTTGTCGCCGAACAACCGGCCGGCGGCGCCCCCCTCGGCACGGCCGATGCGCGCCAGTTCGCGGCGAAACTCGGCGAAGCGGCTTGCCGCCGCCTTCAGTTTGGCGAAATCCGCCTGCTGCGCCGGGGGAATCAGCGCCTCCCACTCCGCCATGCGCTGCTCGAACGCGGTGATGTTTTCGAGCATCGGCTTGGCGTACTTTTCCACCTCGGCCGCCGATTGGGCCATGTAGATGCCGCGCGAATCCATGACCACCGACAAGATCAGCGCGTTCACCGCCTCGCCCTTGATCGCGCGGGCGGATGATTTCTCGATCTCGCCGGACTGATCGTCCAGGGCCTGCATACCGTCGATTCCCACCGCTCCGACCGCCAGGGACACCAGACCCATCAGCACGACGACGAGCAACATCTTGGCCGAAATCTTCATGTTGGAAAGCAAGGAGCCGCCAGCCACTTGCATGCTTCCCTGGTGAGCCAGGGCAAAAGAGAAATTCAACGGCATGGACGCCCCCCCGAATGGCAGTCCCGGCACGCGCGGGGAATGCCCGTGGGCGGCCGGCTATGGCCCACTTACCGCGGACCCCATTTATTAATTGAGAACAAAAAGCAGACAATGATGTCACGCGTCAAGCCAACTCTTGGGCACCGACTTTGGTCGGCTCATCCAGGAGAAATAGCCGGAACGTATGTCATCTGGCTTGTGCCGGAGCGGCGGCTACAGCCCCCGCTCGAAATCGGCCGGTGCCCGCAGGTAGGCGCCGAACACGTCGGGCAGCTTCTTGCGCAGATCGCCGTCGGGGTCCTCGGGATCGAGCTTGGCCGCCTTGATCTTCTCGCAAAACATCTTGACCAGCTTCTTGTTGCCGGGAACGCCGAAGATCTCGGCGAACTTCTCTTCGCCCATCTTCTCGCTGCCGACCTCCAGGAAGATGGGGATCTGGGCGAATTGCAGGAACCGGACGAACTGGTTGATCGAGTCCGCCGACAGGATGTGGAGATGGCTGGCCATCTGCTCCAGGTCCTTGGCGTTCTGAACCTCCATCGCCTCCAGGCGGTCGCAATCGACGCACATCTCCCAGAATTTCTCGCCCATCTTGTCGTAGACGGTTCCATGCAGGAAGTCGTAGCGCTCCTTGCCGAGAAAGGCGACGCCCTTGGCCGCCAGCGGCTGGGTGTCGAGCATCTCGCGCATCATGTCGTCGGACAGAATCCGCTTGGCCTGATCCATGGAGTGGCGGCCGATATCGGCCAGGGCGGCGATACCCTCGGGGGTGCGCAACGTGGTGACGCCAAGCCCCATCTCGCGGATCAGCTTGACCGGCAGCTCGGCGAAACAGGGGATCAACGGCACCTGCCAGTCAAAATCCAGATAGTCCTTGATCGCGCCATAGAACTGGTCGGCCTGGGTCGGCGACGGCTTCGGCACCTCGGCCTCGCCCCACTTGCCCGACACCAGAGCGGCGATCTTGTCCACCAGGGATTTGTGCTTTTCCGCCTTCGGCGTCTTGGCCACCGCCTTTTCCGCGGCACCGAACCGCTTTTCGGCATAGGCCTTGGCACCGGACCGCACCACCATGCTGATGATCTGATCGACGGTGCGCTCGCAACGCAGCAGCCGGTCGTTTTCCAACACCGGATTACCGTCCTTGTCCACCACCAGATCGCTGAACTGATCGCGCCGGGTCTTGACCAACTGCATGCAGGCATACAGCAGATCGGGCGTCGCCAGCACCGCGGCATAGGGGTTGGGAAACGCCGCCAGCGCCGGGATCAGCTCGGTCACCCGCTTGGTCACCGGCCCCTTGATGGTGGCGATGATTTCCTTGCGATTCGCCGCGTCCTTGTCGACCGGCTTCGCCGCGGGCTTCGCGGTGGTGGCCATGATTCCCCCCTTCTTGGCCGTCAGTCGCCCAGCACGGTGGACGGAAGCTGGTTCATCTTGGCCAGCAGATATTCCAGGTCGTCGTTCTCGAATTCGACGCCAAGATCGCCATACTGGGTAAGAATGCGCTCGATCATCCGACGCGAGAACCGCTCGCGGTCATTGGGACCGCCGTCGTATTCCATTTCGTAGGAGACGTCGATGGCGGCCCGCATGGCGGCGAAGAACGCCTTGGGCAGCGACGCCTTCTCGAACAACGCCTCGAAGCCGCGCTTGCCGGCATCGTGGATCAGGGTGCGACAATTCTCGACCTTGATGCGAGCCAGCTTGGCCAGGGCGACCTCGAAGAACACCATGTCGCCCATGCACACGGCGCGCAGCATGATGGACGGGGTCAGACGGCCGACGCGATAGAGATGGTCAACCAGCTGGACGACATCGTTTTCCGAGCTGGACAGGCCGAGCACGGCAAGCTCGCGAGCCTGGATCATCATCGAGGCGATGGCTTCGGGCGACAGGTCCTTGCGGGCCATCAGGTGCTGACGAAGGTTCTCCGAAACCTTGGCCATCAACCGTTCGGCCACGGTGATGGGCAGGGCCTTGCGTTCGACCAGCGCGCTGCCCACCGTCTCGCTTTCGCCATAGCGATCGACCACATGGGTCAGGATGGTTTCGGTGAGTTCGGCCCCCTCGTTGGAGACCAGGGTTGCCACCGCCTCCTCGTTGCCGGTATCGACCAGGGCATCGGCGACGCTGGCGGAGACGTGATGACGGCCGGCGACCGCCACCTGCTTTTCCGGGCTTTGGCTGTGGACGATCTCGATCAGGTCCTCGTCGGTCAACGCCTCGGAGAACTGCAACATGGGCAGCGAAACGTCCTCGACGTCGCGGGCCAGCGCCAGCGCCACGTCGTGCGGAACGATGGGATTTTCCTTGAGTTGGCGAGACAACGCCTCGCGCACCCGGACCTCCGCGTCGCGCACCATCAGGCGGAAGATATCCTCGGCCAGCTTACGCTGACCGTCGCTCAGCCCCTGGTGCTGAGACGCGATCTTTCCCGCGATTTCCGCGCGTGTATCTCCGGTAGGATTGGAGAGCAGGCGCTTGACGTCTTCCTCGTTGAGCTTTTCGTCCACGGCTGTCTTCTCTTGCCCCTTCGGCCGAAACTATACAACGCTTCCCCCCCGGTGAACAGGCGGGAACCTGACAACAACGGCTATACCAACACGATATCAGCCAGAAAGCGAGACAACACCTGCGGCCCTCGCGTTTCCAGTCCGCTTGCCGAACGCGCGGTGTCCGCGCGCAATGACTCGACCGACAGGCCGGGCGCCGAGGCGATTTCGCCGGCATGGCCGATGTACCAGCGTTCCAGCCCCCGGCGGGTCGCCTCGACATGGAATTGCAACCCCAGCGCCGCCGCCCCCCACCGGAACGCCTGATTCGGCGTAACCTCGGTCGAGGCCAGCAAACGGGCACCATCGGGCAGATCGAAGGTGTCGCCGTGCCAGTGCAACACCGATACGCCCTCCAGCGCCGCCAAGGGCGAAGCGAAACCCGCTTCGGTCAGCGTCAGCGGCGACCAGCCGATTTCCTTGCCGCGCGGATTGGGATGAACCCGCGCCCCCAGGGCACGAGCCATCAGTTGCGCCCCCAGGCAGATGCCGATGATGGCGCGCCCGGAGCGCAGCCGCCGGTCGATCAGCGCCAATTCGTCGGCCAGGAACGGATAGGCCTCGTCCTCGCAGGCCCCGATCGGCCCGCCCAGCACCACCAGCAGGTCGGGCGACCCGGCGTCGAGCGCGGCCAGATCGTCCCATCCCGCCTCGACATAGCGGATGGCGAAGCCGGCTTCCACCAGCACCGGCTCGAAACTTCCCAGGTCCTCGAATGCGACATGACGGACGGCAACGCAGGTCTTCATGGTTCCCCCAACCGGAAAACGCGCCCCGCCCTTCTACCCGAGCCATGCCTTGGCGTCGAGAACGGATTGGTATGGCGAACTTTCCATTTGCATCGCGGCCCCGCTCGGTCCCAAATCCTAAAGATCATGAGCAGTGACAAGAAAGCCTGGCTGAAGCCCGTCCTCGAACCGTTGCGCCCGGTGATGCGCGAGATGCTGACCGCCTCGCTGTTCATCAACCTGATGGCGCTGGCGGTGCCGATCTTCGTGATGCAGGTCTATGACCGGGTCATCGGCCACAACGGCATCGAAACCCTGAAGGGCCTCGCCATCGGCGTGTGCATCCTGCTGGCGTTCGACTGGATCATCCGCACCTCGCGCGGACGCATGATGCAGACCGCCGCGTTGCGCATCGACGTCGAGATCGGCACCAAGCTGTTCGACAAGGTCATGCATCTGCCGCTCAGGACACTGGAAAGCCGGCCGGCGTCGTTCTGGCAGACCCTGTTCCGCGACGTGGACGCCATCCGCAACACCGTGTCGGGCGCCACCGCCATCCTGCTGGCCGACCTGCCGTTCGTGTTCATCTTCCTGGGGGTGATCTTCGTCATCGGTCGGCCGCTGGCCATGGTGTTCATCGTCTTGTTCATCGCCTTCATCGTCCTGGCGTGGCGCTCCGGCGGCGCCATGGCGGAAAAGAGCGGCAAGGAGCGCGACGTCCAGTCGGCGCGCGATGCCCTGGTGGCGGAAATCATCGCCGGCCGCGCCACCGTCAAGGCGGTGGCGCTGGACCGCGCCATCCGACCGATCTGGGAGGAGCGCCAAGCCAGCACCATCGAACGCTCGATCCAGCGCGGTGCCGTCGCCGATGGCTACGTCAACGTCGGCCAGGGACTGACCCAGTTGGGCAGCGCGGCGCTGACCACGGTGGGGGCGGTCTTCATCATGGACCACGACCTCTCCATGGGCGCCCTGGTGGCGTGCAACATGCTGTCGTCGCGGCTGTACGGTCCGATCAACCAGTTGGTGGGCGCCTGGAAAAGTTTCGCCGCCTTCCGCCAATCGGTGGAGCGCCTGGGCGAGGTCTTCGGCGAAAGCGAGGAGCGGCGCCACAGCGGCCTTCAGCGCGAACGGCCGTCCGGTCTGGTGACGCTGGAAGATATTTCCTTCGCCTACGACAAGAAGTCCCAGGCCGCCGCCGCCATCGAACGCCTGGAAATCCGCCCCAACGGCATCACCGCCATCCTGGGCCGCAACGGCAGCGGCAAGACCACCCTGCTCAAGATCATCCTGGGGCTTTATCATCCGGCCAAGGGCAGGGTGCTGCTGGACGGTGCCGACATCTCCCAGTTCACCCGCGCGGAACTCGCCGGCTGGATGGGCTATGTGCCGCAGGAATGCGTGCTGTTCAACGCCACCATCCGCGACAACATCGCCTACGGCGCGCCGGGATGTTCCGACGAAGCCATCCTGGCCGCCGCCAAGGTCGCCGGCGTCCACCAATACATCGTCGATCTGCCCGACGGCTACGCCACCCCCATCGGCGAGGCCGGCTCGCGGCTGTCGGCGGGCCAGCGCCAGCGCATCGCCATCGCCCGCGCCCTGATCGGCAACCCACCGGTGCTGCTGCTGGACGAGCCCTCGGCCAGCCTCGACCGCCAGGCCGAAGAGGACCTGCGGACCACCATGGCCGAACTGGGGCGGGACCATACCGTCATCATCGTCACCCATTCGCCGATCCTGCTGCCGGTGTGCCGCGACGTGGTGGTGCTGGACAAGGGCAATGTCGCCGCCGCCGGACCGGCGGCCGAGACCCTGCAAAGGCTGTTCGGCGTCCGCCCGCCGCCGCCGCAACCGGGGCCGGCTCCGGCGGCCGCGCCCCCCCACAGCATCGGCACCCAAGCGCCACCCCTGCCCCAGAGCGTCCACATCGGGGTGGGAGGCAAGCCGTGACCGCCCCGGCCTCTCCCCCTCCGTCGCCGCCTCCCGCTCCGCCCACTCAAGGCGCGCCGCAGCCCAGCCAGGAACAGATGATGCAGATGCTCGCCGCCATGGCCGGCGGGCAGGCCGGTCCCGGCGGCGGCCCGCCGCCGCCACCCGCCAAACCTTCGCCTCTGGCCATGCTTTGGGCATTGGGCCGCTTCCTCCGCTGGCTGTTCGCCACCCCCGAGGGGCCGCCCGAAACCCATCCCCGGGGACTAGCGGCATGGCCACGGCGCATCGTCCGCGCCGTCATCGACTGGTTCCTGCCGTCGGTCAATCCGGTCGAGTCCATCGCCGCATCCGAACATCACGCCGCCAGCGCCGAACATGGCCACCGCCTTTACCGCCTGGCCAATTCCTATCCGCTTCCCACTTGGCGGCCGCTGGCGCGGGTGGTGATGACGCTGACCGCCATCTTCATCGTCTGGGCCCTGGTGGCGCAACTGGACGAAGTCGCCATCGCCGAGGGCGAAGTGGTGCCCGAAGGCAAGGTCAAGGTCATCCAGCACCTGGAGGGCGGCACCGTCCGCGAGATCCACGTCAACGACGGCGACGAGGTCAAGGAGGGCACGCCGCTGATCCAGATCGAGCTGCCGGTCAGCTCGCTCAACCGCGATGAACTCCAGGTCCGGCTTGACGGCTATCATCTGCAACGTGCCCGCCTCCAGGCGGAAATCTCCGGCCAGCCGCTGGCCTTTCCCGAGGAGGAAGCCGGGCGTCAGCGCGCCCTGGTGGAATCGGAACGCCGCTCGTTCGAGGCCCGTCGCCAGACGTTGCGCGCCACCTTGTCGGTGCTGCAAGAGCAGGTGCGCCAGAAGGGCCTGGAGGTCCAGGAGTACGAGACCAAGCAGCGCGCGCTCACCACCAGCCTGCGGCTGGCCCTGGAACGCTTCGAGATGTCCAAGGACCTGATCAAATCGGGTCTGGCGTCGCGCATGGACCATGTCCAGATGGAAAGCCAGGTCGAAGACCTGAAGGGCCAGCTGGAAACGGTGCGGTCGTCGATTCCGCGCGCCCAGGCCGGTCAGCAGGAGGCGCGCCAGCGCATCGAGGAAGAGCAGGCCCGCTTTCAGCGCACCGCCCAGGGCGAAATGTCGGAAGCCGAACTCAACATCGCCCGTACCCGCGAACTGCTGTCCCAGGCTACCGACCAGCAGCGCCGCGCCATCATCGCCAGCCCCATCGACGGCATCGTCAAGAGCATGCGCGCCAACACCATCGGCGGCGTGATCAAGCCGGGTGATCCGATCATGGAGATCGTGCCGCTGCACGAGCGCCTTCAGATCGACGCCAAGCTCAATCCCATGGACCGCGGCTATGTCCAGACCGGCCAGCGCGCCACCGTCAAGATCAGCGCCTACGACTACACCACCTATGGCGGGTTGGAGGGCGACGTCATCATGGTCGCCGCCGACACCACCGTGCCCCAGACCCAGAATGCCCAACCGTTCTACCGCGTGGTGGTGCAGACCGACCGGGCCTTCATCGGCGACGAATCAGCCAAGCGCCTGATCAGCTCGGGCATGCAGGCCACCGTGGAAATCCACACCGGCACCCGTTCGGTGATGGAGTTCCTGGTAAAACCGGTGCTCAAGCTGCGCCACGAGGCGTTCCGCGAACGGTAGAATCCTAATCGCGCTTGCAGGTACGGATGCCAAGCGGCAGATAGGCCGGGCACCAGCCGATGGCGGCGGTAGCCAGCGGCACCACACCGATCCAACCCCAGACCCCGATCACCCCGCCCAGGGTCAGCCCGATCAGAACCAGCCCCACCACGGCGCGCAGAATGCGGTCGATACCGCCGACGTTCTTCATCATCGCATTACCCTTCCAGAGAGAGACACCAACACGGTTCCCACGGCAAAGCCCCCCAGGAACCACAATACCACGGGATTGAGCACAACCACCGCAATGGCCGGACCGGGGCAGATGCCGGCCAGCCCCCAGCCCAGCCCGAACACTGCCGCCCCCGCCACCAGACGGCGGTCGATGGCTTTCGGCGGCGGCTCGGGGACATCACCGCCCAACAGCGGCCGCCCCAACCGCCCGGCGAAACGATAAAGCAGGAAAGTGGCGGCCAGCGCCCCCGCCATGGTGGCGGCAAGACTGGGGTCCCAGCTTCCGCCGATATCGAGGAAGCCGGTCACCTTGGCCGGATCGATCATGCGTGACAGCGTCAACCCGGCGCCGAAGGCGATGCCGGCGACAAGAAAGGCGAGACGGCGGATCATGACGGCGCCCCCCCGACCACCGCCACCACCGCCATGCCGACGGCCATGAACACCACGGTCGCCACCAGCGAGCGCACCGACAGCCGGGCGATGCCGCACACCGCGTGGCCGCTGGTGCAGCCATTGCCCAGCCGCGCCCCGATGCCGACCAGCAGCCCGGCCAATACCAGCCGCCAAGGCGCGGCGAAGGCAACCGGAGCCGCTTCGCCGGTGACGGCACTGACCAGCAGCGCCCCCAGCGGCAGCCCCACCAGAAACAGGATCGACTCGACCCGGCCGTGAAGGGCGTGCTTGAACAGGCCGCTGATGCCGGCGATCTGGCCGACGGCCAGCATCAACCCGCCGGCCGACAGCCCGATCAGCACGCCACCGGCCAGCGACAGCAGCCAATCATGAGCCGACAAGGCGACCATGATCCTACTCCGCCGCCTGCTTCAGGCCGGCGAACTGGTCATAGGCCTCCAGCGCCAGGGCGCCGTACATCAGCGACGGACCGCCGCCCATGTAGACCGACATGGCGATGGTCTCCATCACCTGCTCGCGGGTGCCGCCCAGATCGACCACCGCCTTGGCATGGAAGGCCAGACAGCCGTCGCAACGCGCCGCGATGCCCAACGCCAGGGCGATCAGCTCCTTGGTGCGGGCATCCAGCGCGCCTTCCGCGGTCGCCGCCTTGGCCATGGCGGAAAAGCCCTTCATCGCCTCGGGCGCGCCGCCGCGCACCTGCCCCACCAGCTTGGACAGACCACCGGCCAACTCGTTCCAATCCTTCAGCATCTCATCCTCGTCACATGTGGATCCGCTTGATTAGTTATTACTAATATTCTGATCCGTGACGAAACGCAAGGACGATAGCGCGCGAACACGATCACCCGAGCGGAAAAAGGAAGTGGCACGCACCGCGTCCCCCTCTCCCCCAAGGGAGAGGGGGAGGGTTCTGCCGGACAGTGTCGGGGATGGTTATCAATTCGATAGGGCGCTCCGATTCGGTTCCCCCTCCCCCTCAATATTGAGGGGGAGGGGAAAACCGGGCGCGCCTACTCCCGCCGGAGATCCAGCTTGAGGAAGTGGGTGGCGCACGAGATGCAGGGATCGTAATTGCGGATCGCCTGCTCGCAGCGCCACTTGATGGCCTCGTCGTCCTTGTCCAGGTTGGCCTGCACCACCGACCACAGGTCCAGTTCGATCACCTTCTGGTTCTGGGCGGTCGGCGGCATGATCCGGGCTTCCTCGACCGCGCCGTCCTTGGCGATCTTGTACTTGTGATAGCAGATGCCGCGCGGCGCCTCGGTGCAGCCGTGACCCTCGCCGGCGCGGAGCGTTGCCTCGACATAGGGCTTATCGGGTTCAACATAGTTCTGGACGAGGGCCAGAGCGTCCTCGCACACCTGCACCAGTTCGACGGCACGGACAACGATGGACTTGAACGGGTTCTTCACCACCGGCCCCAACCCGGCCGCCTTGGCCGCCGCCTTGGCGGTGGCCGAAAGCTTGTCGAAGTTGAGGTTATAGCGGGCCAGCGGCCCGACATGGTGGTGGCTGCCGTCCTTGGCATAGCCGTGCAGGGCGTTGGACCACGGCACATGCTCTTCCTCGATATGCTGGAGGAAGTCGCATACCGCGATATCGAGACCCTTGCTGGTGACCAGCCGGCCTTCATGGATGGCGTATTCGTCGGGATGACGCAACGCCATGAAATTGTAGTCCTGCTCGACATCGGGAAAGTCAAAGCCGCTGACCAGCTTGACCGTGGCCAGCGAGGTCTCCAACGCCCACTTCAGGTCCTCTTCCAGCCGGGCCAGTTCCTTCTTGCGGACCACGGAATAGAATCCGCCGACCCTCAGGTTGACCGGGTGGACGGCGCGGCCGCCGACCACCTCCAGGATCTGGTTGCCGATCTTTTTCAGCCGCAACGCCTGTTCGACCAGCGGCCGGTTGACCTTGGCCAGTTCCAGCGCGTCGGGCAGCCCCAGAAAGTCGGGGGCGTGCAGCATGTAGACGTGCAGGGCGTGGCTTTCGATCCACTCGCCGCAATAAAGCAGCCGGCGCAGATCGCGGATGGGCTTGGTCACCTTGATGCCAAGAATGTCCTCCATCGCCTGGCTGGCGCCCATCAGATAGGCCACCGGGCAGATGCCGCAAATGCGCGCGGTGATGTCGGGAACCTCGCGGAAATCGCGGCCGCGTAGGAACGCCTCGAAAAAGCGCGGCGGCTCGAAGATGCCGAAATGCAGCTCCTTGACCACGCCGTCCTTGACCTTGACGGTCAACGAGCCCTCGCCCTCGACACGGGCCAGCGCCTCGACCTTGATGGTGCGGGTCTCAGCCATGGCTTTCGCTCTCCTGGCGGAAGGCCTCGGCATTGGCGTTATAGCTGCGGAACAGGCGCATGATATCGCGCGGGTCCTTGCCCAATTCCTTGAAATGGGCGGCCAACGAGGCGGTGTTGGGGGTCTCCATCGGGCCGAAACAACCGTAACAGCCGCGATCCATGCCGGGGCAAAGCGTGCCGCAGCCGGCCTGCACCACCGGTCCCATGCAGGCGGTACCGGTGGCGACCATGCGGCAGACCACGCCCTTGCGCTTGCACTCGATGCATTCCGAATGGCGGGGAATGTTGGGACGGCGGCCATTGAGAGTGGCGTTGAGCACCTCCAGCAGCTGATGCTTGCTGATGGGGCAGCCGCGCAACTCGAAATCCACCGCCACATGATCCGAAATCGCCGTCGAGGTCGTCAGCGTGTCGATGTATTCGGGATGGGCGTAGACGTAGCGGGTGAAGTCCTTGACGTTCTTGAAGTTCCTGAGCGCCTGGATGCCGCCCGAGGTGGCGCAGGCGCCGATGGTGACCAGCACCTTGGACATCTTGCGCACCTCGCGGATGCGCTTGATGTCGTGGGGCGTCGTCACCGAGCCTTCCACCAGCGACACGTCGTAGGGTCCCTTCTCGACCTTGCGGGTGGCTTCCAGGAAGTACGAAATCCGCACCTCCTCGGTCAGCGCCAGCAACTCATCCTCGCAATCGATCAGGGAAAGCTGGCAGCCGTCGCAGGAGGAAAATTTCCACACCGCCAGCTTGGGCTTCTTGCGTTCGGCCATGGTCAAAGTTCCCTCACGCTGAGACGGTCGGCGATCTGGTCATAGCGGAACACCGGCCCGTCCTTGCAAACGAAGTCCGACCCCCACTGACAGTGACCGCACAGGCCGCAGCCGCATTTCATGTTGCGCTCCATCGACAGCCACACCGACGACAGCGCCACCCCCCGCTTTTCCAGCGCCAGGGCGACATAGCGCATCATCACCTCGGGACCGCAGACGAAGGCGGTGGCATGCAGCGGGTCGAAGCCGCCCTTGGCCACCAGATTGGTGACGACACCGACGTCGCTGTTCCACTTGCCGGCGACGCGATCGACCGTGACCATGACATTCATGTCGAAGCGGCCGCGCCACTTCTCCAGCTCCTTGCGGAACAGGATGTCGGCGGGGGTGCGGGCGCCGTACAGCACCACCACCTTGCCGAACCGCTCGCGGTTGGCCATGGCCTGATAGATGGCGGGACGCAACGGCGCCAGCCCGACACCGCCGGCAACGAACACCAGATCGTGGCCGAACGCCTGCTCGACCGGCCAATAGCTGCCGAAGGGGCCGCGCACGCCGACGATGTCGCCGGCCTTGAGGTTATCCAGCGCCTGCGATACCGCGCCGACCGCCCTGGTGGTATGCACCAGCACCGCGCCGTCGCCGGGATCTCCCGAGATGGAAATGGGAATCTCACCCACCCCGAAGACATAAAGCATGTTGAACTGGCCGGGGCGGAAGCGAAAACCGCCGCCCGATTGCGGCACCATCTCCATGGTGAAGGTATCGGACAGTTCCCGCCGGACCCGTTCGATGCGAAACGGATGCGGCATCATCGGATCGGCCGGCGCCGGATTGCGAGCGTGCGCGTTCATCAGCCGGCCTTCCCCTTACGAGCCTTGACCACCGCCGGGCCGTACAGATCCAGCATCTGCATGCGCGCGGTCTGGAGGCGATGGCCCATCATCGGCACGAAGCGGCGCATCACCTCGTAGCCCAGGCTGTGATCGGCCTCCATCTTCTTGCGCAGGCAGGCGCCGTCGAACGACAGGGCGCGCACCAGGGTCTGGGCGCGGGCGTCGAAACTGGCGCGATAGGGCGGCACGATCCACGACCAGCCGATGACCTCGCCCTCGGCGGCGGTCTCCAGGATGATCGGCTTCTTGCCCGGCACATCCACCTCGATCGCCACCTGACCGGCGCGAATCAGATAGAATTTGTCGCTGGGCAGCCCCTCGCGGGCGAGAAACTGCCCGATGTCGAAACGCTCATTGGCGGCGCAGCCGATCAGCAGCGCCCGAAGATCGCCGGGAATACCGGCGAAGAAGGGATGTTCGTCAAGGATACGCCCGAGATTTTCCGGCTGGACCATGTCTACCTCCCTTGATCGCTGGCGGCGATGGCGGCAACTTCCTCGGTGATGTCGATGCCCACTGGGCACCACGTAATGCAGCGGCCGCAGCCGACACACCCCGATCCGCCGAATTGATCGTGCCACGCCGACAGCTTGTGCGTGATCCACTGGCGATAGCGCGACCGGGCCTGAGTCCGGACGGCACCGCCGTGGATGTAAGAGAAATCTATCGAGAAACAGCTGTCCCAGGTGCGGGTCCGTTCGGACGTCTCGCCCTTGAGATCGGTGGAGTCCTCCACCGACGAACAGAAGCAGGTGGGACAGACCATGGTGCAGTTGCCGCAGGTCAGGCAGCGCTTGGCCACCTCGTCCCAGCGGGAATGCTCGGCCTTGGCCTGCAAGCCCCTGGCCTGGGCGGTGTCCATGATCTTGGCCGGACGGGCCCCCGCGACCCGCCGTGCCGCCTCGGCCTTGTCGGCCTCGGTGGCGGCGGCGACCTTCAGCCGCGCCAGCATGTCGGCGCCGGCGGAGCTGCCGGCGGTGGCGACAAACACGCCGCGGGCGGGCAGTTCCACCAGCTTGATGTCGAATCCCGCCGTCACTTCGGGGCCGGTGCCCATGGAAGCGCAGAAACAGGTGCCGCCGGCCTGGCCGCACTCCACCGCCACCACGAAGGCGGCGGCGCGACGGCGCTGATAGCCGGGCTCGGGGGCGGTCTTGTCGCCGAAGACCCGGTCGTGGACCGCCATGGCGGCAAGCTCGCAGGCCCGCACGCCGATGAAGGCCATGGGCGGCGGCGCGGGCGGTGGTGGCAGCACCTCGTAGCCCTTGTCCTTGCGCCGGGCGGTGAACAGGGTCTGCCGCGGCGGATAAAGGTGGCGCTTCCACCCCTGCGCCCCGGCGGTGTAGCCGAACAGCGCGCCATCCTGGCGCTTGACCAGCCGATAGCGGCCACCCTGCTGCTCGTCACCCCATCCGGCGGGAAGGTCCTTGACGGAGGTGATGTCGTCATAGACGACGGCGTCGCCCGAGACGGTGGGGCCGATGACACGGAACCCCCCAGCCCCGAGACCGGCGATGAGGCCGTCAAGGCCCCCCTTATCCAGCACCACCGCGGCGGCAGCCGGCGAATCAAACCCAGGCATCGCGTCCCCTCTTCCTACATTGGGGTCGGAAAAAATCCTACTCCCGTTGTGGGTATTCGCCAACCCACCTTGATGGCGCCGCCGCGTGACGGAAGCAGGTCAGCCATCGCGGCCTTGCGTGGCTTGGCTGTCGCTTCGGTCTTCGTTCCCGTCGCTGGACCAGGAAAATCCACCGCCAGTGTCTCCGTTCACGCGAGGATCGTCGAGCTAACTTGGGGCTATATTCCGGTATCTTTTGTCTATGACGGCCTCTGAACGGCGCAACCGCGCCCGTTCGACGTCACCGCTGGACAGTTACGGCACCGCAAAATATCTTCCACTTGGAAACGGCATTGTAATCACCAACATCGTGCAGTAGAACGGTCTTATCAATTAGAGGGACCGGCTTAATGGCAAATTCCCACGCTCGGCAAACTGAAAGAAAATACACCGTCCGCCTCGCCAAGGCGGCCGACATCCCGCAAGTGATTGCTATCGATGCTGAAAACACTGGGATGACCAAGCCCGAGTATTGGGAGGACCTGCTAGATATATACAACAACCGCGTTTCCGATGCCGACGACGACGGTCAGCAGAAATCAGTAAAACGGTACCGATTTTTCTTGGTCGCCTCCGACGGCGACTCCGTTCTCGGCTTCATCATCGGCGAAGTCCGTGCCTGGGAGTTCGGTTCACCGCCATGCGGCTGGGTTTTCGCCATCGGCGTGCGCGACCAGATCCGCCAGGACGGCGTCGGCGCCACCTTGTTCGAGGCGCTGACCGAGCGGTTCCGCAAGGCCGGGGTCAACAAGGTCCGCACCATGCTGGGACGCGACGCCACCGTGATCATGAGCTTCTTCCGCAGCCAAGGCATGATGGCCGGTCCCTTCATCCAGCTCGAAAAGGACCTGTGATGAAACTTCAGAAGGCCACCCGCTGCGCCCTGTTCGCCATCATGGAACTGGCCGCCGGCCCCGACCGGCAGTTGTCCGCCAACGAGATCGCCGAGAAATACGGCATCTCGACCAACCACTTGGCCAAGGTGCTGCGCTCGCTGGGCCGGGTCGGGCTGGTCGAGGCGGTGCGCGGCGCCGGCGGCGGCTATCGCTTTTCCGGCAATCGCCGGCGCACCACGCTGCTCGACGTGATTCAGCTGTTCGAGACCATCGACCCCATCCGCCACGGCGAGCGCGAGGACGGCGACGACACCGCCGAGGGCAAGGCGCTGTGTCAGGCCCTGATGGAAATCGAAGACACCGCGCGCGCCACCTTCGCCTCGATCACCCTGGACACCATGATCAAGCTGGTGGACCGCAACCGCTAGCCCCACCCCTTATTGCGCCGGCCTCGGTGGTGCCGTCCCCGGCTTGGCCGACGGTTTCGGCTTGGCCGGAGTGGCGGCGGGTTTGGCCGTGGTGGCGCCGGGCGGCGGGGTCGGTTCCTCGACCCAGCGCATGGGGCACGAAGCGACGTCGCGGCCGTGCCAATCCCGGACCAGCACCCCGCGTAATTCCTGATTAAGGCGGCCCTTGGCGTCCCGCACCACCCGGCGCATGTAGAGGTTGAGCGAAGGCGCGTGGTTGGTGTCAAAGCGAAACGGCCCGCGCACCGAGGCGAACTCGGCCCGGCGCAGGGCGCGGCGCACCGCGTCACGATCACCTGTACGACCGCCGGTGACCTTCATCGCCGAATCCAGCAGCAGGCCGGCGTCATAACCCTGCGCCACCCACGTGGTGACGGGACGGCCGTACTCGATCTCGAAATCGGTGTTCAACCGCTTGTTCAGCGGCGTATCCAGATCCGGACTCCACGGGGCGACGTTGAGCACGTCGAGGCTTTGGTCGGCCATGGCCGCCAGCAATGGACGCTCGAAGCCGGTCCACCGCCCCACCAGGGGAATATCGGCCTTCAGGCCGGCGGCGGCATAATCGCGCACGAAAGCGCCGCCCATGCCGCCGGTCAGCACGGTCAGGACGGCGTCGGGGGCCAGGGCGCGGATGCGGGCGATCTCGTCGGCAAAGACGGTGGCACCGTGGCGGGGCTTCAGTACCGCCGCGACCTCGCCGTTCCAAGTGCGCTTCACCGCCGCCACCGCCGCCCTGGTCACCGCCGAATCGGGACCGACCACCACGATGCGGCGCAGTTTTTCGGCGGAGAAATAAACACCGGCGGCCTCGTCGATCGCATCGGGCGGCGTCCCCAGCTCGAACAGCCACGGACCGCACTCCGGCCCCATCAACGCCGCCGGTGCGGCATCGAGATTAAGGACGAAAACTCGGGCATCGGCCAACGGCCGGACGATAGCGGCCATGGCGGCGCGCGACACCGCGGTCAGCACGAAATCCACCTTTTCCCGCTCCAGCAGCCGCCGCGTCACCTGCACCGCGGTATCGGGCGAACCTTTGTCATCCACCACCACCACCCGCACCTCCTGGTTGGCGAAGCGCCCGCCCAGTTGGCGCATGGCGGTAGTAAAGCCATCGACGGAATCCTGCCCGGCCATGGCCAACGGCCCGCTGAGGGTGGCGATGACGCCGACCACGATGGTGGGATTGCCGGCGGACGTGGTCACCGGCAAGGCCGACGCCATGCCGGCCGGCAGCGACAGCACCATCGCCATCACGACGGCGGCAAGGAAACGGCCCAATCTCACAATTGGCACTCTTCGAGGTCCATGACGGCGTCGGTTCCGGTGAGGACGGTTTGTTCGAGGGCGGCGGCGTGGGGCAGGATGTGGCCGATGTAGAAGCGGGCGGAGACCAGCTTGGCGGCGTAGAAGCCGTCATGGT
>CAIUSV010000044.1 GCA_903901915.1 uncultured Rhodospirillaceae bacterium | reverse complement strand
GGGGGGGGGGGGGGGGGGGGGGCGTTTTTGTTGAGCTTTTAGGTTATACTTGGGATCAGGTCTCCACCTTAGTCAGTATCCAAACGTCAGGTCAGTATCCATAAGCAATCTTGTATGCGAGAGTTTTGTTGGCGACGATAACGATCGTGGTTCCGGCGCGATCGTTGGGGAACGGCGCCCTGGGCGGGATGGTGTCACTGAACGGCGACGCGATCCGGGGGGCCACAGCCGCATTGGAGGGGATCATGAACCCTGAGATCAACAAGGCAATGGTGGTCGAGGACGACGAGCTGATGAGGGGGCTCATTCAGGTCGTGCTCAATTCGTGCAAGGTCACCCAGGTGGTCGAGGCCAAGGATGGGGCCGACGCCATCGAGGCGCTGAAGCATCGCGATTTCCGCGTTGTGATCATGGATTGGCGGATGGCGGTGATGGACGGACTCGAATGCACCCGGCGCATCCGGGCGGGGATCGATGGCATCGACCGCGACATTCCCATCATCCTGCTGACCGGGGTTCGCGAAGCCGGCGCCGAAGACGAGGCCTACGAGGCCGGCGTCGACCTCTTTCTGGAAAAGCCGTTCTGCATCAAGACGCTGCGCAACGGCATCGTCAAGACTCTCAATGCCAAGGGCGATCTGGGTGTAATCGGCGAGCATCCAGGCGACGACGTCGAAGCTTCCGACCGCCGGCGATGCGCCGCCGGCTGATCCCGTCCATCGGCACCGTCACGCATGGCGTCCAACGAAAATTGGGGCTGGCGGTGCCTGTTGGAAGGTGATAATGCTTATCAGCGTCATACTCATATGCAAATTGTGATCGAGGGGGCGATGGGATACAGCGAAGACAGTGGCACGGGCAACGAACGGGGAATGACGTTGGCCGATCTCCGTCCCGGCCAGAAGGGGCAGGTGCTTCGTCTTCCCGACGAGGCCATCGGCAACAGCCTCGCGGCGCTGGGGCTGGTCCGGGGGGCAGTGGTCGCCCTGGGGCGCAAGGCTCCGTTGGGCGATCCCCGCATCTATTCCCTGCTGGGCTATCAGCTTAGCCTGCGCGAGGCCGAGGCCCGTCTGGTGGGCATCGAGATCTGCTGATTTTCCGTCGGCGCCACCGGGTGTTTGTCGACGACCCTCCCGGTGCGGTCCGGCGTATCGCGAGAGGATGAAGGCTTTTGGACGGCAAGATCATCACGGTTGCCCTGGTGGGCAACCCCAACTGCGGCAAGACCACGGTCCTCAATCAGCTGGCCCATGCCCACGAGGCGGTCGGCAATTATCCCCGGGTCACGGTGGCGCCCAGGGAATACAAGATCAGCCATGGCGACTGGACGATCCGCCTGGTGGATTTGCCGGGCATCTATTCCCTCAGCTCCAAGTCGCCGGAAGAGCGTGCCGGGCGTGACTTCATCCTGTTCAAGCGGCCCGACGTCATCGTCAATATTCTCGACGCCGGCAATCTGGACCGCAGCCTGTTTCTCACCACCCAGTTGATCGAAATGGAGCTGCCGCGCGTCCATGTCCTCAACATGGCCGACGAGGCCCGACGCAAGGGTATCGTCATCGACCGGGCGGCGCTGGTGTCCATGCTGGGAGGGCCGGTGGTGGAAACCGTCGCCACCAGCGGCGAAGGTTTGGCGACGGTTCTCGATCTTGCCATTCAGCAGGCCGGGGCCGCGCATCAGCATCACGTTTCCGTCGGCTACGACATCCACCTGGAGCAGGCGATCGAACGGGTCGGAACCATCGTCAAGGATCTCCATCCCGCCGAGTTGACGCCGCGCCAGTGCCGCTGGCTGGCGATCAAGCTGCTGGAAGGCGACGAAGAGATTCTGACCCGCGAGGGCGAGCATTCGGAACTGATCGAACAGGTCAACGAAGAGCGTCGGCAGTTCTCGCGCCATCATGGCGAGAAGTGCGAGCACGCCATGGCCGCCGGGCGTTACGGCTTCATCCGCGGCCTGCTGATGGAGGCCCGCACCATTCCCGATTCGGTCGATGCCGGCGGCGTCGCCATCGATGATGTGCTGCTACACCGCCTTGCCGGTCTGCCCATTCTGCTGGGCCTGATGTGGCTGATGTTCGAGGCGACCTTCCAACTGGGCGGGGTTCCCGCCGATTGGATCAAATCCGGGGTCGATCTGGTCTCCGGGGCGTTGCGTTCGCTGCTGCCCGAAAGCATGGTGCGCGATCTGGTTCTGGACGGTGTGCTGGCCGGTATCGGCGGCACCATCGTCTTCCTGCCCAACGTGGTCATTCTGTTCTTCTTCCTGGCCTTGTTCAGCGAGACCGGCTATCTCGCCCGCGCCGCCTTTCTGCTCGACCGGGTGATGCATCTCTTCGGCTTGCACGGCAAGGCATTGATTCCGCTGATCATGGGCTATGGCTGCAACGTGCCGGCGATCATGGCGACGCGCACCATCGAAAGCGAGCGCTCGCGGGTCATCACCGCCATGGTGACGCCGTTCATGTGCTGCTCGGCGCGGCTGCCGCTGCTGATGCTGTTCGCCGGAGCGTTCTTCGGCGCCCAGGCCGGTACCATGGTCTTCATCATGTACATGCTGAGCATCGTTACCGCCCTGGGGTCGGCGGTGCTGCTGTCCAAGACCATTCTGCGCGCCAAGTCCGAGCCCTTCGTCATGGAATTGCCGCCCTACCGGCTTCCGACCCTGCACGCCGTGCTGTTCCACATGTGGGAGAACGCCACCGGCTTCCTGCAAAAGGTGGGCAGCGTCATCCTGGTCGGCTCGATCGTCATCTGGTTCCTGCAGGCGTTTCCCCGCGATGTGGATTATTCCCGCGACTACGATGCCGCGCGGGTGGAGGCCGGACAGATCCAGGACGAGGCCGAACGCGCCGACGCCATCGGCAAGCTTGCCCTGGCCGAGAACGGCGAGAAGCTTGAAAAGAGCTATCTTGGCCGGGTCGGTATCGCGGTCTCGCCGCTGTTCCGGCCGCTGGGCTTTGGCTGGAAGGATACCGTGGCGATCATGACCGGCGTCGTCGCCAAGGAGGCGGTGGTGGCGTCCTATGCCGTGCTTTACGCCGAAGGCAAGGAGTCCGAGGGCCTGCAACGCGCCATCGCCGCCAGCATGCCGCCGCTCCAGGCGTTCGCGTTCATGGTGTTCGTGCTACTCTATCTGCCCTGCCTGTCGACCATGGGCGCGTTGCGGCGCGAAGCCGGCGGCTGGGCCTGGGCCGGGTTGTCGGTGGTGTACTCCCTGGGGCTTGCCTGGGGCTTGGCGTTCATTATCGTTGCCGCGGGAGGAGTGTTGCCATGAACGGTCTTTGGGACATTTCGGCGATCGCCGCGGTGGGAGTCCTGGTGGCGTGGGCGGTGGTCCGCCATTTCCGCAAGGCGCTGGGCAGCAAGGCCGGGTCCGGATGCGGCGGCGGATGCTGCAAGACGCCGGGGTCGGGGAGCTGCGGCTGACCGGTGTGGGGCGCTCAGCCCAGGAATGGCCGGCTTAAAATCGCCATCATGATCATTCTGGCGTTGCTGGTGGTGGCCGCCATGGAAATCTCCGATGTCCGGCGATCATCATCGTCGGCGGCCGGTGGAGCGGGGAAGGGGACACTTCCATCGCAACCGGCGGCGCGTTGATCGGGGCACCGCGTCACGGTCGCGGCGGGCCGGAGAAATCAAACCACAGACACCATGACGGAGGCCGGGCGGTCGTCCTCCACGCATAGCCCGGCGGAGCGGTGCCGCGTCGCGCCAACTCCCCCTTCACGCCGATGGACCCGGCGCCGCAGATGCCTTAACCCCGTTGCCTAGAGTATCAGCTTGAAGCTGAAGCACTAGAATTCTGGTTGTACGAAAAAGCTGCGCTTTTTCATGGCTCAAACGCCGCTCTGGCTCAAGAGTTTCCCGATTTTCCGTTTCAGCTTAAATGCGGGAAACTCTAAGCAAATGTATCTTGGGCCGTGGCGATTCCCCAGTTTCCGCGGTCGGCGTGTTGACCACAACCACCAGGCGTCCTGCCGAATCAGGCCACCACCACCTGATCGGCCGACCAGTGGCGGGCCAGGGCGTTGGCGGTCCGCCGCCATTCCTCGAACCGGCGCCGGGCGTCGGCCTCGGCGGTGCGGCGGTTGAAGCGGCCGTGATAGGTCACGCTCATCTCGGCGCCATCACCGCCGGCGGGGTGGCCGTCGATGGTGAAGGCAAAGCGCAAGGGGCGGGTGGCGGCCATGTCAGTAACTCCGCAACAGGCCGACCAAGCGGCCTTGCACCTTGACCCGGTCGGGCGGGAAGATGCGGGTTTCGTATTTCTTGTTGGCCGGTTCCAGGGCGATGGAGGCGCCCTTGCGCCGCAGCCGCTTCAAGGTAACCTCGGACTCGTCAACCAGCGCCACGACGATGGTGCCGGCGTCGGCCGCGTCGCAACTGCGGATGACCACGGTATCGCCGTCATGAATGCCGGCGTCGATCATGGAATCCCCCTCGACGGTCAACGCATAGTGATTGCCGCTGCCCAGCATGGACGCGGGAACATCGACACCGGCGGAATGGTCGCGCAACGCCTCGATGGGGGTGCCGGCGGCGATCTTGCCGTAGAGCGGCAGATTGACGGATTCGGATGGTCCCGCCACCGGGGCGCCGGCCAGGACCTGGGCAAAGCTGCCCTTGATCACGGTGGGCGAGAACGCCTTGGCCGGCGGCGGCAGCGGCTGGTCGGCGATATTTTCGGGCAACCGCAGCACTTCGAGGGCGCGGGCGCGGTGGGCGAGGCGGCGAATGAACCCGCGTTCCTCCAATCCGGTGATCAGGCGGTGGATGCCGGATTTCGACTTGAGGTCCAGGGCATCCTTCATTTCGTCGAAAGACGGCGAGATACCGCTGGCGCGCAGCCGTTCATCGATGAACAGCAGCAATTCGTACTGCTTGCGGGTCAGCATGTCTTTCCCCTCCCCCCGCCGGCATATTCCGGGAACAAAATTCAAACCGGCCTGCTTTTGTTCTAGTCGTGTTCCCGATATGCGTCAACAAGATTCTTGATGGGGGGATTATGGCGCGGTGTAGAGGCCCGACTTGCCGCCCGACTTGCGCACCAGACGGATGTCGCCGATGCGCATCGCCTTGTCGGCGGCCTTGCACATGTCGTAGACGGTCAGCGCAGCCACGGTGACGGCGGTCAGCGCCTCCATCTCGACGCCGGTGCGGCCCACCAGTTTGCAGGTGGCCTCGATCAGTACCGCCGACGCCTCGGAATCGAGGTGAAGATCGACGGCGACCGATGACAGCGCCAAGGGATGGCATAAGGGAATGAGATCGGGGGTGCGTTTCGCCGCCATGATGCCGGCGAGGCGGGCCACGGCCAGGACGTCGCCTTTCTTGACGCCGCCGTCACGGATCAGCGCCAGGGTCGCCGGCGCCATGACCACCGATCCGCGCGCCACCGCCACCCGTTCGGTCTCGGCCTTGGCCGAGACATCGACCATCACCGCGTTGCCGTCGCCGTCGAAATGGCTGAGGCGGCCGGACATGGCTATTGCTGCACCGAGGCGCCGGCCAACAGCACCCGGGTGGCCTGCTCGACATCGGCGCGGCGCATCAGGGCCTCGCCGATCAGGAAGCGTTTGACCCCGATCTGGGCCATGCGCTTGAGGTCGCCCGGACCTTCCAGTCCGCTTTCCGAAATGACGACGCGGCCCTCGGGCACTTTGGGCGCCAGCCGTTCGGTGGTGGCGAGATCGGTCTTCATGATCCGGAGATCACGGTTGTTGATGCCGATCAGCGGCGATTTAAGCTTCAAGGCGCGCTCCAACTCGGCTTCGTCGTGGACTTCGATGAGGACGTCCATATTGTAGCCGAGCGCGATATCTTCCATCTGCGACAGTTCGGCATCGGTCAGCGCCGCGACGATCAGCAAGATGCAGTCGGCGCCGAGGGCGCGGGCCTCGACCACCTGATAGGGATCGACCATGAAATCCTTGCGCAGCACCGGCAGATCGCAAGACGAGCGCGCCGCCCCCAAATCGGCTTCGCTGCCCTGGAAGAACTTCTGGTCGGTCAGCACCGACAGGCAGGCGGCACCGCCGCGCTGATAGGCGCGCGCCAGCTGGGCCGGCTCGAAATTGGGCCGGATCACCCCGGCCGAGGGCGACGCCTTCTTGATTTCGGTGATCAAGCCCCAGCCGACCTTGGCGATGTGAGCGTCGAGCGAACGGGCGAAGCCGCGCGGCGGCGCCTGATCCTTGGCGCGGTCCAGCAGTTCCTTGATCGGGCGGCGGCCTTTCTGTTCGGTGACCTGACGGCGCTTCTCGGCACAGATGCGATCGAGGATCGTGGCGGTTCCGCTCATGGCTCAGGCGTCCCGGTTGGTGATGGTGATCATGCGCTCCAGCACCCGGAGCGCCTCTCCCTGGTCGATGGCCTGTCCGGCCAAGCGGGCGGCGGCGGCAAGACCGTCGGCCTTGCCCGCCACCACCAGAGCGGCGGCGGCGTTCAGCACCACGATATCGCGATAGGCACCGGCCTCGCCGCCCAGCACCGCCCGCAGCGCCGCGGCATTGACGGCGGCGTCGCCGCCCTTGAGCTGTTCCGGCCGGGCGCGTTCAAGGCCGGCATCCTCGGGGGTGACGCTGAATACCCGCACGGCACCGCCCTTGAACTCGGCGACCTTGGTCGGCCCGGTGGTGGTGAGTTCGTCGAGGCCGTCGGACCCGTGCACCACCCAGGCATGTTCGGCCCCCAGACGGCCCAGCACTTCGGCCACCGGCTCGACCCACCGGTCGGCGAACACGCCAACCACTTGGCGGCGGGTATTGGCCGGATTGGACAACGGTCCCAGCAGGTTGAAGATGGTCCGCGTCCCCAGTTCCACCCGTGGCCCGCCGACATGGCGCATGGCGTTGTGATGGCGGGGCGCCATCAGGAAGCCGATATTGTTGTCGAACAGGGATTCGCGGACCAGGGCCATATCGGCATCGACCTTGACCCCCAGCGCGGTCAGCACGTCGGCCGACCCCGACTTGGACGACAATGCCCGGTTGCCGTGCTTGGCCACCGGCACGCCGCAGGCGGCGACGACGAAGGCGGCGGCGGTGGAGATGTTATAGGTTCCCGAGCCGTCGCCACCGGTGCCGCAGGTGTCGATGGCGCCGGCCGGCGCCTCGACGCGCAGCGCCTTGGACCGCATGATGCGGGTGGCGCCGGCGATTTCCTCCACCGTCTCGCCCCGCACCCGCAGGCCCATCAGCAGGCCGCCGATCTGCGCCGGGGTGGCGTCGCCCGACATGATGATCTCGAAGACCTGCTCCGCCTCGGTCTCGGACAGGGTGGCGCCGGAGGCGATCCGGCCCAGGACGTCCTTCATCAGGGCAAGGCTGGCGGGCGGAGTGGGCTGGGTATTCATCAGGCGGCGTTTCCGGTTCTGCGGGTAGACAGGTCTAGGAAGTTGCGGAGCATCTGGTGGCCGTGTTCGGTCTCGATGCTTTCGGGATGGAACTGCACCCCCCACACCGCCAACCCCTTGTGGGCCAATCCCATCACCATGCCGTCGCCGCTCCAGGCCGAGACGTGCAGGCAGGCGGGAAAGCTTTCGCGCTCCACCACCAGCGAGTGATAGCGGGTGGCGCGGAACGGCGAGGCCACCCCGGCGAACACGCCGGAGCCATCGTGGCTGATGGCATCGACCTTGCCGTGCATCGGCTTGGGGGCGCGAACCACCTTGCCGCCGAACGCCTGGCCGATGGCCTGATGGCCGAGGCAGACCCCCAGCAGCGGCACGCTGCCGGCGGCGCGGCGGATCAGGTCGAGGCAGATGCCGGCGCGGTCGGGGTCGCAGGGACCGGGCGACAGGACGATCCCCTGGGGCCGCAAGGCCATGGCCTGATCGACGGTCAGCGCGTCGTTGCGCCGGACTTCGACCTCGGCGCCCAGTTCACCCAGGTAATGCCACAGGTTGTAGGTGAAGCTGTCGTAATTATCAATGAGGAGGAACACTTTGCACCTTAACCCGCTGTTGCGCCGTCCCCTTGCCCGGCCCGGTGGGAGGGGGGCTCGGATGGCGGCGGGCGGCGACGCCCAAGGTACACGCCCTAATTCCGGCATTCCAGAAAGTTCTGGCACCGGCTCGCGGCGTCGTCCGCCGCAAAACCCCGTCGCGCCGGGGCGGGCGATGGCTTAAGCTGATCGGTGGTCGTGGCGTCGCAAGGGAGATGACAGTGCGTCCCACCTTCGCCTTGCCGCCGGGCTTCCTGGGCGGATGCGCGGTAACCTCCGGATCGGCGGATTTCTGTATCGCCGGCATCCCCTTCGACCTCGGCACCACCAACCGCTCGGGGACGCGGGATGGTCCCCATGCCGTGCGCCGCGCCAGCCGGATGCTGGCCGACGGCGCCAACCCGGTGGGCTGGGGCGATCCGGGGGCCATGTCGGTGGCCGATGTGGGTGATTTCACCTTGGCGCTGGGCGACATCGCCGGCTCGCTGGATCTGATCGAGCGCCAGGCGGCGGGGTTTGCGCACCTGCTGACCATCGGCGGCGACCATACGGTGACGCTGGCGCTGTTGCGGGCGCTTTGCAAGCGGACCGGACCGGTCGGAATGGTTCATTTCGACGCCCATGTCGATACCTGGCCCGACAATTTCGGCCAGCCCCTGGCGCATGGCTCGCCGTTCTTTCACGCCATCGAGGAAGGATTGGTCGATCCCCGGCGCATGGTCCAGGTCGGCATCCGTTCGCCCATGCCCAAGGCGGTCCATGATTGGACAATCGCCCGCGGCGTCACCATCATCGGCGCCGAACAGGTTCACCTGGATGGTCCGGCGGCGGTGGCCGAACGCATTCGCGCGGTGGTGGGGGCGCAAGCGGCCTATCTCAGCTTCGACATCGACGCCATCGACCCCGGTCAGGCTCCGGGTACCGGCACCCCGGAAATCGGCGGCCTGTTCACCTGGCAGGTCATGGCCATCCTGCGACGCCTGGACGGGGTGAGGTTTGCCGGCATGGATGTGGTCGAGGTCGCGCCGGCCTATGACGTGGCCGAAATCACCGCGCTGGCGGCGGCCACCATCGTGTGGCAGTACCTGACCCTGCATGCCGCCGGAAAATCGTAACGTTTCATCGGCTTGCGCCGGGGCAACGACGGAACCATATCTTTGGTGGTGGAGTTGATCCGCGCAGGGGAGTCATCCCCATGACCGTCAGCCGTTGCCACGCCCGTGTTCCGATCGCGTTTGGGCGACCATCGCCGGTGGACGCCGTCGTCCTTGCCCGTCGCCCCGAGCTACCCCTGCTCTGCCTGCGTCCGGCGGTGGCGACGGCCGAGGCGGCGCGTTTCGTCGCCGCCTTTCCCGGCGAGGTTCTCTACGCGGTCAAGTGCAATCCCGACGAGGCGGTGCTGCGGGCGCTCGCCGTCGGCGGCATCACCCATTTCGACGTTGCCTCGATCAACGAGGTCCGGCTGGTCCACCGGCTGTTTCCGGCGGCGCGGCTTCATTTCATGCACCCGGTCAAGGCGCGCTCGGCCATCCGCGAAGCCTATTTCGATCATGGTGTGCGGGACTTTGTGCTCGACGGCGAGGCCGAGTTGGCCAAGATCGTCGCCGAAACCGCCGCGGCCAGGGATCTGCGCCTGATCGTCCGTCTCGGTCTGGCCAAGGGCGGCGCCCGTCTGGATCTTTCGGGTAAGTTCGGCGCGGGCGTCGAAGCGGCGGGGGAGCTGCTGCGGTCTTCGGCCAAGTGCGCGGCCACGGTCGGCCTGACCTTTCACGTCGGCTCGCAATGTTGCGATCCGTCGGCCTGGGAACGTGCCCTCGACCAAGCCGGTGCGGTGGTCCGGGCGGCGGCGGTCGGTCTGGACGTTCTGGACGTCGGCGGCGGCTTTCCCGTGCCCTATCCCGACGTCCGGCCGCCGCCGCTGGACGCTTTTCTGGGCGCCATCGCCCGTGGTGTTTCCCGCATGGACTTGCCCGGCGGCTGCGCCTTGTGGTGCGAGCCAGGTCGCGCCCTGGTGGCGGGGTGCCAGTCCCTGGTGGTTCAGGTCCAGGCCCGACGCGGCGATACCCTCTATGTCAATGACGGGGTGTACGGCACCCTGTCCGATGCCGGCGTTCTGGGCTTCCGTTATCCCTGCCGGTTGATCAAGGCGACGGGCCAGGGTGTTGGTCGGATGCGTCCGTTCGACTTGTACGGTCCCACCTGCGACACGCTGGACCACATGCAAGGCCCGTTCGTGCTGCCCGATGACGTGGCCGAAGGCGACTGGATCGAAATCGGTCAGATCGGGGCCTATGGCAGTTGCCTCGGCACCGGCTTCAACGGCTTCGGCGAGGTCATCCGGGTCGAACTGGCCAAGGCGGCCGGCGGAAACTCCGCCTCGGGTCGGAAGGCGGCCTGAGGGGGATCAGCACATCTTGACCACGATGTCGTGCAGCGTGTTGGCGCAGTGGGCCATGCGGTCGGCGGCGTTGGAGACATGGCGATAGATCTCGCGCCGCTTGAACATGTTGATGTAGTCGTCGCCCTGGAACAGGTCGGCCAGGGCGAGGCGATAGATCTTTTCGACCCGGCGTTCCGACTTGCGGGCGATGTCGGCGTCGTCGGCCGCCGCTGTCGGCGCGGTGGCGAGGCGGCCATAGCCCTGGACCAGCGCCCGGACGCCTGTTCGTAGGTGTTCGGCCATGTCGCGCAAATGCCCGTCCGAGGTGACGCCCAACGCGTTCATCTCGTTGACGGTGCTTTTGCAGTAGTTGACGATTTCGTCCAATTCGGTGATCGAGCGGTAGATGTCCTCGCGGTCGATGGGCGTGGAGAACGCTTCGTTGAGGATGCGGATGTTGCGTGCCTTGACCACATCGGCCTCGTGTTCGTCGCGGCGGATCAGGGCACCGATTTCCGGGTCGCCGGCGGTCATGAATTCCACCAGCAGGTCGGCGGTGTGGCCGACATGGACGCATTGTTCCGACAACAGGCCGAAGAAGTCCGGCGTCTTGGGAAATACCCGCCGGAGCAGGCGATGAAGTCGCGACGGGGGATGGTCGGTGGTCATGATGACTCCTCCGGGTCAGCCGAGGCCGAATGCGGCGAGCGCCAGCGCCGCCAGGGCGGCGCCGGCCAGGGCGGCGCAGGGTATGGTGATGATCCAGGTCTTGACGATCTCCTCGGCCTTGCCCCAACGCACCGCCCGCGGATGCTCCGAGGCGCCGATTCCCATGATCGAGGTGGCGACCACATGGGTGGTCGAGACCGGTGCCCCCAGCAGCGAGGCGGCAAGGATGACGCCGGCCGAGGTCAGTTGCGAATCCAACGCGTGGATCGGCCGCACCCGATAGATGGCGAAGCCCAGCGTGCGCACGATGCGCCAGCCGCCCGACAGGATGCCCAGGGTCAGCGCGGTGGAACAGGCCAGCATCACCCAGACCGGTACCTGGAACGCCGGAATGAAGCCGCCCAGCCATAGCACCAGGGTAAGAAGCCCCATGCTTTTCTGGGCGTCGTTGGCGCCATGCGCGAAAGCCAGCCCGGCCGAGGTGAAGACCTGGGCGCGGCGAAGCCGGGTGTTCGCCGCCGGCTTGGCCGCCCGCAACACCGCGTGCACCAGCCGATGGACAGCGAAGCCGAGGCCGAAACCGGCCAGTGGCGACAGCAGCAGGCCGAGCAGCACCTTGGTGATGCCGGTGACGTGGCCATGGTGGAGCAATTCGCCGAATCCCCATGCCACATGGTCGGCGCCAACGGCCACCGTCACCGCTCCCGCCAGCGCCCCCACCAGGGCATGGGATGAGGACGACGGAATCCCCTTCCACCAAGTGAGCAGATTCCAGCCGATGGCCCCCAGCAGGCCACACAGCAGCGTCGCCAGCGACAGTTGCGGCGACTGGTCGCCCAGATGGATGAACTTGCCGATGGTGTCGGCGACGGCGGTGCCGCCCAGCAGCGGACCGAGGAACTCGAAGACCCCCACCACCAGGACCGCCTGCACCGGCGTCATGGCGCGCGACGCGATCACCGTGGCGACGATGTTGGCGGCGTCGTTGAAACCGTTGGTGTAATCGAACAGCAGCACGATCACCACGGCGGCCACGGTCATTACGGCCAAAGCATCCATCCTTGGCCATTCTCCCGCATCGGCCCAACCCGTGCGAATCATAGGGGGGGCGGGAAACGGCGACAACCTCCGTCTCTCATATTGCAAATCGGACAAGTCGTGGTTAACTTACTTTACCAAAGCGTTGATTGTGGTAGATTTAATTTTCATGGCCAGGGCGCGGGGACGGGAATGAGCATGGAATTCGACGTCCGTTTCGGACAGGAGTTGTGCGACGTGTTCGCCAACGAACTGGGGCTTGTCTGTTCCTTCATGGGCGAGGAAGGGCGCATCGTCGCGTCCAGCGTGCGCGAGCGCATCGGCGCCACCCACGCCATCGGCGCCCGCATCATGAAGGGCGAGATGGACGAGTACGGCGTTACCAAGGAGGAGGCGGCCAAGTCGTCGGGGATGCGGGAAGGCGTCAATATGGGCATCGACTTCGAGGGCCGGCGGCTGATCAATTTCGGCATCGCCGGGCCGCTGGAGACGGTACGGCCGCTGGCCCGCATCGTGCGCTTTTGTGTCACCTCGCTGTTGCGCATCCGTCAGGAGGAGGCCGCCATCGTCGCCGCGTTCGCCCGCGAGACCGGTGGCATCGGCAAGCAGATGATCGGGATCGCCGAAGACATTGACGAGGTCGCCACCAAGGTTGCCGGCCAGCATGCCCTGTTGGCGGACTTGCAGCGTGGCATTCGTGATCTGTCGGGCAGCAACGAACGCATCGTCGGCGCGGTGGACGAGACCCTGTCCGGCGCCCAGGCGGCGTCGGCGGAGATCGAGCAGTCGCAGCAGCGGGTGCGGGGCTCGCTGGGCGATATCGACGACGTGGTTCGCATGGTCACCGACGGCCGCGGCCTGCTGCTGGAATTGCAGGAGGCCATGAGCAGCGTGGTCGGCGTCGCTCATGGCATCGGCCATATCGCCCGCCAGACCAATCTGCTGGCCTTGAACGCCACCATCGAATCGGCGCGGGCCGGGGAACACGGCAAGGGGTTCGCGGTGGTGGCCACCGAGGTCAAGGAACTGTCCCGCCGGGCCGGCTCGGCCAGCGCCGAAATCCGCAAGACCCTGGAGGGGCTGACCGGCACCGCCGGCCGATTGGTCGAACAGGGCGACGAGAGCGCCTCCCGCGCCAGCGGCCTGACCGCCGAGACCACGGCGATTGCCGATACCATCGAGCATATCCGGACCTCGCTGGCCGACATTGCCGGGCAGGTCGGACGGGTTGCCGGCGACGCTTCGGCCATTCGCGACCGCTCGTCCGAGATGATCGCCGAGATCGACAACGCCGCCGCGGGGTTGGACGAGTTTCGCGACCGTCTGGAGGAGGCCCGGGCGCGATTGCAGGATCTGCTGGGCGCCGGCGAGCGGCTGGTGGTGCTGACGGCCGAGACCGGCGTTGAAACCACCGAGACCCCGTTCGTGGCGCTGGTCCGCGACAAGGCGCGCGAGATCGGTCTGTTGTTCGAGCGCGAGGTGGGCCGGGGGGCCATTTCCCTGGAGGATCTGTTCGACGAGGGCTATCGGCCGGTTTCCGGCACAAATCCGGTCCAGCAGACCACCCGCTTCACCGACTTCGCCGATCGTGTCCTGCCGGCGATCCTGGACCCGGCGCAAGACAGCAGTCCGCGTATCGTCTTTTGCGCCGCCACCGATCGCAACGGCTATGTCCCCACCCACAACGCCAGATTCTCGCAACCCCAGGGGGCCGATCCCGAGTGGAACGCCTCTCACTGCCGCAACCGGCGCATATTCGATGACGCCGTCGGGATCGCTGCCGCGCGCGGCACCAAGCCGTTCACGGTGCAGAGCTATCGCCGCGACATGGGCGGCGGCAAGCAGGCGCTGATGCTCGACGTGTCGGCGCCGATCATGGTCAATGGCCGCCACTGGGGGGCGCTGCGGCTGGGGTATGTGTGACGCCGGTCAGTGGTGACCGCCGCCCTCGGCCTTCTTTCCCTTTTCCGGCTTGGCGCCGGGGCCGCCGCCGGCTATGTCGGCGGGCTTGACGAACATCTGTCTCGGCTTGCGCCACTCCGAGGCGTCTTCGGAGCGTTCGGCGACGGCGGCGCGGCCGTCGCTTGAAGCGGTCAGGGCGGCGGTGATCGCCGCCAGGGTCCTGGTCCTGGCCTCGGCGTCGCCGCCCTCGGCGCGAACCGCGAACACCGCCCGTACCGGGATGGCGGCGTCCGGGCCGCTGGGCCGGACCGACAGCATCCAGGCAACCTTGCGGACGCCCCCGTCCAGCATGCCTTCCTTCATCAGCACCGTGCCGTCGGCGATCATCATGCCGGCGGAATAGCGCAACGACACTCCGTCGGGCGGCGCGGTCAGGCTGAGGCCCAGGGGAATGGGGCTGTTGCCGCGCACCACCAGTTCTCCTTCGACCGCATAGGCGATACCGTCGGCCGAGCGGAACCGGGACAGTTCGTTGCTGAACGGAAAGCCCGCCTCGGCCGATTTGGACCAGCCCTTGGGAATCTCCTTGCGTTGGAGAAAGCGTTCGACCGTGCGGCGCAGGGTATAGAAGTGCTCGTCCTCGCCGGGAGTGAAGCTCTCGCGCTTGCGTGGCGCCGGCAACAGGTCGGTGGCCTCGATGGTGAACGGGCCGAAACCGTTGCGCAGCGGCGCCTTGTCCACCAGGGCGAAATCGCCGACCGCGACCGCCACCGTAACGGGGCCGTCCTTGGCCGGAGCCGGGTGGGCGTCGCCGCATCGGCCGGCGACGGGAAGAGCCAGCCCGCCGAGGGCGATCACCATCGCCCATACATGAATCCGCATCGTCCCACCCGCTTCTTCCACTCCCGGTGCATTGTGACCGGGGACCGGCGACGGTTTCAACCCCCATGCGCCGCCGGCGTTACTGCATCAGCACATACAATCCGGGCGCGTCGGCCAGCGGGATGTAACCGTGGGCCGGGGCGCCGGTCGGCGGCGGCGGGGTCATACCCGCCGAACCGCGCGTCAGCCAGACTTCCCAGGCCTCCCACCACGATCCCTGGCGAGGGGCGACGATCTGGGCCCAGGTATCGGGATCGACGTAACGGTCGAGGTCCTTGTGGGTCGCCATCTGGTAGCTGCGGCCGTGGTGTCCCGGCTCGGAAACGATGCCGGCGTTATGGCCGCCGTTGCACAGCACGAAGGTGACGTCGGTATCGGTCAGCATGCCGACCTTGTAGACCGACTGCCACGGCGCGACGTGGTCCTTGGTGGTGCCGACGGCGCAGATCGGTACCCTGATGTCGCCCAGGGCGATGGGGCGGCCATCGACGGTGTAGCGTCCCTTGGCCAACTCGTTGCGCAGGAACAGCCGGCGCAGATATTCGGTGTGCATGTGGTAGGGCATGCGGGTGGCGTCGGCGTTCCAGGCCATCAGGTCGTTGCAATGATCGGTTTCGCCCAACAGGTACTGGCGCACCATGTTCGACCAGATCAGGTCGTTGGAGCGCAGCAACTGGAAGGCGCCGGACATCTGCTTGGTATCGAGGAACCCTTGATCCCACATCATGTCTTCCAGGTAGGTGACCTGACTTTCATCGATGAACAGCAAGATCTCGCCGGCATCCTCGAAATCGGTCTGGGCCGCCAGCAGGGTGACGCTGGCCAGCCGGGAATCGCCGTCGCGGGCCATGGCGGCGGCGGTGATGGCCAACAAGGTGCCGCCCAGGCAGTAGCCGGCGGAATGGATCGGCTGGTCGGGCACGATGGCCGAGATGGCATCCAGCGCCGCCATCAGCCCGAGGCGACGATAGTCGGCCATTCCCAGGTCGCGATCCTCGGGGCCGGGATTTTTCCACGAGATCATGAAGACGGTATGGCCCTTGTCCACCAGCCAGCGGACCATGGAGTTTTCCGGCGACAGGTCGAGAATGTAGTATTTCATGATCCAGGCGGGGACGATCAGAATCGGCTCGGCATGGACGGTCTCGGTGGTGGGGGAGTACTGGATCAGCTCGATCAGGCGGTTGCGCAGCACCACCTTGCCGGGGGTGCAGGCCAGGTCGCGCCCGACCACGAAATCATCTCCCGCCGGTCTGGCCTCGCGGCTGCCCAACTGGCGATGCAGGAACGCCATCAGGTTTTCCATGCCGCGCACCAGATTCTGCCCTCCCTGCTCGGCGGTGGCCTTCAGCACGTCCGGGTTGGTCAGCAGGAAGTTGGATGGCGACAGCATGTCCAGCAACTGGCGGGCGGTGAACTCCACCACCGCCTCGTGATGGCGCGACACCCCGCGTACGCCGGTGGTGGCGTAGTGCCACCACTGCTCGGCGTACAGGAACGACTGGTGCAGGACGTCGAAGGGAAACGCCTGCCATCCCGGGCTGGAAAACCGCGAATCATGGGCCAGCGGCTCGATGAAGGGATCGATGCCGCGCAGGCCGAACATGGAGGACTGGGCATAGCGGAACAGCGGCAGGCTCTTGGCCGCGGCGTTCTGCGCCAGTTCGCCGACCTTGCCGGGGGAATTCATCAGATGGACCAGCCAGTCGAGATAGGCCAGAACCAGCGAGGCCGGCGACAGGCCGTTGGTCATCCGTCCCTGGACGGCATGAACCAGCCGGTCGGCGCTTTCGGTGAAGATGGGAAACGGCGCCGTCTGCGGCGCCTCCAGCCGGATCATCGGCGGAATCGCCCCCGGCGCCTTGAGCTTTGGTGGGGTCGGGGGTTCGGCTGGTGTCGGGGGTGTGGTGTGGCCGGACGGATTGCGACGTCGAAGACCGCGGAGCGGTGCACGGACAAGGCTCATGGAAAGCCCCCACGCTGAAGCAGGGCCGCCGGCGCACCATCACTGGCGGATCGCCACGGCCGACATCGGGCATTCTACCCTGGCGATCCGGCACCGAGTCATGCCGATTTCGCAGTGCAACAGGCGGGAAAGCGACGGAACGGCGGCGCTTATACCTTGTAGCCGAGCCGAAGGCCGCCCCAATGGCGTCCCTTGACCCAGATCGGGGCCGAGGCATCGACCATCATCACATGGGTTTCGCCCATGAGACGCTTGTAGTTCTGGATCAGGCAAGGCTTCTGGCTGTGGGCGGCGGCCAGTCCGGTTTCATCCGTGAACAGGCGGCGGTTGCGACAGTGGGCGTCGTTCCACGCGGTATCCGGCCCCTGCGGTTCGGAAAACTTGCGGTTATGGGTCGGCAGAAAGCCGTTGCGATCGACGGCGACGCAGAACGCCACCCGGTCGCTGATCTGAAGCGCCGGTTCCTGGATGGCCGGCAACACCCGGTCGGTGAAGGCGACGAAGCGCGAGGAGTGTTGCTGCGGCTGGGTACCGGAGATCGGCTGATAGGCTTCGTCGAACAGGTCGTCGATCGATATCTCGCCCTTGTCCACCGCCGCCTCGAACAGGGCGGAGATTTCCGCCGCCTTCTGGCAGACGCTGTCGATGAAGACGGCGTCGCGTTCGGTGCCGCTGGTGTCGTCGTCACGGATGTCGGCCAGGAATTTCTCGACTTCGGTGCGCAGCGTGTCGGCCTGTCCGGTCAGATGGTGGGCCGACGACAGCACGTCGGCGGCGATGCGGCCGCTGGCCTCGGCCGCCGAGGCGACCCCCTGGATGTTGCTGGTGACTTCCTGGGTTCCGCCCGCCGCTTCGTGGACGTTGCGGGCGATTTCGCGGGTCGACGCCTCCTGCTCCTCGACCGCGGCGGCGATGGCGGCGGCGATGCGGTCGATTTCGCCGATGGTATCGGTGACCCGGGCGATGGCGGCGACGGCGGTGCCGGTGCGTTGCTGCACCTGCTCGATATGGCCGGCGATCTCGGCGGTGGCCTTGGCGGTCTGGGTGGCCAGGGTCTTGACCTCGCCGGCGACCACGGCAAAGCCCTTGCCGGCCTCGCCGGCGCGGGCGGCCTCGATGGTGGCGTTCAAGGCCAGCAGATTGGTCTGGGCGGCGATGCCGGCGATCATGTCCACCACCTCGCCGATGCGTTGGGCGGCGTCGGCCAGGCTGCGGATGATCTCGTCGGTCTCGGCCGATTCGCGCACGGCGTCGTTGGCGACGGAACTGGATTGCGCCGCCTGCTGGCCGATCTCGCGGATCGAGGCGGTCAGTTGTTCGGCCGCCGCCGCCACGGTGCCGACATTGCTGGCGGCCTGTTCGGCGGCACCCGACACCAGCGCCGATTGGCGCGAGGTTTCCTCGGCGGTGGCCGACATGGTTTCGGCGGTATCCTTCATGTGGCCGGCGGCATTGGTGACCTTGTCCAGGGTCTCGCTGACCGAGGCTTGGAAGGTGGCAGCGTGCTGCTCCAGGAAGATCCGCCGCCGCTCCTTGGCCGCCGACTCGGCTTCGCGGGCGTCTTCCATCTGCCGGCGTTCCAGCGCGGCATCCTTGAACGCCTCCAGCGACCGCGCCAGGATGCCGACCTCGTCCTCGCGCAGCAGCCATGGCACGGTGATACCGGTATTGCCCTTGGCCAGATCGCTCATGGTCGAGGTCAGCGTCAGGATGGGGGCGGCGATCATGCGGGCCATGAACACCGTCACCACGGTGCCGATGCCCAGGAACAGCAGCAGCACGACGAAATACTGGACCTCGGTGGCGTGGGCCAGCCCGGCGGTGTCGCGGTAATCCTCGGCCGCCTTGGCCGCCGCCTGCCCGCTGAGGCCGTTGAGCAGCTTGTGCAGGCCGTCGTATTCGATCTCGGTGGCGCCCATCATGCTGAGGGCGGTGAGGCTGTCGCTGGCGTAGATGTCGAGCACGTCGCCCACCGCCAGCGAGTAGTCCTTGACCTGCTTGGCGGCGGCCGGATCGGCGCCGAGGGCGGCGAGAAGCGTCCCCGCCCGTTCGCCCAGGCCCTTGAGGTCCTGGCGGATCTGGGTATCCAGCGCCTTGATCTTGTCCTTGTCCTCGCGCGCCGATTGCCAGCCCAGCAGGCGATAGACGTTGGATTCGATGCCGGCGGCGGTGCCGTCCAGCTCGGCGGCGGCACGGCTGTTGGTGAACGAGACTTCCACCATTCGCTCCATGGCGGCGCCCTGACGCCCCATGGCGATGTGGAAGACCACCCCCAGCACCGCGATGCAGGCGACCAGCAGCAGCGGAGCGATGAAGACCTTGATGGCGATGCGGATGTCTGCAATGCGAGCGAGCACGGGAAACTCCCAGGTTAATAGCCGAAGTTCCCCGGGTCGCATCCGACCCGAGTCCACCACGCTACCGCTCGCCCTCCCCGGACCCTGGATGATTGTCGTTATGCCGTCTCATCCTAAGGTTCTATAAATTGGCAATTCAGTACGGATTTGGTCAAGCCCTCTTTTGTCCCTGCCATCGACCGGCGGTAGGTGCCGTGCTAGTATCTTCGCCACGCGGGGCCCTTGGGACGAGGTGGCAATTGGAAGACGATTTCGGGGTCGATCTGTCCCAGGCGCGGGTACTGGTGGTCGAGGACAACGAGCTCAACCAGCTTTTCGCCCGCGCCGTGCTGGAAAGCATGGGCATCACCCAGGTGGACTGCGCCAGGAACGGTGCAGAAGGGCTGGACAAGGTCAAATCGTTCAATCCCGACCTTATCTTGCTCGATCTCATGATGCCCAAGATGGACGGCAAGGAATTCATGCGCCATGTCCGCGCCGATTTGGGCCGGCGCGACTTGCCGGTGCTGGTGACCACCGCGGTGGACTCGCAGTTCATGCGCAATGCCCTGTTCGCCGACGGGGCCAGCGACTACGTCAACAAGCCCATCGACCGCCAGGAGTTGGAGGCGAGGGTGCGGGTGCATCTACGCCAGACCTTGCTGTTGCGCGATCTCCGCCGCCTGAAATCCCAGGCCCAAATCGGCGGCGGAACCGCCTAGGCGAACCGGGCAAGTCCCAGGCCGTCAAGGTCGATGGCCGGCGGCCTTCCGGAAACCAGATCGGCGATCAGCCGGCCCGAGCCGCAGGCCATGGTCCAGCCCAGGGTGCCGTGTCCGGTATCGAGGAACAGGTTGGTCAATGGCGTTACCCCCAACAGCGGTACGCTGTCGGGCGTGACCGGACGCAGCCCGGTCCAGGGTTCCGCCCGCCCATAGTCGCCGGCGTCGGGGAAAAGGGCGCGGGCATGGGCGGTGATCATGGCGATCCGCGCCGGGGTCAGCGTGAGGTCGTGTCCGGTCATTTCGGCGGTGCCGGCGGCGCGCAGCCGGTCGCCCAGGCGGGAATAGACCATCTTGTGTTCGTCGTCGGTGATGGACACCAATGGGGCGCCGCCGTGGCCGGCCACCGGAACGGTGATGGAATAGCCCTTGGCCGGCACCAGCGGCAGGCGCAGCCCCAGCGGCCGCGCCAGGGCGGGGCTGTCGCAGCCGGCGGCCAGGACATAGCGATCGGCGGTGATGGTTCCCGACGCGGTGACCAGGCCGGACACCCGATCGCCGTCGCGGGCCAGTCCCAGCACCGGGGTATTCCAGCGGTAGTTGACGCCTCGGGCCGCCGCCAATGCCGCCAGTCCGGTGGTGAATTTGTGGGCGTCGCCGCTTTCGTCGTCGGGGGTGTGGATGCCGCCGGCCAGCTCGCCGGCGACCGCAGCCAGGGCGGGTTCGATGGTGACGCATTCGGCCGGGGTCTTGGCCTGACGCCGCAGGCCGTGGCGGGTCATCACCTCCGAGGCGGCACAGGCATGGGCGAACTCGCGGCTGTCGCGGTAGACGTGGAGGATGCCCCGGGTCTGCTGGTCATAGGCCAGGCCGGTGGCGGCGCGCAGTTCGCCCAGGCAGGCGCGGGAATAGAGCGCCACCCGCAATGTCCGTTCGGTGTTGATCGCCGCCCGTCCCGAGGTGCAATTGCCGAGGAAGCGCAGGCACCAGGCCCACAGCGCCGGGTCCCAGCGGCCCCAGCGGAACAACAGCGGCGCATCCTCGCGCCCCAGCCATTTCAGCACCTTGGGCAGTACCGAGGGATTGGCCCAGGGTTCCGCGTGGCAGGGCGATACCTGTCCGCCATTGGCAAAGCTGGTCTCCAGCCCGGCGCCCTCGCGGCGCTCGACCACGGTGACTTCATGACCGGCCTCGGCAAGGTACCAGGCGCAGGCGGTACCGACCACGCCGGCGCCGATGACGACGACCTTCACCTTCCACCTCCCGCGTTAGGCTCGCAAAGATGTAGAGTAGGGCATGAGCACGGTCAACGAACTCCTTACCGTCCAACAGATGTACCGCGCCGACGCCCTGGCCATGGCCGGCGGCGTGGCCGGCGAGCGCCTGATGGAGGCCGCCGGCTGGGCGGTGGCGCGGGCGGTCCGCCAACGTTTCGCCAAAGGCCGGGTGGCGATCCTGTGCGGCCCCGGCAACAACGGTGGTGACGGCTTTGTGGCGGCGCGGCTGTTGGCGCGGGACGGCTGGATCGTTCGCGTTGCCCTGCTGGGGCGGCCCGAGGCGTTGAAGGGCGATGCCGCGCTGATGGCCGGGCGTTGGCGGGGTGGTATCGAGCGGTTGTCGGCGGCCAGCCTCGACGGTGCCGATTTGGTGATCGATGCCCTGTTCGGCGCCGGTCTGGCCCGGCCGTTGGATGGCGTCGCCAAGGCGGTGATCGAGGCGATCTCGACCCGGCGATTGCCGGTGGTCGCGGTGGATGTGCCCTCGGGTGTTCATGGCGACACCGGCGAGGTGCTGGGCATCGCGCCCGATGCGGTGGCGACGGTGACGTTCTTCCGCAAGAAGCCGGGCCACTGTCTGCTGCCCGGCCGGCGCAAATGCGGCGAGGTGGTGGTGGCCGACATCGGCATTCCCGCAACCGTACTGGAGTCGATCGCGCCGCACTGCCGCGAGAACGGTCCCGGTGCCTGGACCCTGCCGACCCTGGCCGCCGACGGACACAAATATGCCCGTGGCCACGTCCTGGTGACGGGTGGCGCCGCCATGACCGGTGCGGCGCGGCTGGCGGCGCGCGCGGCGCGGCGCGTCGGTGCCGGTCTGGTCACCATCGCGGCACCGGCCGAGGCGTTGGCCGCCTATCGGGCCGGAGATCCGGGAACCATCGTGGTCGAGGCCGAGCCGTTCGAGGCGGTTCTGGCCGACCCTCGGCGCAACGCGCTGTTGCTGGGGCCGGGCGGCGGGGTGGGGGAGTCAACCGCCGGCCATGTACTGGCGGCGCTGGCCACCGGGCGGTCGTTGGTGCTGGACGCCGATGGCCTGACCAGCTTCGCCGGGGAGCCGGAGCGCCTGTTCGGGCGGCTGTCCCCACGGGTGGTATTGACGCCCCATGACGGCGAATTCGCCCGCCTGTTCGGGGCGCTGCCGGGCAGCCGTCTCGATCGTGCGGCGGCGGCGGCCCGGTTGTCGGGGGCGGTGGTGTTGCTGAAGGGGGGGGATACGGTGGTCGCCCATCCCGACGGACGCGCCGTGATCACCACCGATGCCCCGCCCGATCTGGCGACGGCGGGGGCGGGCGACGTGCTGGCCGGCATGATCGCCGGTCTGCTGGCCCAGGGAATGGACCCCTTCGCCGCCGCCGCCGCCGCCGCGTGGCTGCACGGACGGGCGGCGGTGCTGGTGGGGCGCGGTCTGATCGCCGAGGATCTGACCGAAGCTTTGTCCGATGTCCTTGCCGAACGGGCAGGGGCGACCGATCTTTCCCATGTTGGAGGGAAATGCCGATGACCGAGTCCAGTCGGAACCAGTCCAGTGCCGGGGCGTGGCTGTTCCGTCTCAAGACGCTGTGGCGGGGAATCGCCGGATCGGGCGATGCCGGCGAGTTGCCCGCGCTGGATGCCAATCTGCCCGATGCCGATCTCGACCTGTTGCGGGACCAGATGCGGGCCTGTCTGGCGGCGCGCGGCGGCGAGGTCTCGGCGCGGGCGCGGGCGGCGGGGCTGGGGCGGGCCTATCTGTCGCTGTCGGCGATGGGGCGCGGCCGCTTCCTGCGGCTGTTGGCCGACGAGTTCGGCCCTGACCGTCCGGCGGTGGATTCGACGGCGCAAGCCCTGGCGGCGGCGGCTGACGACGTGGCCCGGCGCAAGGCCGAGGCGGCGCTGCGGGCGGCGCTGGAGCCGCCCCGGCTCAAGCTGCTGACCCAGTTCAACGCCATTCCCGAGGGCGTCAAGTTTCTGGTCGATCTGCGCGCCGAGTTGATGGCGCTGGTTCGCGACGAACCGGCGCTGGCCGTGGTCGAGGCCGACTTGAAGGGGTTATTGGCGTCGTGGTTCGACGTCGGCTTCCTGGTGCTGGAGCGCATCACCTGGCGCTCGCCGGCGGCGGTGCTGGAAAAGATCATGGCCTACGAGGCGGTTCATGCCATTCAGGGCTGGAGCGATCTGAAGAACCGACTGGATTCCGACCGCCGTCTCTATGCCTTCTTCCACCCCCGCATGCCCGACGAGCCGCTGATCTTCGTCGAGGTCGCCCTGGTCAAGGATATCGCCGGCAACGTCCAGGACCTGCTCGACCCGACGGCGCCGCTGGGCGATGTCGAGGCCGCCGATACCGCCATCTTCTACTCCATCAACAACGCCCAGAAGGGGTTGGCCGGTATCAGCTTCGGCAACTTCCTGATCAAGCGGGTGGTCGACGACCTGACGCGGGAATTCAAGCGGATCAAGACCTTTGCCACCCTGTCGCCGCTTCCGGGGTTCCGCAAATGGCTGGACGGGCGGCTGGCCGAGGGCGAAGCCGGGCTGCTGACCGCCGCCGAGCACAAGGCCCTGACCCGCCTCTCGGGTGGGCTGGCGGCCAAGGGCAGCCTACGCACGCTGCTGTCCGAGGGGATCTGGACCGCCGAGCCGGCGCTGGGCGAGGTATTGGAAGCGCCGCTGAGCCGGCTGGCGGCGCGCTATCTCGCCCGCGAGAAGCGCCCCGGCGGCCCGCAGGCGCTGGACCCGGTGGCGCATTTCCACCTGTCCAACGGCGCCCGCGTCGAGCGGATCAACTGGATGGCCGATCTGTCGTCCAACGGCATGGCCCAGTCGGCGGGGCTGATGGTCAACTACCTCTATGACCTCGACGACATCGAGGCCAACCACGAAAGCTATGCCGCCTCGGGCAAGGTGGCGGTTTCCGGACGGGTCAAGGCGCTGTTGAAGGCCTGATCCCGGGCCTCAGCCCGTGCGGATGTGGTGGACGAAGGTATCGACCTGGGTTTCCAGCCGGGTGGAATTGCGGGAAAGCTCGCTGGCTGCGTCCAGCACTTGGCGGGCGGCACCACCGGTTTCGGCGGCGGCGGTGTTGACTCGGGAGATGGTGGACGTCACCTCCTGGGTGCCGACGGCGGCCTGTTGGACGTTGCGGGCGATTTCCTGGGTGGCGGCGCCCTGTTCCTCGACCGAGGCGGCGATGGACCCGGCGATGTCGTTGATCTGGCCGATGGTGGTGGCGATGGCGCCGATGGCGCCGACGGCGTCGCGGGTGGCGGCCTGGACCGCCGATATCTGGCCGGTGATTTCCTCGGTGGCCTTGGCGGTCTGGTTGGCCAGGCTTTTGACCTCGTTGGCGACCACTGCGAAGCCCTTGCCGGCATCGCCGGCTCGCGCCGCCTCGATGGTGGCGTTGAGCGCCAGAAGGTTGGTTTGGCTGGCGATGTCGTTGATCAGTTTGACCACCTGGCCGATTCGGCTGGCGGCTTCGGCCAGGCTTTGAACCATCCGGTTGGTGCGGTCGGCTTCGGTCATGGCGTCGGAGGCGATGGCGGCGGAGTGGGACACCTGCCGGCTGATTTCCGAAATGGAGGAACTGAGTTCCTCGGCGGCGGCGGCGACGGTCTGGATGTTCACCGTCGCCTCGTCGGCGGCGGCGGCTACGGTGGTGGACTGGCGCGAGGTCTCTTCGGCGGTGTCGGCCATGGCCCGGGCAGTGGCCTCCATCTCGGTGGCGGCGCCGGCCACCGAGGCGACCAGCCCCTTGACCTCACGCTCGAACACATCGGCCTTGACTCCCAGTTCGCGGGCGATGATGGCGGCGGTGTTGGTCTCGATATAGACCGAGGTCGCCAGATCCATGTCGAGGAAGGCGGCCTTGTTGACGGCGGCGAGGGTCTTGGCCAGACGCCCCGGGTCCTTGCGGTATTCGTTGATCGCGACCTGGGCCACCATGTTGAGGACGAAGCAGTATCCCGCGGTGTACCAGGTGGGCTCCAGCCCGATCCGCTGGTGAGCCCGGCCGATCTGGGCGACCTGGGTGAAATAGCGATCGTCGAACTGGCCGACGAACACGCTTTCCATCCAATGCCGCTTCTGCTGGGCGCGGGCATGGGCCAGCCGTTCGGGCGCGCTGAAGAATTTCGCAGTGGCGGGGGTGTTTGAAACATGGCGATAGAATGTATCGAGGATCTGATCGATATGCTTTCCCAGGACGTCGCGAAATTCCCGTAATGTTTTTCTGGTTTCTTCGTCGATCAGAAGAAAAGCGATATTATCGGTGCGATCGAGAGCCATCGTATGCAGCCTATTTCGTACGTATGTGTTTTCATGGAAGGAAGCAAGCCGAGACTGAATGTAAACATGTTTATACGATGTTCAATATGTCCCACAACCGGTTTGGCATTTCCCGCGGGTGGTTTTCCCGGATCGGCGGGCGGAATCGGCGGCGAATCGCTTTGACGGCTTTTCCCTATTTCCCCGGAAACGAACATGATATAGACAGGTCCCTCCCGACGGGGCGGCTGTGGCGAAACTGGTAGACGCATCAGGTTTAGGTCCTGACGCCGCGAGGCGTGGGGGTTCAAGTCCCTCCAGCCGCACCAGCCACCGGCCGCCGAGGGCGCGACCGCCATCCGGGCGTACGCTCTCCGCCGGGGTCACCGACGCAACCCATTCGATTCGATTGGCGAAAGACTGATGCAGGTAACCGAGATCAATGCCGAAGGCCTGAAGCGTGAATTCAAGGTCGTCGTTCCCGCCGGACAACTCGAAACTCGGATGCAGGGCAGGCTGGCGGAGATCGCCCGCACCGTGTCCATGCCCGGCTTCCGTCCCGGCAAGGTGCCGCTCGCCCTGGTGCGCAAGAAGTATGGTTCCGCCATTCTGGGCGAGGTCCTGGAGGCGGCCGTCAACGACGGCACCGGCAAGGCCGTCGCCGATGGCGGGCTGCGTCCGGCGACCCAGCCCAAGGTCGAGATCAGCAACTATGCCGATGGCACCGACCTGGAATTCACCGTCGCGATCGAGGTCATGCCCGAGATCAAGCCGATGGATTTCGCCACCGTCAGTCTGGAGCGCGAGAAGGCCGAGGTTCCCGATTCCGAGATCGACGAGGCGTTGGCCCGTATCGCCGAGCGCAACGAATCGTCCGAGCCGGTCAAGCGCGCCGCCAAGTCGGGTGACGTGGCGGTGATCGATTTCGTCGGCAAGCTGGACGGCGTCGCCTTCCCCGGTGGCACCGCCGAGGGTTATTCGCTGAAGCTGGGGTCCAACACCTTCATTCCCGGCTTCGAGGACCAGCTGATCGGCAAGAAGGCCGGGGCCGAGGTGGCGGTGGACGTGTCGTTCCCCGCCGATTACGGCAACGAGGATCTGGCCGGCAAGCCGGTGACCTTCGACGTCACGGTCAAGGAAGTCCGGGCGCCCAAGCCCGCCGCCGTCGATGACGAACTGGCCAAATCGGTGGGCCTGGAATCGTTGGACGCGCTCAAGGAGGCCATTCGCGGCGAGATCGGCCGCGAGTTGGACGCCGCCGCCCGGCTGCGGCTCAAGCGCGCCCTGCTGGACGTGCTGTCGGCCAATCACGATTTTGCCGTTCCGCCCACCATGCTCGACCACGAGTTCGAGCAGATCTGGAAGCAGGTCGATGAGGACCGTCAGGCCGGCCGTCTCGACGCCGCCGATGCCGGCAAGTCCGAGGACGAGCTGAAGGCCGAATACCGCACCCTGTCCGAGCGACGGGTCCGTCTCGGCCTGCTGCTGGCCGAAGTCGGCCGGGTCAACAACATCACGGTGACCCAGGATGACATCAATCGCGGCATCATGACCGAGGCGCGGCGTTTCCCCGGGCAGGAGCACATGGTTCTTCAGTACTACCAGAAGAACGAGGAAGCCCTGGAATCGCTGCGGGCGCCGCTCTACGAGGAAAAGGTGGTCGATTTCATTCTGGAACTGGCCAAGATCGCCGACAAGCCGGTCTCGGCCGCCGATCTGCGCAAGGATCCCGAGGAGGCCGCCGCCGCCGCTCCGGCCAAGCCGAAGAAGAAAGCCGCCGCCAAGAAGAAGGCGGCCGACGAGTAAGGGCCTGCCCGGAAGACACACGAGCAAAGGACGGACCATGCGCGAGAGAGATCCCATCGACCTCCACATGAACACCCTGGTCCCCATGGTGGTCGAGCAGACCAACCGGGGCGAGCGGTCCTACGACATCTATTCCCGCTTGCTCAAGGAGCGCATCATCTTTCTGACCGGTCAGGTCCACGACGAAGTCGCCAGCCTGATCTGTGCCCAGTTGCTCTTCCTGGAGTCGGAGAATCCGAGCAAGGACATCTCGTTCTACATCAACTCGCCGGGCGGCGTGGTGACGGCGGGGCTGGCGATCTACGACACCATGCAGTACATCCGTCCCAAGGTTTCGACGGTGTGCATCGGTCAGGCCGCATCGATGGGGTCGCTGTTGATGGCCGCCGGAGAGAAGGGCAAGCGGTTCTCGTTGCCCAACGCCCGTATCATGGTCCACCAGCCGTCGGGTGGTGCCCAGGGCCAGGCCACCGATATCGAGATTCAGGCACGCGAGATCCTTGCATTGCGGGCCCGGCTCAACAACATCTACGTCGAACATACCGGCCAGCCGTTGGATGTGATCGAAAAGGTGATGGAGCGCGACAAGTTCATGACCTCCGAGGAGGCCAAGGAATTCGGCCTGATCGATCAGGTGGTGAACCGTCGTCCGCCGCCGGAAGGTGACGGCGCCTCCGCCTGATCGCGGTGCGCGAACCGTCCGAAAGCGTTGCCGGGCATGACGGAATTGTCATTGTCTGGCGCGCGCGGCTGTGTCTAACATTATTCTTCGGGTGCGGCGGCCCTGAGCCAACGGAGTTTCGATGACCAAGTCCACCAGCGGCGATTCCAAGAACACCTTGTACTGCTCGTTCTGCGGAAAGAGCCAGCATGAGGTAAGGAAGCTCATCGCCGGGCCGACGGTATTCATCTGCGATGAATGCGTCGAGCTGTGCATGGACATCATCCGCGAGGAGCACAAGACCCATCTGGTGCGCTCCCGCGACGGGGTGCCGACGCCCAAGGACATCTGCTCCGTTCTCGACGATTATGTCATCGGCCAGGGCCATGCCAAGAAGGTGCTGGCGGTTGCCGTCCACAACCACTACAAGCGGTTGCAGCACGGCGCCAAAAGCAACGAAGTCGAGCTGGCCAAGTCCAACATCCTGCTGATCGGTCCCACCGGCTGCGGCAAGACGCTGCTGGCCCAGACGCTGGCCCGCATCCTCGACGTTCCCTTCACCATGGCCGACGCCACCACGCTGACCGAAGCCGGCTATGTCGGCGAGGATGTCGAGAACATCATCCTCAAGCTGTTGCAATCGGCTGAATACAACGTCGAGCGGGCGCAGCGCGGCATCGTCTACATCGACGAGGTCGACAAGATCAGCCGCAAGTCCGACAATCCTTCGATCACCCGCGACGTGTCGGGCGAGGGGGTGCAGCAGGCGCTGCTCAAGATCATGGAAGGCACGGTGGCTTCGGTACCGCCCCAGGGCGGGCGCAAGCATCCCCAGCAGGAGTTCCTGCAGGTCGATACCACCAATATCCTGTTCATCTGCGGCGGCGCCTTCGCCGGTCTGGAAAAGATCATCTCGACCCGCGGCCGGGGCACCTCCATCGGCTTTGGTGCCGACGTGCGCGGTCCCGACGAGCGTCGCACCGGCGAAATCCTGCGTGAAGTCGAACCCGAGGACTTGCTGAAATTCGGGCTGATCCCCGAATTCGTCGGCCGCCTGCCGGTGCTGGCGACGTTGGAGGACCTCGACGTCGATGCCTTGATCGACATCCTGTCCAAGCCGAAGAACGCCCTGGTCAAGCAGTACCAGCGTCTGTTCGAGATGGAGGACGTGCGGTTGTCGTTCAGCGACGATGCGCTTAAGTCCATCGCGGAAAAGGCCATCGCCCGCAAGACCGGCGCGCGCGGTTTGCGCTCGATCATGGAGGCGATTCTGCTCGACACCATGTTTGATCTGCCCGGTCTCGACGCCGTCGATGAGGTGGTGATCAACAAGGAAGTGGTCGAGGGCCGCGCCAAGCCGCTGTACATCTACGCCGAGCGGCGAGAGGACGTGGGAACCAGCGCGTGAGGTAATTCCTCGGGGAATGCTCGGGCTGCCTTGACGAAGCTGGTAAACCCCACCAACTTGTTCGGTGCCAGAACAATCCCGCCGGGAAGCCGAGTTTCCCGCGCACATTTTTTCCGAACACTTTGCCGTCGATGGTTCCCTGGCTCATTCGGAACCGCAGGCGTAAACGAGGCAGCATGGTCGAAAACCCGCGTGGCGACGTCTTTCCGGTTCTTCCCCTCCGCGACATCGTCGTCTTCCCCCATATGATCGTCCCGCTGTTCGTCGGCCGCGAGAAGTCGGTCCGGGCGCTGGAAGACGTGATGCGCGAGGACAAGCAGATCCTGCTGGTGGCGCAGAAAAACGCCGCCCAGGACGATCCCGGCACCGAGGACATCTATACCGTCGGCACCGTGTCCACCGTACTGCAACTGCTGAAGCTGCCCGATGGCACCGTCAAGGTGCTGGTCGAGGGCGGCAAGCGCGCCCGTATCACCGGCTTTACCCAGAACGACGCTTTCTTCCAGGCCTATGCCGACGTGGTGGACGAGCGTGAGGGCGACCTTCAGGAAATGGAGGCGCTGTCGCGTTCGGTGGTGTCGCAGTTCGAGCAGTACATCAAGCTGAACAAGAAGATCCCGCCCGAGGTGCTGGTCTCGATCAACCAGATCGAGGATTCGGCCAAGCTGGCCGACACGGTGGCGTCGCATCTGGCGTTGAAGATCGCCGAGAAACAGGAACTGCTTGAGATCGACGTCATCTCCGAACGCCTGGAGCGCGTCTATTCCTACATGGAAGGCGAGATCGGCGTTTTGCAGGTCGAAAAGAAGATCCGCAACCGCGTCAAGCGGCAGATGGAGAAGACCCAGCGCGAGTACTATCTCAACGAGCAGCTGAAGGCGATCCAGAAGGAACTGGGCGAGACCGAGGACGGCAAGGACGAGGCCGCCGAGATCGAGGAGCGCATCGTCAAGACCAAGCTTTCCCCCGAGGCGCGGGAAAAGGCCATGGCCGAGTTGAAGAAGCTCAAGTCCATGAGTCCGATGTCGGCCGAGGCGACGGTGGTGCGCAACTACCTTGATTGGCTGTTGACCATTCCGTGGAAGAAGCGCTCCAAGGTCAAGAAGGACGTGGTGCTGGCGGAAAAGGTGCTCAACGCCGATCATTACGGCCTGGAGAAGGTCAAGGAGCGTATCCTTGAATATCTGGCGGTGCAGATCCGTACCGAGAAGGTCAAGGGGCCGATCCTGTGCCTGGTCGGGCCGCCCGGTGTCGGCAAGACCTCGCTGGGCAAGTCCATCGCCCACGCCACCGGCCGCAACTTCGTCCGTATGAGCCTGGGAGGCGTCCGCGACGAGGCCGAGGTGCGCGGTCATCGCCGCACCTATATTGGCTCGATGCCGGGCAAGATCGTCCAGGGCATGAAGAAGGCCAAGACCTCCAACCCGCTATTCCTGCTCGACGAAATCGACAAGCTGGGGGCGGACTGGCGCGGCGATCCCGCCTCGGCGCTGCTGGAGGTTCTGGACCCCGAGCAGAATTCGACCTTCAACGACCATTATCTCGAGGTGGATTACGATCTGTCCGACGTGATGTTCGTCACCACCGCCAACACCATGCGCATGCCGCAGCCGCTGCTGGACCGCATGGAAACCATCCGCCTTTCGGGTTACACCGAGGACGAGAAGGTCGAGATCGCCAAGCGCCACCTGTTGCCCAAGGTGGTCAAGGCCGCCGGCCTGCGCAAGGGCGAGTGGTCGGTCAGCGACGAGGCGCTGCGCCACCTGGTGCGCTACTACACGCGCGAGGCCGGCGTGCGCAACATGGAACGCGAACTGGCCAATCTGGCGCGCAAGGCGGTCAAGGAGATCGTCTCGAAGGGCAAGACCCGGGTGTCGGTGACGCCGCGCAACCTGGAGAAGTACGCCGGCATCCATCGCTTCCGCTTCGGCGAGGTCGAGGAACTGGATCTTGTCGGCGTCGTCACTGGTCTGGCCTGGACCGAGGTGGGCGGTGAACTGCTCACCATCGAGGCGGTCAGCATGCCCGGCAAGGGCACCTTCAGCCATACCGGCAAGCTGGGCGACGTGATGCAGGAGTCGGTGCAGGCTGCCCGTTCCTATGTACGTTCGCGCGCCGTCAGCCTGGGGATCAAGCCGACGGTGTTCGAGAAGCGCGATATCCACGTTCACGTTCCCGAGGGCGCTACACCCAAGGACGGTCCCTCCGCCGGTGTCGCCATGTGCACCACCATCGTTTCGGTGCTGACCGGCATTCCGGTGCGCCGCGACGTGGCGATGACCGGCGAGATCACCTTGCGTGGCCGGGTGTTGCCCATCGGCGGTCTCAAGGAAAAGCTGCTGGCGGCGCTGCGGGGTGGCATCAAGACCGTGCTGATCCCCAAGGAGAACGAGAAGGACTTGGCCGAGATCCCCGACAACGTCAAGAAGGGACTCGACATCATTCCGGTCGCCACCGCCGACGAGGTCCTGCGTCACGCCCTGGTCAGGATGCCGGTGGCGATCGAATGGGAGGAACCCGCCGACGATGCCGCCGACGCCAAGGCCAAGGTGGCCAAGGATGGCGAGGTGGCCGCCGCCGCCGCTGGCGGTGTCGTGACCCACTGAGTCCGGTGTGTCGGGCGGTTGATATTGGGGCGGCCGCCCGTTTTCCGGACGGCCGTTTTCCATATAAGGGCAAGCCCATAGCCGGAGGGGAATAGCCCAGCAATTCCGCCGGTTAGCGCGCTTTGACGATTGACGCTGTCCGATGGCGTGAATTAGACTGCCCCGGTCCAATTAGATAGTCGGCTGAACCGACTATCGTACGTGTTGCAACGAAGGGGGCCAACTTGTCGAACAAGAACGATCTCGTGACGGCCGTGGCCAGCGCCACCGGGCTGTCCAAGTCCGATGCGGCGAAAGCCGTGGACGGCGTTTTTCAGGCGATTACCGCCGCGCTGAAGGGTGGGGACGAGGTCCGTCTCGTCGGCTTCGGTACCTTTGCCGTCGCAAGTCGCGCCGCGTCGGAGGGGCGTAATCCTCGGACCGGCGACAAGATCAAGATTCCGGCCTCGAAGCAGCCGAAGTTCAAGGCGGGCAAGGGCCTGAAGGACGCGATCCAGTAATCTGGCCGCTTCCGTGTGATCGACGTGCCGGCTGCCCTGGGTGGCCGGCATTGTCGTTTTGGTAAGGGCGGTTAGCTCAGCTGGCAGAGCGCCTGCTTTACACGCAGGATGTCGGCGGTTCGATCCCGTCACCGCCCACCATCGCCGAGTGCCTTTTCCCCCCTATCGCTGGGCCGCAGGGTCATTGTCGCCTCGGCTAGGCGACATGGCATGGGTCGCATTTCCATAGGTATGTGCCCGCCGTTTTCCGGGTGCCCGGCGATAGCAAGTCTGCCTATTCTGCTCCGATCAGAGGCGTAGCGTATCCGGCCTGCCCGTCGGAACGCGGTTGCGCCGTCGCGTCACGGGCCGCTCTGGGGGGGGCGATGAACGAACAGATCGATTCGCGCCTGGACGTCACGGGCATGTGTTGCCCGGTGCCGCTGATTTGTCTGGCGAAGGTCGTTGCCGACCTCAAGCCCGGGCAGATGGTCGAAATAACCGGCAACGACCCCGTCTTTGAAAGCACCGTCCGCGACTTCTGTCAGGTCAACGGCCATGCCGTCGCCGAGGTGACTGCCACCGACGCGTCATGCACCCGCATCATCATCCGGATCGGGAGGTGACGATGGAAAGCGCGGTTGACGCCGTGGCGCCGGTCGAGCCGGGCGCCAACGCCGGAAAGAAGGGCACCATCCTGCTGGTCAGCGGCGAGTTGGACAAGGCGATCCTGGCTTTCGAGATCGCCGCCGGCTTTCAGGCAATGGGGATGGCAATGAGCATGTGGTTCGTGCTCTACGGGATGAACTGCGTGCGCAAGCCGCGCTCGCGCTTCTCTCCGGCCAAGTGGTTCGGCGGGCTTCGCGGTGGACCGGGCCGGATGCCGGAGACCGATGTCACCTTACAGCACGTGATTCGCGGTCTCAATCATGACGGCGCCTGCAATCTTCCCCTCTCGCAACTCAATTTCGGCGGGTTGGGGCCGGCGATCATCCGCCACGTCATGCGCCGCAAGGGCATGGCCCAACTGGAGGACCTGATCCGTCACGCCAGCGACCTGGGGGTCCGCTATACCATCTGCCAGGTCTGCGTCGATGCCCTGGCGACCTCGGTTCCCCATGACCTGATCGTGGATGCCGAGGTCAAGGGCGTCACCTCCTATTATCTTGAGGTCGCGGGCGCGGACTACAACGTCACGTTCTGATCCTCAGCGGCTGTTTTCGAGATCACGTCGATGGACGAACTCAACGACATCACCGGCCCCCCTGCGCTGACCAGCAAGGAAATGGAGCTTTTGCTGGCGCTGGGGGAGAATCTGGTCTCGGAACTGAATCTGGAGCACCTGCTGGTATCGGTGGCCGAGGCCGCCCGCCAGGTCGTGAATGCCGAGACGCTGGTCGTACCGCTGATCGATCCTGATCGCCGGACCTTCACCTATGGCGCGGCGCACGGAAAGTTCGCGTCGATGCTTCTCAATCAAACCTTTCCGATTCAAGAGGGCCCCTGCGGCTGGGTCCTCCAACGCCAACGGCCGCTGCTTTTCGGCGAGCACTGGGATTTCGAGCTGGATTCCAGCAAGCGTTGGGCACCGGGCATGTCTTCGATTCTGCTGGTTCCGCTGATATGCCGCGGCGTCATCATCGGCGGACTGTCGGCGATGGGCAAGGAAGGTGGCGCTTCTTTCGACACCCGCGACCTGACCGTCATGACGCTATTCGCCAATCAGGCGAGCGTCGCCATCGATAACGCAAGGCTGTTTCAGAATCTGGCTGCCTCGATCACGACCCTGGAAGATCGCGTCATCGAGCGTACCCGGCACCTCTCCGAAGCTCTTGACTTCAACAAGACGATTCTTCTGTGCTCACCACTTCCGATGGGGGTGTATGCCGGCAGTGGCCGGTGCGTTCTGGCGAATGACGCCTATGCCCGGCTTGTCGGCGCGACGCGGGAGGACCTTGCCGCGCAAAACTTCCACGCCATCGAGGCGTGGCGGGAATCCGGCCTTCTCGGCGATTGCCTGACCGCGCTGGCGCACCACAGCCCGCAGCAGCGGGAAATCAACGTCGTAACCCCCTGCAATGGGAAAATTTGGGTCGAAGCCCGGATACTGCCGACCTATCTCGACGGCGAAGGGCATCTGCTGATCCAGTTCGTTGACCTGACCGAGCGCAAACGCAGAGAAGAGGAACTACGCCATATCGCCTTTCATGATGCGCTGACCCATCTTCCCAACCGCCGTCTCCTGCTGGATCGGTTGAGCCGGGCATTGAGCACCAGCCGGCGTGACGACAGCCATCTGGCGGTTCTGTTTCTTGATCTGAATAAATTCAAACAGTTAAACGATACGCACGGCCATGATGTCGGAGATCGCCTGCTGTTGGAAGTCGGTCGCCGCCTGCTGGCGTCGGTGCGCGACAGCGATACCGTCGCCCGGATCGGTGGCGATGAGTTCGTTGTGGTGCTGGAACGGTTGGGGCCCGATCCGGACCGGGCGGCGGCTCAGGCCAATTCGGTAGCCGATAAACTCCGTCGGAGTCTCAGCGAGGAGTATGTGTTGGGCGATATTCGCCACCAGGGGTCAACCAGTATCGGGATACGGCTGTTCCTGGGAGATGATGGCGATCCGGATCAGATCATCAAGGATGCGGATGCCGCCATGTATGAGGCCAAGCGCCGGAGCAGCCAGTCTCCCGTCGTCGGACGTGGGTAGCCGGTGAGATCGCGCCGACTCTCACGCCGGCCTTCCGCACCTGTGGGATGCCGGAAAAAGACCGCCCCCTCATCGTCAGTTATGCGCCATTTTACGCGGCGAAAGGTGACGAAACGTTAACAACTGATCTATGTCAAAAAAACATCAAGACATTTCATTGTGATCTAGCGAAGACTATGCAAAGTCCAGTCGGCGCCGAATATGGTTATACTGCGCATACTTTGGGATAAGTCGGCAATTATTATAAATCTAGCCATCGTGACGATCGGCCAATTTTGGCGTGCCAGCTTCCCTCGCGGATTTCCGCATGCCCCTTCCGCCATAAAAATGTTGTGGGTATCACCTTGTTGGCTTGACAGGTCATTGGCCCTGGATTACACCGCTCCTACCCACGCGGGTGGCCGCGGGGGGTGTAGCTCAGTCGGTCAGAGCGCCGGCCTGTCACGCCGGAGGTCGCGGGTTCGAGCCCCGTCACTCCCGCCATACCGCCCTGATAGAGGTGGTTCCGCGGGGGGCGACCGGCCAAGGGCGGGCGCAGTGTGGTGTGGTTTGTAGCAGGAGGTCGCTCCCGATCGGCATTCACGAACCGTCGCTTTCGCACCACCCCGCCATGACGACAATTCCAAGATGTTTGGCAGTCTAAGGGCGGGATCGGGCGCGCGACGATCCGGAAGTCGGGATGGGGCCTCGGGTCGGAACACCTTTTGGTAGGGCGGGACGATGGACGCTTGGCTGCTCGAATATCTGCCTATCCTGGTTTTTCTCGGCATCGCCATCGTCGTCGCCGGGATCTGTGTCGGCGGCTCATGGCTGGTCGCGACCCAGAAGCCCGACACGGAGAAGGCGGCCGCCTATGAATGCGGCTTCGACGCCTTCGGCGATGCCCGTTCCAAGTTCGAGGTGCGGTTCTACCTCGTCGCCATCCTGTTCATCATCTTTGACCTGGAAGTCGCCTTCCTGTTTCCGTGGGCGGTGACGCTGGGCAAGATCGGCATGTTCGGGTTCTGGTCGATGATGCTGTTCCTGGGCGTGCTGACCGTCGGCTTCATCTATGAATGGCGAAAGGGAGCCCTGGAATGGGAGTGAACCCGTCCTCCACCGGCATCCTGTCGGCCGACCACGCGGCGCCGCTGCCTCCCGGTCCGGCCCAGGATGCGCTGCTGCGTGTCGTCACCGACGAGATTTCCGATAAGGGTTTTGTCGTCGCCAGCGTCGACGCCGTGGTCAACTGGGCCCGTACCGGCAGCCTTTGGCCGGTGACCTTCGGTCTGGCCTGTTGCGCCGTCGAGATGATGCACGCGGGCTGTTCGCGTTACGACATGGACCGCTTCGGCGTCGTCTTCCGTCCCAGCCCGCGCCAGTCCGACCTGATGATCGTCGCCGGCACGCTGACCAACAAGATGGCGCCGGCGCTACGGCGCGTCTACGACCAGATGGCCGAGCCGCGCTGGGTGATCTCGATGGGATCGTGCGCCAACGGTGGCGGCTACTACCATTATTCCTACTCGGTGGTACGCGGGTGCGACCGCATCGTGCCGGTGGATATCTATGTGCCGGGCTGCCCGCCCAGCGCCGAGGCGCTGATGTACGGCATCCTGCAACTGAAGAAGAAGATCCGGCGCACCGGGTCGATTTTCCGCTAGCGCACAAACAGGGATTGCCCAACATGACGCAAGCGCTGAAGGATCTTGGCGACTACATCGCCGCAGCCCTGCCCCAGGACGTGTTGGGGACCGAGGTCAATCGCTGCGGCGAACTGACGCTTCAGGTCCGCGCCGCCGGGGTGGTCAAGGTTCTCACCTATCTCCGTGACGACGCCGGTTGCCTGTTCAAGCAGCTGGTGGATGTGTGCGGGGTGGACTGGCCGTCGCGCGAGCAGCGCTTCGACGTGGTCTATCACCTGCTGTCGCTGAAGCATAACCAGCGGGTCCGGGTGAAGGTCGCCACCGACGAGGAGACTCCGGTTCCCTCGGTGACCGGGGTGTTCAGTTCGGCGGGGTGGTTCGAGCGCGAGGTGTGGGACATGTACGGGGTGCTGTTCTCCGACCATCCCGATCTGCGCCGCATCCTGACCGATTACGGCTTCGAGGGGCATCCGCTGCGCAAGGATTTCCCGCTGACCGGCTATGTCGAGGTGCGTTACGACGACGAGCAGAAGCGGGTGGTCTACGAGCCGGTGAAACTCACCCAGGATTTCCGCAGCTTCGATTTCCTGTCGCCGTGGGAAGGTCCGCTGCCGGGCGACGAGAAGGCCGGGGGGAATAGCTGAGATGGCCGAATCCCAGATCCAGAATTACAGCATCAATTTCGGTCCCCAGCATCCGGCGGCGCACGGCGTGCTGCGTCTGGTGCTGGAGATGGCGGGCGAGGTGGTGGCGCGAGCCGACCCCCATATCGGCCTGCTGCATCGGGGTACCGAGAAGCTGATTGAGCACAAGACCTACCTGCAATCGACGCCGTATTTCGACCGGCTGGATTATGTCGGCACCATGAACCAGGAGCATCCGTTCGTCCTGGCGACGGAGCGGCTGCTGGGGATCGAATTGCCGCCGCGGGCCAAGTACATCCGCACGCTGATGGCCGAGCTCAGCCGCATCCTCAACCATCTGCTGAACGTCGGCTGTTTCGTCATGGACGTGGGCGGCATGACGCCGCTGCTCTACGCCTTCGAGGAACGCGAGAAGCTGATGGAGTATTACGAGCGCGCCTCGGGTGCCCGGCTCCATACCGCCTATTTCCGGGTGGGCGGCGTCGCCGCCGATCTGCCGCCGGATCTGCTCGACGACATCGGCCAGTGGTGTGAGACCTTCATTCCCGTCCTCGACGACATGGAGACCATCGCCACCGAAAACCGCATCTTCAAGCAGCGGGTGGTGGATATCGGCATCGTCAGTCCGGATCAGGCCCTGGACTGGGGCTTTACCGGCGCCAATCTGCGCGCCTCGGGCATCGCCTGGGACCTGCGCAAGGCCCAGCCCTACGAAGTCTATGACGAGATGGACTTCGACATTCCGGTGGGCAGCCACGGCGATTGCTACGACCGCTACCTGATGCGCATTCTCGAAATGCGCGAAAGCATCAAGATCATGAAGCAGTGCCTGGCCAAGATGCCGGGCGGCCCGGTCAAGGTGCAGGACCGCAAGGTCAGCCCACCGCCGCGCGCCGAGATGAAGACTTCGATGGAGGCGTTGATCCATCACTTCAAGCTGTGCACCGAGGGCTTCCATGTCCCGGCCGGCGAGGTCTATGCCGCTACCGAGGCGCCCAAGGGCGAGTTCTCGGTCTATCTGATCTCCGACGGCTCGGGTAAGCCTTACCGCTGCAAGATCCGGCCGCCGGGGTTCGTCTCCCTCCAGGCCCTCGACATGATGTCCAAGGGGCACATGCTGGCCGACGTGGTCGCCAACATCGGCTCCGTCGACATCGTTTTCGGCGAGATCGACCGATGAGCAACATGACCCACGAACCGAACAGCTTCGCCTTCACGGCGGATTATGCCGAGAAGGCCAAGGCCTTCATCGCCAAATATCCCGCCGGCCGCCAGCAGAGCGCGGTGATGCCGCTGCTTGATCTGGCCCAGCGCCAGGAAGGCTGGGTCAGCCGCGCCGCCATGGAGGTGATTGCCGGCATGCTGGACATGGCCCCCATCCGGGTGGAGGAGGTGGCGACCTTCTACACCATGTACAACCGCAAGCCGGTGGGTAAGTTCCACGTCCAGGTCTGCACCAACCTGCCCTGCATGCTGCGAGGTTCCGACGACGTGGTTGCCGCCGCCAAGGCGGCGCTGGGCGTCGATTTCGGCGACATGACCTCCGACGGGCTGTTTACCCTGTCGGAAGTTGAATGCCTGGGCGCCTGCGTCAACGCGCCGATGATGCAGATCAACGACGATTATTACGAGGACCTGGACGCCAACAGCACCAAGGCGGTGCTGGAGGCGCTGAAGCGCGGCGAGACCCCCAAGCCGGGTCCGCAGAACGGTCGCCAGTTCTCGTGCCCGGCGGGCGGGCCGACTTCGCTCACCGAGCTTACCTTCCAGACGGAGAAGGCCTGATGCTGCGCGACTCAGATAGGATCTTCACCAACCTGTACGGCCTCCACGACTGGCGGCTGGCCGGGGCGCGCTCACGCGGGGACTGGAATGGCACCAAGGACATTCTCGCCAAGGGCCGCGACTGGATCATCGACGAGATGAAGAATTCCGGTCTGCGCGGCCGAGGCGGCGCCGGCTTCCCCACCGGGGTGAAGTGGTCGTTCATGCCCAAGACCGAAGGGCCACGGCCGCACTACCTCGTTATCAACGCCGACGAGGGCGAGCCCGGCACCTGCAAGGACCGCGAGATGATGCGGTTCGATCCGCATAAGCTGGTCGAGGGCGCGCTGATCGCCAGTTTCGCCATCGGGGCGCACGCCGCTTATATCTATATTCGCGGCGAATTCGTGCGCGAGGCCGAACACCTCAACTACGCCATCGACGAAGCCAGGGCTGCCGGCCTGATCGGGCCGAACGCCTGCGGCTCGGGCTGGGACTGCGAGGTCTACGTCCATCGCGGCGCCGGCGCCTATGTTTGCGGCGAGGAATCGGCGCTGATCGAAAGCTTGGAAGGCAAGAAGGGCCAGCCCCGCCTGAAGCCGCCGTTTCCGGCCGGTGTCGGCCTTTACGGCTGTCCGACCACGGTTAACAACGTGGAATCCATCGCGGTTTCGCCCACCATCCTGCGTCGCGGTGCCTCCTGGTTCGCCGGCCTGGGCAAGCCCAACAACACCGGCACCAAGGTGTTCTGCATTTCCGGCCATGTGAACAATCCGTGCAACGTCGAAGAGGAAATGGGTGTTCCGCTCAAGGACCTCATCGAAAAGCATGCCGGCGGTGTGCGCGGCGGCTGGGACAATCTGTTGGCGATCATTCCCGGCGGGTCGTCGGTGCCGATGCTGAACAAGGCTCAGTGCGATACCGTGACCATGGATTTCGACGCGCTCAAGGCCCAGCGCTCCGGTCTTGGCACCGCGGCGGTGATCGTCATGGACAAGTCCACCGATCTGGTCCGCGCCATCGCCCGGCTGTCCAAGTTCTACTGGCACGAGAGCTGCGGCCAGTGCACGCCGTGCCGCGAAGGCACCGGCTGGATGGCCCGCATCATGAACCGCATGGTTACCGGCGACGCCCAGCTGTCCGAGATCGACCTTCTCGAGGAGGTTTCCCGGCAGATCGAGGGTCACACCATCTGCGCCCTGGGTGATGCGGCCGCGTGGCCGGTCCAGGGCCTGATCCGCACCTTCCGTCCCGAGCTTGAGCGGCGCATCAAGGATCGCCAAGCCAAGACCCGCGCGGCCTGAGAAGAGAGAGTACGGCAATGCCCAAGCTGACGATCGACGGCAGGGAAATCGAAGTCGAGGCCGGGACGACCATCATCCAGGCCGCCGACCAACTCGGCATCGAGATCCCGCGTTTCTGCTATCACGAGCGCCTCGCCATCGCCGGCAATTGCCGCATGTGCTTGGTGGAAGTGGAGAAGATGCCCAAGCCGGTGGCGTCCTGCGCCCAACCGGTGGGCGAGGGCATGGTGGTCAAGACCAACACCGCGGTGGTGCGCAAGGCCCGCCAGGGGGTGATGGAATTCCTGCTGATCAACCATCCGCTCGACTGCCCGATCTGCGACCAGGGCGGCGAGTGCGATCTGCAGGATCAGGCCATGGCCTATGGCTCCGATCGCGGCCGTTGCCAGGAGGGCAAGCGGGCGGTGCCGGACAAGGATTATGGTCCGCTGGTTCAGACCATGATGACCCGCTGCATCCAATGCACCCGCTGTATCCGCTTCATTTCCGAAGTCGCCGGCACCCCGGTGCTGGGTGGTCTCGGTCGCGGCGAGCACCTGGAGATCGGTCGCTACGTCAACGCAGCGGTTTCGTCCGAGCTGTCGGGTAACCTGATCGACCTGTGCCCGGTGGGGGCGCTGACCAATAAGCCGGCGTCCTATACCTACCGGGCGTGGGAGTTGAAGAAGACCGAAAGCATCGATGCCATGGACGGCCTCGGCGCGTCCATCCGGGTCGACACCCGCGGCAACGAGGTCATTCGCGTCCTGCCCCGCGTCAACGAGGACGTCAACGAGGAATGGTTGTCGGACCGCTCGCGCTTTGCCGTCGATGGGCTTAAGCGCCAGCGTCTGGACCGGCCATATGTCCGCAAGGACGGCAAGTTGCAGCCGGCGAGCTGGGCCGAGGCATTCGCCGCCATCGCCGCCAGGATCAAGGGCCTCGACGGCTCGAAGATCGCCGCCATCGCCGGTGATCAGGCCGACGCCGAGGCCATGGTGGCGCTGAAGGACCTGATGGCGCTGCTGGGGTCGCCCAATCTGGATTGTCGTCAGGACGGCGCCAAGCTCGATCCGGCGGTGCGGGCGTCGTACCTGTTCAACAGCACGGCGGCGGGCATCGAGGAGGCCGACGCGCTGTTGCTGATCGGCACCAATCCGCGCAAGGAATCCCCGGTACTCAACGCGCGCATTCGCAAGCGTTGGAGCAAGGGTGGCTTCAAGGTGGCGCGCATCGGCCACAAGTCGGACCTGACCTACAAGTACGAGCATCTGGGGGCTTCGGCGACGGTTCTCAAGGATATCGCCGACGGCAAGCATCCCTTCTTCGAGGTGCTGAAGGCGGCGGCCAAGCCGGCGCTGATCATCGGTCAGGGCGCCTTGGCCGCTGACGACGGTGCGGCGATCCTGGGGCTGGCCCGCAAGCTGGCCGATGCCGCCGGATTGGTCAAGGACGGTTGGAACGGCTTTAACGTACTGCACACAGCAGCGGCCCGCGTCGGTGGTCTCGACCTCGGTTTCGTGCCGGGGACGGGGGGGCGGGATACCGCCGCCATCGTCGATGGCGCCGCCAAGGGTGACATCTCGGTAGTGTTCCTGCTTGGCGCCGACGAGATCGACGTCAAGGGCCTTGGCAGTGCCTTCGTGGTCTATCAGGGGTCCCATGGCGATGCCGGGGCGCACCGCGCCGACGTGGTTTTGCCCGGTGCGGCCTATACCGAGAAGAACGCCACCTACGTCAACACCGAAGGCCGGGCCCAGCAGACCAAGCTGGCGGTCTTCCCGCCCGGCGAGGCCAAGGAGGATTGGCGCATCATTCGCGCGCTGTCCGAGACGTTGGGTAAGTTGCTGCCTTACGACAGCCTGAAGGCGGTGCGCGAGCGTCTGACCAAGGTCAGTCCGGTCTTCGCCGCCATCGGCGAGGTCACCGCCGCCCCCTGGGGGGCCGCTTTCGGCACCGACGGTACGCCGTCGGACCGGTCGCTGGTGTCTGGTATCGACAACTTCTACATGACCGACCCGATCAGTCGTGCCTCCAAGACCATGGCGGAGTGCACGGCGGCGTTCGGCGGTGGTTGCAACCACAAGAAGACGGGGACCCATGGTTGACCTTCTGGCCGGGCTGCTGCCCCCCTTCGTCTGGCGTCTGATCGTAATCGTCGTTCAGATCGTCGCCATCGTCTTGCCGCTGCTGATCGCGGTGGCGTACCTCACCTATGCCGAGCGCAAGGTGATCGGTGCCATGCAGCTGCGCAAGGGACCCAACACGGTTGGGCCGCTCGGGCTGCTGCAGCCCATGGCGGACGGCCTCAAGCTGTTCGTCAAGGAGACGGTGCTTCCGACCAACTCCAACCCGGTGATCTTCATCGGCGCGCCGATGCTGACCTTCTTCCTGGCGCTGGTGGCGTGGGCGGTGATCCCGTTCGATCAGGGCATGGTGCTGGCCGACATCAACGTCGGCATCCTTTACATCTTCGCCATCTCGTCCATGGGGGTGTACGGCATCGTCATGGCCGGTTGGGCCTCCAACTCAAAGTACGCCTTCCTCGGCGGCCTGCGGTCGGCGGCGCAGATGGTGTCCTACGAGGTCTCCATCGGCTTCGTGCTGATCTCGGTGCTGCTGACGGTGGGGTCGCTGAACCTCTCCGACGTGGTGCTGGCGCAAAAGAAGATGTGGTTCATCATCCCGCACCTGCCGATGTTCTTCATCTTCCTGATTTCCGGCCTGGCCGAGACCAATCGCTCGCCCTTCGACCTTCCCGAGGCCGAGGCGGAACTGGTGGCCGGCTACAACGTCGAATACTCGGCCATGGCCTTCGCCCTGTTCTTTTTGGGCGAGTACGCCAACATGCTGCTGATGGGGGCGATGACCTCCATTCTGTTCCTGGGCGGGTGGCTGCCGCTGTTCGACATCGCGCCGTTCAATATGATCCCGGGGCCGCTGTGGCTGTTCCTCAAGATCTGCTTCGTGATGTTCATCTTCCTGTGGGTGCGAGCCACCTTCCCGCGTTATCGCTACGACCAGTTGATGCGCCTGGGCTGGAAGGTATTCCTGCCGTTCTCGTTGATATGGCTGGTTCTGACCGCAAGCGTGCTGACCGCGTTCGGTTGGCTGCCGAATCAGGGATAGGAGCCTGACTGATGTCGTTCATCGACCGCACCGCGCGCGCGTTCTTCCTGTACGAGCTGTTTCAGGGCTTGGCGGTGACGCTGCGTTATTTCTTCAAGCCGCCGGTGACCATCAACTACCCCTATGAAAAGGGTGTGTTGTCGCCCCGCTTCCGCGGCGAGCATGCATTGCGCCGTTATGCCAACGGCGAGGAACGCTGCATCGCCTGCAAGCTTTGCGAGGCGGTATGTCCGGCCCAGGCCATCACCATCGAGCCGGAGCCGCGGGCGGACGGGTCGCGCCGGGCGCGGCGCTACGACCTCGACATGACGAAGTGCATCTTCTGCGGCTTCTGCCAGGAGGCGTGCCCGGTGGACGCCATCGTCGAGGGGCCGAACTTCGAGTACGCCACCGAGACCCGGGCGGAGCTCATGTACAACAAGTCCAAACTGCTCGCCAACGGCGACCGCTGGGAGGTCGAATTGGCCTACCGCATCGCCGCCGACGCGCCCTACCGCTGATTTAGGGGACGAGGCATGTTCACGGCTCTGATCTTCTACATGTTCTCTGCCATCGTGGTAGGGGCCGGGGTGATGGTCATCTCGGCACGCAACCCGGTGAATTCCGTACTTTGGCTGATTCTCGCCTTCTTCAACTCGGCGGGGTTGTTCCTGCTGCTGGGGGCCGAGTTCCTCGCCATGGTGCTGGTGGTGGTCTATGTCGGCGCGGTGGCGGTGCTGTTCCTGTTCGTGGTGATGATGCTCGACATCAATCAGGTCCAGTTCCGCGAGGGCTTCCTGCAATACCTGCCCACCGGGGCGTTGATCGCGGTGGTGCTGTTGGTGGAGCTGCTGGCCATGGTCGGCGGCTGGGCCTTTGCCCCCGATGTCGAGGCGCTGATCCGGGCGCCGACGCCGACCATCGATCAAGCCACCAATATCGTGGCGCTGGGGAAGCTGATCTATACCAACTACGTCTACATGTTCCAGGCGTCGGGACTGATCCTGCTGGTGGCGATGATCGGCACCATTTTGTTGACCCATCGGTCCCGCACCGGGGTTCGCAAGCAGGTCATCGCCGATCAGGTGGCGCGCACGGCCAAATCGGCGGTACTGCGCAAGGTCCAGTCGGGGAGGGGCATCTGATGTTCGAGATCGGTCTGTCCCATTATCTGACGGTTGCCGCCATCATCTTCACGCTGGGGGTGTTCGGCATCTTCATCAACCGCAAGAACATCATCATCATCATGATGTCGATCGAGATGATGCTGTTGGCGGTGAACCTCAATCTGGTGGCGTTCTCGTCCTATCTGAACGACCTGGTCGGTCAGGTGTTCGCCATGTTCATCATGACGGTGGCGGCGGCTGAAGCCGCCATCGGTCTGGCCATCGTCGTCATCTTCTTCCGCAACCGCGGTACCATCGCGGTCGAAGAAGTCAGCCAGCTCAAGGGGTAGAAGCGGATGATCACCATCGCGACCGTATTCCTGCCGCTGCTGGGAGCTGCCATCGCCGGTCTGTTCGGCAGCTTCATCGGCAAGCGCGGGGCCCAGCTGGTCACCTGCGGGCTGCTGCTGGCTTCCGCCGCGCTGGCGGGGGTGACCTTCGCCAAGGTGGCGTTGGGCGGCCAGCCCGAGACCATCGCGCTGATGAACTGGATTCAGTCCGGCTCGGTCAACGTCACCTGGGCGTTGAAGGTCGATACCCTGACCGCGGTCATGCTGATCGTCGTCACCTGGGTGTCGGCGGCGGTGCATGTCTACTCGGTCGGCTACATGGCCCATGACCCGTGCATCCAGCGCTTCCAGAGCTATCTGTCCCTGTTCACCTTCTTCATGCTGATGCTGGTGACCGCCGACAATCTGGTCCAGATGTTCTTCGGCTGGGAAGGCGTCGGTCTTGCATCCTACCTGCTGATCGGCTTCTGGTACGAGAAGCCGTCGGCTTCCGCCGCCGCCATCAAGGCGTTCGTGGTCAACCGGGTGGGTGATTTCGGCTTCGCGCTGGGCATCTTCGGCATTTTCTTCCTGTTCGACAGCGTCGGCTTCGACGCCATCTTTGCCGCGGCGCCCGATAAGGCCAATGCCACCGTGACCTTCTTCGGCGTCGAGTGGCACGCCATCACCATCTGCTGCCTGCTGCTGTTCGTCGGCGCCATGGGCAAGTCGGCCCAGCTCGGCCTGCACACATGGCTGCCCGACGCGATGGAGGGTCCGACGCCGGTTTCCGCCTTGATCCACGCCGCCACCATGGTGACCGCCGGCGTGTTCATGGTGGCCCGCATGAGCCCGCTGTTCGAGTTCTCCGATACCGCGCTCAGCGTGGTGACCGTGGTCGGTGCCGCTACCGCGATTTTCGCGGCGACGGTGGGCTGCGTGCAAAACGATATCAAGCGGATCATCGCCTACTCGACCTGCTCGCAGTTGGGCTACATGTTCTTCGCCATCGGCGTATCGGCCTATCAGGCGGCGATCTTCCACCTGATGACCCATGCCTTCTTCAAGGCCCTGCTGTTCCTCGGCGCCGGTTCGGTGATCCACGCCATGAGCGACGAGCAGGACATCCGCAAGATGGGCGGCATCTGGAAGCACGTCAAAGTGACCTGGGCGCTGATGTGGATCGGGTCGTTGGCCCTGGCCGGCATTCCGTTCTTCGCCGGCTACTACTCCAAGGACACCATCCTGGAGGCGGCCTGGGCCTCGCACACGGTGGTCGGGCAGGGTGCCTACTGGATGGGCATCTCGGCCGCCTTCCTGACGGCGTTCTATTCCTGGCGGCTGCTGCTGCTGACGTTCCACGGCCGTCCCCGCGCCGACGAGCATGTGATGGCCCACGTCCACGAAAGCCCGGCGGTGATGCTGCTGCCGCTGCTATTCCTGGCGACGGGTGCGGTGTTCGCCGGCTGGCTGGGCCACGAGCTGTTTGTCGGCCATGGTATCCACGAGTTCTGGGGGCATTCCATCCTGGTGACGGCGGCGCATCCGTCGCTGGAGAACGCCCACCATGTTCCGGAATGGGTGGCGTTGCTGCCGACGGTGGTGGCGGTGTCGGGCATCGCCCTGGCCTATCTGTTCTACTCGCTGGTACCCGCCCTGCCGGTGGCGCTGGCGGGTGCCTTCCAGGGCATCTACCGCTTCCTGCTGAACAAGTGGTACTTCGACGAGTTGTACGACACCCTGTTCGTCAAGCCGGCCTTCCGTCTCGGCCGCGGCTTGTGGCTGGGCGGCGACGGCGCCCTGATCGACGGTTGCGGCCCCGACGGGGTCGCGGCGGCGACCCGGGGGATGGCGCGGCGGGTGGCGCGGCTGCAAAGCGGCTTCATCTACCACTACGCCTTCGCCATGCTGATCGGCGTGGCGGTGTTCGTGACCTGGTACATTTTCAACGCGCGCTGACGACGAGGAAGACGTCACATGAACGACTGGCCACTTCTCTCGCTGACGACGTTCCTGCCGCTACTCGGCGCGTTGTTCATCCTCACCATTCGCGGCGAAGCCGAGGTGGTGACGAGGAACGCCCGCAGCGTGGCGCTGCTGACCTCGGCGGCAACCTTCATCGTTTCCCTGTTCGTCTGGGGCAAGTTCAACGGCGCCTCCCCCGACTTCCAGTTCAAGGAAACCGCCAACTGGTTCCCTGGCACCACCATCGCCTATTCCATGGGCGTGGACGGGGTATCCATGTGGTTCGTGCTGCTGTCCACCTTCCTGACGCCCTTGTGCATCCTGTCGACCTTCGGCAGCGTCAAGGTGCGGGTGAAGGAGTACATGATTTCCTTCCTGGTGCTGGAAACCATGATGGTGGGCATGTTCTGCGCCCTTGATCTGGTGCTGTTCTACCTGTTCTTCGAGGGCGTGCTGATCCCGATGTTCATCATCATCGGCGTGTGGGGCGGTCGCCGGCGGGTATACGCGGCGTTCAAGTTCTTCCTCTACACCCTGCTCGGCTCGGTGCTGATGCTGTTGGCCATGCTGGCCATGTACTTCGAGGCTCACACCACCGACATCCCGTCGCTGATGGCGCATTCGTTCCCCTTCGCCATGCAGCAGTGGCTGTGGCTGGCGTTCTTCGCCTCGTTCGCGGTGAAGGTGCCGATGTGGCCGGTCCATACTTGGCTGCCCGACGCCCACGTCGAGGCGCCGACCGCCGGTTCGGTGATCCTGGCGGGCGTGCTGCTGAAGATGGGCGGATACGGCTTCCTGCGCTTTTCGGTGCCGATGATGCCCGAGGCGTCGATCTACTTCACTCCCCTGGTCTACACCCTGTCCATCGTCGCGGTGATCTACACCTCGCTGGTGGCGCTGGTGCAGGAGGACATGAAGAAGCTGATCGCCTACAGCTCGGTGGCCCACATGGGCTATGTCACCATCGGCATCTTCGCCATGACCACCCAGGCGGTCGAGGGCGCCATCTTCCAGATGCTGTCGCACGGCATCGTCGCCAGCGCGCTGTTCCTGTGCGTCGGCGTGGTCTACGACCGCATGCACACCCGCGAGATCGGCCGTTACGGCGGTCTGGCCGAGCGGATGCCGAAATACGCGGCGGTGTTCATGCTGTTCACCCTGGCCTCGGTCGGCCTGCCCGGAACCTCTGGCTTCGTCGGCGAGTTCCTGGTGCTGCTGGGCGTCTTCCAGGTCAACACCTGGGTGTCGTTCTTCGCCGCCACCGGTCTGGTGCTCGGAGCGTCCTACATGCTGTACCTCTACCGCCGGGTGGTCTTTGGCCGCTTGGTGCGCGAGGATTTGAAGACCATCCTCGACCTCGACCTGCGCGAGGTGGCGGTGTTCGTGCCCCTCATCGTGGTGGTGATCTGGATGGGCGTGTACCCGTCGACCTTCATCGAGCCGATCCACGCCTCGGTGGCCAAGCTGATCGACAATTATGAGCTCGCCAGGGCCGCCCATGACGGCCTGTCGGTGGCGGTGCGCTGAGGGAGATGCCGACGTGATTCAGACTCTCGACCTCGTCCCGGTGCTGCCGGAAGTGTTCGTCGCCATCGCCGGAATGGCGCTGCTGATGCTCGGCGTCTTCCGCAAGGAGGACAATACGCGGCCGATCTCGGTGCTTACCATCCTGGTCCTGGCGGCGGCCATGGTGCTGGTGTCGTCGCTGGGCGCCGACCGTCACCTTGCCTTCAACGGCGCCTTCGTCGCCGACCGGTTCTCCGGTTTCGCCAAGGCGCTGATCCTGCTGGCTTCGGCCATGACCTGCGCCATGTCGCTGCCCTTCCTTGAGAAGGAGCAGATCGGGCGCTTCGAGTATCCGGTGCTGGTACTGTTCGCCACGCTGGGCATGATGATGATGGTTTCGGCCAACGACTTCATGTCGCTTTACCTCGGCCTGGAACTGCAAAGCCTGTCGCTGTATGTGCTGGCGGCCTATCACCGCGACAACCATCGCGCCACCGAAGCGGGGTTGAAGTACTTCGTCCTTGGCGCGCTGGCGTCGGGTATGCTGCTGTACGGCGCCTCGCTGCTGTACGGCTTTGTCGGCACCACCTCGTTCGAGGGGTTGGCCAAGGTCTTCGCCGACGGCCACGGCCATGGGACGGCGGTTAATTTCGGCGTCATCGCCGGTCTGGTGTTCGTGCTGGCGGGGCTGTCGTTCAAGATCTCGGCGGTGCCGTTCCACATGTGGGCGCCTGACGTCTACGAAGGCGCTCCGACCCCGGTGACATCGTTCTTCGCGGTGGCGCCCAAGATCGCGGCGATGTGCCTGCTGACCCGCGTCCTGACCGGTCCGTTCGGCGAGCTTGCCGACCAGTGGCGCCAGGTGGTGACTTTCCTGTCCATCGCCTCGATGTTCGTCGGCGCCTTTGCCGCCATCGTACAAAGCAATATCAAGCGACTGATGGCTTATAGCGCCATCGGCCATGTGGGCTTCATGCTGGTGGGCATCGCGTCGGGGTCCGACCTGGGTATCCAGGGCGTGCTGATCTATCTGGCGATCTACCTGTTCATGAATGTCGGTGTGTTCGCCGTCATACTGTCCATGCGCCAAAAGGGCCGCATGCTGGAAGGCATCGACGATCTGGCCGGTCTGTCCAAGACCAATCCGGCCATGGCCGTGGTGATGGCGGTGCTGATGTTCTCCATGGCGGGTGTTCCGCCGCTGGCGGGGTTCTGGGGCAAGTTCTACGTCTTCATGGCGGCGATCGAGGCCCACATGTACACCCTGGCCATCCTGGGCGTGCTGTCCTCGGTGGTGAGCGCCTATTACTACCTGCGCATCATCAAGGTGATGTATTTTGATGAAGCCGCCGAAGCGTTCGACCGCCCGGTCGGCCGTGCCATGGGCGTGGTGATGGCGGTGGCTACCCTGGTGGTTCTGGCCTTCACTTTCCTTCCCGGACCGTTGGTGATCAGCGCCAAGGCGGCGGCGGCGGTGCTGTTTCCCGCCGCCGGATGATCGCTGGCAAGCCGCCGCCGCCCTGCCGCCATATCCGGCTGGGCAGTGTCGGCAGTACCAATGACGAAGCGCGGCGGCTGGTGTCTGACGGCACCGCCGCCGATCTTCTGGTGATTTCCGCCGAAACTCAGACCGCCGGTCGCGGTCGGCGCGGCCGTCATTGGGAAAGCCCGGCGGGCAACCTGCACGCTTCGATCCTGATCCGGCTGGATCGCCCCCTGGCCGAGGCCGCGCAAATCGGCTTTGCCGCCGCGCTGGCGGTTGCCGAGGGGCTTGAAGATCTGGTGACCGCCGCCGAATTTCGCTGCAAGTGGCCTAACGACGTGCTGTGTAACGGCAAGAAAGTCGCCGGCATGCTGCTGGAAGCCGCCGGTGACGGCTGGTTGGTTCTGGGACTGGGGGTTGACGTCGAGCGCGCCCCGCCGCCGGGCCAAAGCCTTTATGCGGCGGTTGCCCTGGCCGAGGTGGGGTGGACCGGCGGGGTGCCCGAGGTGCTGACGGCGATTTGCCGCCGCTTCGTCCCGTGGCTGGAGGTGTGGCGCCAATCCGGTTTCGCCCCGATCCGCCACGAATGGATCAAGCGGGCGCGGGGAGTGGGCGCGCAGGTGGTGGTGCGGCTGGAGGCGGAGACGTTGGCCGGGGTATTCGCCGGCCTTGACGAGGAAGGCGCCCTGCTGCTGGATCAGGGGGAAGCCGGCCGGCGGCGTATTCTGGCCGGCGATGTGTTCTTTCCGGGAGCCTGACGGAGTCGTTTCATGCTGCTTGCCATCGATTCGGGCAACACCAATATCGTCTTCGCCGTCTATGACGGCGACCAGCGCCGCGGCGAGTGGCGCGCCTCGACCGATACCGAGCGCACCGCCGACGAGTTGGGGGTGTGGCTGGCCCAGTTGCTGACCATCGAGGGGCTGAACCGCCAAGACATCACCGCGGCCATCATCGCCAGCGTGGTGCCGGCCATGGTGTTCGGGCTGAAGACGCTGTGCCGGCGCTATTTCCATTGCGAACCGCTGGTGGTGGGCGATGACGGGGTTTATCTCGGCCTGTCGGTGCTGCTCGACCGCCCCGAGGAAGTGGGCGCCGACCGCCTGGTCAACGCCGTGGCGGCGCACAAATATTACAAGGGGCCGCTGATCGTCATCGATTTCGGCACCGCCACCACCTTCGATGTGGTCGACGGCGACGGCAATTACTGCGGCGGCGCCATCGCCCCGGGCATCAACCTGTCATTGGAGGCGCTGCACATGGCCGCTGCCAAGTTGCCGCGCGTCGCCATCGGACGGCCCAAGCAGGTGATCGGCCGCGCCACGGTGCCGGCGATGCAGTCGGGCATTTTCTGGGGTTATGTCGGGTTGATCGAAGGGCTGATCCGCCGCATCAAGGAGGAGTTCGGCTCGGAAATGCTGGTGGTCGCCACCGGCGGCCTAGCGCCGCTGTTCGCCGAGGCCACCAAGGTGATCGAGGCGCTGGACGCCGACCTCACCTTGCGCGGCCTGTTGGAGATCCACCGCCGTAACGCCGGATTGGCGACGGAATGAACCTGACCGGATCGGGGGCCGAGCTTGTCTACCTGCCGCTTGGGGGCGCGGGTGAGATTGGTATGAACCTGTCGCTGTACGGTTTCGGCGGCAAGTGGCTGATGGTGGATCTGGGAGTGTCGTTCGGCGACGACACCATGCCGATGATCGACGTGGTGATGGCCGATCCCGAGTGGATCGCCGAGCGGCGTGACGATCTGGTCGGGCTGGTGGTGACCCACGGCCACGAGGATCACCTGGGGGCGATTCAGTACCTGTGGGAGCGGTTGGGCTGTCCGGTGTGGGCAACTCCGTTCTCGGCCTCGATCCTGCGCAACAAGCTACACGAGACCGGCTTGCAGGGGCGGGTGCCTCTCAATGTAGTTGAATTGGGCTCGCGCTTCACCGCCGGTCCGTTCGATATCGAAATGATCTCGGTCACTCATTCCATTCCCGAACCGAATGTGCTGGCCATCCGCACGCCGGTCGGCACGGTGATCCATACCGGCGACTGGAAGTTCGATCCCGACCCGCTGCTGGGGCTGCCCACCGACTTCGAGGCGCTTCGCCGTGCCGGCAAGGAGGGGGTGCTGGCGCTGGTCGGCGATTCCACCAATGTCTTCAGCCGGGGGCATACCGGCTCGGAATCCCAGGTGCGGGCCAGCCTGATCGGTCTGTTGGGGCGCTACGATGGTCGGGTGGCGGTATCGTGCTTTGCCACCAACGTGGCGCGGCTGGAAAGCATCGCCGTGGCGGCGGCGGCCAATGACCGCAACGTCGCCCTGGTCGGGCGGTCGCTGTGGCGCATCGACAAGGCGGCGCGGGAAAACGGCTATCTGTCCGATCTGCCGCCGTTCCTCACCGAGCATGACGCCGGCTATCTGCCCAAGGACAAGGTGCTGTACATCTGTACCGGCAGCCAGGGCGAACCACGGGCGGCGCTGGCTCGCATCGCCTCGGGCGACCATCCCCATGTGACCTTGGGCAAGGGCGACGTGGTGATTTTCTCGTCGCGCATCATTCCGGGCAACGAGAAGCCGATCTATCACCTTCAAAATGAACTGGTCCGCCTGGGCGTCGAGGTGGTGACCGAGAAGGACGAGTTCGTCCACGTCTCCGGCCATCCCGCCCGCGAGGACATGCAGGAGATGTACCGGCTGGTGCGGCCACGGATCGCGGTGCCGGTTCACGGCGAAGCCCGCCACCTCCAGGAGCACGCAAGGCTGGCCCGGTCATGCGGCGTCGCCGAGGCGGTGGAAATCGTCAATGGCGATGTGCTGCGGCTGGCGCCTGGTCCCGCCGAGGTGGTGGACCACGTCGCCACCGGCCGGCTGTGTCAGGACGGTCCCCGCATCGTCCGTCTGGATTCGGAGATTCTGCGCAATCGCCGCCGCATGGTGTTCAACGGCTCGGCGGTGGTGACGGTGGTGCTGGACAAGGCGGGCAGGCTGCTGGGCGATCCCCAGCTGACCGCGCTGGGCCTGCTGGATTCCGCCCACGAGGCCGAGGAGCACGAGGTGGTGGTCGAGGCGGTGCGTGATGCCGTCGAGGAATTGCCGCTCAAGGCCCGGCGTGATGACGGCGTGGTGCGGGAGGCCGCCCGTCTGGCGGTGCGCCGCTCGCTGCGGGACAGCCACGGCAAGAAGCCGATTACCGAGGTCCATCTGGTTCGCGTGTAGTGGCGTCTCTACCCGACGTTCAGCACGATCTTGCCGCGGACATGGCCCAGCTTGTTGCGTTCCAGCGCCTCGGCGGCACGGTCTAGGGGCATTTCCTCGATCTCGGGCGGTCGCAGGGTGCCACCGTCCACCAGGGCGGCGAGACGGCGCAACTGCTGGCCGTTGGGGGCGACGAAGACATAGGCGACGCGGATGCCGTGGCGTTCGGCCCGATCGGCGTCGATGCGGTCGGTGACGGAGACCAGAATGCCGCCCCGCCTGACCGCCGCGTAGCTGCGTGTCAGCACCTCGCCGCCGACGGTGCCGAAGGCCATGTCGACGCCTTCGGGGGCGATGGCCTTGGTGGCGGCGACGAAGTCCTGGGCGGTGTAGTCGATGACGTGGTCGGCGCCCAGGCCCCGCACATAGTCGTGATTGACCGTCCGCGCCGTGGCGATCACCGTCGCGCCCGCCCACTTGGCCAGCGGTATCGCCAGGCTGCCGATGCCGCCGGCGCCGGCATGGATCAGCACGAATTGGCCGGGGCGGATGGCGCCGACGTCGAACAGAGACTGCCACGAGGTCAGCCCGACCAGGGGAATGGTCGATGCCTGGGCGAAGGACAGGACGGCCGGCATCGGTGCCACCGATTCGGCCGCCATGGTGACGTATTCGGCGTAGGTGCCCCATTGGATGTCCGGCTTGCGGCAGTACGACCACACCCTGTCGCCCGGGGAAAAGCCGGTGACGCCTTCGCCCATCGCGGCGACGGTGCCGGCGGCGTCCCAGCCCAGGATCAGCGGGAACGAGCAGGGGAACAGCCGGGACAGGTGGCCGTCGCGGATCTTCCACTCCACCGGATTGACGCTGGTGGCGCGGATGCGGATCAGCACCTCGCCGGAAGCGGGGACGGGAGTGGGAATGTCGGCCATATGCATGGCCTCGGGGCCGCCGAATGCATCGATCACCATGGCTTTCATGGGGCGGCCTCCTGTTCGCGCAGCTTGAAGCGTTGCACCTTGCCGGTGGCGGTGCGTGGTATGGCGTCGAGGAAGCGGACGCTGCGTGGACACTTGTAGATGGCCAGCTTGCCGCGCAGGGTTTCGACGATGCGCCCTTCCAGCGCCGGTTCGTGCTCGCCGACATCGGCGACGGCATAAAGCACCAGACGCACCAGTCCGTCCTCGTTGGGTATTCCCACCGCCACGGCGTCGGCGACGCCGGGAACGGCTAGCGCGGCCTCCTCGACTTCGGCTGGGCTGACCCACTGGCCCGATACCTTGATCATGTCGTCGGAGCGTCCTTGCGGCGTCCACCAGCCGTCGGCGTCGAAGGCGAAGACATCGCCGGTCTTCCACCAGCCGTCCTTTAGCACCCGCTGGGTGACGTCGGGCCGGTTGTGGTAGCGGCGGAACAGCGAGGCCATGCGGACCCACAGATCGCCGGGCGTATCGGCGGCGGTGATGACCTCGCCGGTGGGGGTGCGCAACTGGGCCTCGGCCCAGGGCAGCGGACGGCCACAGGCTCCGGGCTTCATGGCCGCGGGAGTGTTGGCGATGAATAGGAACAACGCCTCGGTCGAGCCGATGCCTTCCAGCATCAGGCCGCCGGTCTGGTCCATCCACTGGCGGCACAGTTCGGCCGGCAGGTTCTCGCCGGCCGAGACCCAGGTGCGGACATTGCGGAATGCTTCGGTGGTGCCCAATCCCTCCTTGGCGAGGATGCGGTAGAGCGACGGTACCGACAACACCACCTTGGGTCGGGTGCGGGTGATGACCTCGGCGGCGGCGGCGGCGTCGGGCCAGCCGCGATGCAGCACCAGGGTGGCGCCGGCGCGCAGGCCGCCGATCAGGCAGTGGCCCAGCGGATAGGCGAAGAACAGCTTGGAGGTCGAGAACATGCGGTCGCCGGGTTGGATCCCCAGGTTCTCGCGCACATGGCGATCCCCCAGCGGGATCGAAGCGTGGACATGCACCGCGCCCTTGGGCTGGCCGGTGGTGCCGGAGGTGTACATCCACAGCGCGGTGTCCTCGGGCGCCATGTCGGCTGATACCAGTCGATCGGAGGCATCGGCGAGAAAAGCGTCCAACGCCGCCATCGGGACGAGGCGGGGCGAGACATGGGCCAGGGTGCAGGCTTCGGCGGCAAGGTCGCGCAACTCGTTCTCGACCAGCAGCAGCGGTGAACCGCTGTCGCCGAGGGCATGGGCGAGATCTTTCACCGCCAATCGGGTGTTCAGGGCGACGGCGATCAGCCCAGCCTTCATGGCGCCCAGATAGGACGCCACCAACTCGGGGCCGTCGTCGAGCAGCAACAGCACCGGCTGTTGCCGCTTGACCCCGGCAGCCGTCATGGCATTGCCGAAACGGCAGGCGAGGCGCTCCAATTGGAAGAAGGTCAGGGTCCGCTCACCGCAGACCAGGGCAAGCTGATCGCCCCGCCCGGCGGCCAGAGACGGCCCCAGGATTTCGTCGGCACCGTTCATGGAGTTCGGTCCTGTCCAGATGTCAGCGTAAGGCCCGGAAAGGGCTATCCCCCACCCTTGCCATGCCCGTGGGTGTCACGGGCATGGCTGGGGAGGGAAGGCGTCAGGGACCTTAGTCGACGATGACCCAGTCGCCGTTCTTGATTTCGACCATGCGGAAGGCGTCGAGGCCAAGGCCCATGTGGTCGGTGGGCGAGTAGGTGTAGATGCCGGTGGTGGCGACGAAGCCCTTGGTCTTTTCGATTTCGTCGCGCAGCTTGGCCTTGTCGGTGCAGTTGCACCGCTTCATGGCGTCGATGGTCATCATCAGCGCATCAAGGCCATGGCCGGGCAGGGGGCCGGCTTCCAGCGGCTTGTTCTTGTCCTCGTACATCTTCTTGAAGTCCATCGTGACTTTCTTCTGCGGGTCGTTGGCCGGCAACTGCTCGGCGACGGCCTGGGCGCCCGCCGGCAGGCGGGTGCCGTCGGCGGCGGTGCCGACCAGCTTCAGGAACTCCTTGGAAGCGACGCCGTGGGACTGGTAGGTCGGCAGGGTGATACCGAGCTGGCGCAGGTTCTTGGTGACCACCGCCGGACCGGTGCCGGTGCCGAAGATGAACAGCGCCTGGGTACCCGCCGTGCCGCGAATCTTGGTCAATTGCGGAGTGACGTCGGGGTCCTTGGGGGAATAGACCTCGTCGATCAGGATCTGGATGCCGTATTTGGGGGCCAGCGCCACGGTCTGGTCATGGCCGGACTTGCCGAAGCCGACGTTCTCCGACAGCAGGGCGATCTTGGTCAGGCCGCGCTTCTTGAGGTCGGCCAGCACCTTCTCGGCCGCCAGCCGGTCGGACTGGGGAAACTTGAAGGTCCACTTGCGCACCGGGTCGCCGATGGCGGTGCCGCCGCCCAGCGACATGTACGGAATCTCGGCGCGTTCGATCAGCCCCAGCACCGACATGCTGGTGGGGGTGCCCGAGCCGCCGATGATGATATCGACCTTGTCGTTGTCGATCAGGCGCTTGACGAAGGTGGTGGCCTTTTCCGGCTCGGAACCATCGTCGTACATGATCATCTGGATCTTGCGGCCAAGCACGCCACCCTCGGCGTTGATCTTCTCGACCATCATGTCGAAGGTCCGCTTCTGCGGGTCGCCCATGGGCGACATCTGGCCGGTGACCGACAGGAATGCGCCGATCTTGATGTCGTCGGCCGCCAGCGCATTGGTGGCTCCGGTCACACTCAAGGCGATCGCCAGGGCGGCCCCGGCGGTATGCTTCCAGCTCATGAAACTTCCTCCCATGCTGTGTTTGTAGCAAGTCTTGTTTTTTGGTTTGTCGGCATTGTAGTACCGAATTGCGCAAAAGCGAAGCGCCGTATTCCATGGTGCACCCGCCGGCTTGACGGCGCAACCGGGCGGGCGCACGATCCGGAAACGTCGGAAAATATCGCGGTCTCATTGCCATGCGGGAAAACGATGCCACGTCCTGACAAGTCCGGGGCACCCGACAAGTCTGGGGCACCCGACAAGTCTGGGGCACCCGACAAGTCTGGGGCAAAGGACGGTGGGTTGGTCTCCGAGCGGGTGGCCGACCGGATTTTGGCCAGTATCGCTTCGGGCGAATGGGGGCCGGGGCATCGTTTGCCCGGCGAGCGCCGGCTTGCCGAGGAGATGGGGGTCAGCCGTGTCTCGGTGCGCGCCGCGCTGCAAGGCCTGAAGACACAAGGACTGTTGGATGCGGTGCAGGGCGGTGGTACCCGGGTGATCGCCTCGTCGGCGGCGATGGATCCCGGCATGCGGGAACTGGTCAGGGTCAATTGCGAGAATCTGAACGATCTGGCGGAAATCCGCGCCATCCTGGAAACCTGGGCGGTGGTGCGCGCCGCGCTCAACCGCAGCGACGACGACATCGCCGAGCTTGAGCGGATCATGTCGGCCACCGAAGCCGACATCGCCGCCGGCCGGCACAAGACCGAAAACGACATGCGCTTTCATCTCGCCATCGCCAAGGCGTCGCGCAGCGGCATCTATCTGCACATCGTTGCGGTGATTCGCGGCGTGCTGCGCGAAATGCTGGAGTTCCATCGCTATCGTCTGTTTCCGTCGCGCACCGACGACGGCGTCATCCTTGCCCAGCACCGCGCCATAGTTGACGGGATTCGCGCCCGCGATCCGGCGGCGGCCGAGGCCGCCATGCGCGCTCATCTGGGTTGGGTGCTCGACCGCTACGCCGAACAGCCGGCCCGGCGGCCGGACGTCGGCGGATCATAACCGCACGAGGGGAACTTGCGATGAGACGGAAGCGAAACGCCAAGATCATCGCCACGCTGGGGCCGGCCAGTTCGACCCAAACCGCGATCGAAAGCCTGTTCCTTGCCGGTGCCGACGTGTTCCGGCTCAATTTCAGCCATGGCGGCCACGACGACCATCAGGCGCGGATCGCCGCCATCCGCGAGGTCGAGAAAAAACTTCACCGTCCCATTGCCGTGGTCGCCGACCTTCAGGGGCCGAAGCTGCGGGTCGGCGATTTCCAGGGGGGCCGGGTCCGTATCGAGAGCGGCGCCGCTTTTCGACTCGACATGAGCGAGACGCTGGGAACCGCCCTGCGGGCGCCGCTGATCCATCCCGAAGTGTTCGCCGCCCTGTCGGTGGGCGCCGAACTGCTGCTGGACGACGGGCGTATCCGCCTCCGGGTCGAGCGGCACGGTAGCGATTTCGCCGAGACCACCGTGTTGACCGGCGGTGAACTGTCCAACCACAAGGGCCTCAACGTTCCCAACGTCATCTTGCCGATCTCGCCCCTGACCGCGAAGGACCGCCGAGACCTGCGTTTCGCGGTCGAGATGGGGGCGGACTGGATCGCGCTCAGCTTCGTCCAGCGACCCGAGGACGTAATGGAGGCGCGCCGCCTGATCGCCGAGGTCGAGGGCGGCGGGCGGGTGCGCCTGCTGTCCAAGCTGGAGAAGCCCTCGGCCATCGAACACCTTGCCGAGATCGTCGAATACTCGGACGCGGTGATGGTGGCGCGCGGCGATCTGGGGGTCGAATGTCCGCCCGAGACGGTGCCGATCCTGCAAAAGCGCATCGTGCGGGCCTGCCGGCTGGCCGGCAAGCCGGTGGTGGTGGCGACCCAGATGCTGGAATCCATGATTCACTCGCCGTCACCGACCCGGGCCGAGGCATCGGACGTCGCCACCGCCGTCTATGACGGCGCCGATGCGGTGATGCTGTCGGCGGAAACCGCGTCCGGCGATTTTCCCGTCGAGGCGGTTGCCATGATGGACCGCATCATCGGCACGGTGGAAGGCGACCAGCATTACCGCGTCATTATCGAGGCCTCGCGGTTGGAGCCCGAGCGCACCACCCAGGACGCCATAAGCGCCGCCGCGCGTCAGGTGGCGCATACCCTGGGGGCGGCGGCCATCGTCACCTATACCTCGTCGGGATCGACCACGCTGCGGGCGGCGCGCGAGCGCCCGGATCCGCCGATCCTGTCGGTGACCGCCGACATCGAGGTGGCGCGCCAGATGGCCCTGGTGTGGGGGACACATTCGGTCCTGGCCAAGGACGTGCGCAACTTCACCGAGATGGTCCAAAAGGCGATGCATTTCGCCTGCACCGAAGGCTTCGCCAAGGTTGGCGACCGGGTGGTCATCACCGCCGGCGTGCCGTTCGGCCATTCGGGAACCACCAACGTGCTGCGGGTGGCCGAGATCGACGAGCATGTCGGCCATCACGGGGCGCACAAGCCCCACCATTCCGACTGACGCGCTTTATTACCGAGCCACTTCGGAGAACAGCTGTTCCCGGGCGGTTTCCAGCAACACCGTCATCTGGTGGCGGATCTCGGGCTCGGCGATATCGATGCCGCTGGCGATGAAGTCACGTGCCACCTTGTGACCGGCGTCGCGGTCGTCGGCGTCGAATTCCACCTGGACCACGGCTAACGCATAGGCCTTGGCGGCGTCACCGCCGATACCCATCTTCTCCGCGGCCCACAGGCCCAGCAGCTTGTCGCGTCGCATCCGGACCTTGAACGCCATTTCCTGATCGAGCCGGTATTTTGCCTCGAAAGACTTCTCGCGATCATCGAAAACGTTGTTGTTCACCGGAGCGTCCCGCCGCCAAATCTTCGACGGAAGTGTTATAACCAGCCGCAGGATCGCTAGAAACGGATTTCTTGCCCATGTGCACCCTGGTGCTGCTTCGCCGACCCACCGAATCATGGCCGCTGGTGGTTGCCGCCAATCGCGACGAGATGGCCGACCGGCCATGGCGGCGGCCGGGCCGCTGGTGGGATGACCGGCCCGAGGCGGTGGCGGGGCGAGACGAACTGGCCGGCGGGTCGTGGCTGGGGATAAACGATACCGGAGTGGTGGCCGCCATTCTCAATCGGATGGGTACATTGGGGCCGGAGGCGGGCAAGCGGTCGCGCGGTGAACTGGTGCTCGAAGCCCTGGACCACGCCGATGCCGCCGATGCCGCCGAAGCCCTGGCCGGCCTGGAGGCCGGTTCCTACCGTCCGTTCAATATGGTGGTGGCCGATAATCGCGATGCCTTCTGGATGCGGGCCGACGGTCGCGCCATCCGGAAGGTTCCCATCGCGCCGGGCCTGCACATGCTGAGCGCGCTGGACCTTGACGACCGTTCCAGCCCGCGCATCGCCGCCTATTTCGACCGGTTCGGCACCCTGGCGCCGCCCTGCCCCGACCCGGCCCGGCCCGACGGCGGCGATTGGGGCGGCTGGCCGGGACTGATGGCCGATACCGGCGCCACCGGACCCGACGGCGAGGAGGCGCCCGCCATGTGTTTCTCCCGTGCCGACGGATTCGGCACGGTGTCGAGTTCGCTGATCGCCTTGCCATCGATGGCGCTGGCACCGCTGCCGCCGGTGTGGCGCTTCGCCGCCGGCCGTCCCGATCGCACCGCCTTCACCGAGGTGGAACTGCGGATGTGATGCCGTTGCTCCCCCCCGGCTTCCCTGCTATACCAAGCCACGGACCCGGCGGGTCCTCCGGGCCATAGCGCGCCCCGTTTCAACCGGAAGCTTTTCATGGCCAGACGCAGACAGATCTACGAAGGCAAGGCCAAGGTGCTGTTCGAGGGACCCGAACCCGGCACCCTGGTCCAGTACTTCAAGGATGACGCGACCGCCTTCAACAACAAGAAGCGGGGCACCATCACCGGCAAGGGGGTGCTGAACAACCGCATCTCCGAGTATCTGATGCTTCGCCTGGGCGAGATCGGAATTCCCACCCATTTCGTGCGCCGTCTCAACATGCGCGAACAACTGGTTCGCGAGGTCGAGATCATTCCGCTGGAAGTGGTGCTCCGCAATGTCGCCGCCGGTTCGCTGGCGCAGCGCTTCGGCCTGTCCGAGGGCACGGCGTTGCCGCGCTCGATCGTCGAATACTATTTCAAGTCCGATGCGCTGGGCGATCCCATGGTGTCGGAGGAACACATCACCGCGTTCGGCTGGGCCAATACCCAGGACCTGGACGAGATGATGTCGCTTGCGTTGCGCATCAACGACTTTCTGACCGGGCTGTTTCTCGGCGTCGGCATCCGTCTGGTGGACTTCAAGATCGAGTTCGGCCGCCTCTACAACGGCGACGACATGCAGATCGTTCTGGCCGATGAGATCAGCCCCGATTCCTGCCGCCTGTGGGACGTCAAGACCGGCGACAAGATGGACAAGGACCGTTTCCGCCGTGACCTCGGCGGTGTCGAGGAAGCCTATCAGGAAGTGGCGCGGCGCCTGGGTATTCTGCCCGAGGGTGGCCCCCGCGATCTCAAGGGGCCGGCGACCATGCAGTGAGGGGGAGCTTCCGCCCCCCCTTGTCTGTCCTGTGCAGCGATAGAACGGAAAGACCGCAAGTGAAAGCCAAAGTCCACATCACCCTCAAGACCGGCGTCCTCGATCCCCAAGGCAAGGCGGTGCAGCACGCGCTTGGCTCGCTTGGCTTCGCCGGCGTCAACGACGTGCGCCAGGGCAAGTATATCGAGCTTGATCTGGCCGAAAGCGATCCCGCCAAGGCCAAGGCCGCGGTCGAGCAGATGTGCAAGGGCCTGCTCGCCAATACCGTGATCGAGAACTACGCCATCGAGCTGGCAGACTGAGGGTATGCGGGCGTCCGGTGCCGGCCTTCGTCTGACCCTGGCGGTGTGGGTGGTGTTGGCCTCGACCGTTCCGGTTCGGGCCGATGACGCTCCCGCCGATCAGACCGTGGTCGATGATGTCATCGACGGTGTCGGCGGCTTCCTCAAGGTGTTGGTCGGGCCGCCGATCTCCAGCCCGTCGCCCTATCTCAACCTGCCGGGTCCGGTGTCGCCGCCGCCGTCCGAGGCGCCTGCCCCCGTGTCGCCCCCGGTCCAGGCTTCCGCGCCGGCTCCGGTCGCGCCGCCGGTTCCTGCACCCGCACCGACACCGGTAACGCCGGTCGCGTTGCCGACGCCGGCCGCCAGTGTTCCCCCCGCCAGTGTTCCGGCTCCTGCCGCTCCGGTTGTCGCGTCGCCACCCGCCGTCACCGTCCCGCCGCCCAAGCCGGTGGCCAAGCCTGCGCCACCTCCTTCCGCCGCCGCGCCGCCGTCCACGCCGCCGCCCGCGCCGGTGTGCCTGAAGGCCGCCGCCACGGCGACGTTGGAACAGGCGGCGAAGCTGCCGCGCTGCCAATAGAGTGCTTCGGCTTGAAGCTGCAGCACTCTAGGATTCTGGTTGTACGAAAAAGCTGCGCTTTTTCATGGCTCAAACGCCGCTCTGGCTCAAGAGTTTCCCGATTTTCCGATTCAGCCTAAATGCGGGAAACTCCAGCGATTCGGGGCGGTCTCAGGCCGGGGCGTCGCTGTAGTCGATTTCGTCCTGCGGCTCGCTTTGGGAATAGAAGCAAAAGCCGTTGCGGCCGGCGTGCTTGACCCGGTACATGGCCACGTCGGCGGCTTTGCAGACGTCGTCCATGGTGCTGCCGTCGTCGGGGAACACGGCGATGCCGATCGAGGCGCCGATCTGGCAGGCATGCTCGTTGTAGGGGATGGGCCGCGCCAGCACATCGACGATCTTGCGGGCGACCATGGCCGCCTCGCCGGGGCGGCCGATTTCCTCGACCACCACCACGAACTCGTCGCCGCCGACCCGCGACACCGTGTCGGACCCGCGGATACAGGTATTCAGTCGCTGCGCCACCTCGCGCAGCACCGCATCGCCGGCTTCGTGACCCAGGGTATCGTTGATCGGCTTGAACTTGTCGAGGTCGACATACAGCACCGCCATGCGGCCGCCATGGCGGCGGACGCGGGCCAAGGCGTGATTGATGCGGTCGTTGAGCAGATTGCGGTTGGGCAGGCCGGTCAGGGTGTCGTGATGGGCGAGCCGCTTGATGCGGTCCTCGTTTTCCTTGCGCTCGGAGATATCGCGCAAAATGCCGGTAAACAGCCGGCCCTTGCCGTGACGCAGCTCGGCGACCGAGATTTCCATGGGGAATTGCGTGCCGTCGGCGCGGCGGCCCACCCCTTCGACCGAACGCCCCATCAGCTTGTGATGGCCGCCGAGGTACAGGCGGAACATTTCGTCGTGATGGTCACGCATGTTTTCGGGCATCAGCAGGGCCATGGGCTGCCCGACCAGTTGGCCGCGACCGCAACCGAACATGCGGTCCACCGCCGGATTGGCGGTTTCGATCAGTCCCTGTTCGTTGACGGTGATGATGCCTTCGGCGACAGAGGCCAGCACGCCCTGAAGCCGCTCCTCGCGCTCGCGCAGGGCCTCGGCGGAGCGGACGAACTTAGAGATATCGCGCGCCTCGACCAAAAACAGCTCGTCGGGCGACGGTGCCCGACGTACGCGGATTTCCGCCTCGAAACGGGTGCCGTCGGTGCGATGCAGCTTCAGCGGCAGGAATTCCTCCTCGGCCAGGAGATCCCAACCAGCCTCGACCAGAAAGCGGTAATCGGATTCGACGAAATCGACGAACGGTGTGCCGATGGCCGCTTCGCCGCCGTCCAGGCCCAGCATCTTGACGCCGGCCTGATTGAGGAACGTCACCTCGCCGTCGCGCAGAATGCAGACAAGCGCCGACACGAGCTCGAGAAGCTCGTGATCGAGAATGACCGTTCCGGACCGGGCCGCGGCGGAAGAGGGCACGTTTCCCCCTGGTTAGCGTTATCTGATGGTCGGCCTATTCTGCTCGGGTTGTCAACATCTGCGACGGAACCCGAAAAACTAATCAATCCTTAGGTGGCGCGATATCTCGGCCAGGCGTCCGAACGGCGAGGCCGCCGCATCCAGGGCAAGGTTGCCGGCGCGACGAATTCCCTCGCGGCCGAACCGCTCCCGCACCGCCTCCACCAACCACGCCTCGGCCTGGGCATGGCGAGTGCGGCCAAGCCGGCCATACGCGGCGAGAAAGGTGGCGTGGGAGTCGATAGCATCCGCCAGCGCGCCGATACCGTCGCGTAGGGTGGAGGATACCATCATGACCGGAACCGTCCAGCCCTCGTGTGCGCCACCCTCATGGGTATCGCCGCCGCCCAGGCTCAGCGCTCCCAATACGTCGGCCCGGGCCCGCACCGCCGCGGCGCCCATGTCGGACTTGGTCACCACCACAAGATGGGGGATTTCGGCGATTCCGGCCTTCATGAATTGAAGCGAATCGCCGGATCCCGGCTGGACACAGAACAGCACGGTATCCGCGACTCCGACCACGTCGGTTTCGGATTGGCCGACGCCCACGGTCTCGATCAGCACGATGTCATAGAGCGCCCGCATCAGCACCATGGCGGATATGGTAAGCGCCGCCAGACCGCCCAGGCGGTCGCGCGCGGCCATGGATCGCACGAACACCCCCTGGTCGTCGGGATCGGTGGTCAGGCGGGTTCGGTCGCCCAGCAAGGCTCCGCCCGAACGGCGCGACGACGGATCGACGGCGATGCAGCCGACGGTGCGGCCCGACTGTCGCCAACTGGCGATCAAGGCGTTCATCAGGGTCGATTTGCCGACCCCGGGCGGGCCGGTCATGCCGACCACATGGGCGGTGGGTGCGGCATGGGCGGCGTCCAGCAACGCCACGGTGGCCTCGGCATCGGGGGCGCGCTCGATCTCCGCCAGCGCTTTCGCCAGCCCCGCCTTGCCCCCCGCCCTGACCTCGTCCAGTGTCATGAATTCCCAGATCCTCAAAACGCGATTGTCGATGGCGTCGCGGTTATGGTCAAGCCGGCCGACAGAGGCTATAGTCCGCCACCATGGTTATCTCGCCCCGTCTGATCGCTATCGCCCTTGTTGCGGCCTGTGTTTCGGCCCTGGCCGCCGCCCTTACCGGCCAATTCGTCTTCGGCCTGCGTCCTTGCGTGCTTTGCCATGCCCAGCGGGTGCCGTTCGTGCTGGCGGCGCTGTTGGCGGCGGTTTCGTTGCGGCGATCGGCTTCGCCGTCGCTAGGCCAACTCCTGATCCGGTTGGCCGGGTTGGTATTGCTGATCAACGCTTGCATCGCCTTCTATCACGTCGGCGTCGAGCAGCACTGGTGGGCGTCGGCGGTCTGCCCCGCCAGCAATGACGGCCCGCTTGCGGTGGCCGACATGCTGGCCGAACTGAACCGCCCGGCCGAGGTCCATTGCGACCAGCCGCAATGGTCGTTCCATGGTATCACCATGGCGGCGCTCAACCTGCCGTACTCCGCCGGTCTCGGCCTGTTGGCGCTGGTGTTGACGCGCAGGAATTCCTAGAGTTTCCCGCATTTAAGCTGAATTCGGAAAATCGGGAAACTCTTGAGCCAGAGCGGCGTTTGAGCCATGAAAAAGCGCAGCTTTTTCGTATATCCACAATTCAATCAGTTGGCGGGCCGATTCACCTGACGCTTGGGAACCAAGCGTCAGGATCGGACCACTAGACGCGCCTCAGTGGGTCATCAGCACCGCCAGCTTGGCGTGGGCGATGACGTGGCGGGTGACGCCGCCCAGGATCAGTTGACGCAGGCGGGAATGGGTATAGGCCCCCATCACCAGCAGATCGGCGCCGCAGCTCGAAGCCTGTCGCAGCAGTTCCTCGCCGGCATGGGAGGCCGAGGCATGCACCACGGTGGTGGCGGCGGCGACGCCGTTCCATCCCAGATAGGCGGTCAGCTCGGCGGCCGGCGCCTCGACGGCGCTGTCGGCGTGTTCCGCCACCGACAGCACGGTGACGCTCTTTGCCTCGCGCAGGAAGGGCATGGCGCAACCCACCGCCCGCCCGGCCTCGGCGCTGCCATTCCAGGCGATGGCGATCGAACGGCCGAAATCGGTCTGAAGCTGGTCGGGGCACAGCAGCAGCGGCTTGCCGCTGGCCATGAGGGCGGTGTTGAGGGTCATGGCGGTGGGCATCTCGGCGTCGGCGCCGGGGTGGCCGAACACCAGCAGATCGGACAGGCGCCCGCGCCACGCCACCAGATCCTCCTCGCGGCCGACGGTGTCGATCCACTCGGCCGACGGGCCGAGGACCGGCGCGGCGATGGCCAACGGCATGGCGTGACGGGCACAGGCGTCGTCGAAGGCGCGGCGCGCCCCCATGGCCCGCTGGGCGCCCTGGGTCTCGGCCAGGCCGATCATCTCCTCGACCATGGCTCCCGACATGCCTTCACCCACCAGCGGTACCGCCGTGGTGGGATCGACACGGACATGCAGGGCGGTGACATGGCTGCCGAAACGTCCGGCCAGACGCATGGCGGCGTCCAGCGGGGCGACGCCGGAAATGGCGTCGCCGACCGGCACCAGAATGGACTTATAGGCGGACATGACGGCCCTCCATTCGCTATTTGATCCGTCATTATGCTCCGGAAGCGGCGGCTTGGAAATCCACCGCGTCCGGGTGGGTGTCATACCCCGATCGCGGCCCTGCCGGCGGCCAGGGACTCCTCCTTGGGCGGCGACGAATCGATGCGGCTCCAGGTGATGGCGCCAAGATCGTAGGCGAGCTGGCGTTGCAACACTTCGGGCGTCGCGTCCGAGACGTTGGCCTTGCGGCCAAGGATGCGGGCGGCGGCAAGGTCGGGCGGCGCATCCAGCCACAGGCCGTCGAACCGCACCCCCGCCCTGGCCGCCACCGCTTCGATGGCGGCGCGCTGGTCCGGTCGGGCGAACACCGCGTCGGCCACCGCCGAATGGCCGGCGGCCAGCAGGCGGGCGCAGGTGTCGTAAAGCGTGCGGTAGGTGCGCTCGGTGGTCTCTTCGCCATAGCCTTCGGGGCCGAGGCGGTCGTGGATGGCAACCCCCATCAGATGCTTGCGCAGCGAATCGGTGCGCACCACCGCCGCGCCGGGAACCGCCAGAAAGGTCGCCAGCTCGCGGCCCATGCGCGACTTGCCGCTGCCCGACAGGCCACCCACCGCCAGCAGACGAGGCGGCGGCGGCGACAGATAGGCCAAGGCGGCGTCGAGATAGGCGCGGGCCTCGGTGATCCGCTCCCCGCCGCCGCCGTTGGCGGCGATGGTGGCTGCGACATGGGCGCGGATGGCGGCGCGGGCCGAGAGGAACAGCGGCAGCAATCCGACCCCGTCGAAATCGGCGGTGAGGTCGAGATAGTGGTTCAGCACCCAATTGGCCATGGGGCGAGCGCCGCGATGGTCCAGGTCCATCAGCAGGAAGGCGAGGTCATAGAACACATCGATGCAGGCGATGTCCTCGGAGAACTCGATGGCGTCGAACAGGGTAGGTCGGCCGTCGAACAGGCAGATGTTGCCAAGGTGAAGATCACCGTGGCAGTGGCGCACCATCCCGGCGTCGCGCCGGGCCTCCATCAGCGGGCCAAGCCGGGCCAGCGCGGCGCGGGATTCCCCGGCCAGTCGCTCGACCTGGGCGGCGGGCAGGATGGCGGAGACATGGGGCAGCATCGAGGCGCGGTTGGTGTCGATGGTCCAGGCCAGCCCGGCGGCGCCCCCCTTGTCGCGGCGTACCGGCGCGGCGCGGTGGAAGGCGGCGATTGCCTCGGTCAACTGATTGAGGCGGGGGCGGTCGAGGCCACCGGTCCGCACCAGCCGATCGAACAGGGTGGACTGGTCGAAGCGGCGCATCTCCACCACCCAGTCCACCGCCTCGCCGTCGCCGCCCAGCGCCAAATCGCCGGCGGCGGTCCGCGTCACCGCCATCACCCCGAGATAGAGGTCGGGCGCGGCGCGGCGGTTGATGGCCAACTCGGCGTCGCAGGCGGCCTTGCGCGCCGCCAGGGTGGTGAAGTCGAGAAACGGCAATCGCACCGCCTTCTTCAGCTTGAAGACGGACCGACCGGTCAGGATTACCGTGGAGATATGGGTGTCGATGCGCTCGACCGGGGCACCGCCATGACTGGCGGGATCGGCCAGGAACCGGATGACCTCGGACTGGGAGGTCGCGTCCACGTCACAACCGGGGCAGGGTGACGCCCTTCTGGCCCTGGTACTTGCCCGAGCGGTCGCCATAGGAGGTCTCGCACACCGAATGGCCCTTGAGGAAGATGAACTGGCAGGCGCCCTCGTTGGCGTAGATCTTGGCCGGCAACGGCGTGGTGTTGGAGAATTCCAGGGTGACGTGCCCTTCCCACTCGGGCTCGAGCGGGGTGACGTTGACGATGATGCCGCAGCGGGCATAGGTGGATTTGCCCAGGCAGATCACCAGCACGTCGCGGGGGATACGGAAGTATTCGACGGTGCGGGCCAAGGCAAAGCTGTTGGGCGGGATGACGCAGACGTCGGTCTCGCGGTCGACGAAGCTTTCCTGCGAGAACGCCTTGGGATCGACCACCGCCGAATCGACGTTGGTGAAGATCTTGAACTCGCGGCTGACCCTGGCGTCGTAGCCATAGGACGACAGGCCGTAGGAGATGACGCCTTCGCGCTGAAGCTTCTCGGTGAACGGTTCGATCATGCCGGCCGTGGTGGCCCTTTCACGAATCCAGGTATCGGGCATGACGGACATGGTGAGCGCTCCCTTAGGTCTCGGGGTCCTTTAGCCCATGGCCGTCATCGGGACAAGCGCGGCTCTCGTCGTCGTGGCGTAACCGCTCCCGGGCCTTGCGCCGGGCCAGATTGGCGCGCAGCGCCTCGGCCTGCCTGCGCTGGCGGGCGGCGGCGTCCGCCCGGCCTTTTTCCGAGAGATTGGGGTGGTCTTGCTGGCTCATGGCCGTCACTATTCCCGCCGCCGCGCCGGCCGTCAATCACCGAGGTGAAGAGGCTTGCGTCAGGTTAATGGCTGTGGCATAAAGCGCCCCTCTTCACGGCCCGGGTCGCCCGGCCGCTGACATTGCTGCCGTAGCTCAGTCGGTAGAGCATACCCTTGGTAAGGGTAAGGTCGATGGTTCGATTCCATTCGGCAGCACCATTTTTAAGCCTGTATTTCCAGGTAGTTAAGCCCCGGCCCATAGTGCCGGGGCTTTTCGTTTTGGCGCAGACTCGATTTCAGTACCCAAATAGTATCCGGTAGCGGGTGCCGCGCCATATCCCCGGCCAAGGTGACCTGGAACCGGACGTGGTCTGGGTGCTGAGCGGCGAACCGTTCGGCACCGTCACCATCGAGCATTGGAAGCTGGAATACCGGCGCTGGCAACGACGTCGGGGACACCGTTCTGAGGCGATCCGCTTCACACCCGGATGGCGAAAAAATTCAGTCATGGATCTTGACAGCCCCGCATATTTCGATAATTCTCGAAACATGGAAGAGCAAGCCGTCATCACCGCGCTGTCCGCGCTGGCCCAGGAAAGCCGCCTTCGGGTATTTCGCCTGCTGGTGACCGCCGGGCCTGCCGGGCTGCCTGCCGGGCAGATCGCCGAGGAATTGGCCATCCCACCGAACACCTTGTCGTTCCACCTGTCGCACCTCAAGAACGCCGGGCTGGTGACGGTACGGCGCGAAGGACGCTCGCTGATCTATTCCGCCGAGTTCGTCCAGATGCGGGCGGTGGTGGCCTATCTGACCGAGAATTGCTGTAGCCGCGATCCCTGTTGTAGCTGAGGAGGCTGTGATGACCCCCGAACAGGTCCGAGATCTTGTCCGCTCGCGCTACGGCGCCATTGCCGAAGGCGCTGCGTCGTCGTGTTGCGCCCCCAAGCCGGTGGCCAAATCGCCGTGCTGCGGCGGTCCCGACGCAACCGAGTTAGCCCGGCGCATGGGCTATGACGAGGCGGATCTGAGCGCGGTGGGTGACGGTGCCAATCTTGGCCTCGGCTGCGGCAATCCCCAGGCCATCGCCGCGATGCGGCCGGGCGAGGTGGTGGTTGACCTGGGCAGCGGGGCGGGCTTCGACGCCTTTCTTGCCGCCCGCCGGATCGGCGAGACCGGGCGCGTCATCGGGGTCGATATGACCCATGAAATGCTGAACAAGGCGCGCGCCAACGCCGCTCGGCTGGGCCTCTCCAATGTCGAATTCCGTCTGGGTGAGATCGAGCATCTGCCCATCGCCGACAATGCCGCTGACGTGATCATATCCAACTGCGTCATTAATCTCTCGCCCGACAAGGCGGCGGTGTTCGCCGAGGCGTTCCGGGTCTTGAAACCCGGTGGCAGAGTGGCGGTGTCGGATGTGGTGATGTTGAAGCCATTGCCGCCGGAACTGGCTGCCGTCAGGGATCTGTTCACCGGTTGTGTTGGTGGCGCGGCGACAGTCGCAGACCTGTCGCGATGGCTGGAACAGGCCGGATTCTTCGACATTCGCATCGACCCCAAGCCCGAGAGCCGAGAGCTGATCGCCGAATGGACCCCCGGTCTCGGCGTCGAAGATTACGTGACATCGGCCATCATCCAGGCCCGCAAGCCGTAGCGCATGGTTTTGGCCTGATCCCCGGTTTACCCGGCACTAAAACGTAAACTGCGTCCTATTATTTCTATATATCTCGAAATATAGAAATTTATCGCAGCCCAGGTAACGGTCCCGCCGGCTCGTCCGTCCAATGAGAGACAGGGCCAGTCCGGTCCGTTTCGGACTAAAGGAGAAGGCACCGTGACCGACCTCGATCTTGCCGCCTATCGGGCCGATCTGCGCCACTTCGTGGTGCTGGCGCTGTCCGACCGCCGGCGCGAGGTTCTGGTTCTCCACGACATGGGCGGGGCCAGTCATGCCGAGGTCGTAAAGGCTCTGGGAATAGCGGAGGGCAACGTGCTGCACCGGGCGCGAGCGGCGCTGCGCGAGCGGTTGGGTCATCACTGTCAGCTCGATCTCGGCCATGACGCAGTGCCCTGCACGCTTCGCGACGGGGGCGCGCCATGAGCATCGATCCGCTCGAAATTCCCATGCCGGACCTTCGATTTACCTCCAGACGGGAGAGAACCATGCCTCAGTCCAAGACCGGTCACAGCCCACTTACCGTGCTCGTCTGTGCCTCCGCCATCCTGGCGATCTCATTGGGAGTCCGACACTCCTTCGGTCTGTTCCTGCAGCCAATCTCCGTGGCCGGTGGTTGGGGGCGGGAGGTGTTCGGATTTGCCATCGCGCTCCAGAACCTGATCTGGGGCCTCTCCCAGCCCTTCGCCGGCATGCTCGCCGACCGTATAGGGGCGGGCCGAATGATCATCGCGGGCACCATCCTCTACGTCGCCGGAATGTTGGTGATGGCCCTGACCCAGGGCGAGTTTGCCTTTGTCCTCGGCGCGGGTGTTCTGGTTGGGCTGGGCCTGAGCGGCACCACCTATCCGCTGGTGCTGGGGGCCGTCACCCGATCGACCTCGGCAGAGAAGCGCAGCCTTGCCTTGGGCATCGCCATGGGTGGGGCGGCTTTCGGCCAGTTCGTCATGCTGCCTGGGGCTCTCGGCGGCATCGGCCTGCTCGGGTGGTCGGGAGCGCTGGCGGCCATGGCGATCCTGGTGGTGGTCATCGTCCCGCTGGCCCTGCCCCTGTTCGAGCGTGGCGGAGCCCCTGTCCAGGCCGCCGAGATGGGCGCGGCGGCGGCCATCCGCACCGCCCTTCGCCACCGCGGCTTCCAGTTGCTGGCGCTGGGCTTCTTCGTCTGCGGCTTCCAGGTGGTGTTTATCGCCACCCATGTTCCGGCCTTTCTCTCCGACAAGGGTTTGTCGGCGGGGACCGGCTCGATGGTGCTGGCCCTGATCGGCCTGCTCAATATCCCCGGCACTTATTTTGCCGGCCTGTGGGGCGGCAGGTGGCGCAAGCCGATGCTGCTGTCCTGGCTCTATCTGGCGCGGGCTGGGATCATCGCCGCCTTCGCCTTCCTGCCGGTGAGCGAAACCAGCGCCTATGTCTTCGGTGCGGCCATGGGACTGTTCTGGCTATCCACCGTGCCGCTCACCAACGGAACCATCGCCACCCTGTTCGGAGTCCGCAACATGTCGATGCTGGGAGGCGTGGTGTTCCTCGCCCATCAGCTCGGTGCCTTCCTCGGGGGCTGGCTGGGCGGCGTGCTGTATGACCGGTTGGGCTCCTATGATGGCGCCTGGGCCGTGGCCATCGGCCTCAGCCTGATCGCCGCCCTGATCAACCTGCCGATCAAGGAGGAGACAGGTGCGGAGGCGGTGAAGGTGGCGGCGTGACGACGCTGGTTCGCGCTGTGGGGATGGCGCTGGGACTCGCCCTGCTGGCCTCGGCCTGGTCCCTGTACCGGAATCCGGTCATGGACCTGACGTTGGCCGCCAATATCTTCTGCCAATGAAAGAAAAGGGGCGGTAGCGATGTGCTACCGCCCAGGTGTTGCCACGGGGATGCGTCCCGTTGCCGTTGAAGCGGGCTGCGGCGTGGCCCATGGCCTTGGCCCGGATCATCGTGACCAAGGCAAACACCTCGTCGACCTGATCTTGGGGAATGCCGAGAACCTCGACCGCCACCCGATGCTTGTCGATGTTATCCGTACAGCTGACCGCCAGCTCCTCCCCCAAAGCCTGCGGCAAGCTGAAAGCGCAGGCTGCGGTTTCGTGGAATCCATGCGGTGCCGCACGTCGGATGGTGGGTACGGGTTTCAGGCCAAACCCGCGTACCGGCTATGCGTCGGCGTAAACTCCTTGTCGCTCGATATGTCCAGGATAAGTATGCTATTGGTATGCTGTGCGGTGATCCGGAGAGGCGCCGCCCTATCCCTGAAGAGATCTTCGGGATGGCACCAGCCGGTGAAAGTCGGCACGTGGGCAAGCAGGCGGCATGGTAAACAAACCTCGCATTCTGTTCGTTGATGACGAGTCCAACGTGCTGGACGGCCTGCGGCGTGCTTTGGGTTCCCATCACGCCGCGCGTTGGGAGATGACGTTTTGCAATTCGCCGCAGGACGCCCTGGTCCAGTTCAAGGCGAATGCCTACGACGTGGTCGTGTCGGACATGAAGATGCCGATGATCAATGGCATCGAACTGGTTCTGGCCATGCGCAAGATAAGGCAGAACGCCGAATACATCATCCTTACCGGAGAGGCGGATCTGAAAATCGCCATTGATGCGATTAATCGCGCAGAAATATTCCGTTTCTTTACAAAGCCATGCCATATCAATTTCCTGGTTGAAGGTATCGAGGCCGCGTGCAAATCCAAGGCCCGTGCCGTCATGTCTTCGGCCGCATCCCTAGGCGAGGTGGCGCTGGATTCCTTGGCGGTCGGCGTGCTGGTGGTCGATGCCGGGGCGCATGTTCTGTTTATGAACCGCCGCGGCCGCGAGATCTGCGCCGTCGGCGACGGCTTGATGATCGGCCCGGACAAGATCTGTCGGACTTCGACTCCGCCCGAGAGCGCCAGCCTGCACGAGTTGATCCGTCTGGCGGCGGAAAAGGGCAGCGGCGGCAGCATGTCGGTCGCGCGGCCGCTGTTGGGAAGCCCGTTATCGGTGGTGGTGGCCGCGGCTTCGGGCCTGCGCGACGCCGGGGCCGCCGCCATCTATCTCCGCGATCCCGACGACGCCAACATCCCCAGTTCGACGCATCTGGCCTCGATCTTCGGTCTGACGCCGGCCGAAGCGCATATTGCCCATTCCCTGTCGCTTGGGCTGTCGCTGGTCGAGGCGGCGAGAGTTTCCGGAATTACCGTCGGTACCGCGCGAAACTATCTCAAACGGGTGTTTCTCAAGACCGGCGTGTCGCGACAGGCCGAGTTGGTCAGACTGGTACTCAATCGTGTTTCGCCGGTTGGCTAGGCGGCGCCGGCATTGCTTGCGGCATTCCGGAGGTCCTGTTTGGGACTGGCACGCGCGCGGGTTCGTGGATCAGCTTGATTTGCGGCACGGGTATCGAAACCGCGGGGGGGCACCTTTCACCCCGGTCAGGTGGGAATACCCGGATGGATGCCGCCGTACCGGCGTCCAGGTTAAAATCTCCGAAGCTTATCAATGAGATTTGATTATGAGTTTGACAATCAAAGGTAAGCTTCTTGTGCTTGCCACGCTCTTTCCCCTGGCCATCTCCTGCGTGTCCGCAGGCTGGTGGGTGGCCCTCAATACGTTGAAGGTCAATGGTCCGATCTATAACAAGATTTCCCAGGAAAAGGATCTGGTGGCGGACATTTTGCCGCCGCCGGAATACATCATCGAATCATACCTGACGGCATCGAAAGCCATAACGGCGCCTGCCGAAGATTATAAAATATACATCGAGAAGATGCGGCGGCTTCGATCGGACTATGACGATCGTCACGCGTTCTGGTCGAGCGCCAATGTCGATGCCGATATTCGCACACTTCTTCTCGACACGTCATATGGGCCGGCGATTCGCTTTTTTGATCTGAGCGAAAAAGCGTTGTTCCCCGCCCTTGGGCGCGGTGATCGGGCGGCGGCCGAAACGGCGTTCCGCGATATGACCGCAGCCTACGAAATTCATCGCTCGGCGATCGATGCGCTGGTGATCAAGTCCGACCGTTTGATCAAGGCGACCGAGAAGGAGGCGGACGCCAGCGATGGCTGGTACAAGGCCGCCGCCCTTATTTTTGCCGCCATCGGGTCGGTTCTTGCCTGCGTCGGCGCCATCGCCGTTGCCCGTTCCATCACCCTGCCGTTAGGCGGCATCACGGGAACCATGGGCAGTCTGGCGGCGGGTAAACTCGATGTCGCCATCCCGGGAGTCGGCCGCAGTGACGAAATCGGGGCCATGGCTTCCGCCATCGAGGTGTGGCGGGCAGGCGAGCGAGAGCGCCGCACCATCAGCGAGAAAATCCAGTCGGACAAGGCGGCGCGCGAGAAGCGGGCCGAGCGTATCGAGGAGATCACCACCGAGTTTGACGGCATTGCCAGCGCGACGGTGACGGAACTGGTTCATTCCGTGGTGACCTTGGAGAAGTCGGCGCAGTCCATGGCCGAGGTGGCGGAACTGGTGTCGGGACGGGCGAACGCGATGGCGGTGGCTTCGGACATGGCCTCGGGCAATGTTCAGACCGTCGCCTCCGCCGCCGAGGAACTGTCGGCGTCGATTCAGGAAATCGCCCGGCAGGTATCGCTGGCCAGCCAAGTGTCCCACTCGGGCACCGAGGAGGCGGCGAGGACCGATGTCCTGGTCCAGGGGCTTGCCGCGGCGGTCCAGCGGATCGGCGACGTGGTCAACCTGATCAACGACATAGCGTCCCAGACCAACCTGTTGGCGCTGAACGCCACCATCGAGGCGGCCCGGGCGGGCGAAGCCGGCAAGGGCTTCGCCGTGGTCGCCAGCGAGGTCAAGCAACTCGCGGCGCAGACCACCAAGGCCACCGGCAGCATCGCCGATCAGATCTCCGAGGTGCAGGTGGCTACCGACAATGCCGTTAGCGCATTGCGGGGGATCACCGCCACCATCGAGGAGGTCAGCCAGATTTCGGCGTCCATTGCCGCCGCCGTCGAGCAACAGTCGGCGGCCACCGACGAGATTTCGCGGAGCGTACAGGCGGCGTCGCAAAGAACCGCCGAGGTCTCGAACAGCGCCTCGGAGGTTCTGGATGGCGCCAAGGGCGTTGATACGGCCGCCCGCGACGTTTCGGTGGCGGCGACGGCGTTGGGAGCGCGGGCGACCAAGCTGAGAGAGGATGTTCACGGGTTCCTGTCGAGCATCAGTGATGCTTCGGTCGAGGAAGAAGGCGGCTTCTTTGCCTGGTCCGACAGTCTGGTCACCGGCAACGCGATGATCGACGGCGATCACCGAAGATTGATCGCCTATGTGAACGACCTGCACACCGCCATGCTGGGCGGCCAGGGTTCGGAGGCGATCGAGCGGGTGGTGGCCAACCTGATCTCCTATACCCGCGAGCACTTCGCCCGCGAGCAGGCGCAGATGGACCGGGCCACCTATCCGGGCTTCGATGCCCATATGCAGGCGCATGCCGGCTTCATCGCCAAGGTCGAGGAGTTTCAGAAGCAGCTGGAGATGCGAAGCGGCACCGTTTCGCTCAAGGTCCTGCAATTCCTCAAGGACTGGCTGCTGGTTCATATCCAGAAAACCGATATCGATTTTGCCGCCCATCTTGCCCGCAAGGCAAAAGGGGCCGTTCCATCAATGGGCCAGGCCCGTTAACAGGAGAGACCTGCCATGCGGTTCAGTTGGCACGAGTCCATGTCCGTCGGCAACACGCGGCTCGACGACCAGCATAGGCAGCTGATGCAGCTGCTCTCGGGCCTGAGTCTCGCCGTCGATGAGGGCTATGTCGAAGCGGCACAGACCGCGGTGATGGAATTTCAGGAATTGTCGACCATTCACTTCGCCGACGAGGAAAAACTGTTTCCCGAGGATGATCTGTCTTCCAAGGCCAAGCATCTTGCCGCCCATAGAAAGGCGGAGTCGCGCATCGAGGGGTTGCGGCACCTCGTCTGCGACGAAGCGGATATCGCCGCCATGCGCCAGGCCCTGAAAGAGCGGTTGGTCGAAATCGTCGTCGATCTGTTCAGTCACGATCGGGCCGTCGCCCAGCACGTCAAGGAATTGGAGCGCCGGAAGTTTCCCCGTCTTACCGGCCAGGGCATCAAGGCCGATATCGGTGGGGCAATGGTGGACGTGGTCGACATTTCGGTCGACTCGATGACGCTGCGGACAACGCTGGTTCCGTCCGTCGCTTCCGTGGCGATCGGGCTTATTCCCAGGATCAGGGGGGCCCTGCTGGAGAGCCAGAGGATCGAGACGACCGGCACCGTGGAGCGGGCCGATGGCGACTGCCTTATCATAAAATTCGCTCCCGAGGAATACGGCCAGACCCGCGCCATGATCCATCATGTCCTGAACACGACGGCGAAGGCGGATGGCGCCGTAGTCTCCGGGGACGATGTCTAGCCCCATGCGGATTCGCGTTCCTCTTCTCTCGGCGATGGCGGTGGCCATCATCGTGTTGAGCGCGGCGTTCGGCTTTTTCTATACGGTCGATTCCGCCAGGGTCCAGGAGCGGCTGTTGACCGAAGCCATGGCGCGCAATGATCTGCGGGCCAAGCAGCTGGCTGATTCGATCAGCCAGCATACCGTCGCGCTGATCCGCCTTGTGGAAATGGCGTTGTTCCATCTGCGAGAAGCGCTGGCCCAGGGAGAAGCGGAGGCCAACCGCGAAGCCGCTCATATTATTAGAAGTCTTCCGTCGGGCTCGGTCAATCTGGTCCTGGTTGTCGATCCGACCGGGCATGTGGCCTATTCCTCCGACACCGTCAGCCAGGGGCTTTACGTCGGAGATCGCCAATATTTCAAGTTTCACGCCGAAAGCGACGAGGACCGATTGTTCATCGGCAGCCCATTGAAAGGGCGTTTGGGTGAAAAGCGGTGGGTGATCGTCTTTTCCCGTGCGGTGCGCAAGGATGGTCGGTTCCTGGGGGTGGCGGTCGTCGGCATTCGGCCGGAATATCTTTCGGCATCGTTTGCCGCCTTGTCGCTGAACCCAGGTGACGTTGTCTCGCTGATCCAGAGCGACGGCACCTTCCTGGCGCGCAACCACGGCATGGAAGAGGCCATGGGCCGCAAGACTCCCGCCGACCGGCCGTTCCTCGATCCCGCCCGCAGCGATACCGAAACCTATCGCGGGATGTCGTCGATCGACAATATTCCGCTGGATTTTGCGTGGAAGCGGCTCAGCGAATGGCCGTTGATCTCGGTGGTGGCCTTGGACGAAAGGGCCGAGTTGGCACCCATCCATGAAACCATCGCCGCCACCAACCTGCGCAACAAAATCACCCTGGCCACCGTCTTCGTTTCTTCGCTGGTGATGGCGGGGCTGCTGTTGTGGGCGCAACGACAGCAGCGGAAGCTTTCCGACAGCGAGGGAGTCGCCAGGACGCTGATCAATGCCTCCGGTGACGCCGCCCTGTTGATGGATGGCAACGGAATCACACTGGCGGCGAACCAGGCGTTGGCCGAGCGGGTCAACGCCCGGGTCGAAGACCTGATCGGCGTATCGTTCTTCGCCCTTCTCCCTCCCGCTCTGGCGCAATCGCGCCGGGAGCAATGCCGCCAGGTCATCCAAACCGGTACGCCCCTGTGCAATCAGGATGAACAGGGTGAGCTGATCCTCGACAACCGGATATATCCTGTGCATGGCAGTCGCGGCGTCATTTCCGGCGTCGCGATTTTCTCCCGCGATATTACCGACCAGATCCGTTTAAACGACAGCCTCCATCAAAGAATGGAGGAGCTTAATACGATTCTGTCCAACTCCAGCGTTGGTATCGCCTACATCAGGGATCGCATATTCGTTTGGACAAACAGGATGGTCGAAAAAATATTTGGCTATTCTCAGGGAGAGCTGAATGGCGTTTCAACGCGATGCCTGTTCATCTCAGACGAAGACTATGACGAAATCCAACGTAGCGGCTACCCTATTCTCGATCGAGGGGAGCGCTATACGACAGAGCTGCAAATGCGCCACATTAGTGGTCGGGATATCTGGATTCGGGTGTCGGGGCAGATCATTCAGAAAGAGCTTTCCGGGAATAGAAGCATTTGGGTTTTCGAGGATATTACCGAGCGCAAGATTGCCGAGGATGATATCCGGATTAAGAATATTGAATTGCAGAAAAGTAATATTGCCGCTGATGCGGCAAACCATGCAAAGTCGTCATTTCTCGCAAATATGAGTCATGAGATAAGAACGCCAATGAATGCTATTATTGGCATGGCATCGATGCTCAGGAGGAGGGTTGAAAAAAGGGATAATATAGATATCATTGATAAGATATTAATGTCTGGCCAGCATCTTTTGCTACTTATAAATGACATTCTTGATTTCTCGAAAATTGAATCCGGGAAATTGACGCTCAGTGCCGGGGATTTCGATCTCCGTGCCGCGATCGAGGTTGCCCGTCTTCAGGTCGCCCAGGCCGTGGACGACAAGGGATTGTCCCTGTCGGTGGAGGTCGATCCGGCTATTCCATTCCGGTTGAACGGTGATCAACTGCGGATCAGGCAATGCCTGCTCAACTATCTCAGCAACGCGATAAAATTCACCGCCGAGGGCGCGATCGTCCTGCGCGCCCGCAAGGTCGAGGACCGTGACGGCGGGGTCCTGTGCCGCTTTGAAGTCGAGGATACCGGGGTGGGAATTCCCCTCGAAGCGCAAGGCCGGCTGTTCACCGATTTTCAGCAGGCGGACGATTCCACCAGCCGTAAATACGGTGGAACCGGCCTGGGGCTGGCCATCACGCGGCGTCTGGCGGTGATGATGGGAGGGGGGGCGGGCTTTGACAGTACACCGGGCGCCGGCAGCCTGTTCTGGTTCGATGCGGTCTTGGGCGTGGCGGGCGAACAGGTGCCGGCGGTGGGGGGCGAGGCGGCGGGACTGAGTGCCGCCGAGGTCGAGAGGCGCCTGACCGAGACGTATGCCGAGGCCCGCATTCTGCTGGTCGAAGACAACCGGACCAACCGAGAGGTGGTTCTGGGGATGTTGGCGGATATCGGATTGAAGGCGGCAATCGCCGAGAACGGTATACATGCGGTGGACGCGGTGAGGTCCCGAGGCTTCGATCTGATCCTGATGGACATGCAGATGCCCGAGATGGATGGGTTGGACGCGACCAGGGCGATCCGGCGGTTACCGGCCGGGCGCCAGGTGCCGATCGTGGCGATGACGGCCAACGCATTCGCCGAGGACCAGAACAGGTGCCTGGCGGCCGGCATGAACGACCATCTGGCCAAGCCCGTTCTGCCCGAGGACCTTTATGGCGCCCTGCTCAAATGGCTGACGATATCCTCTTCTCAGGCTGTTGCCGCGCCGTCCGAGGCGGCCACGCCCGTCGCCGATGAAGACGAAGAGGCGCGTCTGCGGCGCCATCTCGGCCATGTTGACGGAATCGACGTCGAGGTGGGCATCAAATACTGCCGCCGGGCCATCCGCTATGTTTCGGTTCTTGAAAGTTATGCCGGAGAGTACGGCGGCTACATGGCGCGGGTGAGGGCGCATCTGGCCGCCGGCGAGATCGCCGAGGCGCGCCGTATCGCCCATTCGCTGAAGGGTAGTTCCGCCTTTCTGGGGGTCACCGGCGTCCACGACGCGGCGGCGCAGATGGAGCGGGCCATTCTCGACGGCGACACCGCTGAATCGATCAATGGGCTGATTGATACCGTCGAGCAGCGGTATGCCGTCATCGCGGCGGCCATCCGCGGGTTGGTCGAAGAGGGGCGCCGGTGACCGGCCTTTTTCGGCCGGTCGGGCAGATCAGCGGTTGATGTCTTCAAGGGCGGATGCCAGCTCATCCTTCGGGACCGGCCGGCGATCCCGGTTGGCGTAGAGGTAGTAACCCAGCGCCACGACCCCGGCCCCCAACAGGACCGGCCCCCATGCCCCCAAGCCCAGACCGAGGCCGAGGCTGAAGCCGTGGCCGGTGGCCGCGCCGCCCCCGACGCTCCAGGCTACGGCGGTGGCTCCCTTGGCTCCCAACGCCCCCTTGGCGCCCAGAGCCGTCTTGCCGACGGTGCCGGTGCCGCAGGGGCCAAGTCCCAGGCCGCTCCCGGCTCCCGCGCCAGCCTTAAGGCCCAATCCTTTGGCGGTCAGTGATCCCCCGGTCTGGGGACAGGTGACGGCTCCCCCCGCCGTTGCCGGCGTCGCGGTTCCCGTGCCCTGAAGGCAGGTTGGGCCGAAAGGTGAATGCAATCGCATGGGCATGGCGCCGTCTCCGTGAGTATGGCGTTAGAGCTTTGAGGTCTGAGCGGACAGGACGTTGGAGTCTGTAAGTTCAAGTTGGAGGCGTGTCAGGATGGTTATAATTTCTCCGCTCAACACCAATGCCTCTTCATAGGATTCGTCCGCACTTTTGTACTTTCCATGTTTTAGTGAGGACAGTACTATGTCGACTTCACGATGGAATTTCTTGTGGGATACATCAAGCGCCCTCAGAATTTCGGTGGCCCCCAGTTCCTTCATCGCCGTTCCGTGTATCCAGATTCCCAGGCTGCATTCATCACTGGGTTGGGCGCACATGGTTTTGCCGTGGCCGCGAAATGCCCATTGCAGATCGCGTATCCATTTCAGGTGGGCGAGGCGGGCGCCGGTAACGTTGAGGCTATGGCGGCCACTGCCGGCTTCGCCCAGGCTCTGGATCGAGATGATGTCGATGGGGGTGGGGCGAGGAAACAGCGCCCGTAGCAGCCGGGATGGAATGTCCTTGGCTCGCGTGGCGTTGATTGCCGCTTCGATCACATCCAACTCCAGCGACGTCAGCAGGAAGAGAATTTCTCCGCTCAACCGCCGGACCGCGTCCAGCAGATCCACGGCGCGTTTCTGTTCGCCAGCGGCCAGGGCGGCCAGGATCTCTTCGGCGACGTGGTGAAAGCGCTTGTGCGCGGTCTTCAACTGCCAGACCGCCCCCAATTTGCCATAGCGGCTGAGACCGGTGCCGTAGATCCAGGTGCCCAGGTCACAATCCTCGTGCCCCTGCAGCGGCGTGTCGGTGCGGCTGCCGTTCACCAACGCCTCAAGAGCGGTTTCCCAGCGAAGATGGGCAAGCCGAGCGGCGTTGACGTCGAGTTCGACAGCGGTCATCTTGCGTCGTCCTTGGGTGCGAAGACATCGGGGCGGCGCGTGGTAATCCGGCGCCGGGAGTGTTGTCTGTATAGGCGGCGACGCGGCAGGTCATCACTGACAATTGTCAGTGGATGATGGATATCCGGTATGTTTTGTGTCTGATAAAGGTATCCAGGCAATGCGCGAGACTGAGATTCAAGCGGCTTGGTATGGTTTGGAGACCTGCGAAAAATGCGCCATTCGACATTTGGTTCTTTTCGCCGATCTTACCAGCGACGATTTCAATAGCGTTCATCTTCCCATTGAAGACATTTGGCTGCCTCCCGGGACCGCGCTCTATCAACAAGAGCAGCCGGCTTCCGCGCTGTTTACCGTGCGGGAGGGGTTGATCAAACTGGAGCAATATCTGGCGGACGGCGGTTATCGCATCGTCAGTCTTGTCGGCCAGGGCGATGTCGCCGGCCTGGAGGCCACGGTATCGCCTCACTACGAGCATACCGCCGTTGCGCTGCTGCCCACCAAGGTCTGCCGTCTGCCCAGGGACGTGGTGGCGAAGCTATCGCCGAAACTCAATCGGCAGCTGATGGAAAAGTGGCATGCCATGGTGCAGCGATCGCATCAATGCATGCGCGAGCTGTCCACCGGCAGCGCCCGGCAGCGGATGGCGCGGCTGTTCTTGTTGCTGGCGCCGTCTTCGGTCGAACATTGCCGCCTGTTCGGCCGCGACGACGTCGGGGCGCTGCTGGGGATCACCACCGAGACGGCTTGCCGGGTGGTGTCCGATTTCAAGAAGAGGCGGGTGATTGTCGAAGTCGCCAGCAATATCTTCCGCCGCGATGCGCAGGCGTTGGAATTGATATCCGATGGCGATTAGGATACTCGCATATGTACGCATTCGGTGGTGAATGTCGGTGTGATGAAGGGTTGAGGGGAAAACAATAATCGACAGATTGCTCTCGCCCACATAAACGGGGGTGAGAGTGGCTGTGTTCAGTATTTAAAATTATAGGTGTTTTAGATACCATACCGGCCGATTGCGGCAGGACAACTGCCTTTCTGAATGAAGGCTCGCAAAGATATGGCCATTGGAATCGCCGCTCGATTTGGAACCGCCCTGATCGCCATGTCGGTGGGAACCGCCGCGTTCATGGGGTGGGTCGCCAACCGCCATGCCGTCTCGCTGATCGAGCAGGCGGAACACCGCGAGCTTGTCGGGCGATTCGAGCAGTTGGCTGCCGCGATCTCGGGGGCGGCCGATGAGGCCAGCGCCCTGGCGGTTCTGGTGGCCAATCTTCCGGGGGTATCCCATCTGGTCGCTACCGGACAACGTGATCAGCTGGCGGCCCAGATGCTGCCACCGTTCAAGGCGATGGCGGCCACTTTCGGCATCGAGCAGTTCCAGTTTCATACTCCGCCGGCCACTTCGTTCCTGCGGGCGCACGCTCCGGCCAAATTCGGTGACGACCTGTCGGCCATTCGCCAGACCGTGGTTCAGACCAATGCCACGCAGAAGCCGACCAAGGGGTTGGAATACGGCGTCGCCGGTCTGGGGGTGCGCGGGCTGACGCCGCTGTTCGACGAAGGCCGGCATGTGGGATCGATTGAATTCGGCATGAGTTTCGGGCAGCCCTTTTTCAATGATTTCAAGAAATCCTATGGCGTCGATGTGGTGTTGCATGTCCCAGGCAAGGACGGCTTCAAGATGTTTGCCGGAACCTTGCCGACATCCAACCTCGAGTCGTCCGAGATTGCCGCCGCCCTGGCGGGGCGGGACGTGATCAAGGCGATGGAGGACGGCAAGGGCGGCAGGATCGCCGTGTTGGGACGGGTGGTCGCCGATTATAGCGGCAAGCCGCTGGGGGTCGCGGAAATCGCCATGGACGCCAGCCTCTACGGCGGCCAACTGGCCGAAGTGCATCGGATCATGTGGGGGCTGGTGCTTGGCGCACTGGTGCTTGCCGCCGCGCTTGGCGCTTGGCTCGGCCGCGCCATCACCCGGCCGGTTCTGGCCATGAGCGGCGCCTTGGACCGCATCGCCAGACGCGACTTCGACGTGGAGATCGCCGGTCTCGAGCGCGCCGACGAAATCGGGTACATGGCGCGGGCCGTCGAAGTGGTCAAGCGGGAAGTCCAGCGCACTGCCGAGTTGGAGGCGGCGCAGCAGCGTAGCGTCGCGGAACTGGAAACCGGGCATAAGGCACTTCAGGACGGCATGCAACTTCAGTTGGAAGGCGTGGTTGAAGCCGCCGTCCAAAGCAACGAGGCCGGCGTGGTCCTGGCCCGGATGATGGTTTCGGTGCGCCGTTCGGCCGAACAGACCCAATCCATCGCCAGCGCCATCGAGGAAATGGTGGCCTCGGTCGATACCATTTCCCAGTCCTCGGCCATCGCCGCCGACGAGGCATACAACGCCGAAGTGGCCGCACGGGATGGCGTGGCGGCGACCGAAACCGCCCAACGGGTCATGACCGCCCTGATGCAGGCGGTCGCCGAAGTGGGAGACAAGATCGAGGCATTGGGCAAGACCTCGGACCTGATCGCCACCATCATCGACCAGATCGAGGATATCGCCGGACAGACCAACCTGCTGGCGCTCAACGCCACCATCGAGGCGGCGCGGGCCGGCGAGGCCGGCAAGGGCTTCGCCGTGGTCGCCAACGAGGTCAAACATCTCGCCAACCAGACCGCCAAGGCCACCGTGGACATTCGCGAACGCATCGGCGGGTTGATTTCCGACATGAATGGCGCCCGGGACTCCATGGTCCGCTCGCGCGGGGCGGCGGAGGAAGGGACGGCGGCGGTGGCGCAGGTCACCGATGGTCTGGGTATTATCGCCGGACGTATCGACGGCGTTACCGAGCGCATGCGGGAAATTTCGGAAATCCTTAACCAGCAGAATTCGGCTGCGGCCGAAGTGTCTTCGGCCACCGGTGATATCGCCGCGTTGGCGCATGAGAATCTGGACGAAATATCCGAAGTTCTTAAGGCCATGACCAATGCGGCCGACGTTCTTGACGGTAGGGCGGAGGAGTTCGCCAAGCTCGGTACCGCCGAGACGTTGCTTCAGGTCGCCAAGAACGACCATATTCGGTTCAAGCGTTCCATTCTCGATCGGATCATGGGGCGCAACGCGCTGACGTCCGGCCAACTGACCGATCATCATACCTGCCGATTGGGCAAGTGGTACGATACGCTCAAGGATGACCGTCTGACCCGTCTGCCGGCCTATGGCCGATTGCTCGATCCTCATCAGCGGGTCCACGCCCACGGCAGGGTGGCGCTGGAACTTCACGCCCACGGTGACACCACCGAGGCTCTGGCCGAGGTCGATCGCCTGAACGGCGCCTCGCACGAAGTGCTGGCCCTGCTGGAGGAGATGGCGAGCGAACTGCGCCGGCTTTCGTAACGGCGGAACCCGGCGTTACTTCGGCGACCATGTGATGGTGGCGCCGTTGCCGTCCTTGGCACACAGATCGTTTATGGCCTGCTGCGTGGTGATGGACGGCGTTTGGCCGTTGATGCTGAGCAGGCCCTTTTCGGCCAACACCATTCCGGCATCCGCGCAGACCTGCGGGGGGACACCGCCCGCCACGACCACTTGGTGGCCGCCCATGATGGAGGTGACTTCAAGCGTTCCGCCGAACAGGGGGGGCGCCGGGGCGGCATTGTGCCGTGCCGCCAGGACGATCTGGTCGATGAACTGGCCGGCGTCGGAGGTATCGGGGGGAGACGCGGTCCCGTCGGTGGCCGACTTGCCGGCTTGCGCTCCGTCGATGGCTAGGGTCCCCGGCAGGGAATGCCACACGACGTATCCGGCGATCGACGTGGCTATGATCAGCACGCCCACGACGGACAGCATGATGATCTTCAGCCTTTTTTCCTCATGATCGCCGCTGTCTTCGACGGGCTTCGCGTCTTCGGGCTCGTCCGCGGCTTTCTTGCTCGATCCGGGGGCCTTTCTTATATCCGTCTTGGGCGGCGGGGGCGTCGACCCCGTACCGGCGGCCTCGGCTTTGCGCGGCGGCCGTTGGTCCCGGGCAGCCTTGAGGACCTGTATGCAGCCCTTCGCCGCGATCACCATGGCTTTCCGGGACGCCTCGGACGGGTGGACGGTCGTTACCGCGGCGACAATCGATTTGATCTGCCCGGTCAGTTGGTCACTCAACGCCTTCGAGTCATCCGAACGCCGCAGCATCATCTTCAGCGCCAGGAGGGAAAGCTCCTCGAGCTTGGCGGGATCACTCGCCGAGGACATCTTTCCGATGATGTCCTGGAAGAGAGCCTCTTGTCTTTCCGGTGTCTCTGGACTGTCCGCCAACCTGCCCGCCTCGCGATCCGACGACCATACTTAGGGTTTACGCTATACCCAGGGGTGTCAAGGTCGGATTGGTGATGCGAGGGCGGGAAGGGATCGATGTTCAATGCGCCGCGGCGTTATCGGCAAGCTCCTTCAGGCGGCTTTCGGCGATGGCGTAAAGCCTCACAGCCAAGCCCTTGGGGTTGAACGGCTTCTTGAAATAGCCCGCCGTGCCCAGGCGGCTGGTCTTGACCTCGGAATCGGTGTCGCCCTCGGCGGTGAACATCACCACCGGGATCGACGCCACCTCCTTGTCCCGGGCGTGGCGCAATCCGGCGAGAAACGAGATCCCATCGACCGGATACATGCCAAGATCGCAGACTACCAAGGTCGGCTTTTTTTCGCAGGCGATCAGCAATCCCTGGCCGCCGTCCTTGGCCAACAGAACCTCGGTCGCCCCCATTTGTTTAGCCAAGTGGGATAGTAGCCCAAGCACGGTTTCATCGTCGTCAATCACAAGGAGGGTCACGGGACCTGAGAATTGCTCGAACATTGCTTTTCCGTGGGGTTCTGGAGTGCGTCCAGCGATGATGCCTCTTCGTCGGTCGAGCGGGAAGGGGCGATATCACCGGTTGGCTTTCGGCGCAAAAAGAGCCGCACCCCGGTGACAGGATGCGGCTCGATTTCGGCAGGGACGGCCATGAAGGCCGGGGCGCCTACTTCTTGATCGACTTCTGCACGGCCTCGACCTGCTGCTTGACCGGCTCGAACGCGGCGGTGAATACGGCGGTGGTCAGGTCGGCGATGTTGCGGCTGTCGCTGACGGCGGCATCGACGCCTTCCTTGATCAGCTTCTGCTGAAGCTCGACGAACTCGGCCGGGCTCTTGACCGAGCTAAGCGCCTGGATCGAAGCGGTCAGCTTCTCGGCATTCTTGGTGGCCAGCGCCTGATAGGCCTTGGCCAGCTCCTGGAAACCGGCGATGGCGGCGTTGCCGCCCTTGGTCAGGGCATCAACATTGGCCTTGGCGGCGGCGGTGATCTGATCGACGGTGGCTACGGTCATGATGGCGTTTCCTTCGGTTGGGTATTCGCGGCAGCGATTGCTGCGTTGCAACATGACGCCTTTGTACGCGAGCTGGGCGAAAATGCAAGCACTATGTTGCGGTGCAGCATGGGGGCGTTGCCGCTGCGATTGGTGCCGCCGACTTTTCGAGTTGCGACGGAGGGGCGATCGTATAATATTAGGTATAATTAATATATCGTCGCCCCCCGTGGTTGACGCGCGGAGATGCATGATGCTGAAGCTTAAGAACCTGCTCCTTTCGACCATCCTGGTATTGACGGGTTTTGGCGCACGGGCGAACGACGGTGCGATCATTTCTCCCGATGAGGCGCTGGCTCTGGCGGCCAAGGGAGAGTTGATCATTGTTGATGTCCGTACACCGGCGGAGTGGCGCCAGAGCGGTGTTCCGTCCGGTGCCGCGACGGTCGAGTTGAATGACGATTTCGTTTCAGGCGTTCTCAAGGTCGTCAATGGGGACCGGACCCGGCCCGTCGGTGTCATCTGCCGTTCGGGACGCCGCTCGGCGGCGGCCCAATCGCTGTTGCTGAAGCAGGGCTTCGTCCGGGTGTTGAATATCAATGAGGGCGTATTGGGGGACGCTTCGGGGCGAGGCTGGCAAGCCCGGGGATTGCCCATGCGCCCGTTTACCCCCTGATACCGTCCCGACGGATCGGATCGGGCCGAGGGTTTTATTTGCCGATATGGGGAGGCCGATCCCATTTGGGACTACGGGGTTGGAGGTTCTGCGTCACCATGAATGGGGCATTCGAGGTTCTGTTTTTGGGGGGGCGGAATTGCCTCTGGTCGGCCACATCAAGGATTTCGCCAAGAGGAAGAAATATCCGCCACTCCAGCGGCGCACCCATTTTATTATCGGATTGATCTGGATTTGCACGTTGGGGTTCGAGTGTTTTCTGGCCAATAACATATACCAATCCTATGGCGCCCACCTTCAGAGCCAACACGATCAGGTTCAATTCGCCGTCAGGCTGGCGGAGAGCCAAGCGTTACTGACATTTGACCGCGCGAACCAGCTGTTGCTTGAAACGGTCGAACATGTCCTTCCCTCCGACATGGCTCGGGGCAATGGCATCGCCCCGGCGCGGCGTAGGGCGCTGGAGCTGATGCTTAAGGAACACCAAGTCCGCTTTCCGGCCATCGTCTCGATGACCCTGACGGACGCCGAAGGTACTATTTTCGCGAATTCGGTGGGAGGCGCCAACGGTGGCTCCCTTGCCTATCGCCAATATTTTCAGTTTCTGAAGCAGGGGGCCGGCGATGGCCCGTCATTGTCCGAGGCTCTCAAGGGGCGGGTCTCGGAAAAATGGGGCGTGCAGATCGCCCGCCGGATCGAATTTCCCGACGGCACCTTCGCCGGCATGCTGGTGGCCAATCTAGGATTGGATGAGGGATTTATCGGCTTCTATCAGACGCTGAAGATGGAGCATGACGACGTCGTGACATTGATCGACGCCAATGCACTCCAGATGGTCCGCTACCCGGTGGCGGAACAGAGCCTTGGAAAAGTGATCAATTCCCCAGCCTTGAGCGATATGTTGAACAGGGGAGTTACCGAGAAGTGGGCGGTCCTGGAATCCCCGGTGGATGGCATCAGGCGCACCTGGGTTTTCCGCAAACTTCCCAACTATCCCGTCCATATCGGATACGGACGAGGCGTCAAAGGCGATATGGACGTTTTGCGGCGCCAGGAGCTGCAAGGTATCGTCGGTGGAGTTCTGGCGCTTTGCGCCGCCGTGGTGCTGACCATCGGATTGCGTCGGCTGATGACCGCCAGAAGCGAAATCGACGCGGCGGCCTACATGTTGCGGATGGCTGAAGCCAACCGCCTGGAATCGCTTGGAACCTTGGCGGGTGGGGTGGCCCATGAAATCAATACTCCGGCGCAATACATCAAGGATAACCTTGATTTCATCATCGACTGGCTGCCGCGCCTTCTGGGGCTGTTAAAGCTGGCGCAGGCCACCGAAGATTTCCGGATGAAAGAATACGCCGGAGAAATGCGGTATGACTTCGCCGCGCGGGAGCTTCCCGCCGCCGCCGAACAGGCGCGCGGGGGTATCGAGCAGATTTCCTCGATCGTACAAGCGATCAAGGAATTCTCGTATCCCAGCAATAAGACGCCCCAGCCATTCGACCTGAACCGGGCGGTCAGGATCGCGACCACCGTCACCAGGAATCAGTGGAAGTACGCGGCCAATCTCGAATTCCATCTCGACGCCGACCTGCCGCACGTTTCCGGTATCGAGTCCGAAATCAATCAGGTTCTTGTCAACCTGATCGTCAACGCCACACATGCCATCGAGGAGAAGGGTGGAGGTGAACTCGGGCGCATCGATATCCAGACCCACTCAAAAGGCGGTGGCGTGGAATTGTCGGTGGCCGATACCGGCACCGGTATTGCCCAGGAGAATCTCGATCACCTTTTCGAGTTGTTTTTTACCACCAAGGAGCCAGGCAAGGGAACGGGTCAGGGGTTGGCGATATCCCGGGCGATCATCTTGCGCCACGGCGGTACCATCACAGCCGAATCGAAGCCGGGCTCCGGCGCCTGCTTCCGGGTGTGGCTGCCCGCAGTTGCCGATGCGGCACAGTTTTCTGGGCACGCCCCGTCGCCAAGTATATCCTGTCCACAAGAAATATGACGTTCGTGCAGGGGTTGCCGCCGATGAGCCCAGATGGAATGCGCGAAGCGACGCAGGCGACACATCCGCAGGGAGCGGATGGCGAAATGCGTGCCGCGCGTCAGGTTTCCCCGGTCAGCAATATCGTCAGTATCTACGGCATCGTTCTCATCGTTTTGTTGTTGTTGGCGGCGGCGATGACGATTTACGTCCAACGCCTGCAAGCCATCGAGAGCTATCGGGCCAACCTGCCGAACCTTTCCCGGCTTCTGGCCGAGCACGCCCGGCAATCGATCGCGGCAGCCGATCTGGTGCAAAAATCCATCGCCGATCGCGTATTGGAACTGGGCGTCGAAGATGACCGTGGACTGCGTCAGGTCTTGGGCAGTCGGGCAATCTTCGACATGCTGAACGACAAGGTCGGCGGTCTTCCGCAGATCGACGTGGCCACGGTGGTGGCGGCCAATGGCGACGTGGTGAATTTCACCCGCAGTTATCCGCCGCCACCGATCAATCTGGCCGACCGCGATTATTTCAAGGCACACTTTACCGACCCGGATCTGAGATTCTTTCTCAGCCTGCCGGTCCGCAATCGCGGCACCGGCCAATGGACGTTCTATCTGACCCGCAAGATCAAGAACAGCGCCGGGGAAACCATCGGGCTGGTGCTGACGGGACTGGGAAGCGGCTTTTTCAGCGACTATTACCGAGCGGTCAGTTTCAGCGAGTTCAGCGCCATTTCACTCTATCGCGCCGATGGCGGGCTGATGGCGAGAAGCCCCGAGGCCGACGATTCCATGGGGAAAATACTTTCTCAACCCGGGTTGGAGGCAGTCAAGGCGGGGGTCGGGTCCTTTATCACCAACGAGCCGCGGTTGGTTGATCAAAGCGATAGCCGATTCCGAATCGTCGCCCCCCGCGAGGTTTCCGGCTATCCGCTGGTGGTCATCGTGACGGCGACCGAGGAACTGGTATTTGCCGAGTGGCGCCACAGGGCGGTGTTGATCGGTGGCGGCGCGGTGGCTCTGTCCTTGATCTGTGCCGCGCTGATGTGGTGGATCTCGCAGTTGCTGAACAACCGCGAGGCCGCGCGGACATCGGCGCGTCAGGCACACGAGCGCGCCGCGATGATAGAAAGGCTGGCGGAAATCGGTCGGCTGGAGGCGCTGGGGAGTCTGGCTGGTGGTGTGGCCCATGAGATCAACACACCGGCGCAGTTCATCGGTGACAACATATCCTTCATCCGGGATTGGCTTCCCCGGTTGTTGGATATCGTCAACCAAGCCCGGTCGGCGGCGGCATCCGGCGAGTGGGCGGCGGTTCGTGATCAGGTGGTCGCCTTCAAGTTCGATTTCGCCGCCCGTGAACTGCCAGCGGCGGCCGATCAGGCGTTGGACGGGGTGAAACGAATTTCAGCCATTGTCCAGGCGATCAAGGCATTCTCCTATCCCAGCGGCAAGACGCCACAGCCGTTCGATCTCAATCTGGCGATCGAGACCGCACTGACCGTCACGCGCAGCCAGTGGAAGAACGTTGCCGAAATCGTATGTGATCTTGCGCATGACCTGCCGCGGTTGAACGCCATCGAGGGAGAGGTCAACCAGATCCTGGTCAATCTCATCGTTAACGCGGCCCAGGCGATCGGCCAGGCGGAACGCCCGCAGCCAGGACGGATTACCGTGAGAACGCGGGCTATCAATGATTTTATCGAGTTGGCCATAGCCGATACCGGTGTGGGGATTCCCCAGGAAAACCTGGATCGGCTGTTCGAGCTGTTTTTCACCACCAAGGCTCCGGGCGAGGGTACCGGCCAGGGTCTTGCCATTACCAAGGCGATCGTTCATCGCCACGGTGGGACCATCAAGGTCAAGTCCGAACCCGGAGTTGGAACCTGCTTCGAGGTTCTCTTGCCCATCGGTGGTTCACCGGAACAATCCTCGAAGGAAGTCGCATGACGGAGCATTCTCCGACAATTCTGTTCGTTGATGACGAAAAGCCGATTCTTGACGGCTTGCGGCGCAAGCTGTCGGATCAGGACAATCGCTGGAGGTTGCTGTTCGCGACGGGCGGACCGGCGGCACTCGACGTCATGGCTTCGGAAGCGGTCGATGTGATTGTAACCGATATGCGCATGCCGGGGATGGACGGAGCGGCTCTGCTGGAGGAGGTCCGTCACCGCCATCCGGCGACCGCAAGATTCATTCTATCGGGCTATTCCCAGCGCGAAGCGATCTTTCGCACGCTCGGTCCCGCCCATCAATATTTCGTCAAGCCCTGCGATACCACGACCTTGGTCCAGGCCTTGGAGCGAACGCTGCTGATCCGCAGGAAGCTGGGAGCGCCGGAATTGCTGTCGGTGATTTCGGGGGCCAAGTCGGTCCCGGCATTTCCCACGGCTCTTACCGAGTTGTTCGATCAGCTGCAATCGGCCAACGGTTCCGCCGCCGAGGTGGCGCGGATCATCTCGTCGGATGTCGGACTGACGGTGCAGCTGCTGAAATTCGTCAATTCCGCCTATTTCGTCACCCCCACCAAGGTTTCGGACGTTCTGCAGGCCGTGCGGTTGCTGGGGTTTGATCTGGTCCGCACTCTCGCGGTGGTCGCCGGTGTTTTCGATGCCTTCCGGGTGGAAGGCTCGGGGCTGGAGGCGATAAGGCGTCTCGGGGCTCGCAGCCTGATGATCGGGGCTGTCGCCCGCCGCATCGCGGAACTGGAGGGGATGGCTCAGGCCGAGGCCGATCAGTGCCAGTGTGCCGGGCTGCTGTCCCAGGTCGGTTCATTGATTCTGTTCAGCAATCGTCCGGGAGAGATGGCCCGGTTGTGCCGCGATCTCGACAGCTCCGGTGGCGAGATTGTTTCCGCCGAGCGGGCGATGTTCGGCGCCTCCCATCAGGAAATCGGAGGGGCATTGCTGAGTCTGTGGGGGTTTAGCGACACGCTGGTCGAAGCCGTTCTCTACCATCATCGACCGTCCGCGGGGGAGTCGGCTTTCAGCCAGCGACTGGGGCCGGTCGCGGTGGTCCATGCCGCCCAGCATATGGTTAAGCCCGAGCCGGAGAGCGCGGTCGAAAAGGAGATGTGGAAGGCGGGACTTGATCTTACCTATCTCGCCGATATCGGCGTTGCCGCACGCATCGATGCCTGGGCCGCCGAGGCCGCGAAAATCAAGGACAAGTGCGAAACCTGACCGCCGCCGCCACGTCGTCGGCGCGAACACGTTCCGGCGAGGGGGGTATGCCGGCAGGGGGGGATTGCTCTCTCCCTGCCGGCTCCCTGACCGACTCCGCCCGCGACGTATGACGGGGCATCTTGGGGGGATGTGGGGGTCACACCGCCGCAACGGAGCCTTCAGTCTGTCTCTCCCTGAGACTGGGGCAAGTTTGGGGTGGTCCACCTTTCGCCGATAGTCCCATTTGGGGGCGGTCGGCGTTCAATCGAGGGCGCGAAGAAACTCCACGGATGGCGCGAAGAACGCGGCACCGGTCACCGGGCGGGAGAATTCCATCAGGCGATCACTGTTGCCCTCGGCATCGCGGTTGATCATGCGGCCCAGCATCTTGTCGAAGGTAAGCGGGTCGGCGGCATAGGCGACGAAATAAAGTCCGCATTCGCCGATGGTGCCATAGGGCAGTGAATGGCGGACGATCTGCAACTCGTTGCCGTGTTCCTCGATGACGACGCGGGCGATGTGGGCGCTGGGCGGCTTGGTTTCTTCATCCAGCTCATGGTCGTCGTCCTTGGTGCGGCCGATCACCCCTTCCTGCTCCGGGATCGGCAGTGCCTCCCACTCGGCAAGGTCATGGACCCAGCGTTGGATGGATACGTAACTGCCGCCGACAAAAACAGGGTCCTCGTCGCCCACCAGGGCCACTGCCGCCTTCTCGTCACCCTTGGGATTCTCGGTGCCATCGACGAAGCCGGTGAGATCCCGTCCACCGCGATTCCTGAACCCGTGAATCTCCTCGATCACCCGCGCCCGGGGGCCGAGCATGCCCATCATCGCGCGGGCCAGGGCGAAATTAGCGTCGTGGCGAGGCGAGTGGATGTGCACGAACAGATCCGCCGGGGTGGACGGAGCCCGGCGCGGCCCGTCGGCGATCGCCCGAAACGGCGCCAGACCGGACGGCGCGGTACCTCCGACCAGACGTGGCCAGACGGCGGCGCCGATACCCAGGGCACTGACCAGCGCCGGCTCGGCCAGTTCCCCGGCGAGGCGTTGGGTCAGTTCGGACAAGGCGGCGGCGGCGCGGCGGGCGGCGGCCTCGCCGCCCGGTTCAATCACCAGGGTCAGAAACAGGCCGAAACTTGCACTTTCGGTGCAGATGGCCGCTTGTGGACTTGGCATATCGACAGGTTCCGTCGGCAAGGGGCCGGTATCAGTCCGGTCAGGTGGCAAGGTAGCTCAAACTCGCCGTTCCGAAAATGCCAAAGCCCGCTCGCCTGCCGCCAGCCGGTCCGCCAAGGCGATGGGCCTCGGGTGTCCGACCGGCGGCAGACTTTTTGGCACTGAAAGCTTATGCGGCCTTGGACTCGATCAGCCGGGGTTCGGCCTGGGCCTCGATCTTGATGGTGCGGGGTTTCATGGCCTCGGGGATTTCGCGCACCAGATCCACATGCAGCAGGCCGTTGGCCAAGCTGGCACGGTCGACGCGAATATGCTCCGCCAGCTCAAACCGGCGTTCAAACGACCGGCCGGCGATGCCGTGATGGAGGTACTCCACCTTGGCTTCTTCCTTGCGGATCTTACCGGCGATCAGCAGGGTTTGGCCTTTGGCGGTCAGTTCGATGTCGCTTTCCTCGAAACCGGCAACCGCCATGGTGATACGATAACGGTCGTCACTTTGCTTCTCGATGTTGTAGGGGGGATAGGACGGTGCCGTCTCGTCAAGGCGGGCGGCGGTCTCCAGCAGATGGTTGAGGTGGTCGAAGCCAACGCTCGACCGCAACAGCGGGGACAGATCGAAGGTACGCATGACTAGCTCTCCTTTGCGAAGCAACCAGGGAGGCGGCCTGTTCCGGGCCACCGCGAAATCCCGATAACGGCGATTTCGTGGTATCGAGATAGGTCGGTGTCGGAGGGCGTCAAGAGGGACCACGGTGAACATCTTTTTCCTTGATCGCGACCCGGCGATCGCCGCCCGACTGCACTGCGACCAGCATGTAGCCAAGATGGTGCTGGAAACCGCTCAGATCCTGTGCGCGGCGCTGTTTCGCCACGGTATGACCACCCCCTATAAGCCAACCCATGGTCGCCATCCCTGCGTCTTGTGGGTCGGCGACAGTCTGGCCCACTGGCAATGGACGCGGCGGCTGGGGTTGGCGTTGGGGGCGGAATATACCCTGAGGCGGCAACGGGTCCATGCGTCGGCCGGCGTCATCGCCGGATTGCCGGATGTTCCCGTCATCCCCGATATCGGCTGGAGCGACCCTCCCCAGGCGATGCCCGATTGCTACCGGACTTCCGATCCGGTGGCGGCGTATCGCGCCTATTACGCGGCGGAAAAGAACCGGTTTCCCGGCAAGGGACCGGCGACGTGGACCGGCCGTAGTCGCCCCGATTTCATGCCTCCCGATTCGGGGCCGGCGGAATAGGGGGGGCCAAGCTATTCCAGGCCTCGGCGAAAGAACGCGCCGAAGCCGCCGGCCCGTTGGGAACTGAAGGGCTGGCCGTTCTCCTCCATCTTGGTCTTGATCGCCGCCCGGTCCCAACCGGTCAGGTCAGCCAGGGTGTCGGCCTCGCGGCTATACCGGTCGGGCAGGCCGTCGAAATAGCGGTCGCCGGCCTTGCAGTCGGCCTCGCCGCGCCAGGGATGGCGCAGCACGTAGCGGCCCTGGAAATTGTCGCGGTTGGGGGTTTCCTGCAGCATCAGATCCTCGGGGAAATGCTTGGCGTCGTAGCGGAGGTGCAGGCGGGTGACGTAAACCGAGGAATACCCGCCCCGGCCGCCGCGGAACGGGGTGGGGGCGTCGCCGTCGATCCAGCGCGCCCCCAGTTCCACCAGTTCGCTGTTCTTCAAGGGATCGGCGGCGCACGGATCGCACCAAGCCATGTCCCATCCGTATTCCAGGAATACCGCCCTCATTCCCGTGGCGGCGACGGCGTGATCGAACATGGCCTTGTAGAAAGTACCGAAGTCCTGCTTGACGTAAAGCGGGATGTCCATCCCGCTGGGCAGCGCCACGGTCTGGTAATTCGTGGTTTCGATCCGGCCACGGGGACTCAGCAGGAAGGCGACCAGATCCTGGGGACCCGAGGCGTTAAGGGTGCCCAGCCGGATCGGGATCATGAACTTGGCCGAGTGATAGCGCACCTGCAAGGGGCGCAGGAAGCCGCGCCCCAGCAGTTGCATGCGGTCAAGATTCACCTTGGCGATGAAGAACCGCATGTTCTGCTTGATATAACTCCCCAGCACCGCGTCGGCGCCGTCGGGTAGGCGATAGCCGTTATCGATCAGCCAGTTGGCCAGACCGTCGCTTTCGGTGGCTGACAGGATCGATACGTCGTATTCGGCCACGTCGTAGGTCGCTTCGACGGTGACGCCGCGATAGCGTTCAGGCGCGTGCATGGCGGAAGGGGCCGGGCGCGGCGCCGAACCGGTCGCCCTCATCATGGTGTCGTCGGGGACGTAGCACGGGTCGCCGTCGTGGTATTCGACCAGCCGGGGCGCGGTATAGGCGTCCAGGTGGTCGATGGTCTTGATCTCGACCACGCCGATCTGCTTGCGCTCGATGAAGGTGGGAACCGGGACGACGATGGCGAATTCCTTGGGATCGCCTTCGTAATCGCTGGCCATGGTGATGGCGGTCTCGTGATCGTTGATCCCCTTGGTCTCGTTCGCCACCACCACCTTCGACGCCTTGTTGAACAGCCGGGCGTCGGCCTTGGCGACATAAAAGCCGCAGAACGCCTGGGCGGCGGAGGAGGGCAGCAGGATCAGGGCGGCCAGCAGCACGGCGCCACGGACGGGAGTCAGCATGACGGGGTTCCTTCTGTTGCGGGGGCCTGCCATTCAAACCGGTCGGCCGGAAACAGGCGGTCGAGGAGGGGGATCAGCGGCGACAGGGCGACCAGCGCCGCGTACAGCGCTGGGCGGAAATGCCATTGGAAGGCCAGCCAGTGGGCGGTTACCGCCACCACGACGGCGAACAGCAGGCGGGCGGGCCGGGCGTCGGGAACGGTACGCGGGTCCGAGATCATGAAGAACGAGAACAGCAGCAGCGAGCCGCTCTGCACCTGATTGAGCGGAATGGCGATGGGGTCGCCAAGCCACCAGGCGCGGACCAGCAGCAAGCCGCAATGGCTGCACAGATAGAACAGCGCGATGTCGGTCCGGCGCGAGGCGTGCAGCACCCAGGCGGCCAGAAGCGTCAGCAGGACGGCGAACCAGGCGCTGGTTCCCCATTGGCCCGGCGAAACCCAGGCGTGGTCGGTGGCGAAGATCAGGACGGCGATGCCCAGCGCCGACGGATTGAAGACGTGCTTGCCCCGCACCCTGACGAAAAATTTCGCGGCGATGGCGACGGCCGCCGCCACGGCATGGACCCAGAGGGCATCACCGCGCAACAGCAGGGTCAGCGACAGCGCGGCGATCACTGCCGAGCGCCATTCGACCCTCGGCAGACCGACCAGCCGCGAACATCCGGCCTGGGTCGCTACCGCCGCTGCTACCGCCACCGCCGCCGCCAGCAGGTCGGCACCGAAATCGACCGCGATCAGATTGATCGCCAGCAGCAGCGCGAGAATCGCCAACTGGACGTGGCGCGCGTCGCGAATCCAAGCCGGACCGGCTGCTGCTGCCACCACGTCCCCCCGTTCTTAAAGATCGCCATAGTCGCCCAGAAGCGGAAGACTGGCAACCTCTCGACGGCGGCGGTGGGGTTACCTCACAATTGGCACTCTTCGAGGTCCATGACGGCGTCGGTTCCGGTGAGGACGGTTTGTTCGAGGGCGGCGGCGTGGGGCAGGATGTGGCCGATGTAGAAGCGGGCGGAGACCAGCTTGGCGGCGTAGAAGCCGTCATGGT
>CAIUSV010000043.1 GCA_903901915.1 uncultured Rhodospirillaceae bacterium | reverse complement strand
CGCATGAAGCTGCTGGGGGCCGAGGTCAAGCCGGTGACGTCGGGGGCGGCGACCCTGAAGGACGCCATGAACGACGCGCTCCGCGATTGGGTGTCCAATGTGAACGATACCTATTACCTGATCGGCACCGTGGCCGGTCCCCATCCCTATCCCGCCATGGTGCGCGACTTCCAGTCGGTGATCGGTGACGAGGTCCGCGCCCAGATCCTGGCCCAGGAAGGACGTCTGCCCGATTCCCTGGTGGCCTGTATCGGCGGCGGCTCCAACGCCATGGGTCTGTTCCATCCCTTCCTGGACGAGCCCTCCGTGCGCATCATCGGGGTGGAAGCGGCGGGTCACGGATTGGACAAGCTGCATGCCGCCAGCCTGACCGGCGGCAAGCCCGGCGTGCTGCACGGCAACCGAACCTATCTGCTGCAAGACGCCGATGGCCAGATCGCCGAGGCCCATTCCATCTCGGCCGGTCTGGATTATCCCGGCATCGGTCCGGAGCATGCCTGGCTGCATGACAGCGGCCGGGTGGAATACGTCTCCATCAAGGATGACGAAGCGGTTACCGCCTTCCAGCAATGCACCCGGTTGGAAGGCATCATCCCCGCCCTGGAATCCAGCCACGCCATCGCCTATGCCGGTAAGATCGCGCCCGGACTGCCCAAGGATCATCTGATGGTGGTCAATCTGTCGGGCCGGGGCGACAAGGATGTCAGCACCATCGCCAAGGCCTTGGGTGATATCCATTTGGGAGGGCTGGTGTGATGAGCCGTATCGCCACGCGCTTCGCCAAGCTGAAAGCCGAGAACCGCGCCGCCCTGGTGACCTTCGTCACCGCCAGCGATCCCGATCGCGCCACCAGTCAGGCCGTCTTGAACGGCTTGCCCGCTGCGGGCGCCGATGTGATCGAACTGGGCATGCCGTTTACCGATCCCATGGCCGACGGCCCCGCCATCCAGTTGGCGGCTCAGCGCGCCCTGGCGGCGGGCGGATCGCTGAAGGTGACCCTGGAGATGGTGGTCGAGTTCCGCAAGACGGACACCGACACCCCCATCATCCTCATGGGCTATTACAATCCCATCTATGCCTGGGGGGCGGAAAAGTTCGCCCATGACGCCGCCCAGGCCGGGGTGGATGGGCTGATCATCGTCGATCTGCCGCCGGAAGAGGCGGGCGAGTTGGTGCCGTTCCTGCGCCAGACCGGCATCGACTTCATCGTTCTGACCACGCCGACCAGCGACGACGCCCGCCTGCCGGTGGTCCTCGCCAATGCCTCGGGCTTCGTCTATTACGTCTCCATCGCCGGGATCACCGGCACCGGTTCGGCCACCAACGCCGCCATCGAGGAGGCTGTCACCCGCATCCGCCGCCATACCGATCTGCCGGTCTGTGTCGGTTTCGGCATCAAGTCGGTGGAGCAGGCGGCCGAGGTCGCCCGTGCCGCCGAGGGCGCGGTGGTCGGTTCCGCCATCGTCCAGGTGCTGGCCGAGCAGGGCAAGGCCCCGGCTCTGGCCCTGGTCACGACCCTCGCCGACGGCGTCCGCGCCGCGCGTAAATAAGCAGACAAGGAAAAGCCCCATGAACTGGCTGACCAACTTCGTCCGTCCCAGCCTGAAGGAAAAGCTGAAGGGCCTCGTCGCCCAGAAGGAGGTTCCCGACAACCTCTGGCACAAATGCCCGGGCTGCGGCCATATGATCTTCCATCGCGACCTGGAAAAGGCGCTGAACGTCTGCCAGCATTGCGGCCATCATATGCGGCTGGCGGTGAAAAAGCGGTTGGGCATGCTGTTCGATGAAGGTCATTATCAGCGCATCGAACTGCCCAAGGTCGCCGACGATCCGCTGAAGTTCAAGGATCAGAAGCGCTATTCCGACCGTTTGAAAGACACCCGCGCCAAGACCGGCGAGCATGACGCCATCGTGGT
>CAIUSV010000042.1 GCA_903901915.1 uncultured Rhodospirillaceae bacterium | reverse complement strand
GATCCCTGGTTGATCATGGCCGGCACCATCGCAAAATTCCGCCCGCTTGGCGAGGGGGCAAAATGCCGGGGCTTCATGTCGGAAAAGTGGGCGGCCGGCGCCAGGGGGGTGCGCCGGCCGCCGCCTCTGCCCGGCTTCGCCACCGAGGGGGACGGATGCGGCGAAGCAGCGGGGGGGCCATGACGAAGACGCTAAAGGCCAATTGTGGCGATTTCATGGGCAAGATGTGCGTGAAGGATCTTTTCTCTTGGGGGGTTTGGGGGTAGTTTTCTCCGGTCTCGCCCCCCACTTACGGGTGGTATGCCTGCTTCGGATATCGCGACCCCGGCCAGCCGCCGGGGTGTCGCATGTCCGGCCGCAACCTTTATCGAGAGGATCTCGTCGTGCTTGAAGCCTATCGCCAGCATGTCGCCGAGCGCGCCGCGCTCGGGATTCCGCCCCTGCCGCTGTCCGCGCCCCAGACCGAAGCCCTGATCGGGCTGTTGCGGAAGCCTCCCAAGGGCGAGGAACAAGCCCTCGTCGAGCTGATCACCTATCGGGTTCCCGCCGGCGTCGATGACGCCGCCAAGGTCAAGGCCGAGTTCCTCGACAAGGTCGCCAAGGGCGCCGAGGCCAACACCCTGATCTCGCGCGAGAAGGCCACCGAGCTGCTCGGCACCATGCTGGGCGGCTTCAACGTCAAGCCGCTGATCGAGCTGCTGGCCGACGCCAAGGTCGGCGGTATCGCCGCCGAAGGTCTGAAGAAGACCCTGCTGGTGTTCGATTTCTTCCACGACGTCAAGGCGCTGGCCGACAAGGGCAACGCCAATGCCAAGGCGGTGATCCAGTCCTGGGCCGATGCCGAGTGGTTCACCTCGCGCCCGGAAGTGCCGAAAAGCCTCACCGTCACCATCTTCAAGGTCACCGGTGAGACCAACACCGACGACCTGTCGCCGGCCCCCGACGCCTGGAGCCGCCCCGACATCCCGCTGCACGCCCTGGCCATGCTGAAGAATCCGCGCCCCGGCATCGACGCTGACGAGCCCGGTGCCCGTGGCCCGGTCAAGCAACTCGACGCGCTGAAGGCCAAGGGCAATCTGGTCGCCTATGTCGGCGACGTGGTCGGCACCGGCTCGTCGCGCAAGTCGGCGACCAATTCGGTGCTGTGGTTCACCGGCGAGGACATTCCCTTCGTCCCCAACAAGCGGTTCGGCGGCGTCTGCCTCGGCAACAAGATCGCGCCGATTTTCTACAACACCATGGAAGATGCCGGTGCCTTGCCGATCGAGCTGGACGTCGGCCAGATGAACATGGGTGACGTGGTCGAGCTGCGCCCCTATGAGGGCAAGGCGCTGAAGGACGGCAAGGTCATCAGCGAGTTTACCGTCAAGTCGGACGTCGTCTTCGACGAGGTCCGCGCCGGTGGCCGCATTCCCCTGATCATCGGCCGTGGCCTTACCGCCAAGGCCCGCGAGGCGCTGGGTCTGGCGCCGTCCACCCTGTTCCGTCTGCCCGGCGTTCCCGCCGACACCGGCAAGGGCTTCAGCCTGGCGCAAAAGATGGTCGGCCGCGCCGTCGGCCTGCCCGCCGGCAAGGGCGTGCGTCCCGGCACTTATTGCGAGCCGCGCATGACCACGGTGGGGTCGCAGGACACCACCGGCCCGATGACCCGCGACGAACTGAAGGATCTGGCCTGCCTCGGCTTCTCCGCCGATCTGGTGATGCAGTCGTTCTGTCACACCGCCGCTTACCCGAAGCTGGTGGACGTCAAGACCCACAAGGAGCTGCCCGGATTCATCTCGACCCGTGGCGGCGTTTCGCTTCGCCCCGGCGACGGCGTCATCCATTCCTGGCTGAACCGTCTGCTGTTGCCCGACACCGTCGGCACCGGCGGCGATTCCCACACCCGTTTCCCCATCGGCATCTCGTTTCCGGCCGGCTCGGGGTTGGTGGCCTTTGCCGCCGCCACCGGAGTGATGCCGCTGGACATGCCGGAATCGGTGCTGGTCCGGTTCAAGGGCAAGCTCAATCCCGGGGTGACGCTGCGCGATCTGGTCAACGCCATTCCGCTCTACGCCATTCGCGCCGGTCTGCTGACGGTGGAGAAGAAGGGCAAGAAGAACGTCTTCTCCGGCCGCATTCTTGAAATCGAGGGCCTGCCCGACCTCAAGGTCGAGCAGGCGTTCGAGCTGTCCGATTCGGCGGCCGAGCGGTCGGCGGCGGCGTGCTCGGTACGGCTCAGCAAGGAGCCGATCATCGAGTACATGCGCTCCAACATCACCTTGATGAAGTGGATGATCGCCGAGGGTTACGAGGATGCCCGCACCCTGGGCCGGCGCATCAAGGCGATGGAAGCCTGGATCGCCAAGCCCGAACTGCTGGCGCCCGACGCCGATGCCGAATACGCCGCGGTGATCGAGATCGACCTGGCCGACGTCAAGGAACCCATTGTCGCCTGCCCCAACGATCCCGACGACGTCAAGCTGTTGTCCGAGGTGTCCGGGGCCAAGATCGATGAGGTGTTCATCGGCTCGTGCATGACCAATATCGGCCACTTCCGTGCCGCCGCCAGGGTGCTGGACGGCAAGTCGGACATCCCCACCCGGCTGTGGATCGCCCCGCCCACCAAGATGGACGCCAAGATCCTCAACGAGGAGGGCTATTACAGCGTGCTGGGCAAGACCGGCGCGCGGATGGAGATGCCCGGTTGTTCACTGTGCATGGGCAATCAGGCGCAGATCCGCAAGGGTTCGACCGCCATGTCGACCTCGACCCGCAACTTCCCCAACCGCTTGGGCATCGACACCAACGTCTATCTCGGCTCGGCCGAGCTGGCGGCGGTTTGTGCCCTGTTGGGCCGGATCCCGACGGTGGCGGAATATCAAGAACAGGTCAGCGGTCTTGCCGCCAAGGCCGCCGACATCTACCGCTACATGAACTTCGACCAGATCGCCGAGTTCCGCGACATCGCCGCCACCGTCACGGTGTAGGCGCCAAGGAGCCAACGGAAAACGCGCCGGAGGCGACTCCGGCGCGTTTTTTATGCCGTTAGGGAAAAAGAAGGATCAGTCCTCGTTTTCCAGTGAGGCGACATAGCGCAGGCCATCAACGGCGGTGGCGAACCAGTCCTCGCGGCTTTCGTCCTCGGCATAGACCAGATAGGCGGGCCGGCGGAAATCCGGTGCGCCGCTGACCTCGAACAGCCGCCCGGCGGCCAGATAGGGGCGCGCCACCCGCATGGGAAAATAGCCGCTGCCGCCATAGGCCAGAATGTGTTGCAGGCCGAGCGACCCCAGCCCGACCGTTATCGCCGGGGTCTTGAGATCGGGAAACGCCTGGCTGTGGCCGGCCCGGAATTCCGGCCCCCAATCGACCAGGACGTAATCGTCGTCCCACTCCGCCACCGAGCGGCGCCGGGTCGATAGCAGCACCAGATGCTCTTCCAGCAGCTTCTCGATGTGCAGGCCGGGGCGGCTGAGCGGCGAATACATGATACCCAGGTCCAACAGCCCCTCGATCAGATGGCGCATCAGCCCGTCGGACAGCCCGACCTCGGCCTTCAGCGCCACGTCGGGCATGGCGGTGCGCATCCACGGAATCCACTGCACCAGCAGACGGTCCCACAGCGACAGCTGGCCGCCGACTGTCAGCACGGTGCGGAAACCGGGGGGCAGCGCCAGTTCCTGGCGTGCCTGTTCCCAGGTGCGGACCATGGTGGTGGCGTAGCGGCGAAACTGGATGCCGGCGGCGGTCAGCTGGGTTCCCGACTTGGAGCGCACGAACAGCGGACGCCCCAACTCGTCTTCCAGCGCCCGGATGCGCATGCTGACGGTGGACTGGGTGACGGATAGCCGTTCGGCCGCCCGGTTGAAGTTGCCGGTATCGACGATTTCGAGAAAGGTGCGGGCGAGGTCGATGTTCATGGTCTGTCCATTGCGGCAGCGTGCATGCTGCACTGCAAAAAGGCAGTTTTGTAACGCAACCACGCGGAAACTTCAACCGTGCAGCGGGGATAGATCGAAAATTTTGATGCATGGGTGGGACAAGCCCACCCATGCCGGCAGGGTCCGGCCGCTCAGGCCTGGACGCGCGCCTTGACGTCGCCACGCTGGCGGGCGACGAATTCCTTAAGCTGGCGCTCCATGTTGGCGAAAGTTTCGCGCAGCGCCACGTTGATGTCCTCGTTGAGATGGCTGTCCTTGGGGTCGCGTTTCACCACCAGCTCGGTGCCGGGCACGGTAACGGACAGCCGGATGTGGAAGGGCTCGCCCTTGTGGTGGAGGTTGGAGGTATTGCGGTGGTGTGCCTCGATCACCACGCGGCAACTGGTGATACGGTCGTAGAGCTGCTCCAGCTTGCCCGCCTTTTCGCGGATGCGGGTTTCGACGGCGTCGGAATGATCAATGCCGTGAAAGGTGATCTGGAGGGGAATCTTCATCAACGTCTCCATTATCTCGGTTCGTCGGGGCGGTCCCCGTAGGGGCGCCGGCAAACCTTTTTGTACTGGCCCCGGGGCGGTGTCGAGACGGACGCCGTCATCGGAGCGAACCTCCATTGTCTCGGAGAATCGGGGCACTTGCAACCTCCGCCCGTTGACCTCATATCAGGCAGCCATTTGCCTCATGACATAGCTGGGAGAAGGACCCGTCATGGCCGAAGAGAAGCGTCAATTTCAGGCGGAAGTGGGCAAGCTGCTCGATATCGTCGTGCACTCGCTGTATTCCAACAAGGAGATCTTCCTGCGCGAGCTGATCTCCAACGCCTCGGATTCCTGTGACCGGCTGCGCTATGCCGCCGTTACCGAGCCCGACCTGCTGGCCGGCGACGCGGATTTTCAGATCCGCCTGGTTCCCGACAAGGACGCCGGAACGCTGACCATTGCCGACAACGGGCTGGGTATGAGCCATGACGAGCTGATCGCCAATTTGGGCACCATCGCCAAGTCGGGCACCGCCGAATTCCTTGGCCGTCTGACCGGTGATGCCAAGAAGGACGTCAGCCTGATCGGCCAGTTCGGCGTGGGCTTCTATTCCGCCTTCATGGTCGCCGAACAGGTCACGGTGGTCAGCCGCAAGGCCGGCGAGGCCAAGGGCTGGCGCTGGAGTTCGGACGGCAAGGGCGAATTCACTGTCGCCGAGGTGCCCGAGGCGGCGCGCGGCGCCGCCATCACCCTGACACTGCGTGAGGCCGACAAGGAGTTCCTGGATCCCTTCCGCCTCAAGGCCATCGTCAAGCGCTACTCCGATCACATCGCCATTCCGGTCCGGCTCAAGGACGGCGAGGCCGACGAGGCCATCAATTCGGCCAGCGCCCTGTGGACGCGGCCCAAGGCCGAAATTACCGCCGAGCAATACAAGGAATTCTACCACCACGTTGCCCATGCCTTCGACGAGCCGTGGGCGACGCTGCACTACAAGGCCGAGGGCGCGATCGAATACACCGGCCTGCTGTTCGTGCCGTCGTCCAAGCCGTTCGACATTTTCCATCCCGACCGCAAGCAGCACGTCAAGCTGTACGTGCGCCGGGTGTTCATCACCGACGATTGCGAGGAACTGCTGCCGCCCTATCTGCGCTTCGTCCGCGGCGTGGTCGACAGCCAGGATCTGCCGCTCAACGTCAGCCGCGAAATGCTGCAACATAATCCGGTGCTGGCCAAGATCCGCACCGGCCTGGTCAAGCGCGTGCTGGGCGAGTTGAAGAAGAAGGCCGAGGATGCCGAGGGCGGTTACGCCGCCTTCTGGGACGCCTTCGGTGCCGTGCTCAAGGAAGGCATCTACGAGGATTACGAGCGTCGCGACGAGATCCTGGATCTGTGCCGCTTCCGCTCCACCGCCGGCGACGGGCTGGTGACGCTGGCCGAGTATGTCGGGCGGATGAAGGACGGCCAGGAGGCCATCTATACCATCACCGGCGACGATCTGGCGGCGCTGCGCCAAAGCCCGCAACTGGAAGGCTTCGTCGCCAAGGGGGTCGAGGTCCTGCTGCTGACCGATCCCATCGACGAGTTCTGGGTTTCGGCGGTGGGCAAGTACAAGGCCGGCGATCGCGAGATCGAGTTCCGCTCGGTTGCCGCCGCCGGTGCCGATCTGGGCAAGGTCCAGGCCCCCGAGGGCGCCGACAAGGCCAAGGCCGACGAGGCCCCCGCCGACGAACTCACCATCCTGATCGAGGCGCTGAAACAGGCGCTGGGCGAGAAGGTCAAGGACGTGCGGGCCTCGGAACGGTTGACCGAGTCGGCGGTCTGCCTGGTTGCCGCCGAGGGTGAGATGAGCATGCATCTGGAAAAGCTGCTGCGCGCCCACGGCCAGACCGACAAGGAGCGTCCCCGCATCCTGGAGATCAATCCCCGCCACCGTCTGATCAAGGGCCTCGCCGCCCGGGTCAAGACCGCTGGCACCGGCCCCGAGATCGAGGACGCGGCCGCCTTGCTGCTGGATCAGGCCCGTATCGTCGAGGGCGAACCCCCGGCGGATCCGGTTGCCTTCGCCCGGCGTGTGGTGGCGGTGATGGAGCGAGGGCTGGTCTAGCAAGGTCCGAACCACGCGAGGAGGACCGTATATCCCCTCGCGTGGTTCTTCTTATCTCAGCGTCAGGTCAAACCGCTGTTCGGTTACCGGCGTGCCCCAGGTCTCGCCCGCCAGTTCCCGGCCGAGGACGAAGCCCCGGCTTTCATACAGCCGGCGCGCCTCGTGCAGGCCGGCGAAGGTCCACAGATGCACCGACGGGAACCCCTGCTCGCGGCAAAACACCAGCGCCGTGTCCAGTAGGCGGGAGCCGATGCCCATGCCCCGATGGGCATCATCGACGATGAACCAGCGCAGATGGGCACTGGCTTCGGTGCCATGGCCGCCGTCGATGGCCACCGACCCTCCCAGCCGCTCCTTGTCGTCGATGGCGCACCACAGGCGGCTGACCGACTGGTGGCGGTGGCGCACGAACTCGGCCAGTTCCGTCGCCACCTTGGCCTCGAAATAGGGGCCGAAACTCCAGTGCAGGGCGTAATAGCGGCCATGCAGCGAGACGATGTCGCCAATGGCTCCGGGGTGCCAGCCGGAAACGATGGTCCAGTCAGCCGCAATGTCGACGTCGTTCGTCATGGCGGCAGATTACATCAAGTGCCGGCCCTTGATCCACCCGACACGGCCGACGGCCACCGGGCCAGGAAAGCCGGCTCCTCGGGCGATCGTCGCGGACGTGGCATGCGTCCGGGGACTGTGACAATGGCGCGAAATCGCCGCCTGTTCTGGTCATACCGCTTGAGGCGGCCGCGCGCCGCGACTATGCTGCGGCGCAACATCACATCATGGGGGATTTTCCGATGACCGTGCTCGCCAATACCAGTCTCGATCCGGTTCAGCTTCTTGGCCTCAAGGGCAAGAAGGGGCTGGTGATCGGCATCGCCAACGAGCAGAGCATCGCCTTTGGCTGCGCCAAGCATTGCCACGCCTATGGCGCCGAACTGGCCATCACCTATCTCAACGAAAAGTCCGACAAGTGGGTGCGGCCGCTGGCCGAGCAGCTGGGGGCCGACATCTATCTGCCTTGCGACGTACGCGAGGATGGGCAGTTGGAGGCCGTATTCAAGGCCATCGAGGAGAAGTGGGGCCGGTTGGATTTCGTCATCCATTCCATCGCCTACGCCAATCGCGACGATCTGCACGGCCGGCTGACCGATTGCTCGCGCGAGGGGTTCGCCCTGGCCATGGACGTGTCGTGCTTCTCGTTCGTGCGCTGCGCCAAGCTGGCGGAGCCACTGATGACCAATGGCGGCTCGCTGATCACGGTGTCGTTCTATGGCGGCCGCAAGGTGGTCGAGCACTACAATGTCATGGGGCCGGTCAAGGCGGCGCTGGAAAGCACCACCAAGTATCTCGCCCACGAGTTGGGGCCGAAGGGAATCCGCGTGGTGGCGCTGTCGCCCGGGCCGCTGAAGACCCGCGCGGCCTCGGGCATCGACCGCTTCGACGAGTTGCTGGACGCCGCCGCCGCCAAAGCGCCGACCCATCATCTCGCCGACATCAACGATTGCGGATCGTTCGCCGCCTATCTGGTCAGCGATCTGGCCAAGTCGGTCACCGGCACCACCTTGTTCATTGACGGCGGTGCCCACATCGTCGGCTGAGTCCGTCATGGTTCCGGCGTGGATGGGTCAGTCCATCCACGCCGCGCCCTGGTGGCGGTAAAACTCCAGCGCTCGCACCGCGCCTTGCAGCCACCGGTCGGTCGGTGCCCGCAATCCGGATAATCCGCTTCGCCGTCGGGCGATCGTGTCGCGCCGCTCGGCCGCCAGTCGCTGGAACAGTCGCGCCCGTCCCGCCGACTGCGGCCGGTCGATATCGGCCGGATCGTCGGGCGGAACCGGGCCGTCGAAACGGCGTTCCAACCCGTCCTGGCGGGTGAGGTGACTGGGCGCGGCCATGACGGTCTCCATCGGGGCGCCCGATAGGAACATAACAAGAACAAAAGATCAAGGCCTATTGTCCGCTATTGACTGGCCCAGAGGATGCGGGCCAGCCAGGCGACCTCCTCGGTAGCGAGCGAGCGGCCGGGATGGGACGGGTTGATGGAGGCCAGATCAATGCGTTTGGCGCTCAGGCGCACCAATTGCTTGACCATCACCTCGCCCTCGGTGGTGCGGACCACGACGCGGTCGCCGCGGCGCACGTTGGCGGCCGGGGAAACGATGACCACATCGCCGTCGCGGAACAGCGGTTCCATGGAATCGCCGCTGACCTCCAGGGCATAGGCGTGGGGGTCGCCGATCTCGGGAAACGGGATTTCGTCCCAGCCACCACCGGCCGGATAGCCGGCATCATCGAAAAAGCCGCGATCACCCGCCTGGGCGAAGCCGATCAGCGGGATGGTGGCCACCGGCCGTGCCGTCGCCCCGCCCTCGATGTAGCCGACGAACCGGCTCATGGTCGAACCGGTCGCCTCCAGCACCTTGGCGACGCTTTCGGTCGACGGCCAGCGGGCCTTGCCCTCGCGGGTGATGCGCTTGCTCTTGTTGAAGGTGGTCGGATCAAGCCCCGCCTTGCGGGCAAGGGCGGACGCCGTAAGCCCGTGGTCTCGGGCAAGCGCATCGACGGCGGCCCAGATGTCTGCGTGCTTAAGCATGGGAAGATGGTCTCGCAATTCCCTCCCTATCGCAGCAGGAAAATATACCTTCTTTCTTGACTCCAAATCCGATAACGGGCAGAGATGTCCTGCATTAGTTCCCAATAAAGGAGAACATGCATGGCACATATAAGGTACACAGCACGACCTCTGGCCCGATGCAACGGAGAGCCGTTCCACACCGCCGAGGAAGCGTGGCTATGGTATGCCCACTGCCAGATCGCCCGTGACGAGGGTGCCCGGTTCAGCGCCGCCGTGGGGGCCGTCGCTCGCCCCTGTGATCCCGACGACATCGTCAAGGAGGTTCAGCGGCTTTATCGCGACCGGGCGCTGCGTCGCTCCCATCTGTCGGTTCTTGGCCGCTTCGGCCGCCGGCTGGCGCCGCCCGATCCGTGGGCGGGCGATACCCCCGGCGAGGCCAGTCTGTGGGCGGAGGCGCTCGATCGCCTGGCGACGCCGCTGCGCCGCAAGGGGATCGTGGCATGATCGCCGCTTGGTCTTCGCCCGGCCCTCGGTGGATCCGGGCGTTGGTGGTATTTTCCGGCCACGCCGACCTCGTGTGGCTGCGGCTGCTGCGCCCCGGATTTCGCCACTGCTTCGTGGTGCTGGGGTCGGCGGGGGGCTGGGTTTGCGTCAATCCTCTGGCCCATCGCACCGAGGTGTCGGTGCTGCCGGTCGCCGCCGACTTCGATGTGGCCGGCTGGTATCGCGGCCACGGCATGATCGTGGTCGAGGCCCGCCTGGAGGTGCCGCCACGGCGGCCGGCGCCGTGGCGGCCTTTCACCTGTGTCGAGGCGGTGAAGCGAGTTCTGGGAATCCACGCCGGATATATCCTCACGCCCTGGCAATTATTCCGATTTATCTCCGATGTACGAAAAAAATCCTTGACTTTTCCGCCGAGGCTGCGGTAATGTCCGGACATCAACACCACAGTTGCGTCCAAATCCCGCCGGCACCCTGGCCGTGCGAGGAGGTGTCGCGCTTCGCGATAAGAACAAAACGAGATCAACCGCCAGATACAGGAGAGTCCCATGGGTGGATTTTTCGCCCCCGATCCGCCGCCGCCGGCTCCGGCGTCGCCGCCGGTCGCGGTGGTGGCCGCCAACGACGGAGCGACCCAGGCCCGTCTCGACGCCGTCGAGCGCAACCGCCGCGGCCTCTACGGCACCATCGCCACCTCCGATTCGGGGCTGCTGCAATCGCAGGCCCCGGCCGGAAAAAGTCTTCTGGGAGATTGAGCATGGCCGCCAGGACCCCGCCGGACCAGGACCGGGCCGCCCGTGGAGAACTGCTGCTTGGCCCCGGAAACGACGACCCCCGCGTGCTGCTGGCACGCTATCGCAAGGCCAAGGGGCGGCGGGCGGTTTGGGAATCTCACTGGCAGGAATGTTACGACTATGCCCTGCCGCTGCGCGACGCCATCATCATCGCGGCCACTCCCGGCGAGAAGAAGGCCGACCGCCTGTTCGACGGTACCGCACCCGACGCGGTCGACCAACTGGCGGCGAGCATGCTGTCCGAACTGACGCCGCCCTGGGCGCAATGGTTCGGCCTGACCGCCAGCGATCAGTTGCCCACCGCCGAGCGCGACCGGGTGGCGCCGTTGCTGGAACGCATTGGCGCGGTGTTGCAGTCCCATTTCGACCGCTCGAACTTTTCGGTGGAAATCCACCAGTGTTACCTGGACGTGGTCACCGGCGGCACCGCCTCGCTGCTGTTCGAGGAGGCGCCGGTGGGCGAACCCTCGGCCTTCCGCTTCACCGCCGTGCCGCTGGGTCAGGTGGTGATGGAGGAGGGGCCGGACGGCCGCCTGGACGTCACCTTCCGCCGCAGTGAACTGACCCTGGCGGCCCTGCGCGGCCGCTTTCCCACCGCCGTTCCGCCCGACGCCGTCGTACGCGCCGCCGCCGAGGATCCGGATCTGAGAATCGGCGTTGTCGAGGCGGTGGTGCCGGCCGGCGGCGGCTATGCCTATGCCGCCGTGCTGGAGGCCGACGATGACGACACCGTGCTGGCCGCGGGCCGGTTCGAGATGTCGCCCTTCGTCAATTTCCGTTGGCTCAAGGCTCCGGGAGAAATCTATGGCCGGTCGCCGGTGATGAAGGCGCTGCCCGACATCAAGACGGCCAACAAGGTGGTGGAACTGGTGCTGAAGAACGCCACCATCGCCGTCACCGGCATCTGGCAGGCCGACGATGACGGTGTGCTCAATCCCGCCAACATCAAGCTGGTGCCGGGAACCATCATTCCCAAGGCGGTCGGCTCGGCCGGATTGCAGCCGTTGAACGCGCCGGGGCGGTTCGATACCTCGCAACTGGTGCTGGACGATCTGCGCAACCGCATCCGTCATGCCCTGCTGGCCGACCGGCTGGGGCAGGTGGATGCGCCGCGCATGACCGCCACCGAGGTGCTGGAGCGGTCGTCGCAGATGGCCCGCGTGCTGGGGGCCACCTATGGCCGGCTGCAAAGCGAGCTGCTGACGCCGCTGGTGATGCGGGCGGTCCATATTCTGCGCCGGCGGGGTGAAATCCCCGATCTGGTGGTGGATGGCCGTACCGTCGATCTGCAATACCTGTCGCCGCTGGCCCAGACCCAGGCGCAACGGGCGGCGCGCGGTCTGCTGACCTGGCTGTCGTCGCTGCCCCTGCTCGGTCCCGAGGCGGCGCGGGCGGTCGACGCCGCCGCCGCCGCCCGCTGGCTGGGGCGCAGCTTCAATGTGCCAGCGGAGGTGATGCGGCCGCTCTATCCGTTTCCACCCGCTTCGGTGACGGAGGCCGGCCATGTCGCGTCCTGACGTCGCCGGCTGGGGCTGGTTCGAGCCGCCGCTTTCTCCGGCGGCCACCGATCCGGCCGCCGATCTCGCCCGGCAGGCGGCTCGGGTGTTCGCTTCCGGTGACGGCGAGGCGGTGCTGGGCCATCTCAGAGAGATGACACTGACGCGCTGTCTCGGCCCCGAGTCAGGCGACGCCGCGCTGCGCCACCTCGAAGGCCAGCGCCATCTCGTGCTTCACCTTCTGGCCCTGGTCGCACGCGGCCAAGCCGGGGGTTGAAGGCGCTTTCCCCCCGACAAGGAGACATCACCGATGACCCATCAGGAACCGTTCGACCGCGAGGGCGATGCCGACGCCGACGAGTCCCAGACCGCCCGCCCGGCCGACGTCCCGGAAAAATTCTGGGACCCCGTCAAGGGCTGCATCCGCACCGACGCGCTGCTGCGCTCGTATCTCGATCTGGAACGGCGGGCCAGCGCCAGACCCGCCGCCCGGCCTCCCGCTGGGCCGGACCAGTACGCCATCAACGCCAGCCATCCCATGTTGACCAGCGATCCGGCGGTCAATCGCCGGCTATACGATGCCGGTTTCACCAATGATCAGGCACAACTGGTCTATGATCTGGCGCACGAGCGGCTGTTGCCCATGGTGGCGGAACTGGGAGCCAAAAGCGCCCAGGAGGGCCATACCGCCCATCTGCACCAGCATTTTGGCGGAGAATCCCGTTGGCGTCAGGTTGCCCCCCAGATCTCCTCCTGGGGCAGGAAGAACTTGCCGCCCGAGGCGTTCGACGCCCTGGCCACCACGGCGGAGGGGGTCAAGACCATGCACCGGCTGATGACCAGCGGCGAGCCCAGCCTGGGCGCCGTTCCGGCATCGGCGGGCGAGCCGTTGTCCGAGGCCCGGCTGAAGCAGATGATGCAAGACCCCCGGTACTGGAAGACGCGCGATCCCGCCTTCATCGCCAAGGTCAGCGACGGCTTCCGCCGTCTGCACGGCGACGGAGGTTGACCGATGCGGCCCCTCTCAGTTGAGGGAGGGGCCGTTTCTCCGTCTATTTGGAAGCCATGGCGGCAATGCCGCTGCCGATGTCGAGACCGGCGAACCAGTCGATGAACCGCTTGACGTCGTCGCCCTTGAAGATCAGGCCGTGTTGCGGTGCCAGGATGTCGATGTCCAGCTTGGACACCTGGGCGACCCAGGCGTCGCGAGCTCGCGTCGACGCCATCCAGCGGCGGTGGAACGCATCCATGTACTGGATGTGGCTGGCGAAATCGGTGACGAACATGCCGCCCTGGCGGTCGCGCGGTATCAGCGCGGCGCCGATATCGCCGGAGAACAGGATGCGCGCCTTGGCGTCGTAGACATTGAAGTTGCCGGCCGAGTGGAGGTAGTGGGCGGGGATGAAGCGCAGTTTGAGGCCGGGTGACAGCGAGACCTCCATCCCCTCGTCGGGAACGGTGGTGAAGGTGGCGTTGCGGTCGAAATGCGAGGTGAACCCGGCCCACAGCCAGGACAGATAGACCTTGATATCGGCTCCGCACACCCGGCGCCATAGCGGCAGAGACGAACCGATGTCGGGGTCCTGGTGCGACAGGAACAGCGCCTTGACGTCCTCGATGGCGATTTCACGGGTTACCGCCGCCAGCATGGCGGGAAAAACCTCCATCCCACCGGGATCGAGCAGCATGGCCGACGCGCCGGAGCGGATCAGATACTGGTTGGTATCGACGACGTTGTCCGGCCGGTCGGGATCCTGGCCGAAAGCTTGCCAGCAGTGGTCGTCTTGACGGAACAGGGTGACGCACTTCATGAGTCTATCCGTTGTGTTCGAGTTCACCGAGGCTGTCGAGGCCGAGCCGGCGCAGCGACGCGCCCTTTTCGCCGGCGCGGCGAACGGCGTCGGCCGCCTCGTCGATCATCAGCCGAAGGTCTTCGACGTAGCGCCGCATGGTGTCGGAGACGGTGCGGAATTCCTTTTCGTGGACCCCGGCGGCGGCGGCCTCGATGGCGATGTTGGTGGCGATGGAGTCGGACTGGCTTACCACCTCCTCGACACCGCGGGCGCGTCGCGCCAGATCGTCGACGCAATTGGCCATGTCATCCAGGGTATCGACCAGCATGCGCATGATCTGGATGAAGGCGCCGCCCACGGTCGATTTGGCGCGGGTGTCATGGTCGTCGTCGTTCACCAGGGTGCAGGCCTGCTCGAACAGCGATAATTGCAGCAATCCGCGCAGAATGGTCGAAGACAGCGTGAAGGTGCGGACCCGCAGCGCGTTCATCTCGCCCTGGATCATGGCCAGGCGGTTGACCAACTCGCGGGTGTATTGGGTCAGGGCCCGGACCGCGCGGCCCTTGTCGCCGGCCCGGCCGGCGGCCAGTTCGGCGTTCAGCGACAAGATACGCAGGTTTTCCGCCAGTTCGTCCAGTTCGCCAAAGGCGTGAAAGGCGCGACGGCAGTCACCCAGCAGCCCGTTGGCCCGCGCCTCGATCCGGTCGGTGCGCAGGGTTTGGACACGCGCCACGTTCGACACCTCGCTCATGTCTTCCGATACCCCGAGTTCCATCCGGATTAGGCCGCGGGACCGATCATAGCGATATTCCGGGGCGGCGGCAGGAGGAATTTGCGGATTGTTTCCGTCATGTCTTCCCGTCCCACCCTTCTGAATTCCAGTTCTCGCAGTTTCGTCCGCCGCATAACCGGCTATTCCGACCGGCCCGGCGGATCCAGTGCGCGCCCCGCGGCGACCCGGCCCGTCGGCCGATGCCGGATCACAACCGCCGGGGCGCGCGCCCTTTCCCCCCCGATCATCCAACAGCGACAAGGGAACAAAACATGTCCACGAGTATCGTCAATTCCTACTCCGTCCAGTATGGCGCCGAGGTCCACGCCGCCTATCAGCGCATGGGCACCAAGCTGCGCAACACCGTGCGGGTCCGCAACAACGTCAAGGGCGCGGTCACGGTGTTCCAGAAGGTCGGCAAGGGCACCGCCGGCACCAAGGCCCGTCACGGCAAGGTGCCGGTGATGAACGTCGATCACGGGGCGGTCGAATGCCAGCTCTACGACTACTATGCCGGCGACTGGCTGGACCGGCTGGACGAACTCAAGGTCGAGCACGACGAGCGCGCGGTGTTGACCAATGCCGGTGCCTACGCCCTGGGCCGCAAGACCGACGAACTGATCATCGGCGAATTGGACAAGTCGATCAACTACGCCCAGGACGGCACCACCGGCCTGACCAAGGCCAAGGTGCTGGACGCGTTCGAGATGCTGGGCGACGCCGACGTCCCCGATGATGGCGACCGCTTCGCCGTGGTCGGCTGGAAGCAGTGGTCGGACCTGATGCAGATTCAGGAGTTCTCCAACTCCCTCTATCTTGGCGACGACGAACTGCCGTGGAAGGGCACCCAGGCCAAGAAATGGTTGGGCACCCTGTGGATGCCCCACTCGGGGCTGACCAAGACCGGCGGCGTCCGTTATTGCTACTGGTATCACAAGACCGCCATCGGTCATGCCTGCGGCTCGGACGTCCGCACCGAGATCACCTACCAGGGCGATCGTGCCGCCTGGTTCATCAACAACTTCATGTCCCAGGGCAGCGTACTGGTCGATCCGGCCGGCGTGGTCTCCCTGCGCTGCCTCGAAGCCTAAGGAGCGTCACCATCATGGCCTATCAGTCCAAGGATCTCAGTGTGCTGGCCTACGCCAATGGCTTCACCCTGTGGCACTACACCACCGCCGATGCCGCGACCGCGGTCGATGCCGCCGGCTATTTCAACGCCGCCTCGACCATGCTGCGGACCGGCGACATCATCGTCGCCAACGTCGATACCGCCGCCATTCCCAAGGGCGGCCTGTTCCTGGTGTCGTCCAACGCCGGCGGCACCGTCGATGTCAACGACATGACCCAGATCAGCGGCACCGATTCGCGCTGATCGATGATTTCCGGCGGGCCGCGATCCTTTCCGGCCCGCCGCCTTTCCTTTCATTAATCGCTTTCTCATCGGCCCCGGCGTGTGCGGGCGAGGTTTCCCCTCTCTCGCCTCGACGCGCTGGCCGCCGCCCCGCCCCCGCGCGAGCCCTCCGCCGCGGGGGCGGGGATTGGATTGATGTGTTGTTCCCCCCTTCCCATTCCCAAGGAGAATCGCCATGGCCCTGTCCGCCATCGCGCTCTGCTCGCGCGCCCTGTTGCGCATCGGAGCTGCCACCATCGCCAGTTTCGACGAGGGTACCGCCGAGTCGGAAGTGGCGGCCAATCTCTATCCGCCGCTGCGCGATGCCGTGCTGTCGTCGTATCCATGGAGCTTCGCCACCGCCCAGGCCACGCTGCCTTGTCTGGTCGCAGCGCCGGTGGCCGATTATGACCATGCCCACCAATTGCCCGCCGACTTCCTGCGGGTGCTGTCGGCCGGACCCACCGGCAGCGGCAGCGGCCTGTCGTACCGCATCACCGACAGCCGGTTGCTGTGCGACGCCGACGACGTGGTGCTGACCTATGTCTTTCGTGCCGATGAAAGCGCCTTTCCACCGTTCTTCGATCAGATGCTGATTGCCCGGCTCACCGCCGAATTCTGCATCCCGATCACCGAAAGCACCGCCCGGGCGCAGTTCCTGTTCCGCCTGGCCGAGGACGAGTTCCGTCGCGCCAAGCTGATCGACGCCCAGCAGCATACGCCGCCGGCGATTTCGGATTTTCCGCTGGTGGAGGTGCGGTCATGAGCCTGCTGACTCTCAACAAGACCAGCTTCACCGCCGGGGAAATCGATCCCGGCATGATGGGGCGCGGCGATCTCGGCGCCTTCGCCAACGGCGCCAGACGGCTGAGCAATGTGGTGATCGCCGCCACCGGCGGCGTCACCCGCCGCGCCGGCCTGCGCCATATCGATGCCGCGCGTGGCCCCGGCCGCCTGATCGCCTTCGAGTTCAATACCCAGCAGACCTATCTGCTGGTAGTGACCGCCGGGCACATGGACATCTACGCCGACGATGCCCGGGTGGCCGGGCTGGAAACGCCGTGGACCGCCGATCAGGTGAGCCAGATCGCCTGGACCCAAAGCGCCGACACCTTGCTGGTTGTCCATCCCGATGTGGCCCCGCGCAAGATCACGCGGACCGGCGCCGACAGCTGGAGCATCGCCGAGTGGTCGTTCTATGCCGACGGCGACGACGTTCTTTACCTTCCCCACCACAAGTTCGCCGCCGACACCGTGACCATGACTCCGGGCGGTACCAGCGGTACGATTACCCTGACCGCTTCGGCGGCGGTGTTCGATGCCGCCCATCCCGGCCTGCGCTTTCGCCTGGGCGGCAAGCAGGTGCTGATCACCTCGGTGGAGTCCGCCACCCAGGCCACCGCCACGGTCAAGCAGACCCTGGCCGGCACCGCCGCCACCACCGATTGGGAGGAGCAGTCGTTTTCGGCCCATCGCGGTTGGCCGGTATCGGTGTGCTTTCATCAGGGCCGACTGGTGATCGGCGGCAGCCGCGATCTGCCTAACCGGTTGTGGCTGTCCAAATCCATGGACCTGTTCAATTTCGATCTCGGCACCGGGCTGGACGACGAAAGCATCGAGTTTTCCATGCTGTCCGATCAGGTCAACGCCATCCGCGCCGTGTTTTCCGGCCGCCACCTCCAGGTCTTCACCTCGGGCGCCGAGTACATGGTCAGCGGCGTGCCGCTGACTCCCACCAAGATCCAGGTGGATCGCCAGACCCGTATCGGCTCGCCGGTGGACCGCATGATTCCGCCCCGCGATGTCGATGGCGCCACCCATTTCATTTCGCGCAACGGCAGGGATCTTCGCGAATTCCTCTTTGCCGATGTGGAACAGGCGTATCAGGCCCACGACCTCGCCATGATCGCCAAACACCTCATGAATCGGCCGCTGGATCAGGACTATGATTCCATCCACCGCCTGTTTCATGTGGTGATGGGCGACGGCACCCTGGCCACCCTGACCGTCTATCGCGCCGAGAAGGTCACGGCCTGGACGGTGCAGCGGACCGAAGGGCGCTTTCTGTCGGTGGCGGCGGTGGAGGGCGAGGTGTTCGTCCTGGTCGCCCGCGGGGCCGCGGTGTTTCTCGAGCGCTTCGACGACGATCTTCATCTCGATTGCGCCCTGTCGGGGGCGAAGGATGCCGCAACCCGGACATGGAGCGGCCTCGATCACCTGGAAGGCCGCGTGGTGCGGGTGCTGGCCGACGGTGGCGCGCTTGCCGACCTGACGGTGGCAGGCGGCCGCGTCGTTCTGGCCGAGCCAGCCTCGACCATCCAGGCCGGGTTGCCCTATACCCACGAGATCGAGCCGCTGCCGCCGGTGGTCGCGTCGGGTCAGCCCATGGCCCCCGGCCAGATCGTCCGCATGGTCCGCGCTCATTTCCGGGTGCTCGACACCCAGGCGCTGCACATCGATACCGGCAGGGGCGCCACCGCCATTCCGTTCCGCCGCTTTGGCAAGGATACCTTCGGTGCCGGACCGCCGACCTTCTCGGGCGACGTGCGGGTCCGTGCCATCGGCTGGAACCGCGATGCCATGCAACCGCTGTGGCGCATTGTCCAGGACGTGCCCATGCCCTGCACCGTGTTGTCGGTTTCGACCGAGATGAAGCTTGCCGAATAGGTGAGAACCGCCAACTTTTCCAGGAGCCAACCATGGCCGATCACATTCGGATCGACGATGCCGCGCCGTGTGCGCGCTACCTCGCCAGCGGCAGCCAGACCGCCTTTACCTACCGCTTTCCCATCTTCAGCGCCGCCGACATGGAAGTCTGGCTGGGGAGCGCGCTTCAACCCGATACCGCCTATACGATATCGGGGGCCGGCATCTCCACCGGCGGCAGCGTGTTGTTCGCCGCACCGCCTGCCGTCGGGGCGGTGGTGACCCTGCGCCGCCGTATCGCCATCCGTCGCACCAGCGATTTTCAGGACGACGGTGTCATTCGCGCCAAGGCCCTGAACGACGAATTAGATTACCAGACCGCCGCGATCCAGCAGGTGGCCGACGATGCCAGCCGCGCGGTCAAGCGATCGTTTCTCGGCGCCGGGACCGCCGATCTGACTCTGCCGGAGCCGTCCGCCGGTAAGGCGATCAAGTGGAACGCCGCCGGTGACGGGCTGGAGAACACCGACGCCGACGCCGACCGGGTGTTGGCCGATGCCGATGCCTCGGCTCAGGCCGCATCGACGGCCGCCGCCACCGCCACCGCCCAGGCAACCGCGGCGGCGATCTCGGCCGGCACGGCCCAGGCCTGCGCCTCCCAGGCCCAGGCGGCGACGTCGGGCGGCACCATCAGGGTTTCGGCCACCGACACCGTCGGCCACTATCTGTGCGACAAACTGACGGCAGGGGCCAATATCGCGTTGACGACCAGTAACTCCGGCGGCGACGAACGTATCGTCCTCGCCGTTAATGGCCTGGGTAGTGCCGCTGTCCTGACCGCCGATGCCGACGGCACCCTGGCGGCAAACTCGGATACCTGCATCGCTACCCAGAAGGCGGTCAGGGCTTTTGTGGCGGCCAATGCCGCCTCGGCGGCGGATATCGCCGCCCTGCAACAAGACGTGATCCAGACCTACCTCGTCGACGCCATCACCGGCGCCTGGGCGGCGGGGCAGTACGCCAATGGCGGCTATGACGCCTTCAACAGCGACACCATCGGCGCCGACTCCACCGGCCAGACCTATGAAAGCGGCAGGTATTACGATAATCCCGGGGGTTATGGCCCGAATATCGCCAGCAATGCCTACGCCATCAGCGGCGGCACCTTCGGCGGCGGCTACACGACGGCCAACGCCTTCGACGGGATTGACGGCGACGGCAACAGTTCCTCCCTGGTGTGGGCGTCGGCCCAGACCGGTGGCGGCTGCGTCGGGGTGGCTTATCTGGGACAGGATTTCGGTTCGGCCCAGGCCATCGGCAAGGTGCGGCTGTTCCAGTCCGCCGCCGGCGGCAACTTCTATACGAATTCGGTCGTCATCCAGTATTCCGCCAACGGCTCGTCATGGTCCAACGCCGGGACCTTCGCGGTCACGATCGGGGCGAACGTCCTGACCTTCTCGCCGGTGTCGGCGCGTTATTGGCGGGTGCTGTGCAATGCCGCGCCCATCGATGGCAATGTGTGGGAAATCGGTGAACTGAGCCTGTACGCGATGTCGCCGCCCGCCAACATGAGTCTGGTGTCCAAAGCCCTGTCGCCGGCCCCGGCCGCCGTCCCGGCCCAGATCAAGTTGATGGTACTGTGGAAAGCCATCGACGCCGCGACGATCAACACCGATTTCACCGCCGAGGCCAGCCGCGATGGCGCCACCTGGACGCTCGGTACCTTGGTCGACACCGGTTTGGCCATCAGCGGCTACAAGGTGCTGTGGACGGTGATCGACGTCGGCGCCCAACCCACCGGCACCACCGTCAAATACCGGATCAAGACCCACAACGCCAGGACCCAGCAGGTCAAGGGCGTCGCCCTCATGACCCGATAGGAGCCCCCATCATGGATAACCACATCGCCAATCAGTTTGGCGGCAACGGCGCTATTCTGACCCAGCTCGCCGCCATCGACGCCAAAAGCATCCGCGCGCTGCGCGAGGGCGATACGGCCCGCATCGCCGCCCTGGAGGCCGAAGCCGCCGCGTTGCGCGCCCAACTGCCGCGCTGATCCCCCCTTCCCCCAAAGGGAAACCCCCGGCCCCGCCCGTCACCTCGACCGGCGGGGCTTTTCATGTCTACTGAATTGATAAGGATAAGATGATGATCCCACAGAGCGTGAGCTATACCGCCGATGGTGTCAGCACCACCTTCGGCTTCGCCTTCCCGGTGTTCGAGCCGCTGGAGATCGAGGTGCTGCTTGGAGCCACTATCCAGGCATCCGGCTACACTCTTCTCGGTGACGGTGCCGATAACGGTGGCGCCGTGGTGTTCGCCTCCGCGCCGGCCAACGGCGTTACCGTGACCTTGCGTCGCGTCGGCAAGATCCAGGTCTCCGGCGGCGACGCCCCCGGGTTCCTGGAAGCCAAGGTGGTCGCCGGTGCCAACGTTACCGTCACCAAGACCGCCGATGTCGACGGCGAGCACCTCAGCATCGCCGCCACCGCCAATCCGGCCGATTTCCTTGCCAAGGCGCAGAATCTGGCCGACCTGCCCGACAAGGCCCAGGCGCGAATCAACCTGGGCTTGGCCACCGTCGCCGCCTCGGGCTCGTACAATGATCTGTCGAACAAGCCGACGCTTGGCACCGCCGCCGCTTTGGATGTCGGCACCGGGGCCAATCAGGTGGTTCAGCTGGACATCAACGCCAAACTGCCGGCGGTGGATGGGAGCCAGCTGACCGGCATTGCCTCGGGGGGCTTCAGGAATCTCCTGATCAACACCGACTTCATCAGCAACAACATCGTCAACCAGCGATCCTATGTTTCTGGCACCGCGACGAGCGGCGACAATCGGTACACCATCGACCGTTGGCGCGTCGTTACCGGCGGGCAGGCGGTGTCTTGGTCGAACGGCGCTGTCACGGCGCCTGCCGGCGGTCTGGAACAGGTGGTCGATGGCGCGTTGATCCCCCGTACCGGCACGTATGTCATCTCGTGGACCGGTACCGCGGCTTGCACGATCGATGGGGTGTCGAAGGTGAGCGGCGATACCGTTACCCTGACCAATGGAATCGACAGCACGATCCGCTTTTCGGGCGGAACGGTACAATATCCCCAAGTCGAGTATGGGGCGCATTCAACCTCGTATGAGGTGGTGCCCAAGGATATCGTGTTTCAGCGGTGTGTTCGCTACTACTGGCGGGCTGTTCCCGGGGTGGCTTACGGGCCTTACGGCTCTGGTCCGGCCATTGATGCCACCCAGGCAACCATGATCATCAACTTTCCCTCGGCGATGCGCTCCGTCCCGTCGGTTGGGTTTTCGGCGCAAAACGCCTTTCTCGGCGACACTGGTCCCGGCGCATATGCCTCGACCCAAATGTCCGTGGCCCAGGTTGGGACTCAGCGCGCGATTGTCGCAATTACCGTATCGTCCGGCTTTTCCCAGTATAATACGGTTTCCGTTAAAGATATCGGGGCCGGAACAAGCTGGATTGATTTCACAGCCGAGCTTTAATCAAGACCGACTATAAGGCCGCTCCAGTTGACGCTACCAGCTTCCAACTGGTGCGCTGACCCACCTTTTCCCTCTTGGGAAATCCCACCCCGCCGGTCTTCCCGACCGGCGGGGTTTTTCATGTCCAATCGGAAAGGACAGACACATGACGACCCATATCCAGATTCCCGATGTTTCGCCGGTGATCCAGGCCGTCGCCGACGGCAGCCAGCGTATCTTCGAGTTTCCGTTTCCGATCTTTGTCGCCGCCGATCTGGAGGTTCATGTCGGAACCGCGGTGGTAACCTCCGGATACGGCCTTCGCGGTATCGGGGCTAGTGACGGCGGTGCCGTGGTGTTCGCCACCGCGCCGACGGCCGGCAGCCGCGTTACCCTGCGGCGCAAACAGACCTATGCCCGCACCGGCGATTTCCTCGACGAGCGTGCCCCCACCCCGCACGAACTCAACGACGCCGTCGACGAGGCGGTGGCGGCGAT
>CAIUSV010000041.1 GCA_903901915.1 uncultured Rhodospirillaceae bacterium | reverse complement strand
CTGCGAAGCGATGAAATTTCTCCCCGCATGTCGGTGATCATTGCAACCAAGGCATCGAGCGTTGCCTCAGGCTTCGCCTTTGCTCTCCGCTCGTGCATTTGGCGCTCAGCCGAATACATGGGCCGGGAAATGGCTGGCAGATGAGGAGGAACCATCTGAGACCCTCTTAGAATCTGTCGAATCTACCCGGAAGTCTGCTTCAGAACCTTCCTGTGCCCCCACCGCTTATCTGGGCAGGTTCGTTAATCAAACGGTCGAGACACGCAATCACGCGTTCGGAAGCGCCCCCAACCTCGCCTATGAGACGGATGGCTTCTTCCGCATTTCCGCCATTGAACGCCTTTACCACGGACATGCCTGTCTGATGGACATCCCGATGACAGCCTTCTAATTCAATGAAGGCGGGGTGATGCCGGAATGGTAACGAACCTGGGCCGAAATACCATTTTCCCAGCCGACAGGTCTGTTCGCTGGAAAGCTCGTCAGCCTTCAACGTGATCTTACCGATGACCATATCGACAAGACGTTTTTTCCAGATAACGTGATCAGCCTTGGCAATTGTGACGATCTTGTTGGGAATCTCTTGATCATTAAGCAGGGTCAACAGCGAGCCGATCTCGGCCTCAACGCCTGAAAGAGCATTCGTGCTTTTTTCGATGGCTTGAGCGTTCTGTTCCCCCAGATGGGCCACCTTCTGGATGCCGCTGGATATTTCATTCGCCGCAGCTGCTTGCTGAGACAGTATATGAGATACCTCGGCCATACGCTCGGTCGTATTGCTGACGAGTTCGCTGATCTCGCCCATACGGCGATCCATGGTTTCCATCGAATGGCGACCTGTCGCGATTGCTTCCGTGCCTTGGCTCATTGTGGTGACAATCCCTGCCATTTCCTGGCGAAGGGTGTTGATGCGCTCCCCAATGTCGAGAGTAGCCCGTGCCGTCTGATTGGCGAGGTTCTTGACCTCATTCGCTACGACAGCAAAGCCCTTTCCAGCTTCACCAGCTCTGGCCGCCTCAATGGTGGCGTTCAAAGCGAGAAGGTTGGTCTGGGCCGCAATATCCTCAATGGAAGACAGGATGTCCCCAATGGCTCCTGACGCCTTAGCCAAATCGGCAACCTTATGGGCGGCTTCGCGAACAACCGCTTCAATCGTGGCGAATTCCACCATGGCTTCCGAAACGACCTGCCGCCCAGCCTCGGTAACCGAGTGGGCTTCCATGGACAGCCCTGCAACCCCTTCACTTTGGTGACTGATCTCCTGGATGCTGGATACCAATTCCTCAGTTGCCGCAGCCATGCCCTGAGCTTCGTCACGGGCGCTGTGAATGCCGGTGATGATGCTGGCGTTGGCAATGGCACCTTCGTTGATGGTCATCGAGATTGACACTGCGTCTTTGAGCATGCGGCTGGTGAACATTCCCAGCTTCGCATTGTTTTCGCCCATGACACCCAGGGTCTTGTTTACGTCATGGGAGTAGCGAATGAACTCCCCTCGCAGCCCCTTACCGACGATATTGCGGTAAAAGCGGCCTTCGGCGGCGGCGTACATTGCCGCATCCGCCTCTTTCGCGAATGCCTCGGTCTGATCCAACACGCGATTTATATTTCGAAGCAACTCGCCGATAGTGCCATGGCCACGGATGCCTAGCACCCGAACCCTGAGACGACCTTCAGCGGCTTGGCTCAGAACCGCAACACCTTTCCCCAGGCTGGCATTGGTCCGTCGTAGCCACATCACCGCCAGCACCAACATCACGGATGCCGCCAGCACCAAGGCAGTAAGGCCGGAGGCTCCTCTTGCCATGTCCCAAGCCGTCACGATCACCATCAGCACCAGTGCGATGACGACTGCTGCCAGCGCCTTAGAGGCTGAAGACAAACTGCTCATAGCTCACTCCCTTTTCAGCGAGAATGGACAGCAGCAGATTGGTCGCCGCATCGATCCCAGTCTTTCTGTCGGTATGCCGCCCTTCTTCTTCCAGAAGGCGGGCATACAACGGCTCAATGACGTCGATGGCTTTGCGATCTGGAGATCGACGATTGGAGTGGTAGCCCACCATGTCGCCATTGTCGTCAAGATCGACCGTCACATGAGCGTAGACCCAGTAATAGTCGCCGTTTTTGCAGCGATTGACCACGTAGGCGAACAGTTCCCTGCCCTGGGAAATGGTGTCCCAAAGAAGCTTGAACACGCATCGGGGCATAGCCTGATGCCGGATCATGTTATGTGGTTTTCCGATCAACTCGGCTTCCGCGTATCCTGAGATGCGAATAAAAACGTCGTTGCAATAGGTCATTCGCCCCTGAAGGTCCGTCTTGCTGACGATGATCTCATTGTCACGGAAGCTGCGCTCACTTCCGCTAATGCCGCTGGCCATGCAGTTAGCCTTCCTTGACAAACCCGTTCTAAGGGCATTTGTTGCTTTCTGGTTACATTGGTCATATCACGGACGGATGGTTAGCCACAACCTGACGGCTCGGCAGGAATGACCCGTGTCAAAAATCCATGTTAGGGGTGGGCCTATGGGTGCCGAGACCGTTCAAAGCGCGATTCCTGATTGGACCCCTGAAATGTCCGTGGGCAATGACACGCTGGACTCCGACCACAAGGCATTTTTTGACATTGCTCGGCTGCTTTACGATTCGCTTTCAGCGAAGCAGGACCAGGGAATGATCATCACCAGCACTCTCATGATCCTAGAAGAGTATGTAGATGGGCATTTCCTTCGTGAGGAAAAGGCGCTGAAGGCGGTCGGCTATATGCAGCTCGCGGAACATCACCATAAACACCGCAAGTTTCAAGCCAGGGTGAGGGCGATTTCCGAAACCTATCAAAGTGGGACCAAGTCAGCTGCGGACGACCTTCCCAACCTCGTCATCCAATGGCTCACTCACCACATTCTCAATGAGGACATGCAGTACAAACGGTGGATCAGAGATTCCGCCGTTGATCCTCGCCCCCTCGCTTTTCTGGCTGTGGAAGCAGCAGGATAATGTCTTCGCTCCGGGATGAGACGCAGCAACTATCAGAAGCCTGATGACGGGGTTGGGTCATGAACTGTCTCCCATGGGGTGCAGGGCACCGCCCTGCGAATGCCCTGTCGTCGGCAATACCCCTGCCCAGATCGGCCCGCACGATAACTGCTCCCGCTGGCATAGTGATTCCGCGTCCTGATGAGCGATAGGGTGCTGTCGGCAATTCGGAACGGCGCCCGTTTCATTTTTTTGATCGGATTTGGCAGGGTATCTTCCGTAGAAGGCAACCTACACCATACGCTTGCTGGCGATGAGGCGCTTCGTCTTCAGGCTTTGCTGTTCTGTCGCTTTCCGCCTTCCTCGCCGGACGCGTTTCCAGGCGATCAGGCCTGGATGGGCACGACCAGGGTCTTCGTCGGCGGTCAGCACGTCGAAGGTGACCTTGTCCAACTCGGCCTTCATGTCCGCCATAGACAGGTGATTGGTGTGAAGGTAGGTGGCGACATCGACGCCCTTACCAACCGACCATCCGCCGATGATTTTCCGTAGCGCGTCATCTACCACCCGGAAGGATGCGGTGGCCCATGTGTGGCGCAATGAATGCGGCGTGGTGTTGGATCTCTTTACGCCCACGGCGTCCAGCCATGTGGTGAATTCATGGCGGATCGACTCGAAGTAACCGGCTTGGCTATACCCTTTGACATCGAACACCTTGCGCTCCCCCGCAGCGATGCGTGATTGCAGGTAGTCGAGGAATCCGAGATCGAGAAGGCGCTGATGGATCGGGATTCGGCGCACCGTGGAACGATCATTTTTCAAAGACTTGTCACCCCACCGATCGGATCCGACAGCTCCCTTCGTTTCCGTCGTCAGGTCGAAGGCCCACACGCCATCGACCAGGATCACATCGGCCGTGTCCAACTGTGCGGCTTCGGTTGGTCGCATTCCATGATAGAGCATGATCAGCGGCACCCAGTTCAACCCTTCCAGCCGATAGGTGCGGGGGAACATGGCCCGCAAATCCTCGGGCGTGAAGGGCTCCTTGCACTCCTCGTCGCGATCCTCTGGTAGCCGGACTGTCAGGCCGAGGGCCGGGTTGAATTCGACCTTTCCCTCGTCTAGGGCATAGGCGAAGATCGTTCCCATGTGGCGGATGTATGTGTTTCGCGTCGATGACTTCAAAGCCGGAACATTGATACCGCTCTCCCGGTCGGCCTTCGCTGCGTCCGCGATCTGCTCCCAGGTCATTTCTCGATATCGTGGGTTTTCGCGGGCTTTTGCCGGCAGATACCGGATGACCTGCTGCACCTTTCTCACATCGTCACGCCGGATCACCCGGACAGGTGTGGTCTCGCCAAGGACCTCCTTCATAATCGCGACTGGAATGGCGTAATTTCGCTGTGTCAGCGGGTCCATGCAGGCTCGCTTGTCATCGGCGAAGAACCGGGTGATGAGGTCGCCCAGGGTGATGTTGTCATCATCGGGAACGGCGCCAGAGCGTGCTTGTGCCAGATACGGCCTTGCCCGCCGGGGTAGCAGGGCTGCTGGGATCTCTTGGAGCACCTGGGCTTTCGCGACTTCGCCAAGCTCACCACCACTAACGAAAGCTGCCATCTCGTGCAGAGGCGTCGATCCGGTCGCATCGCCGCCACCTTCAAGAAATTCCAGCAGGTTATTGGCCGACCGGATCCAACTGCGGATCGCTGCGGGGTCGGCGACATCAATGGGTAACGGTGCGAACCGACCACTGCGTGACAAGAGTTCGGTTTGCCAACCCGACATGCCGGCCCGCGATGTCTCGAGCATGGCTCGCTGGCGAGCCTCCACTGCAGCCCTGCGCTCCGGATCGGCCTCGGTGCGCGCCGCGATGCCCAGGGCACCAATGGTTGAGGTCGTATCCTCGGTAGTGGTCAGCGTCGCCTGTTTCCCTTCGGAATCCATCTGCCACCGAACAGTGGCAACGCTTACAGCGGCGGCGAAAGGGTCCAGATTGAAAAGCCGTTCGAACTCAGCTTTGATTCGACCGACCTCAATATCCTTGCGGCTCTCGGCGATCTTTGGGTCGCCGGTTTTCAGGCTGCGGAGTATGATGTCCTTGCCGCTGAAAAACCCGCGTAGTTGCTTGGGAATGGCGACACGGGCGTAGAAGGTGTCACCCATTCGGAAGAGATATTTCGGAAGCCCGTTCTTTCCTGACACGGCATCCTCTGAGACAATTTGATATCCCCAGAAGGGTAGCAGATGCCGAGAAATATGGGGATAAAATGTGAGTCAAAATGTGAGCGTTTTCTGTAAAACTGGCATAAAGGCTTATGATTTATAATGTTTTTTCGTTTAACATATTTCCTGCGCGAGAACGGGGAGTTGGTGCCATGATTCCCAGCGGCAAGGCCCGTCTTGCCGGTGTGCTCGGCTGGCCGGTGTCCCATTCCCGTTCGCCCCGGCTGCACGGCTTCTGGCTGGACCGCCTGGGTATTGACGGCGCCTATGTGCCGCTGGCGGTGGCGCCGCATGACCTGGAGCAGGTGGTTCGCGCCCTGCCGCGCATGGGCTTTCGGGGCGCCAACCTGACGGTGCCGCACAAGGAAGCGGCGCTGGCCCTGGTTGACGAACTGGAGCCGCTGGCGGCTCGTATCGGCGCGGTCAACACCCTGGTGGTGCGCGACGACGGCAGCCTGTTCGGACGCAACACCGACGGTTTCGGCTTTCTGGAGAACCTGCGGCGCGGCGCTCCCGGCTGGATTCCGGCGGCCGGTCCGGCGGTGGTGCTGGGGGCCGGTGGCGCGGCGCGGGCAGTGGTGGCGGCATTGATCGACGCCGGCAGTCCCGAGATTCGCGTCATCAATCGCAGCGCGGAACGCGCCCGGCAGTTGGCCGCCGAACTGGGTGGGCCGGTGCGGGTGGTCGGCTGGGCGGAACGGGCGGCGGCGCTGGCCGGCGCCCGGCTGCTGGTCAATACCACCACGCTGGGGATGACCGGTCAGTCTGAGTTGGATATCGATCTTGCCGATCTGCCGCCGGGCGCGGTGGTCAACGACATCGTCTATGTCCCGTTGGAAACCGGTCTGCTGGCGCGGGCGCGGGCGCGCGGCAACCGGACGGTGGACGGACTCGGCATGCTGTTGTGGCAGGCGGTACCCGGCTTCGAGGCCTGGTTCGGAATCCGGCCGGACGTGAGCGACGGGCTTCGGGCTTTCGTACTGGCGGGATAGATGAAGATTCTCGGTCTCACCGGCTCGATCGGCATGGGCAAGAGCACGGCGGCGGCGATGCTGCGCCGGCTTGGCGTGCCGGTTCACGATGCCGATGCCACCGTCCACGCACTGTTCGCGAAGGGCGGCGCGGCGGTGGCGGCGGTGGATGCGGCGTTTCCCGGGGCGGTTCGGGACGGCGCGGTCGATCGCGGCGATCTGGGACGGCGGGTATTCGGCGACGCGGTGGCGCTGCGGCGGCTGGAGGCCATCGTTCATCCGCTGGTGCGCGCCGCCGAGCGGCGCTTTCTCGAACGCCAGCGCCGCCGCCGCGCCGCCCTGGTGGTGCTGGACGTCCCGCTGCTGTTCGAGACCGGCGGCGCCCAGCGGTGCGATCGGGTGGCGGTGGTCAGCTGCCCCGCCTTTCTTCAGGCGCAGCGGGTGCTGGCGCGGCCGGGAATGACCGCCGAGCGACTGGCGCAGATCCGGGCGAAGCAGATGCCCGATCGGGACAAGCGCCGCCGCGCCGATTTCGTGATACCCACCGGCCGGGGCCGGCCACCGGCCCTGCGGTGTCTCAAGGCGGTGGTCAGAGCGATGAAAGCGGAGAAAACCTGATGCGTGAAATCGTGCTCGACACCGAGACCACCGGCTTTGATCCGCTGAGCGGTCATCGCATTGTCGAGATCGGCTGTGTCGAGCTGTTCAATCACCTGCCCACCGGCGAGGTGTTTCACCGCTATCTCAATCCCGAACGCGACATGCCGGAAGAGGCGTTCAAGGTCCACGGCCTGTCGGCGGACTTTCTCGCCGACAAGCCGCTGTTCGCCGAGGTGATGGCCGATTTCCTGGATTTTCTCGGCGATGCGCCGCTGGTGATTCACAATGCCGAATTCGATATGCGTTTCATCAACGCCGAACTGGCCCGGCTGGGGGCACCGACCCTGCCCATGAGCCGTTCCATCGATACCGTCGCCATGGCCCGCAAGCGCTTTCCCGGCGCCCAGGCCAATCTGGACGCGCTGTGCCGCCGGTTCGAGATCGACAACACCCACCGGACCCGCCATGGGGCGCTGCTGGATTCCGAGCTGCTGGCCGAAGTCTATCTGCAACTGATCGGCGGTCGCCAGCCCGGATTGGAGCTGGGAATCGCCAAAGCGGCGGCGCAGACGCCGGCGCAACGGCTGGAACGCCCGATCCGGCCGGCGCGGCCGCACGCGCCCACCGAGACGGAAGCAACCGCGCACGCCGCCTTTGTCGGCGGCCTGAAAAACGCGCTGTGGCTGCGGGAGTAATAAAACAGGCGGCGCGTCGGAGCGGAGGACGGTTCCGACGCGCCGTGTAAGGTGCCTTACGCCTGCCCGGCCGGGGGCTGGGCCGCCATCTGTTCGAGACGGGCGCGGTAAAGCGAGACGAAATCCAGCGGCTGGATCATCAGCGGCGGGAAACCGCCGTCGCGGGTCAGGTCGGCGACGATGTTGCGGGCGAACGGGAACAACAGGCGCGGACACTCGATCAGCAGCACCGGGTGGATCTGGTCTTCCGGCAGATTGACGGTGAACAGACCGGCGTAATCCAGCTCGAGGATGAACAGCGGCTTGGCCGGCAGCCGGGCCTCGATGCGGATGTGCAGCACCACCTCGAACATGTTGGGACCGATGCCGGTGGCGTTGACGTCCACATGGATCGGAATGTCCGGATTCTGGCTCTGGGCTTCAAGCAATACCTGGGGGGCGCCCGGAATCTCGAAGGACAGGTCCTTGATGTACTGGCCGTTGACCTGCAGTTGCGGCTCGTCGCCCTGCGGCGTCGGGGTCTCGGTCATATGGTCCTCCTGCTGGGGATGAGAGCGGTCATCGCCTAGCACGGATCGCCGTGGCGCACAACTACGGCTCCAACCGCTTGCGGTCGGGCGGCGGGTCGGGTTCGATCACCTGGAACTCGGTGTCGATAACGACGGGACCAAAGCTCCGGTCGGCCGGCCCGCTCAGTCGCCGCCCGACCCAACGGCGCAACCGCCGGCGCACCGGCGGCAGCAGCAGCGGCAGCGCCATCACGTCGGTGATGAAGCCGGGCAGCACCAGCAGGAAACCGGCGGCGGCCAGGCACAAGCCGTCGAAGGCGGTCTCCAGCGGCAATTCGCCCTGCTCCATGCGGGCGCGGGCGTCAAGCAGCATGGCCAGACCCTGCCGGCGTAGGATCGCGGTGCCGATCATCACCGCCGCTACCGACAATAAAATCGTCGGCCAGACGCCGATCAGCTCGGCCGACCGGATCCACACCATGATCTCGGCCACCGGAAGGGCGATGGCGCCCACGATGATCAACCAGCCCATGCTTGCTCTTTCCCCAATCACGGCTTATCTGTGTGACGCGGGCGACGTCATGCCGCCAGCCTATCGCGGACTTGCCCGATGAACGACGGATTCCATTTTCTCGACATCGTTTTTTTCGCCATGGTGGCGGCCTTTCTGGTACTGCGCCTGCGCAGCGTGCTCGGCCGCCGCAGCGGCAACGAGCCGCCGCCGCCGAAATCGCCCGGAACCGAGGGTGGCGGAGTCGTCATCGACCTGGCGGCGGTGCGCCGTTCGGCTGCCGAGCCGCCGGCCGGGTCGCCGGTGGCACCGGGACTGGCCGCCATCCGGGCGGTTGACCCGTCCTTCGACCTCGACGCCTTTCTGGCCGGCGCCCGTGCCGCCTTCGAGATGATCGTGGCCGCCTTCGCCGCCGGCGATAAACCGACGTTGAAACCGCTGCTGGCGCCCGAAGTCTATCGCCATTTCGCTTCCGCCATCGACGGCCGCCTGAATGGTGGCGAGACCCTGACCACCGAACTGGTGGGCATCCGCAAGGTCGAACCGGTGGACGCCCGCATGGACGGCCCCTTTGCCGAGCTGACGGCCCGGTTTGTCAGCGAACAGGTCAATGTCCGTTACGACAAGGACGGCCATGTGATCGAGGGTACGCCGGAACGGGTGGTGGATGTGATCGACGAGTGGAGTTTCCGCCGCGATACCCGCACCGGCGATCCCAACTGGCTGCTGTCGGCCACCCGCACTCCCGAGGCGTAGGATGCAATCCGGTCTCGGGCCGGCGCTGGTGCTGCTGGCGGCATTGGCCGCCTGCGCCCCCGCCGTGCCGCCACCGTCCCCGTCGCCGCCCGCGGTCGATCGGCTGGTGCTGGCGCCGCGCGAGTTCGGCGCGCTGGCCGGCTGGAGCGAGGATGCCGCCGCCGCCGTGTTGCCGGCGTTGCTGAAATCGTGTGACCGCATCGTCAAGCTGCCGGTGGACCGGTCGATCGGCTTCGACGGAATCGGCGGCACCGCCGCCGATTGGTACGGTCCGTGTTCGGCCGCCGCCAAGGTGCCGGTCGGCGATCACGCCGGGGCGCGGGCGATGTTCGAGGCCTGGTTCAGCCCCTGGCAGGTCACCAATGACGGCCGTGCCGATGGGCTGTTCACGGGTTATTTTGAACCCGAAATAAATGGCTCGCGTCGGCGACAGGGCCGCTTTACCTTGCCGATCTATGGCAAGCCGGCGGATCTGGTCGGCGTCGATCTCGGCAAGTTCCGCGCGGAATGGGCCGGTGAACAGTTGGCCGGGCGCCTGTCCGGCGGCCGGTTGCTGCCCTATCACACCCGCGCCGAGATCGAGGCCGGCGCCATCGAGGCGCAGGCGCCGGTGGTGGCATGGACCGACGACCGGGTCGATTTGGCCATCATGCAGATCCAAGGGTCCGGCCGGGTGCGTCTTGATGACGGTGGCGTGTTGCGGCTTGGCGTCGCCGGCAGCAACGGCCACAAGTTTCTCGGCATCGGCAAGATTCTCAAGGATGAAGGCCGGTTGGAAGGCGACACCTCGATGCCGGCGATCCGCGCGTGGCTGAAGGGGCATCCCGACCAGGGCCGCGAGCTGCTGGCCCGCAATCCGCGCTATATCTTCTACGCGGTCAATCCCGGCGATGGTCCGCTGGGTACCGAGGGGGTGGCGCTGACACCGGAACGCTCGCTGGCGGTGGATGCCCGCTTCATTCCGTTGGGGGCGCCGGTGTGGCTGGATACCGTCGATTCCGCCGGCAGGCCGCTGCGCCGGCTGATGGTGGCTCAAGATACCGGTGCCGCCATCAAGGGGCCGGTGCGCGGCGATGTGTTCTGGGGTTCGGGCGACGCTGCTTTCGAGGCCGCCGGCCGCATGAAAAGTCCCGGCCGGCTGGTGCTTCTGCTGCCCCATGCCCGTTCGCCGCGGATGGCGATGGAGCGGAGCGACTAGCCCGCCGGAACCGCACGACGATCCGGGGCGACAGGCTGTCCTTGCCAAGAGGGGGCGGCTTGTCCATCCTTTCGCCCTCGATCGCCGCAATGGAAGAGGGACCATGGCCAGCCTGTTGGACGAGTGGAAAGACCGCAAGGGTCGCGAGGATGAACAGTTGCACGAGCAGCTGCGCGCCGCGGTGCTGGCCGATCGCGTCCAGGTCTTTACCGATCCCCGTCTGCTCGATTATCAGGGATCGCCGGTCCATCTGCACTGGGACCATCTGGCGCCGCTGATCATCATGATGACCCTGGCGCTGATCATCCTTTTGGCCGCCGGCATCGCCGTCGGCATCGTGGTGATGACGCTGTGCGTGCTCGGCCACCTGTTCGGCAACAAGTATTACGTCGCGTGGCGGCTGAAGACGCGGGCGCTGGCCTACATGGTCGAGAGTACCGCGCAGTTTCAGACCTTGTGGCAGATGGGCGGTGTCGCCCTGGTGATGAAGGGTGGCGCCGAGGCGCCCTGCCTTGCTCCCAAGGGTGACTGGCGAAAATTCATCCGCCGCAATCTCGGCGAGGGCGAAACCCAGCAACAGCCCGCGCCGATGGCCAATGCTCCGGTTCCCGTCATGCCGGCGGCTCCCGCCGCGCCCCCCGCTCCGCCGCCGCCCACCGCCGCCGAGGCCGAAATCATGATGGCGCCGCCGGCGGCCGAACCGCCGCCGCCGTCACCCTTCGCCGATTCGGTGCAGCCCGAAACCGCTTCTCCCGACGAACCGTCGCTGTCGCCGAAGCCGGGCGATCATTGGGCCTCCATCGCCGACGAAAAGCCGCCGCGCGATGAGGTGGTTCCGTGAGGTGGCGGTGAGGCCTTCCCGCCGCCCCACGCCGGACGAGGTGCGGATCTGGCGGGCGGTGGTCAAGGACGCCAAGCCGTTGCCCGGCCATGCCCTGCCCGTCGAGGCGGAAACGGAGACGATGGTTCCATCGCCTCCCCCCCCTCCCGGCCCGCCACCGGCCCGGCCCTCGGTGGTGCCGGCACCGCCCCGGCTTCAGGGGCAGACGGATCTGCATCACGGCCATACCCCCGGGCTCGACCGCCGTTCCGCCGAGCGCATGAAGCGGGGCGAGATGGTGATCGAAGCCACCCTTGATCTGCACGGCCATTCCCAGGACCTTGCCCACGCCGAGCTTGCCGCCTTCATCGATCGCGCCTGGGCGGCGCAGCGGCGTTGCGTCCTGGTGGTCACCGGCAAGGGCAATCGCGGCGGCGGGGTGTTGAAGGCCCAGGTGCCCCGGTGGCTCAATCAGCCGCCGCTGCGCCAGCATATCCTTGGCTTTTCCTTCGCCCGCCCCCATCACGGCGGCGACGGCGCGCTTTACGTTCTGGTGCGGAGACGACGGGGATGACCCCGTTCGGCGCCAAGGTGCGGACCCTGCGCGAGGCCAAGGGCCTCCAGCTTAAACAGATGGCCGCCGACCTCAACGTTTCGGCCGCCTATCTGTCGGCGCTGGAACACGGCCGGCGCGGCAAGCCCGCCCCCGGCCTAGTGATGCAGATCTGCGGCTATCTCGGTTGCATCTGGGACGAGGCCGAAGAATTGAAGGCGCTGGCCGAGCTGTCCCATCCCAAGGTGACGTTGGACACCTCCGGCCTGTCGCCCGCCCGCACCGAGTTGGCCAATCGCCTGGGTGCCGCCATCCGCCGGATGCCCGAGGAAACGGTGGAGCGGCTGCTGGCGGTGCTGCGGCGATAGGATGTTGAAGTATTCCGGCGCCTGCGCATATGCTGTGCGCATAGATGCCGAGGTGATGCCATGAATGCGCTGTTCGACCCCAAGGCGCCCAAGAAGGCGGTCAACGTGTCGATCAATTCCGATCTGCTGCGTCAGGCGCGCGAGGCGGGGCTTAACCTCAGTCGCGCGCTCGAGGAAGGCGTGACCGAAGCGATTCGCGAAAAACGCAATAGGGATTGGGCTGACGAGAATCGCGAGGCAATCGACGCGCGGCGGCGTTGGGTCGAGGAACACGGCCTGTGGAGCGATGGGCTGAGGCTGTTTTGATGGCTCAATTCGATGTCTATGCCAATCCCGGCGGCCGGCTGGCCGACGCCGTGCCCTACATGGTCGATATTCAGGCGAGATGCGTGGGTGATCTGCCGACTCGCGTGCTGATACCGCTGGCGCGGCTCGGCCCCGGCGTCAAGCCGGCCCGTCATCTCAGTCCCACGGTGACCGTCAACGGCGAAACCCTGGTGCTGCTGACCGATCAGTTGGCTGCCATGCCCTCGACGATTCTCGGTACTCCAATCGCGAGTTTGGCCGAGCGCCGCACCGAAATCATCGACGCGCTGGATTTTCTGTTCACCGGTATCTGAGGGGGAAACGATATGAAGATCGGAATCGTCGGCTGCGGCGGCCGCATGGGACGGATGCTGATGGACGAGGTGATGGAAACCGAAGGTTGCGCCCTGGCCGGCGGCAGCGAACGGCCCGACAGCGATCTGATCGGCCGCGATCCCGGCGAACTGCTGGGCCGCCGGCCCCTGGGGGTGGCGATCACCGCCGATGCCGGGGCGCTGTTCGCCGCCTCGGACGCGGTGATCGATTTCACCACCCCGGCCGCCACCCTGGCCCATGCCGACCTTGCCGCCCGATCGGGCAAGGTGCTGGTGATCGGCACCACCGGGCTGTCCAAGGACGACGAAGCGGCCATCTCCGCCGCCGCCTGTCGGGCGCCGGTGGTGATGGCGCCGAATTTCAGTGTCGGCGTCAACCTGCTGCTGGCGTTGACCGAGCGGGCCGCGGCCATTCTCGGCGATGATTACGATATCGATATTGTCGAGATGCACCATCGTCACAAGGTGGACGCGCCGTCGGGGACCGCGCTGGGGCTGGGCCGTGCCGCCGCTAGCGGCCGGGCGGTGGCCCTTGATCAGGTCTGGCGCAAAAGCCGCGACGGCCACACCGGCGCCCGGCCGCGGGGCGAGATCGGCTTTGCCACCCTGCGCGGCGGCGACGTCGTCGGTGATCACTCGGTGATCTTCGCCGCCGAGGGCGAGCGGGTGGAACTGACCCACAAGGCGTCGTCCCGGGTGGTGTTCGCCAAGGGGGCGGTGCGCGCCGCCCGCTGGGCGGCAACGCAACCGCCCGGTCTCTACACCATGCGGGACGTGCTGGGGCTGTAGGCGTAGGGCGGCGATGAGGCGACTTATCGGCATTTCACGCTATGTCGCGGACGAATTCGGTCCGCTGATCGCGTTTTGGGTTCTGGCGGCGGCGCTGGGGCTCAAGGCGGGGATCGCCGGGTCGATTGCCGTTATCGTGGCCGGGGTGCTTTGGCGTCTGGTCCGCCGCCGCGCCTTCACCCGGATCTATATCCTGGTGGCGGTGCTGACGGTGGTGCTGGGGGTCGTCGATCTGCTGTCCGACACGCCCGCCATGATCATCTACGAATCGGTCATCACCAATGTCGTGACCGGAATCGCCTTTGTCATCGGCGCGTCGGGCAGAAAGCCGATGATTCAGGAAATGGCCGAGCAGCGGGCCGAGATCCCCAATCCCGACCGTGCCGATACGCGGCGTTTCTTTCAGCTCTTCACCCTGCTGTGGGCGGCCTATTTCTTCGTCAAGGCGGCGTTCTATCTCTGGCTCGCCCGTACCATGCCGCTGGCCGAGGCGTTGGCGGTGCGTTCGCTGGTGGGGGGCGTCAGCCTGGGGCTGATGATCGGTATCAGCGTCACCCAGGGAAAACGGCTGTTCCTGCTGTGCCGGAAATGGGGATTGCTGCCGAAAGTGCCGGCGGAAACCCCCACTGCCTAGATGTGAAGTCTCAGGAGGTTGCCCACTCGATCTGAAGCGAGCAAGCTGAAGTTGCGAGACTTTGGCTATCCAGGGAGAGATCGAATGGGCATCCACCAGAATGCCGTTCTGACGCCGACCGGT
>CAIUSV010000040.1 GCA_903901915.1 uncultured Rhodospirillaceae bacterium | reverse complement strand
GCGACCCTCCCGCTTGTCCGGCAGAAAATCGCACCGCGCACGCAGCGCCGCTATGTATGAATCGAGCCGTTCCACACAACCTATTGAGTCAGACTTCTCCCGCCTTGGGAATCCCCTTTCGTTCCATAATTAGAACTGCTGGATGTCCTTCGGTGCTGACGCCGGAGGTGATCGGCGCCATTATCACGCGGCGGTCGCCAGGCATTTCTCTGGATTATCCCTGTGACTCGCCGACGGAAAAACGGTGGTACCGGCTTGATATTTCGCCGCTCACCGGCGACGAGTTCGGCGCCATCGTTTCACATACCAATGTGACGACACACTATGAGATGGAGGAGAGGCTCCGTCTCAGCCGGGACCGGTTCGCCGCTTTCGCCCAGGCGTCATCGGACTGGTTCTGGGAAACCGATGCCGACCTCCGCTTTACATGGTTCTCCGATCGCTTCTCCGCCATAACCAACATAGACCGCAATTCGGTCATCGGAAAACGTCGAGAAGATCTGGTCTCGGAGAGTTCGTCCGATATCCTTCGCCGACACCTGGAGGATCTTAACGCCCGTCGTCCCTTCCGCAATTTTGAATACCTGATGAAGGGTGAGGGGGAGCGCAGATATGTCAGCGTCAGCGGTACGCCGGTCTTCGATACCGACGGGCGTTTCCTCGGCTATCGCGGCACCGGCAGCGAAGTCACCCATCTCAGGGAAACCGAGTTGCAGATGCGGCTGGTTCTGGAAACCACCGCCGAAGGCATTGTCGGACTCAGCAAGGAAAAGCGGGTGATCTTCGCCAATCCGGCGGCTGCTCGTATCCTGGGCTGGCCATCTCCAGACGTGATGTTGGGCGGATTCAGCCCGCAGGTTTTCGGTCATCTCCTCGCCGACGGCCACAACTGCGCCGATGGGATCTGCTCGATCCTCGCGACGCTTCATGACGGTCAGATTCGGCGGGTTGCCGATGAAATGTTCCAGGGCAAACTGGGTGAGCCGCTACCGGTAGAATATGTTGTGGCACCGCTTGATCTTTCCGGCGAAATCGTCGGCGTGGTGGTGGCCTTTCACGACATCGTCGAACGCAAGGCAATGGAAGCCGAATTGCGGGACAGCCGGCAGGCCGCCGAGGCGGCCAATCGGGCTAAATCCGCGTTCCTTGCCAATATGAGCCACGAGATCCGCACCCCGATGAACGGCATCATCGGCATGGTTCATCTGGCTCTCGGCGGTGACCTGCCGCCGAAGGAGCGCAGTCAGGTCGAGATCATCGGAAAGTCGGCGCGGCGGCTGCTGACCATTATCAACGACATCCTGGATTTCTCGAAAGCCGAGGCCGGAAAGTTGTCGATCGACGAAATCCCGTTCGATCTGGCCGAAGCGGTCGACGAGTCCGTGGATATTGTCCGCGACCTCGCTGAGGGCAAGGGGTTGAATATCGCGGTGCGGTTCGCGCCCGAGGTCCCGCGGGGACTTGTCGGTGATCCGCTGCGCATTGGGCAGGTACTGCTCAACTACCTCAACAATGCCGTCAAGTTCACCGAGCGTGGAGGCGTGACCGTCAGCGTCGATGTGATCGACGCCGGCGAGAGCGATGTGCTGTTGCGATTTTCAGTAGCCGACACCGGAATCGGGCTGACCCCCACGCAGCAAGGTCTGCTGTTCCGGTCGTTCCAGCAGGCCGACGCCTCCACCACTCGCAAATTCGGCGGCTCGGGCTTGGGGTTGGCGATTTCACGGAAGCTGGCCTGCCTGATGGGGGGGGAGGTTGGGGTTGAAAGCACGCCCGGCCAGGGCAGCACCTTCTGGTTCACCGTCAGGGTTGGGGTGGTGAGTGACGCCACGGGGGCCGTGGTGATCCCGTTGACCGCCCGTGCCGATTCCGCCGAGACGGATCACTCCATTCTTTGCGGCACGCGGGTACTTCTGGTCGAGGACGACGGCACCAATCAACTGGTGGCCAGAGGATTGTTGGAAGCGGCGGGAATGGTCGTCGATATCGCCGACGACGGCCGTAAGGCGGTCGATATGATTGGAGCCAAGGCTTATGAAATCGTCCTGATGGACATGCAGATGCCGAACATGGATGGCATAAGCGCGACCCGGCTGATCCGCGAGCAGGATGCTTTCGACGATTTGCCCATCGTCGCCATGACCGCGAATGCCATGCGAACCCATGAGGATGAGTGTATCGCCGCCGGCATGAATGACTTTGTCAGCAAGCCGTTCAATCCCCGGCAGCTTTATGCCGTCATCCATAAATGGGTGACCGGGGCGGGCGACGCCGCGCTGTTCGCCGCCCCGGGAACGGAAATGGTGACGGATGGCGGAATCAGCCTTCCCGGCCACATCGATGGCCTCGACGTTCGCGCCGGATTGCGCCGAATGGCGGGGATGAAGCCGCTCTACCTCGATACCCTGCGCAGTTTTGTCGAACAACAGGCGGATGTAGCGGCGCGGATGCGCCAATGCCTGGCGGCCGGTGATCTGGAAAAAGCCATACGGGACGTACATACCCTGAAGGCGTTGCTCGGCATGCTCGCCGCCGCCGAGATGCGTGGCGTCGCCATCGATCTTGAAACCGCGTTGGCGCTTCCGGATATCGACGGAGCCAATCGACTGCTCGACCGTTTGGATACCGGCCTCAATGCGCTGATCGGGTCAATCCGTTCGGCCCTTGATGGCGTTCGCGCCACGGTCGCGCCGCAAGAGAGGTCGGGAAACTTCGTGCAGTTGGTCTGGCATTCGGCCTACGAGAGTGGCCACGACGTTATCGATACCCAGCACCGGGCGCTGTTCGGTCACGCCAACACCCTGGTGGCGGCGCTGTTCGCCGGCCGGCCGGCGGATGAGGTCGCGGGATTGATCAACACCCTGGTGCAGGCGGTGCGGAGGCATTTTGACGACGAGGAAGCGATTCTCGGCGTCTCGGGCTTCCCCGGTTTGGCCGAGCACGTCGCCATTCATCGCGGTCTGATCAACCGCGCGCTCGACATGGTGCATGGCTTCCATGCCGGAACACTCGGTGTTGGTGATCTGTTTCAGTTCCTCGCCCAGGACATCGTCGCTCGGCACATGCTGGGGGCGGATCGCGAGTTCTTTCCCTTCATCGCGAAACATCATTCCGAGCCAATCGCAGCCGCTCGGGATACCGAACAACATCAGGAGGCTCTCTCTCATGAATAAAGCAATCGTGCGCGCGGTGGTCGTCGAGGACAATATTCAGATGCGGGGGCTGATTCATATGGTGCTGGGCAGCTTCGCCGTTCGCGAGATCGCCGAAGCCCAGAACGGGGTCGAAGCCATTGCCGCACTGCAAGCCGGGGGGGCGGATATCGTCATCATGGACTGGAAGATGGACGTCATGGACGGCCTGGAATGCACCCGGCGCATTCGGGCGGGTATCGAAGGGATCGATCCCACGCTTCCCATTATTCTGCTGACTGGAAACGTCGGCAAGGAATCCGAAGCCGCCGCCTACGCCGCCGGGGCAAGCCTGTTCATGGAAAAGCCGTTCTCGCTGAAACAGCTCCATGCCGGGGTGACGAAGGTTCTGGGATAGGGTAAGGGCGATAAGTTTCCGTCCTGCCAATGGCAGGACGGAAGGCAATCGTTTTTAAAATGGGATTTCGTCGTCGAGATCCGCCGGAGGTTCCCAGGTCTGACCGCCGCCACCACCGGTTCCGCCGCCCTGACGCCCGCCGCCACCGCCACCCTGGCGATTGCCATCGTCGTAACCACCGCCGCCGCCTTCACCGCGACCGCCCAGTAGGGTCAGTTCGCCCTTGAAGCGGCCAATCACCACCTCGGTGGAATACTTCTCCTGGCCGGACTGGTCGGTCCATTTGCGGGTTTGAAGGGCACCTTCGACATAGACCGAACTGCCCTTCCTGAGGTAGCGCTCGGCAATGTCCGCCAGATTGGGATTGAAGATGACAACCCGGTGCCACTCGGTCTTTTCCTTGCGCTCGCCGGAGGAACGATCCTTCCAGCTTTCCGAGGTGGCGATATTGAGGTTGACGATTTTCGAGCCGTCCTGAGAGGTCCGCACCTCGGGATCGCGTCCCAGATTGCCGACGAGAATGACCTTGTTGACGCTGCCAGCCATGGCGCTGTGGCTCCCCAGTGAATTAGAGGCGCGGATCGTACTGCATGGCCGGGATGGGCGAAAGCCCCTAATGCCTCGCCTTGGATGGCGAGGCCGGCAACAGGCGGCCGAGCAGAGAACTCAGCGCCTTGACGTAGGCCGCGGCGCCACTGCGGTGCATGCGCAACGAAATTTCGACGCCCTTGGCCAGCTTGAAGCCCAGCATGACGTATTCCTCGTCGGCCTCGGGCCTTACCGTCCAACGTTCCACCTGCATGGCAGGGACGGTGGCCCCCGATGGCGCAGCCTCGGTGCCGGCCAGTTGCCCGGCGCGCTCCAGCCACGAGGACAGAATGGCGAGTTGGTCCAGCGGCAGCAGGACCACATTCTCTTCACCGGCTTCGTCGAGCAGGACGAGACGAACCGAATCGCCGGTATCGGAAGCCCGTGCCGAAACCACCTGCCGTGCCGCGATCGTCTTCTTCATGCCGGGGATTGCCTCATTCCGCGCGATCGCCATTATGGCAGATCCCGCCAGCGAGTTCATGCGGTTGTCGCGATGCACGATATCTGGTAGCGTGCGCCACCGTGGCTGTCTAGCCACGGCGCCTCATGCCGGTTCGTCCTCCGGCGCATTTCGGATATCGACAGGAAGAATTCGTTGACCACGCCTCCTGCGTCGCCGCAATTTGACATTACCCCGGTCACCATCGAAGACGAGATGAAGCGGTCCTATCTCGATTACGCCATGAGCGTGATCGTGAGCCGGGCGCTTCCCGATGTCCGCGATGGCCTGAAGCCGGTGCATCGCCGCATTCTCTTCGCCATGAAGGAAGCGGGGTACGACTACAACAAGCCCTTCCGCAAGTCGGCGCGCATCGTCGGCGATGTCATGGGTAAGTACCACCCGCACGGCGACTCGTCGATCTATGACGCCATGGTGCGGATGGCGCAGGATTTTTCCATGCGCCTGATGCTGATCGACGGCCAGGGCAATTTCGGCTCGATGGATGGCGATCCTCCGGCGGCGATGCGCTATACCGAGGCGCGTCTGGCGCGCTCGGGCCATGCGCTGATCGAAGATATCGACAAGGATACCGTCGATTTTCAAGCCAACTATGACGAATCGACCTTCGAGCCGGTGGTCTTGCCTGCGCGCTATCCCAATCTGCTGGTCAACGGTGCCGGCGGTATCGCCGTCGGCATGGCGACCAACATCCCGCCCCATAACCTGGGCGAGGTGATCGACGCCTGTTGCGCCATCATCGACGATCCCGAAGTCAGCCCCGAACGGCTGATGGAACTGGTGCCGGGGCCGGACTTTCCCACCGGTGGCACCATCCTCGGCCGGTCGGGCATCCGTGCCGCCCAACTGACCGGGCGCGGATCGGTGATCATGCGCGGTCGCGTCCATGTGGAAGACATCCGCAAGGACCGCGAGGCCATCGTGGTCACCGAGATCCCCTATCAGGTCAACAAGGCGCGTATGCTCGAACAGATCGCCGAGCTGGTGCGCGACAAGAAGATCGAAGGGATCTCCGATCTCCGCGACGAATCCGATCGCGACGGTGTCCGGGTGGTGATCGAGATCAAGCGCGATGCCATCGCCGACGTGGTGCTGGCGCAGCTTTACCGTTTCACTCCGTTGCAGACCAGCTTCGGCGTCAATTCGCTGGCGCTCAATGGCGGTCGGCCCGAGATGATGACGTTGAAGGATATCATCTCCGCCTTCATCGCCTTTCGCGAGGAGGTGATTACCCGGCGCACCATCTTCGAGCTGGGCAAGGCTCGCGACCGCGCCCATGTGTTGGCCGGTCTGGCCATCGCGGTGGCCAATATCGACGAGGTCATCCGCCTGATCCGCGCCGCTCCCGACCCTGCCGAGGCGCGCGAGCAACTGATGGCGCGCGACTGGCCGGTGGGCGATGTCGAGCCGCTGATCCGTCTGATCGACGAGCCGGGCAGGGGGATCGAGGGCGGTTGCTACCGTCTGTCGGAAATCCAGGCCAAGGCCATTCTCGATCTTCGCCTGCATCGCCTGACCGGGCTGGAGCGTGACAAGATCGGCGATGAACTGCGCGACATCGGCCGCCAGATCGTCGAGTTTCTTGAAATCCTCTCGTCGCGTCCCCGGTTGTTCGAGGTGATGAAGGCCGAGTTGCTGGAGATTCGCGACCAGTTCGCCACGCCGCGCCGGACCACCATCGAGGAAAACGAGTTCGAGGCCGATATCGAGGACCTGATCGCCCGCGAGGACATGGTGGTGACGGTGACCAACACCGGCTACATCAAGCGGGTGCCGTTGTCGGCCTACCGCGCCCAGAAACGTGGCGGCAAGGGCCGTTCGGGCATGAACATGAAGGACGAGGACTTCCTCAGTCAGGTGTTCGTCGCCAACACCCATACGCCGGTGCTGTTCTTCTCGTCGGCGGGTATTGCCTACAAGCTCAAGGTCTATCGCCTGCCGTTGGGCAATCCCCAGGCGCGCGGCAAGGCCATGGTCAATCTGCTGCCCCTGGACGACGGCGAGACCATCTCGACCATCATGCCGTTGCCGGAGGACGAGGAGAGCTGGGGTGAACGCCACGTGATGTTCGTGACGTCCAAGGGCGATGTGCGGCGCAACCCGCTGTCCGCCTTCACCGAGGTTCGCGCCAATGGCAAGATCGCCATGAAGCTGGGTGACGACGAACGCCTGATTTCGGTGCAGACCTGCGCAGCCGAAAGCGACGATGTGCTGCTGGCCACCCGCATGGGCAAGGCCATCCGCTTTCAGATCCAGGAAGTGCGCGAATTCAAGAGCCGCGATTCCACCGGCGTGCGGGGCATCCGGCTGGAAGACGGCGACGAGGTCATCTCCATGTCCATCGTCCGCCACGTCAGCTTCGATTCCGAGACCCGTGACGCCTATCTGCGGGGCGAACTGCCGGCGGAACAGATCGAACGGATGGCGGCCGAGGAACAGTATGTGCTGACCGTGACCGAAAACGGCTATGGTAAGCGGACTTCCGCCTATGAATACCGCATCACTGGCCGCGGCGGTCAGGGCATCGCCAATATCGACATGACCGACAAGACCGGTCCGGTGGTGGCGTCATTCCCGGTCGATCACGAGGACGACATCATGTTGGTGAGCGACGGCGGCAAGCTGATCCGCATGCCGGTCGATGACATTCGCATCGTCGGACGCCGGACCCAGGGGGTGACGCTGCTGCGCACCGCCGAGGGTGAGCGGGTGGTATCGGCGGCACGGCTGTGCGATATCGCCGGTGCCGCCGACGAGTCCGGCGAAGAGGCGGAAGAAGGATCGGATGTCCCGGACGCCGTGGCGGGAGGCGAAGATGACTAAGCGTGTAGGCCTGTATCCCGGAACCTTCGATCCGGTCACCAACGGCCATCTCGACATCGTCGCCCGCGCAGCGCGAGTGGTCGATCATCTAATCGTCGCTGTGGCGGTCAATGCCGGTAAGGGGCCGCTGTTCACCCTGGAAGAGCGGGTGGCAATGGCCGAGGCGGAAATGGCTGACCTGTCCCGGAGCCTGCAGGCTAGTATCGAAGTCCGTCCGTTCGATACCCTGCTGGTGGAATTCACCCGCCAATGCGGTGCCAATCTTATCGTTCGCGGCCTACGCGCTGTCTCGGACTTCGAGTATGAATTTCAGATGGCCGGTATGAACGCCCGCCTGACGCCCGACATCGAGACTATTTTTCTTATGGCGTCGGAACGGTGCCAGTTCATCTCGTCTCGTTTCGTCAAGGAAATCGGGCGGCTGGGCGGTGACATCTCGCAATTCGTCAGTGCCCGGGTGAAGTCCCGGCTTGACGAGAAATTCGGACTCTAATCGAGGGAGGAGCCAAGTGGACTCCGAGAACACGCTCTATCTTGACCTCAAGGATGGTCGAGTGGTGATCGAATTGCGCCCCGACTTGGCGCCCAATCACGTTGCCCGCATCAAGGAACTGGCACGTCAGAAGTATTACGATGGCCTCAAGTTCCATCGGGTGATCGATGGTTTCATGGCTCAGACCGGCTGCCCCAAGGGCACCGGCACCGGTGGGTCGGGAACAAACCTCAAGGCTGAGTTCTCCAAGGAGAAGCATGTGCGCGGCACCTGTTCCATGGCCCGCGCCGCCAGCCCCGACAGCGCCGATTCGCAGTTTTTCATCATGTTCGACGAATCCCCGCATCTCGACGGCAAATACAGCGTTTGGGGAAAAGTGGTCGAGGGCATGGAGCATGTGGACGCCATCAAGCGTGGCGCCCCGCGCACCGGTACCGTTGATTCCCCCGATTCAATCGTTCGCCTGCGCGTCGCGGCGGACTGCGAGGACTGAGGCAAGAGAAGACCCATGATCAAGATGCTGAAGACCGCTCTGTTCGCCTTGGCGACGCTGCTGCTGGCGACCGGTGGTTCCGCCCGCGCCGCCGATCCGGAAAACACGCTGGTGATGGAACTGGCCACCGGTAAGGTGCTGATCGAATTGCGCCCCGATCTGGCGCCGGTCCATGTCGCCCGGATCAAGGAACTGACCCGCAAGGGCTTTTACGACGGAACGCCGTTCCATCGTGTTATCGAGGGCTTCATGGCCCAGGGTGGTGACCCCACCGGTACGGGCACCGGCGGATCGGGTGTGATGCTGCGTGCCGAATTTACCGGCGAGCCTTTCGTGCGCGGTGTGGTCGGCATGGCCCGTTCCTCCAGCCCCAACAGCGCCGATTCCCAATTTTTCATCATGCTGGCGGCGTCGCCCAGCCTTGATGGCCGCTATACCACCATCGGCCGGGTCATCGAGGGTATGGAAAGCGTCGACCGGATCAAGAAGGGTAATCCCGGCGACAATGGCGTGGTGTCCAAGCCGGACAAGCTGCTCCGTATGCAGGTTCTGGCGGACGTCAAGAAATAGCGGTATCGCTTCGTTGACGGGGCGCGTCCGCCTGCCTATGGTGGCGCCCTCGTCGCTGAGGGCCCGTAGCTCAGTCGGTAGAGCAAGCGACTTTTAATCGAGAGGTCCCGGGTTCGAGTCCCGGCGGGCCCACCAATTCCTCTCAAGAGAATAAGGGGTTAGCCTAGTTGGCTAGCCCCTTATTCTTGTATCGGATGGCACGGAATGTCATCGGTGAGGTGAAGCCGCCTTTCCCGGGGGCGTTTCAACCGCCGTAAGCGCGTCCTTCAGTTGGCGAACCAGCGGTTCGTAGTCGGCGGGCCTGAAGTCATAGCCGAGCAAATCAAGGGATATCGTTGCCCCAGTCGTACCATCCATACCAATTTCCAGGTAAACGTCACCGGTGCATTGGGGCGAGCCGTTCGGGTCGGTAAATCGACAAATTTCGATCAATTTCCCCGCCTGCGCCCTGGTAATTTTGCCAAGAGACGCCTTTATTGGGTATTTAATATTATCTGCTCCGTAAATCATTACATCTGAATCTCCGGTTAAAACGATCCGGGCATCGACAACGATCTTGTTGATATAGTTTCCTCCATCAGCCCGGTCCGTACGGAAACTTACATCACTTGCCGATTTAATCCTGAAAAACTCATGGCCGTTCGGTGGCTTCAGGGTGGGGGATGAGTTGTGAAGATCGATTTGGCTCTTTGAAATGTTTTGGCTAAACGTCGTAATCAGTTCCGTTCGGTAAGCGTTGTCCTTATGACAGCGTCCGTACGGGGGATTGTTGACGAAGATCGTGCGGTCAATAACAGTATTGCATACCTCGACGATACCAGGAGGAACCTCGGTGATCTTGATGTAGCCATAGACCGCCCCGATCACCAAGATGATCGATACGATTGCCTTTCCGTTCATATCCCAGCTCCACTCGCCTCGGAACAATCATGCCGGGGAACCTGCGAGCCGTAAAGGAAACCCGCGACGCGGGCGCATATTCCCGCTGCCTCGGTTTGGATCACATGCCGTAGCCAGGGGAGGACGGATCGGGTTTAACCCGCTGTTCATCGCAAGGTGGTAGGATCACTGCATGTCGGGTTCCCAGCTGGGAGCCATTTTACCGTCGGAACGACGGAGGTTGCCATGATCCCGCGCCTTCTCCTTGCCGCCGTCACCGCTTGTTTGGCCATGGAAGGCTATTCCGTACTCACGGCCCCTCCCGGCTTGGTCCGCGAGGTGGTGGCCAAGGTGCGCGGCCTGGACCGCGACCCGGCCACTATAGACGTCGGCTAGCGGCCCTCGCCGAACGGCCGCGTTTGCGTCGGGTAGGCGCCCAGTGGCGCGAACCGATTGGAGAACCCCGAAGAAAGTCCAGATGATGGTGACCGGGTCACCCCCCAGGTGAACGACGAGTTCCCGTTGTCCAGCCGGGTGGTGGAGCCGCCGTTACCATCGTGACGGGTAGTTATGCGGTCATCGGTATCGCTCAGATTGGCGACACCACCGCTGACACGGTCGCTGTCGGCCAGGGTGAACGCGGTGGCGGGGTGGGGAAGAACCGTGGCCGCCAAGGCGGCACACACGCAAACGGCAAATAATCGGACTCTCATGGCATCCTCGCCATTGTGGTACGCAGTCCCCTCCTGATCACTATACCGCATTCCATGGTCGTGGCGCCAGCTTTCGACGGCCGGTTGACAAGCGAGCTTCAGGACCGCACTGTCAACGCCTCGTTGACGGGAGCGACGATGGACTTATTCGACTTGATGAGCGAGGGCCGCGAGGACAAGGCTCTTGATCGCCTGGAGGCGATGCTTGACGCGCTTGGGGCCGAGGACGAGGACGAACAGCGCCGGGCCCTGGCCCGGGCCGAGGCCTTCTGTACCAGGGAATGGGGCGGCTATGCCGCCGGACTGGAAGCGTTGGCAAGACGAAGCGAGGGTCGGCGCGCCGACCCTTCCCAGGTGGCGCAACTCCGTCGAGAGGCGGCGGCACCGGGCACCATCATCACCGAAATCAACTTCGGGCGACGTGGCTGGGAGGTGGAGCACACCTTACCCGTCACCGTCGTCGCCGCCCGTGACGAGTGCCTGCGATGGGAACACCGTTGGCGCGAGCTTCCCCAGGTGGTGGCGGCGACGGCGCGCTATCTTCAGGTCGAGGAGCTATGGCGTCGGGGCTTGCCCTGCGCCTCGGTCGCCGACCTGACGGCGCGCATGGAATACTGGGCCGGTCGCTGCGATGGAGATGCCACCGGCTACGCCATCCTCTTGGCCGATCTGGCGCAAGTAGCCGCAAGCCTGTCGACGCGGGCCGATGGGCCCAACACCAAGGAGCGGGTCCGGCGCCTCAAGAGCGAGCATCCCGACTGGTCCCTGGCCCGCATTGGCAAGGATCTCGGCATTTCGCGGCAGGCGGTTCACAAACACCTTAAACGCAAAATTCCTTAGTTAATTACGCGGTGCGCGCGGCTTCCTTCGGCGGCTATGTGCCCAAATCGGTCACATTCGGGGAGAACAGGTCAAGTGCGCCCCCCCCCCCTTATTGGCCGGGATTAAACGAAATTGGCCGAGTGCCGCCGTCATCTGCTGAAAGCGGGCAGCCAGACATGGGCGGTCGTGCCCTGGCCAAGGACTGACTTCAGCCACAGCCGCCCCCCGTGCAATGCGGCCACCTTGGTGGCCGACGCCAAACCCAGCCCGGCGCCGGGGAACCGAGAACGGGAATAAACGCGCGAGAACGGTCGGATGATGGTCTGCAGGTCGACGTCTTCCATGCCGATACCGTTGTCGGCGATGTCGATGCGCCATCCCCCGGCCTCGGCCGAGGACGAGATTCGCACCACCACGGGCACTTCCGGACGCCGGAACTTGAGCGCGTTGTTGAGCAGGTTTCCGAACAGAATCAGCAGCAACGAGGCATCCCCGAACACCGTCGGCAGTTCGCCGATTTCGATGGTGGCGCCTTCCGTGCAAGAGGCGCACTGCTTGATCGCGCTGTCGATGACCGAGCGGCAGTCGACCACGTCGAAATTGGCCATCGAACGCCCGCTGCGGCTGAAATCGACGAGGCCATTGACCAAGCTCCGCAACTGGTCGGCCCCCTGGCGAATGAGGCCCAGGCTGTTGCTGGCAGCATTCGGCATCCCCTCTCCAAGCTGGCGCTCCAGCACCTGGGTGTAGGTGTGAACTTGCCGCACCGGTTCCTGCAGATCGTGGGAAGCGGCGAAAAGCAACCGTTCCAATTCATTCTTGGCGTCGATCATCATATTGATGCTTCGCTTCTGATCCGTGACGTCGCGGATGGATGCGCGGACCCCCAGAGCCCTGCCGGCGCGGTCGCAAATCGGCTGCCAGGACATGGCAACCCAAATGGTTTCCCCGTCGCGGCGGACGACGCGAAATTCGATGTCCTTGGCGGACTCGCCGGCCAGGGCGGCTTCGAGATGAGACTTCACTGTCCCGCGGTCGTCGGGAGCAATCAACGGCAGGGGAAAGTCGGCAAGGGCAATGCACTCCTCGGGCGAATAGCCGCTGATACGCTGGACGGCGGGATTGACCCATCGCAGGCGGCCATCGGTGCCGAACCAGTTTTCCCAGGAATAGGTATAATCGGCGATCGCGCGGAAGCGTTCCTGGCTGTCCTCAAGCTCCTGCACGCGGCTGCGCACGGCCGACGACATGGAATTGAACGCCTGCGACAGCAGGCCAACCTCGTCATCCCGCTTGACCTCGATCTTTAGGGAGAAGTCGCCACGGGCGACCTTCAGCGAAGCGCGGGTCAGGAGACCTAGGTGACGGGTGAGCCAATAACCGATGGTCGCCAGCAGGGCGACGGTAAGTAGGATTTCCGTCGCCGCAATGCTGATGCTCTGGTTCAACATTTCGTTGCGCGCCACCGCCAGGAACGTGGTGTCGATCCCGTAGTGGACGTGGCCGTAGTGATGTCCGAGAAAGTCGACGTCGAACTCGCCATTGTAGACCTTTGCCTGGGGCGACGGGACCTTATCCGTCGGCGGCAAGGACTCGCCGCCAGCAGGGTGGCCGGTGGCGGCGACCACCCTGCTGGCGGTGTGATCCATGACGATCATGTAAGTGACGCTGTCGTTGGCGCCCCAGCCGTCAAGCACGCTCTGCAGCGCGCTGTAGTCCCGCGAGGCCAGAAATCCGGCCAGCACGATGTTGTAGGACGCTTCCTGGACTTGGATGCGCACGATGGTATTGCGGATCAGATGCTGGTTGATCAGCCGCACGCCGTTGGCTACCAGCAAAGTCAGCATGGTGGCTTCGATGATGACACTAGCCAGCAGCAGGCGGATCCGAAGCGAACGGCGAGGCGGCACCACGGGCGAGGGAGTCATTCGCCACCTTCGATCCGGCGGATGACTATGTCCGCGTAAGGACGCACGGCTTCGATGTCGGTCTTCGTCAACGGAACGAAGCCGCCGTAGCCCTTGGCGAAGAAGGCGCGGCCCTCCTCTGTTTCCCCAAACGTGGCGAGGGCGGCCCGTATCCGCTCGACGGTTTTGCGACCCAGTCGGTGGTGGGCCATCGCGAACTGCTGGGGCACAGACAGGCGGCAGGGCAGGACATCCACCGCATCGCGGACGTCTGGAGGAACCTGGATCAGCGCGGGCGGCGTGGTGATGGCAGCGTCAGCTTCGCCGAGCGCCACCGCACGGATCGCGGTGGTGTGGCTCGAAGCCTCGGCCAATTGGTAGTCGCGGTCGACGCGCAGGCCGAAATCGACTTCCAGCCAGCGCTCGGTCACCACTGAAACAGCCGTCAGGCGATCGGCGGTCAACACCTTCCGCCCCTTCAACTGAACGGCGGACTTTATGGGGCTGCCCTTGGCCAGCACGATCATCGGCCTCAGTTCAGTCTGGTAGCGAAACAGGGGCTCGTAACCGTGGTCGAGCGCGATCACGCCGAAATGAGGCGCGGGAACGATGAAGTCGAATTCCTCTCGGATAAGCTCATCGTAGTAAACGCGGAAGGATCGTGCCGTGAAGATATCGACCGGGCGACCGAGAGCATTCTGCATATGCATTGCCATCGGGTTGTAGAGGCTGATTAGGCTGAGGGCCGCGTTGGTCGGCAGCAGCCCCATCCGCAACCCCGGCTCGTCGGCCACCGAGGGCGACGCCATCAGCATCGTCAGAAGAATTAATCCGACACTAAAAAATCTGGCAACCATTGCAGCCTCCCGGACCGAACTTTTTGACCGGCATCTCGCGGACCAGAACCAGCCCAGCCATTTCGGTCAGGCCGAGGGCGTCGTCAAGTTGGCGGAAGACAAGCAGACCGGCGTCGGAGGTGACCCTGGAGCCGTGGAATTCCAGCTTGAGGCGGCGGTCAAAAACAACCCGCAGATCAGCCGCTTCCATTTCACCCGCCACCATCTCAATGTCCAGCCCGCTCGAACCACCTACACCACTTTGATTTCTATACCATATTCACCGGTCTCGGTCACGAAACGGCTGGGGCATCCGGAAAATCCTGGTTAAAGGATATACTCCCGCTCCGGTCTGACCGATTGGCGCCCCCGGGTTTGGTCTGTATGGTGCCTTCCTTCGATCAACACTCTTGGGGAAGAGACATGCGTCGTTCCGTGATTATCGCCATCAGCGTCTGCGCCGTTACCGGGGCAGGGGAGGCCAACGCCCAACTCATGGACATTCTGAGCGCGCCGAAGACGCTGATCGAGCGGGCGGCCGAGGCCCGTTCGGTATCCGACATCGCCAAGGACAATGCCATTGTGGTCAAGGTCAACGCAGCCATGGCCAAACAGGCCACCATCAAGGCGTCTACCGAGATTTACGAGCAGCGGCTGTTGGTCACCGGATTGTTTGCCGATAAGGCCGCCTATGACGCTTTTCAATCGGATGTGAAGGCGGTGGAAGGGGTCCGCAAGCTGTATTGGCACGTAACCTACCTTGCGGAGAATGATCCCAAGCGCAAGACGCTGCCCGACTGGACCGACACGCTGGCGATTTCCACCAAGGCCCAGGCCCGGCTGACTAAGACGGTGGCCGGCAGATATGTGAACTTCCGGGTCACCGGTGATTCCTATGGCAATCTTTACGTTATCGGCCGCGCCTATACCAAGGACGAGGCCAACGAGGTGGTGGCCGCGCTCAAGGATGGTGACGGGGTCAAGAAGGTGGTCAACTACATCGACGTCAGGCCGAAATAGGGCGGGCTGGGCGGAAAGGGAAATCAGATCATGCGAGCTCATGCCTGGACCGCCGCCATGCCCGGAGTTTTCGTGTTGCTCTGGAGCACCGGCTTCATCGGCGCCAAGTTCGGCCTGCCCTATGCCGAGCCGTTCACTTTTCTGTCCTTGCGTTTTATCGTGGTGATCGTCCTGCTGGCCATGGCGGCCGCCATCGGGCGGGCGAAGTGGCCCCAGAACCCGCGTCTGGTGGGGCATCTCGCCGTGTCCGGGCTGTTGGTCCATGCCATCTACCTCGGAGGGGTGTTCGGCGCCATCCGGCTTGGTGTTCCCTCCGGCCTGGCGGCGCTGGTGGCGGGATTGCAGCCGGTACTCACCGCCAGCGTATCGGGACCGTTGCTGGGCGAGCGGATCGGGGCGAGGCAATGGCTGGGCCTCGCCTTGGGCTTGGCTGGCGTCGCCATGGTGCTGTCAACCCGCCTTGCCGGCATCAGTTTCGACGGATTCGGTTGGGACGGCATGGCGTTGGCCGTGGCGGCCCTGTTCGGCATTACCGGTGGGACCCTTTACCAGAAGCGTTTCTGCACAGGAATGGATTTGCGGACGGGAACCCTGATCCAGTACATCGCCGCACTGGCGGTCATGGCACCGGCGGCGATGGCGCTGGAGACGATGGAAATTCGTTGGACAATGCCCTTCGTGCTGGCGCTGGGTTGGCTTGTGCTGGTGCTGTCGCTGGGCGCCATCAGCCTGCTGATGACCCTGATCCGTCTGGGCGAGGCGGCACGGGTTGCCAGTTTTTTCTATCTGGTGCCGCCGGTGACGGCGATTCTGGCCTATATTCTGTTTGACGAGGCATTGACGCCACTGGCGTTGACCGGCATGGCGATGACCGCGGCGGGGGTTGCGCTGGTGGTGCGTAATAAAACCTAACGCTCGGTCATGTGGTCCAGCAGACGGCGCAGAAAGGCCTCGCACTGGGCGATCTGATCCAGGGTAACGTATTCGTCGGGCTTGTGGGCCTGGGCGATATCACCCGGACCGCAGACCACCGCCGGGATGCCGGCCTTCTGAAACAATCCGGCTTCGGTGGTGAAGGCCACTTTGGCGGTGTCGTTGCTGCCCGACAGGGCGCAGACCAGACGAACCGCCTCGTCGTCTTCGCGCATGTCGAGGCCGACGGTGGTGTTGTGCTCGTCGAACAGGATGCCGGAGGCGGGTGATACCGCCAGCATCTCGGGCACCAGATCCTGGGCCCAGCCACGAACCTCGGCCATCAGTTCCTCGGGGTCGTGACTGGGCAGATTGCGGATCTCGAACTCGAAACCGCAGGATCTCGGCACGATGTTCAGTGCGGTTCCGCCATGGATGGTGCCGGTATGCACGGTGGTGTAAGGCGGCTGATAGCCGGGGTCGAATGGGCCGCTTTCCCTGATTCGACGCTGCATGGCGCGCAGTCGCGTCACCAGTTCGGCGGCGATTTCGATGGCGTTGACCCCATGGTGGTTCAGCGCCGAGTGGCACTCGTGCCCCTCGACCTGACAGCGCACGCTTCGCTTCCCCTTGTGGCCGATCACCGCCTTCATTCCGGTGGGTTCGCCGACGACGCACAGTCGCGGCCGTATCGACAGATGAGCGAGATCGGCGATCAGGCGGCGGACACCGACGCAGCCGATCTCCTCGTCGTAGGAAAAGGCGAAATGCACAGGCATCAAAAGCCGCCGCGCGGCGAATTCCGGCGCCAGGGCAAGGCAGACGGCAATGAACCCCTTCATGTCGGCGGTGCCGCGGCCGTAAAGCCGTCCATCCCGATTTAGGAGGCGAAACGGATCGGATGTCCACTCCTGCCCATCGACCGGCACCACGTCGGTATGGCCGGAAAGAACGACGCCGGGCCGATCGGCCGGGCCGATCGTGGCAAAGATATTTGCTTTCTCTCTATCATTATCCCAAGTCAAACGAACGTCAGCGCCTAGATCGTCCAGAATGTCGGCGACATATTCTATTAACCGTAAATTGCTCTTGTAGCTTGTCGTATCGAAGGATATTAACCGTTCGATCAGGTCTATGCTGGCAGGGTGCGGTACGGCTGCATGTTCAGTCAATGGATCACTCTCGTGCGGGGAAGGCGCCGGTTCCGTCGGAGCAGGACGGGATCTTGCCGCCCGGCCTCCCGCCATCATAAGGCGGCGATGAGGCCCGATACCAGTCCGGTCGACAACAAACGCCTATGGTTCTCGCCGTCTGGGACGGGTATGCTGCCTGGGCCGCAGGATCGGGGGAGCCGGTGGCCGGGCGGAATCAGCGGAGGGAGCGCGGGCGTGATTGGCCGCGATATGCAGGTATGACCGACGCCGATGGAGTGCAGGCCGTCGGGGAGGACGCGCAGGCGGTCAGCGTCGCGTCACTGTCCACCCTCAAGAAGAGCCTTTTCGACTTGGCGCTGGGATCGCTGTTCCTCAATATTCTGGGGCTGGCGCTGCCCATGTCGCTGTTGCAGGTCTACGACCGCATTTTGCCCAACAAATCGGTTGGCACCATGGTGCTGCTGATGGCCGGTGTGGTCGCCGCCCTGTTGCTGGAATCCACCCTCAATTTCTGCCGTTCGTACATCACCGGTTGGGTGGGGGCCAAGTTCGAGCACAAGGCCGGCTGTACCGCCCTTGAGCATCTGATGATGGCGGGTATCGACGATTTCGAGAAGGAAGGGTCGGGTGCCCACCTTGAGCGAATGAACTCGCTGGCGACGGTACGCGAGTTTTATGCCGGCCAGGCGATGCTGACGCTGCTCGACCTGCCGTTCGCCATCCTTTATCTCAGCGTCGTGGCCATGATGGGCGGCATCCTGGTGCTGGTCCCCATCACGTTGCTGGTGCTGTTCGCGGTGACGGCGGTGATCGTCGGCACCAAATTGCGCGGATCGTTGCAGCGGCGCATGACCGCCGACGACCGGCGATTCAATTTCATCATCGAGGTGTTGGGCGGCATCCACAGCGTCAAGGCGTTTTCCATGGAGGCGCAGATGGTGCGCCGCTATGAACGCCTGCAAGAGGCCTGCGCCGAGGGCGCCTATCAAGTGGCGCTCAACAGTGCCAGCGCCATGGGTGTTTCGTCGTTCTTTTCCCAGGCCACCACCATCGCCGTCGCCATGTTCGGCGCCGTGGTGGTGATGAACGGCGACATGACCACCGGTGGTCTTGCCGCCTGTTCGATGCTGGCCGGTCGTGCCATGAATCCATTGCAGAAGGCGTTGGGGGTGTGGACCCGTTTCCAGTCGTTCATGCTGGCCCGCCATCGCCTGAGCGAACTGTTCTCGCTGAAGCCCGAGGCGCCCAAGGGCTTGCCCAAACTGCCGCCGATCAGGGGCGCCCTCGAGTTGCAGGACGTCAGCTTTCGCTATGGACCGCGTCTGCCCATGGTCATCACCAACGCCTCCATCGCCATCGGCGAGGGCGAGTGCATTGCCATTTCCGCCGGTAACGGCGCCGGCAAGACCACGTTGCTGACCCTGCTTCAGGGGGCGCTGCGCCCCACCTCGGGCCGAGTTCTGGTGGATGGCCAGCCGGTGACCGCGTTCGAGCCGCAAAGTGTGCGCGACCAGATCGCCTACCTGCCGCAGATGGGCGTGCTGTTCCAGGGAACGATCCTGCAAAACATCACCATGTTCCGCAAGCAATTCGACGACGTGGCGGTGGAGACGGCGGCGTTGCTGGGATTGGACGAAGTCGTCGCCACCATGGCGCTGGGCTTCGATACCCCGGTGGGTGACGGTGCCTATGATTCGCTGCCGCGCGGCATCAAGCAGCGTATCGCCATCGCCCGCGCATTGGTCAACAATCCGCGTATCGTGTTGTTCGACGAGGCCAACACCGCGGTGGATACCACCGGCGACAACTTCCTTCGCGTCTGGCTGGAGCGGGCCAAGGGCAAGCGCACCCTGGTGTTGGTGACGTCACGGCCGTCGCTGGCCAAGATGGCCGACCGGGTGTTCGAGCTTGATCGCGGCGTGTTGAAGCCGAAGCCGCCGCGCGAGGAGCGACCGCCAATTCAGGTCGCCCCGGCTGCCATGCTGCCGCAGGGAGGCCCGGCATGAGCGGAGCCGCCAGCCTGATCGCGAAGCCTAACCAGAAAGCAGTCGAGCAGTACGAGCAGCAGTTGGCCCAGAACGCCTTGGGCGGCTTCTCGGCGGCCTCGGATCTGGCCGCCTGCCTGCTACCACTGCTGAAAGCGCTGGGATGGAAGGGCGATCCCCGCCATGTGGCGGAATCGCTGCCGCATTTCGCCAACGACCTGGACCTGACCGGCCTGCGCAACGTGCTGGCGACGCTGAACTACTCGAGCCGGCCGGAAAAGCTGGCGTTGGAGACCGTCGATCCCCGTCTGTTGCCGTGCCTGTTCCTGCCCGACCGCCGTCACGCGCTGGTGGTCAAGGCGATTGGCGACGATGGCGAGGCCGAGGTGTTCGACAGCGCCGAGGGCACCAGTTGCGCCCTTGATGTCCGCGGGCTGAAGGGGACCGCCTATTTCTTCACCCACCAGGCAACCGACGCCGCCGCCGCCCGCCCGGCCAGTTGGTTCAAAAGCGTGATCGAGCGGTTTCGCCCGCTTTATTGGCAGGCGTTTTTCGTAACCTTGGCGTTGAACGTGTTCTCGCTGTCGACACCGCTGTTCGTGATGTCGGTCTACGACAAGGTGATCGGCGCCTCGTCATCGTCCATGCTGGTGGCGCTGTCCATCGGTGTCACCTTGGCCCTGGTGGCCGATGCTGTGCTGCGCGAGGTGCGCGCCCGGGTGCTGGCCTTCGTCGGCGCGCGGCTTGACAACATCATGGGTAACAACATCTTCGAGCACATCCTGGCACTGCCACCGGGCTTTACCGAACGCGCCACCATCGGCGCCCAGGTGGCGCGCATCAAGGATTTCGAGTCCGTCCGCGAGTTCTTCACCGGCCCGCTGGCCACGGTGTTCATGGAACTGCCGTTCGCACTGTTCTACTTCGCCGTCATCGCGCTATTGGGCGGTGTCATCGCCCTGGTGCCGGTGATCGCCACCATCTTGTTCCTGATCGGTGGCTATCTGGTGATGCCGGTGGTGCGCAAGAACGTATCCATCGCGTCGCGTGCCGGATCGCGCCGACAGGAATTCATGGTAGAGGCGCTGTCCAAGATGCGGGCGGTGAAACTGGCCGCCGCCGAGCATACCTGGGTCAAGCGTTACCGTGAGATGTCCGCCCGCGCCGCCTATGGCGGGTTCAAGAACGGCCTGTTCGCCGCCGGCATCGGCACGCTGTCCAATATCCTGATCATCACCTCGGGTCTGGCTACCATTTCGGTCGGTGTGCTGGGCGTCATCGCCGGCGATCTCACCATCGGCGGCCTGATCGCCGCCATGATGCTGGTGTGGCGGGTGCTTTCGCCGTTGCAGACCGGCTTCACCATGATTCAGCGGGTGGAACAGGTGCGCGGCTCCATTCGTCAGATCGACGGCCTGATGGCGATCAAGCCCGAGCGCGACCCCAAGGCGATCGTTCAGCCGCTGAAGAACGTCAAGGGCAGGGTGGTCTTCTCCCGGGTGTCATTGCGCTACAGCAACGAAGCAGATCCGGCATTGGTCGGCGTCTCGTTCGAGGTAGAGCCCGGCGAGGTGGTGGCGGTCACCGGGCGCAATGGTTCGGGCAAATCGACCATTCTCAAGCTGTTGCTGGGGCTTTACGCGCCACAGGCCGGTAGTATCAAGGTCGATGCCGCCGACATCCGCCAGATCGACCCCATCGAGCTGAGGCACATGATTTCCTACACCCCGCAGGTGTGTAATCTGTTCTTCGGCTCCATCGCCCAGAACCTGCGGCTGGCCAATCCCACCGCCACCGATGCCGATATCCGCTGGGCCTGCGATCAGGCCGACGTGTGGGAGGAGGTCGCGGCGCTGCCGCGCGGGCTGGAGACCCGTATCGGCGAGGGCGCCGCCGACCACTTGCCCACCAGCTTTATCCAAAAGCTGTCGCTGGCCCGCGGCTATCTCAAGCGCAGCCCGATCATGCTGTTCGACGAGCCGGTCAACGGCCTCGATTTCGAGGGTGATCGAACCTTTATGCAGGCGGTGGAGACCTTTCGCGGCCAATCCACCATCTTCATGGTTACCCACCGCCCCAGCCATTTGCGCATCGCCGACCGGATTCTTGTGTTCGACGGCGGTTACCTGCGCCTCGCCGGCCCCGCCGAAGAGGTCCGAGCCCGCATACCCCCGGATTTGCTATGACAACCAGCCAAAGCCTCGTCAACGTCCCCAATCCGGAAAATCTGCCGGAGGTGCCGCCGCCGGCCAAGGCGGTGGTCAAGATCTCCAACCGCCAGTCCCGCCACCTCGCCCAGGCGGTAGTGCTGGAGGAAAGCGGCACGTCGGCGCTGGTGCGCTTCACCATGGCGGTCGCCAGCGGCACCACCCTGGCCTTCGTGTTGTGGGCGGCGCTGACCGATGTTCCCGAGATCGCGGCGGCGGAAGGTCAGGTAATTCCCAGTGGTCAGGTCCAGACCGTGCAGCACCTGGAAGGCGGTATCGTGCTGGAACTGGCGGCCAAGGAGGGCGACACCGTCGACGCCGGCGCGGTGATCATCCGTCTCGACCCGGCTCAGGCGATGTCCGATCTGGAACAAACCCGCGCCCGCGAGGCGACCCTGTTGATCAAGGCGGAACGGTTGCGGGCCTTCGCCGAGGAGCGTCAGCCCGACTTCAGTCACATGCCCCAGGGCTATGACCGGCTGATCGCCGACAACGGCGCCATCTTCGCCAGTCAGTCCCAGGCCCGCGAAACCGCCCGCTCGGTGATCTCGTCACAGATCGAGCAAAAGCGCTCGGACCTCCGGTTGCTGGAGGGCCAGGAAAGATCGTTGAGGGAGCAAATGGGGCCGCTCCAGGAAGAAATGAAGATGCGCGAGGAACTGGTGGCAAAGGGACTGGTGTCCCGGGTCGTCTTCCTTGATACCAAGCGCGAGTTGTCGCGCATCCTCGGTGAAGTGTCGCGGCTGGTCGGCCAGGAGATCACCGCCCGCGAAGCGCTGTCCGAGGTCGAGCACCGCCTGATCGACAGCACCTCCAGCATGCAGCGCCAAACCATGGATGAACTGGGTACCACGGTCAGTGAACTGGCTCAGGTGCAAGAAAGCATCGGCAGGTTGGAAGATCGGGTGAAGCGGCTTGAGATCGTCTCGCCGGTGCACGGGATCATCAAGGGACTGTCGGTCAAGAACAAGGGCGCGGTCATCCAGCCTGGCGGCCAAGTCTGCGACGTGGTGCCGGTCGAGGCCGACATGAAGGTCGATGCCAAGATCAACACCAAGGACGTCGGACACGTCAAGGCCGGGCAACCGGTCAAGGTCAAGGTCACCACCTACGACTTCGCCCGCTATGGCGCGGTGACCGGCACCCTGACCCGGGTTTCCGCCTCCAGCTTCACCGATGACAAGGGCGTGCCGTTCTTCAAGGGGGTCATCGAACTGGACCACAACTATGTCGGGACCACCCCCGGTCGTTTCATGATTCACCCCGGCATGACGGTGACGGCGGAAATCATCACCGGCGACAAGACCCTGTTGCAGTACATGCTCAAGCCGATCTTCACCCAGGTGCAGCAATCCTTCCACGAGCGCTGAGGTGACGATGGCATCCGGCACCACGGCGATCTCGGGGCGGCTGAAGGCGTATTTTCTTGCTGGCGTCCTGGTGACGGCCCCGATTTCCGTCACCTTCTACATCGCCTGGAAGTTCATCAGCTTTGTCGATGCCCAGGTGTCGCCGCTGATCCCGCCCTCGTTCTATCCGCAATACGGCACGTTGCCCGGTTTCGGTCTGGTGGCCGCCGTGATCGGCCTCACCCTGGTCGGCGCCCTGACCGCCAATTTCGCCGGCCGCCTGCTGGTGAGCCTGTCCGAGGCGCTGCTCAATCACATGCCGGTGATCCGCGGCATCTATGGCGCGGTCAAGCAGGTGTTCCACACGGTGTTGTCCAGCAAGGCCGACGCCTTCCGCGAGGTGGTAGTGATTGAATATCCTCGGCCGGGAGTGTGGACGCTGGGCTTCATCACCGGCGCCACGACGGGGGCGGTGGGGGATTGTTTCGATCAGGAAATGGTCAACGTTTTCGTCCCGACCACGCCCAACCCCACCTCGGGCTTCCTGCTGTTCGTGCCTCGTGCCGACGTGCGCGTGCTGGACATGAGCGTCGAGGACGGCATCAAGATGGTGGTGTCAACCGGGATATTGACGCCGGAGCGGTGAGAGGCGCCGGGAAATACCGCCCCGAGCACCGTGCGGTCTGTTCATGTGCATTATCGGGCAAAAGATAGTCACGGCCCTACTAAAGATAGCTCCATCCTCTCCGCCAAATAGCCTAGGTTTGTCAGAGCCGGGGATCATGATGCGCGGATTCCGGCTGCTGGCACTCGGGATATTGGGGAGGGCAGAAGCATGCGCCTTGCAGACATCCGCATATCCGGCAAAATCGGACTTATCGTCGCCGTGATGGCGTCGGCAACCCTGGTCGTCGCCTCGGTCGGCTATATCGGACTGCACGAGGTTTCAGAGGATGCCCGGCTCATCGGCAAGGCGGGAGCCTCGGGTGTCCTGGGCGCGCGGATGAACCAGAACCTCCTCGCCATGAACCGGGCGGAATACCGCATGGCCGCCGCCCAGGGAGAGACCGAGGAGGCGGCCACGGTACTCACCACCAACGCCAAGCAGTTCGACCAACGCATAGCCGCCCTGGAGGCAAATCTTGACGCCGGCAAGGCCGACATGGTCCGTGAGGTCCGCCAAGCCTATGACGGCTACTTCAAAGGGACCGTTGCCACCATCGAGACCGCCAGGAGACACAAGGACAATGCGCTGGACTCGGCGCGTGCTGAGATCATGGAGGCCGTCCACCAGTCGCGCGCCCGCACCAATGCGCTGAACGAAAAGGTCAAGACCCTGGTTGATGCCATCGAGCAGGATGCCGACGCCATCACCATTGACGCCGAACGGCAGGCCACGTTTCTGACCACCCTGATGGCGGCGGTGTCGCTGCTTGGCATTATCGTCGGCGTCGGCATCGGCCTGATGGTTTCCCGCTTGGGGTTGGTGGGGCCGATCACCAGTGCCGTCGCCAATCTCAAGGAGATGGCCACCGGAAACCTTGATATTCGGATCGCGGGCACCGACCGCAAGGACGAAATCGGCGACATCCGCCGCGCCGCCCTGGTCTTCCTGGAAAATGCCCGGCAGGCGGAACGCTTGCGGGCGGAACAGGCCGCCGCGCAGGAGAGGCGGGAAAAGCGGACGCAGGCAGTCGAAACCCTGACGTCCGGGTTCGATCACACCATTTCCGCCGCACTGGATACGGTATCGGGTGCGGCCACCCAGTTGAACTCCACCGCTCAGGCCATGTCGGCCAACGCCGACCAGACAAATCGGCAGGCAACCAACGTCGCCGCCGCCGGCGAGGAGGCATCGGCCAGCGTGCAGACGGTTGCCTCCGCTGCCGAGGAACTGTCGTCCTCCATCCGTGAAATCGGGCGCCAGGTCGAACAATCCAGCCGGATCACCAAATCCGCCTCCGAGGAGGCGACCCGAACCAACGAAACCGTCAGGGGGTTGGCCGAAAGTTCGGCCAAGATCGGCGAGGTGGTGAATCTCATCAACGACATCGCCAGCCAGACCAACCTGCTGGCGCTGAACGCCACCATCGAGGCGGCGCGTGCCGGTGATGCGGGCAAAGGCTTCGCCGTGGTTGCTGGCGAAGTCAAGAACCTCGCCAGTCAGACCGGCCGGGCCACCGACGAAATCAGCGCCCAGATCGGCGCCGTGCAGGCCGCGACGCGCGAGGCGGTCGACGCCATCGCCGGCATCGTCGGTCGCATCGCCGAAATCGACCAGATCGCCTCGGCTATCGCCTCTGCTGTCGAGGAACAGTCTGCCGCAACCGCCGAAATCGCCCGCAACATTGAGCAGGCCGCCGCCGGCACGCAACAGGTTTCGGCCAACATCGGCGGCGTCACTCAGGCCGCGGCGGAAACCGGAACCACCGCCGGGCATGTGCTGTCCTCGGCCCGGTCGCTGGCGAAAGAGGCGACCGACCTGCGTGACGTGGTGGGCAAGTTCCTGAGTAGTGTGAAATCCGCGTGACCGCGCCGCTGGCTACCCCGACCGCAACGTTCTGACCGCGGCATCACGCTCGAACAGATAGAGCAACACCCGCAACGCCTTGCCGCGCGGGCTGTTCAGTTCCGGGTCGCGATCGAGGACTAGGCGGGAATCATCACGGGCGACCGCCAGTAGGTCACCGTCGCGGGCAAGGTCGGCCATGCGGAATTCCGGCAGGCCGCTCTGGCGGGTGCCGAGCATCTCGCCGCCGCCGCGCAGGCGTAAATCCTCTTCGGCGATGCGAAAACCGTCCTCGGTGGCGCGCATGATCTCCAGCCGGGCCTTGGCGACCTCGCCCAGCGGCTGGCCGTAAAGCAGCAGGCAGCGGGAGTCCTTGTCGCCGCGTCCGACCCGCCCGCGCAGCTGATGCAATTGGGCGAGGCCGAAACGCTCGGCGTGTTCGATCACCATCACCGTCGCCGCCGGTACATCGACGCCGACCTCGATCACCGTGGTGGCGACCAGGATATCCAACTCGCCGGCGGCGAAGCGTTCCATCACCTTGTCCTTGGCCGGGCCTTTCATACGGCCATGTACCAGACCGATCCGATCGCCGAACATCTGGCTCAGGTGGCGATGGCGTTCCTCGGCGGCGGCGAGGTCCGAGGTCTCGGATTCCTCGACCAGCGGGCAGACCCAGTAGACCCGCGCCCCACTGGCAACGGCACGCCCTACCGCCGCCGCCATTTCGTCGAGGCGGTCGAGCGAAATGACCCTAGTGTCAACCGGTTTACGACCCGGCGGCTTCTCGTCGAGGCGAGATGCATCCATATCGCCGTAGGCAGTGAGCAGCAGGGTGCGGGGAATGGGAGTCGCGGTCATCACCAGCATATCCACCGCCACGCCCTTAGCCGCCAGTTCGAGGCGCTGATGGACACCGAAGCGGTGTTGTTCGTCGATCACGGCCAGGGCGAGGTCGCGAAAGGCGACGTCCTCCTGGAACAGGGCGTGGGTGCCGATCAGGATGTCGATGTCACCCGCCGACAGGGCGGCAAGCACCTTGTCGCGCGCCTTGCCCTTGTCGCGGCCGGTAAGCAGGGCAAGCCGCAGCCCGGCGGCATCGGCCAGCGGGGCGATGGTGGCGAAATGCTGGCGGGCCAGGATCTCGGTCGGGGCCATCATCGCCGCCTGGGCGCCGGCCTCGACGGCGGTGAGCATGGCCAGCAGAGCCACCACGGTCTTGCCGCTGCCAACATCTCCCTGTAACAGCCGCAGCATGCGCAATGGCGCCGCCATGTCGGCGTCGATTTCAGCAAGAGACCGGGTCTGCGCCCCGGTCAGGCTGAAGGGCAGGGCGGCCATGACTGCGAGGCGCAACCGGCCATCGCCGGTCAGTGGGCGCCCCTTCAGCGCCCGCATCCGCATCCTTACCAGGGCCAGCGCCAACTGGTTGGCCAGCAGTTCGTCGAAGGCCAGCCGGCGCCGCGCCTGGCTTTCGCCGTCGTCGTCGGGGTGATGGGCGGCGTCGAGCGCCCGCCGCCACGACGGCCAGCCCTGCCGCGCCAGCCACGCCGCGTCCTGCCATTCCACCAGTTCGGGGGTCCGGGCCAGCGCCGCCTTGATGGTCTTGCCTACCATCCGGCCGGTCAGACCGGCGGTCAACGGATAGACCGGCTCGACCACCATCACCTCGGCCTTGCGCTCGACCGGGGCGATGTGGTCGGGGTGGGTGATCTGGATCTCGTTGTTGAAATGCTCGACCGTACCGCTGACCACCCGCCACTCGCCCTCCGGCAGTTGCTGGCGCAGCCAATCCTCGCGGCCATGGAAGAACACCAGATGAAGGAAACCGGTGTCGTCGGCCATCCGCACCCGATACGGGCGCTTCGGGGACGAGGAGGGGAAGTGGGCCTCTACTCGCAGCACCAGGGTCGCCACCTTGCCGTCGGGAGCCTCGGCGACGGTGGGGGCAAAACGGCGGTCGATCACCCCGGACGGCAGATGCCACAGCAGGTCGACGACCTTGCCGCCGGCCAATTTCCCGTACAGCGGTTGCAGTCGCGGTCCCACCCCCGGCAGCGAGGTCACCGGCGCGAAAAGCGGATTGAGGAGATCTGGGCGCATGGATGGCTGACACGAGGGAACGGAGGGGCTATATCCTAGTGCCCCCTGAAACCGACGCAATGCCCAACCGATGCAAGACGCCCGACTGAAGCGAGTGATGTTCCGGGCCCACCATATGGGCTCGAACGAAAACGATATCCTGTTCGGCGATTTCGCCGAGAAATACTTGCCCCGACTGACGCCGGAGCAGGTCGAGCGGTTCGAAACCCTGATCGCCGAGAACGACAGCGACCTCTACGACTGGGTGACCGGCAAGCGGCCGGCTCCGGCCGGGCTTGATCACGACGTCATGGACATGATCAAGGCATTTGTTCAAAGCGAAGCCGCACGCACTTGAAAAATATAGGAAAATTGCTGTCTCAACCCGGACGGTTCACCGTGGCGGGGGCGCCCGAGGGCTTTTCCGCCCTGGTGTTGGCCGGCTTGGCCGGCGACGTTCTGTTCGTCGCTCGCGACGAGGGCCGCATGGCGGCCATGGCAGAGGCCCTGGCGTTTTTCGCCCCCGGTCTGACCGTGCTGGAGTTCCCCGCCTGGGATTGCGTGCCCTACGATCGGGTATCGCCCAATGTTGACGTGGTGGCGCGCCGCATCGATACCCTGGCGCGGCTGGCCGACGGAAGTGACGGCGGCCGGCTGGTTCTGACCACCGTTTCCGCCCTGGCGCAGCGCGTTCCGCCACGAGAGGCCCTGGCAAGGGCGACGCTGACCGCCAAGACCGGCAGCCGGCTTTCCATCGCGACGCTGGTGTCGTTCCTGGAGCGAAACGGTTACCTTCGTGCCGATACCGTAATGGAACCGGGCGAATACGCCGTGCGCGGCGGCATTGTCGATCTGTTTCCGCCGGGTATGGCCGAGCCGATGCGGCTGGACTTCTTCGGTGACGAGATCGAGGCGGTACGTTCGTTCGACGCCATGAGTCAGCGCACCACCGGCAAGGTGGATGGATTCGTCTGCCGTCCGGTCAGCGAGGTCGCGCTTGACGAGGCCGCCATCGGCCGTTTCCGCGTCGGCTACCGCGAAGCCTTCGGGGTCGTCCAAGGGGTGGACCCGCTTTATGAAAGCATTTCCGAAGGCGTCAAGTTCAACGGCATGGAGCATTGGCTGCCGTTGTTCCATGATGGCCTCGATACCTTGTTCGCCTACCTGCCCGAGGCGGCGGTGGTTCTTGACTCCCAGGTGGACGAGGCACTGACCGCCCGACATGCGTTGGTTCTGGAATATTACGATGCCCGCGCCGCGATGGGGGCGTCGGGACTGGCCGAATCGGGCATGGTCTATCATCCGCTGCCACCGCCATTGCTATATCTGGAGCGCGACGAGTGGGACCGCCTGCTGGCGGTACGGCCGGTACTGATACTCTCGCCGTTCGACCACGTCGAAGGTGTCAGCCAAACGGTTGACGTCGGCGGGCGGCTTGGCCGCGACTTCGCCGACATGCGGGCCCGGCCAGGGGTCAACGTCTATGATTGCGTCCGCGACCATGTCGAAGGCGAAATGAAATCCGGACGGCGAGTGGTGATCGCCGCATGGACCACCGGCTCTCGCGACCGGCTGGCCGGCGTGCTGCGCGACCACGGGATCAAGGGGGTCGAGACCGTTGATAGTTGGGCCGAGGCGCGGGATCTGGCCGCCGGTAAGGTGGCGGTGGTGGTTCTGGGCCTCGACCACGGATTCGCCGCGCCCGGTCTGGCGCTGATCACTGAGCAGGACATTCTGGGCGACCGGCTGGCGCGACCGGCACGCAAGAAACGCAAGGGCGCGCAGTTCCTGGCCGAGGCCTCCGCCCTGGCCGAAGGTGACTTGGTCGTGCATGTCGAGCACGGCATCGGCCGCTACGACGGTCTGGTGGCCTTGGAGGTGGCCGGGGCGCCCCACGACTGCCTGAGGGTGGTATACGACGGCGGCGACAAGCTGTTCGTGCCGGTGGAAAACATCGACGTGCTGACCCGCTTCGGCTCGGACCAAGCCGGGGTATCGCTCGACCGACTTGGTGGAACCGCTTGGCAGGCGCGCAAGGCCAAGCTGAAGAAGCGCATTCGTGACATCGCCGACCAGCTCATTGCCGTGGCGGCCGAGCGTCAGCTTCGGCAAGGCGAAACGCTGGTTCCGGCCGAGGGCCTCTACGATGAGTTCTGCGCCCGCTTCCCCTGGGCGGAAACCGATGACCAGTTGCGCGCCATCGAGGATACCGTTGCTGATCTCGCCAGCGGCAAGCCCATGGACCGGCTGATCTGCGGCGATGTCGGCTTCGGCAAAACCGAGGTGGCGTTGCGCGCCGCCTTCGTCGCCGCCATGCAAGGGTTGCAGGTGGCGGTGGTGGTGCCGACCACCCTGCTGGCCCGCCAGCACTTCCGGACCCTCCGGGATCGCTTCGTGGGGTTGCCGGTGCGGGTCGAGCAACTGTCGCGGCTGGTGACCGCCAAGCACGCCAACGAAGTCAAGGCCGGCATCAGTGATGGTTCCATCGACATCGTCGTCGGCACCCATGCCTTGCTGGCCAAGACCATCGGCTTCAAACGCCTGGGCCTGTTGATTATCGACGAGGAACAGCATTTCGGCGTCGCTCACAAGGAGCGGCTGAAACAGATCAAGGCCGACGTCCACGTCCTGACCCTCACCGCCACGCCGATTCCGCGCACGCTGCAACTGGCGCTGTCGGGGGTCAAGGAAATGAGCGTCATCGCCACCCCGCCGGTCGACCGTCTGGCGGTGCGGACCTTCGTGTTGCCCTATGACCCGGTGGTTCTGCGCGAGGCCATCATGCGCGAACGCTTTCGCGGTGGGCAGGTGTTCTACGTCTGCCCGCGCCTCGCCGACATCGACAAGGTCGCGGAACGCCTCGCCAAGCTGGTGCCCGAGGTCAAGACCGCCGTCGCCCACGGCCGACTGTCGCCCGCCGATTTGGAAGAGGTGATGGTGGCCTTCGGCGACAAACAGTACGATGTGCTGCTGTCCACCAATATCGTCGAGTCCGGTCTCGACATGCCCAACGTCAATACCCTGATCATCCATCGCGCCGACATGTTCGGGCTGGGGCAGCTCTATCAGTTGCGGGGCAGGGTGGGGCGGGGCAAGACCCGCGGCTATGCCTATTTCACCTTGCCCAGCGACAAGATGCTGTCCAAGGCGGCGGAGAAACGCCTTCAGGTCATGCAGGCGTTGGATTCGCTTGGCGCCGGTTTCCAGCTCGCCAGCCACGATCTCGACATCCGTGGCGCCGGTAACCTGCTGGGCGAGGAGCAGTCGGGCCATATCCGGGAGGTCGGCATCGAGTTGTATCAGCAATTGCTGGAAGAGGCGGTTGCCGCCGCCAGGGGCGGCGCCGATACCGAGGCGGTTGAGGAATGGTCGCCCCAGATCGCCATCGGTACCCCGGTGCTGATCCCCGAAAGCTATGTCGCCGACCTGTCGGTCCGCCTGTCGCTTTACCGGCGCATCGCCGGCCTGAACGCCCGCGACGAGATCGACGCCCTGGCCGCCGAAATGATCGACCGGTTCGGCAAGCTACCGCCCGAGGTGGAGAACTTGCTGGAAGTGGTTGCGATCAAAGCACTCTGCAAGCAGGCTGGTATCGAAAAGGTCGATTCCGGCCCCAAGGGTGCGGTGGTGACGCTTCGCGGCAACGTCTTCGCCAACCCGGCCGGTCTGGTCCAGTTCATCAGCCGTGCCGGCGGCAGTTGTAAGATCCGGCCCGATCACAAGCTGGTTTTCCTTCGGGCCTGGGACGATCCCCGCCAGCGGGTAGCCGGTCTGCGCAATGTGGTCGGCAAGTTGGCTGAATTGGCTTGCGCCTGACATCGAGAGGTTGGACTTTAAGGCATCATGAAATACCCAGCACCCCCGAGCGTCATTCCGCTCGACAACATCCTTCCCGACGAACCCTTGTTGATGATGGGTGCCGGCCCGGTGCCCATTCCGCACAAGGTGGCCTATGCCAATTCGTTGGTGATCAATCACCTGGGCGAGACCATGAATCGGGTGGTCGATCAGGTCAAGACCATGGCTCGTTATGTGTTTCAGACCTCGTCGGCCCACGTCATGGGCGTGTCGGGTCCGGCGTCGGCGGCGATGGAAATGGCCATCTGCAATCTGGTGGAGCCCGGCACCAAGGTCCTGTCCATCTGCAACGGCCTGTTCAGCCGCCGTCTGGCCGAAATGGCCGTCAGGGTGGGCGGCGAGGTGGTGCGGCTTGACGTCCCCGACAAGGAGTCGGCCCGCCCCGAGGTGGTCGAGGCGATATTGAAGGGCGGCGGGTTCAAGGTGGTGACCGTGGTTCAGGGCGAGACCTCCAACACGGTGTGGAACCGTGATCTGGTGGAGATCTGCCGCATCGCCAAGTCCTACGACTGTCTCAACGTGGTCGATGCGGTCTGCACCTTGTCGACCATGCCCATGGAGATGGAGGAGTGGGCGGTCGATGCCGTAATCACCGGCGGCCAGAAGGGCCTGTCGTCGATTCCCGGTGTCTCGCTGATCGCATTTTCCAATGATGCCTGGGACCGGATCGAAAGGCGCAATGCCCCCATGGCGCATTGGTGCCTCGACGCGCGGTTGGCCGACCAGTTCTGGAACAAGAAGGCCTATCACTACACCGCCCCGGTGTCCGGTGTCCTGGCCTTGCACGAAGCGTTGCGTCTTGTGTGCGATGAGACCTTGCCGGCGCGCTTCCGCCGCCATGCCATCTGTTCCGCCGCCCTTCAGGGTGGTATCGAGGCCATGGGGCTGGAATTGCTGATTCCGGCCGAATGCCGACTCAATTCGGTGGTGGGTATCACCGTGCCCGATGGCGTTTCCGCCGATGGGGTGCGGCACGTCATGTCCGAACTCCACAAGGTCGAAATTTCCGGCGCCTTCGGCCTCAACATTCTGCGTATCGGCCAGATGGGCGAACAGAGCCGCACCCATAACCTGTTCCGCACCTTGCACTCGCTGGGATCCGCCATGCGCGCCGTCGGCGGCACCGTCGATCTGCCGGCGGGCATGGCCGAGTTGGAACGGGTCCTGGCCTCCAACGCCGTCAGGGACTAGGTTTTGTGGAGACGCAAGACGCGAGCCCACGCGGCGGCGTCTGAGCCCTTTTAAATATATACGTCCAGGCCCCCAGGCTGCTTCTGTTTAAACCTGAAGCAGCTTGGGGCCGCTTTTCGTTAGGAGGGAACGGGGAAGGCAGCTGTCATAGAACTGCCCGTATGTCGCATAATGTATATTATGGCGATTAATGTGTCCGGTCAGCCGAGGTCGAGAACCATGCCGTCATAGGCAGGTTCCACATGGGATGGAAGCCGCCGCCGCAAAAATTCGTAATCCAGCCGGCTGCCCATATGGGTCAACACGGCCCGACGCGGTTTGACCCGTTCGATCCATTCAAGCGCCTTGGCGACATGGGCATGGGTGGCATGGGGAAAATCGACCAGACAGCCGATGATCCAGACTTCAACGCCCTCAAGCACGGCAAACGAGTCTTCGGGAATTTCCACGACATCGGTGCTGTAGGCAACCGGCCCGAACCGCAGGCCCAGGGTATGGCTATAGCCATGGTCCTGGTCGAACGGCACCACATTGACGTCGCCGACGCTGAACGGCCCGGTAATCTTGTGGGGTTCCAACAGCGGCCGGTAAATGAACTCTCCCAATTCCTCCATCGGCTCGAAGGCATAGGGAAAACGATCGGCGGCGGTGGCCAAAACCGATTCCGCCCCCCAAACCGGCAGCCATCGCCGCGTTACCCGGTTGATTTCGCGCAGATCGTCGATGCCGTGCAGATGGTCGGCGTGATCGTGGGTGTAGATGACGGCGTCCACCTCGCGTAGACCGGCGTCCAGCATTTGGTCGCGCAGGTCGGGCGGCGTATCGACCAGAACCCGACTGCCGCCGTGCTCCACCGTGATGGCGGCACGTCGGCGGCGGTTTTTGGGATTGGTGGGGTCACATGCGCCCCAGCCAGTGGAAACACCGGGAACCCCGGCGGCACCACCGCAGCCGAGGATGGTGATCTTCATACCACCACCCGGCCGAACAGACGGAGGAAATTGGCGGTGGTTGTCCGCTCCACCTCGGCCGCCGTCACGCCCTTTACCGCCGCCAACCGAGCTGCGGTATGAGCGACAAAGGCGGGTTCGTTGCGCTTGCCGCGAAACGGCACCGGCGCCAGATAGGGCGCGTCGGTTTCCACCAGAAGCCGATCAAGCGGAACCCCGGCAAAGGTTGCGCGCAAGTCATCGGCGGTTTTGAAGGTCATGATACCGGAAGCTGAAATGTACAATCCTAGTTCAATAGCTTTTTCAGCAAATTGTCGACCGGAGCTGAAGCAGTGGACGAGACCGGTGAAGGCCCCCTTCCCCATCTCGTCCTCCAGAATCGCCAAGGTATCCTCGTCGGCGTCGCGCGTGTGGACCACCACCGGCAGGCCGGCGATTCGGGCGGCCTGGATGTGAACGCGAAAAGACTCCCGCTGACGGTCGCGTGGACTCTTGTCGTAGAAATAGTCCAACCCGGTCTCACCGAATCCCGCCACCTTGGGGTGGTCGGCGAGGCGCAGCAGCGTTTCCACATCCGCCGCCGGGTCGGTTCCAGCCTCGTGCGGATGGACGCCGACGGTGCAGTAGACATTGGCGAACCGTTCCGCCACCGCCAGCACCTGACCATGGCGGGTGATATGGGTGCCGATGGTCAGCAGCAGCCCGACCCCGGCCGAGGACGCCCGGTTTACCACACCGTCGATGTCGTTGGCGAAATCGGGAAAATCGAGATGGCAGTGGCTATCGACCAGCATGTCAGCCTGCGGCGGCATCTTCGACAAAACGCGGAAACACGCCCTGGGGCGCCGGCAAAGGTGTGCCGGCCTTCAGGGCGTTAACGGAATCGAAACAGCCGTAGTGCCGCCTGTCGGCGGACACCGCCAGTTGATCCAGCATCCTGCCCGAGGATGTGGGCATAAACGGCTGAGTCGCCAAGGCCAGCAGACGGATGGTTTCGGCCAGGACCCACAGCACCGTCGCCATGCGGGCGGGATCGGTTTTCTTCAGTCCCCACGGCGCCTGACGATCGACATAGCCGTTGCCGGCCCGCACCACCACCCAGATCGCCTCCAGCGCCTCATGATAGAGCTGGCGGTCGATGGCCTCGCGCAGGCGGCCAAGCAGGCCGTAGCCGGCATCGAGCAATTCGCGGTCGTCGTCACTGATCGGGCCGGGCGAAGGCACCGTGCCGCCACAGTTCTTGGCGATCATCGACAATACCCGCTGGGCAAGATTGCCGTAATCATTGGCCAGTTCGCCGTTCATGCGGTTGACCATGGCGCGGTGGCTGAAATCGCCGTCGTTGCCGAACGGAACCTCGCGCAGCATGAAGTAGCGCACCTGATCAAGGCCATAGGTCTCGATCAGGGTCAGCGGATCGATGACGTTGCCGACGGACTTGGAAATCTTCTGCCCCTCGTTGGTCCACCAACCGTGGGCGAATACCCGTCTGGGCGGGGCAAGGCCGGCGGCCATCAGGAACGCCGGCCAATAGACGGCGTGAAAGCGGACGATGTCCTTGCCCACCATATGCAGCACGTTGGGCCAGTAGCGGGCATAACCTCCGCTGGTGTCGGGATAACCGACGGCGGTGATGTAGTTGGTCAGCGCATCCAGCCAGACATACATGATATGGGCGTCATCGCCGGGCACCGGAATGCCCCACTTGAAGCTGGTGCGCGATACCGACAGGTCCTGCAACCCACCCTTGACGAAACTCATCACCTCGTTGCGGCGTGAAGCCGGTCCGACGCAATCGGGCTGCTCCTCGTACCACTTAAGCAGGCGGTCCTGCCACGCCGACAGGCGGAAGAAGTAACTGGGCTCCTTGACCCATTCCACCGGGGCGCCGGTGGGCGCCAGCTTGGTACCGCCGGTACCGGCGATCAGTTCGTCTTCGCCATAGAACGCCTCGTCGCGAACCGAGTACCAGCCCTCGTAGGCGCCGAGATAGATTTCTCCGCGCTTGACCAGTTCGTTCCACAGCGCCTGGCAGGCGATGCGATGACGATCCTCGGTGGTGCGGATGAAATCGTCGTTGGAACAGCCCAGGATGCCGGCCAGCTCGCGGAAATTGGCGGAATTCCGGTTGGCCAGTTCCAGCGGCGCCAGACCGGCGGCCTCGGCCGACTTTTCCACCTTCTGGCCGTGCTCGTCAGTACCGGTGAGAAACTTGACGTCGAACCCGTCGAGGCGCTTGAACCGGGCGATCACATCGCAGGCCAGCGTCGTGTAGGCATGGCCGATATGGGGCTTGTCGTTGACGTAATAGATCGGCGTGGTGACGTAGAAGGTCGCGGCCCCGGTCATCGGTGCTCTCCCGTATGGCTTGCTTTAAGGTCGGACCAGCCGCTCGACCGAGAGGAACGCGCTCAGCACCGCCTGTTTGCGATCAAGGTGAACCGCTTCTGTGCGGGCGAACAAGGTGGTGATCTTTTCCCACACCTCCAACCAATGTTCAAGACTGGCCGCCGTCAGCAGCTGCGCCATCAGGGCGCCCTCGCCCGCCACCACCTCGGCTATAGCCCCGCCCCCGGTCCCTCCTGCCCGCACCAGCCGGGCCAGCCACCATGCCATCAATTCGGCGACAGTGCGGAACGCAGCTTCGTTCTCCGGCCGCGCCACACGGTCGCCAAAGGCATGCAGGGCGGGCACGTCGAGACGGGGCAGCCCCTGCAACAACCCGACCAGATCGCGGTAAAGGTCAAGCCCGCCCTCGTCCGCCAGGGCCAAGGCCTTACCGATGCTGCCTTCGGCCAGCCGTGCCAGGGCGGCAAGGTCGGCGGCGGCAAGACCGGGACGATGGCGGGTCAGCAGATCAGCCACGGTAGCCTCGGCCAGCGGTTGCAGGACCAGCCGGCGGCAGCGCGAGCGGATGGTGGGCAGCAGACGGCCGGGCGAATGCGACACCAGCAACAGCAGTGCCTTGCGCGGCGGTTCTTCCAGGACCTTGAGTACGGCGTTGGCGGCATTGCGGTTCATTTCGTCGGCGGAATCGATGATGACCACCCGCCAGCCACCCTCGGCCGGGGTCAAGGACAGAAAGCCGCCGACGCCACGCACGTCATCGACCACGATTTCGGTTTTCAGCTTGGCCTTCTTGTCGTCGGCCCATCGACGTTCGACCGCTTCGAGGTCGGCATGGCCCTGGGCGCCAATGCGCCGGAACACCGGATGGTCGGGACGGATCTCCAGGCTGTCGGGCTGACCGCCGAACAAGCCGCCGCCTTCACCGCCCCCGGCCAGGACAAAGCGGGCAAAGCGATAGGCCAGTGTCGCCTTGCCGATGCCCTTGGGGCCGCAGATCAGCCAGGCATGGGCCAGCCGTCCGGAATTCCAGGCGTCCAACAACGACCTCTCCGCCGCGCCATGGCCGAACAGGTCGGGATTGTTCCTGGGGTGTATATCCTCGCTCATGACGGCAACGGCAACCGCGCCTTTACCGTCGCCAGCACATCGCCATGGACCTCGGCCGGCGCGCGGGTGGCGTCGATAACCGCGCAACGCATGGGGTTACTGGCGGCGATGCCCAGGAATCCCTGACGCAGGCGCTGGTGGAAACCTAGCCCCATACGCTCGTAACGATCCTCGACTCCGCCCCTTCCCCCTGCCCGCTCCAGCCCCTTTTCCACCGGCAGGTCAAGCACCAGGGTCAGATCGGGGGCGAAACGACCTACGGCAACGCGATAAAGACTGGCGATGACGTCGGGGTCGAGGCCGTGGCCGAAGCCCTGATAGGCCAGGGTGGAGTCGGCGAAGCGGTCGCAGATCACCCAGGCACCTCTTTCCAGTGCCGGCCACACGGTCTTGACCAGATGGTCGCGTCGGGCGGCAAAGTGAAGCAATGCCTCGGTGATGCCGTCCCAGCGATCGACATCGCCGGACACCAGCAAGGCGCGAATGGCCTCGGCGCCGGGCGAGCCGCCCGGCTCGCGGGTGGTCACCACCGTCAGGCCCTCGGTGCGCAAGGCATCGGCCAGCAGGCCAAGCTGGGTCGATTTCCCTACGCCCTCGCCGCCCTCGAAGGTGATGAACCGTCCCCGTGCCGGTGCCGTGACCATGCTCCCTACTTCTTCTGACCCCAGACGATACGCTGGAACGCCGCCGCCATGCGCCCGATGAACCCCAGCTTCTCGACGTCGGCGGTGGCGACCAGCGGCATTTCCACCGGGGCCATGCCCGGCGCGGTGACGACGATCTTGCCGACCTCCATCCCCGCCTTGATCGGCGCCGGCACCGGCCCAGTATAGACGGTGGAGACCTTCATTTCCGAGCGCAGGCGGCGGGGCAACGTCACCTCCAGCTTGCCCGAGGCCGCCAGCGGCACCGTCTGCTCGACCCCCAGCCAGACCTCGGCGTCGGGCACGACGACGTCGCCGGCCTTGAACAGCGGATAGGTTTCCCACTCGCGGAACGCCCATTCGGTCAGACGTTGCGACTCTTCCGCCCTTTCGCGCATGCTGCTCATGCCATTCAGCACCATGATGATGCGACGGTCGCCGCGCTTGACCGAGGCGGTCAGGCCATAGCCGGCGGCCTCGGTATGACCGGTCTTGAGGCCATCGGAACCGGGAGTGCCGTAGAGCAGCGGGTTGCGGTTGCCCTGCTTGATTCCGTTGAAGACGAATTCCATCTGGCTGAACAGCGGATAGTAGTCGGGAAAGTCGGCGATCAGATGGCGCGCCAGCACCGACAGATCGCGTGCGGTCATCATGTGGCCGGGCTCGGGCCAGCCGCTGGCATTCTTGAAGGTGCTGCGGGTCAGGCCGATCTGGCGGGCGCGGCGGGTTTCCTCCTCGGCAAAGGCCTCCTCACTGCCGGAATAGGCTTCGGCCAGCACCGAACAGGCGTCGTTGCCCGACTGGATCACCACGCCTTTCAGCAATTCATCGACGGTAGCGGTGGAATTCACCGGCAGAAACATCAACGAGCCTTCCGACTTGTAGTGCTTCTTCCAGGCGGTTTCGCTTACCGGCAGGCGATCGGAGGGCTTCCAGGCACCGGTCTTGAGCTTGTCGAAGACCATGTAAACGGTCATCAGCTTGCTCATGGATGACGGCACCATCAACTCGTCGGCGTTCTTCTCCATCAGCACGGCGCCGCTGGCGAAATCGGTGATGATGGCTTGCTTGGCGGCGGTCTCGATCGACTGTGCCGCGGCGGGGTGGCACAGGCCGATGGCGATCACGACCGCGACCAGCGACCGACGGGAAGTTTGGAGCATCTTCGACCTACCTGTTGAAAATCGGATTTCAGTCCACCACCACCCGGGCGTCCTGCTGCCCGGTGGCGACGACGGCGTCAAGCATACGATCGGCATCCTCGACGCTGCCCAGCGGCCCCAGGCGGACGCGGAAAACCGTCTTGCCCTGCACCGTAACCTGTTGGATCTGGGTCTTGCCCACCGGCGACAACCGCGCCGAAAGGCGCAGGGCGTTGTCGTGGCGGCTGAACGAGCCAGCCTGAACGTAAATATTGGTGGCATGAACCGGAACGGTCCTCACCTCCTGCGCCGCCAATTCGCGATCGACCGCATCGACGCTCAAGCCTCGCTGGGTTGGCGCCGCCGACGACGCCACCACAACCGTGTCGGCGCCCTTGCTCTTGGCACCGGGCGGTGGCGGCAGGCTTTCCGCCGTGACCGCGCCACGCGGCGCAGCCGAGGCCACCTTGGGCTCGTTGCCGGCAACGTCGGGCTTGAGTTTACCAGCCAGAACCCGGCTCTCTTCGTTCAGCACCTGTACCCGCACCTTGGCGGTTCCCTTGCCTTCCATCCCCAGCAACTGGGCCGAGCGACGCGACAGATCAAGGATGCGGCCGTTGACGAACGGACCGCGATCATTGATGCGCACGATGATCGAGCGGCCGTTCTCCAGGTTGGTCACCCGGGCGACGCTCGGCATCTGAAGCGTCTTGTGGGCGGCGGTCACGGCGTTCTGGTCGAACACCTCGCCGTTGGCAGTCAGCTTGGCGTGAAAATCGGGGCCGTACCACGACGCGATACCGGTTTCGTCGTAATTGAAGTCCTCTTGGGGATAGTACCAGACCCCCGCCACCTGATAGGCCTTCCCAACCTTGTAATTGGATGACGCCGACGATGACGGCGGCGGCGGCTGGTCACCCGATATGGCCGATTTGGTCACATGCCCGAACAGGTTGAGTTCGGCGCAGCCGCCCAGCACCGTGCTGGACAACAACAGCACGGCCACCCCCGAGCCTCGCCAAGCCTTCCCCACCATCTAGTCGCCTCCGGGCGCTTATCACCAAAGTGTTGTAGTCTACTTGCCCCCGATGCGGTCCGCAAGATGACCTGCGGCCAGGGCGAAAAAGGTGGATCGGTTCCACTTCATGATGGTGCGGAAATTATCGTAGACGAGGAACGTCGGCCCCTTGCCCGCCTCGGCCTGGATCACCGACGCCTGGAGGTCGCGCTTGGGCAACGGCTTGCCATCGCCGCCCTTGACCCCGAGGCGGCTCCATTCGGCGACGCTCTTCCTGGTATCCAGGCCGATCAGTTTGGCGTCGAATCCCTTGGGCAACCGTACCGCCCGCCCCCAGGTCTGGTCGCCTTTCCAGCCCTCACCGGCGAGATAGTTGGCGGCCGAGGCCAGGGCATCGCCCCGGTTGGTCCAAATGTCGCGCCGACCGTCGCCATCCCAATCGACCGCGAACTTGAGGAAGGTGGACGGCATGAACTGGCATTGCCCCATGGCGCCGGCCCACGACCCGATCATCGCCGCAGGTGTGATATGGCCTTGATCGAGGATGGTCAGGGCGTTCATCAGTTCGGTGCGAAAATACTTGGAGCGGCGACCATCATAGGCCAGGGTCGCCAGGGAGGCCACCACCGGCATGCCGCCGGTGTTGCGGCCGAAACCGGTCTCGATTCCCCACAAAGCCACGACGAAACGGGGCTGGACGCCGTAGCGCGTCTCGATTTCGGCCAACAGCTTGCGGTTTTCGGCCAGTTTCTTGCGGCCGTCGGCGACCCGGGTGGGGCTGACGATGCGCTCGAGATAATCGGCGAAGCCGAGGGTGAATTCCGGCTGCTTGCGGTCAAGCTCGATTACCCGGTCGACATGCCCGACATTGGCCAGGGCGGCATCCAGGGTGCCCGGGCGGATGCCCTTGTCCAGCGCCTCCGCTCGGACCTGGGCGAGAAAAGCCTGAAAGCCGTCGACCACCGGTGGCGACGAGACGGCGGTGGTGGAGGTCGCGGCCGGGGGTTCCTCGGCGGAGGCGGCGCATCCCGGCAACATCAGCGTCGTCGCCGCCAGTCCCGCCATCAGCAAACATCTGCTCGTCCAGCCCATGCGCCCTACCCCAGATATGGTGGTCAGGGTGCTGTTGTGCCACAATTTCCGCGCAAGCCGCAATGGATTACGGCGACGGCACCAGGGTGTCCGTCCAGCCCCGCAATCGATAGTAGAGCAGCCCCAGCCCCTCGTGGATTGTCACTGCGAGGCCGCCTAGTCCGGTCGCCGGGCTGAAACGCAGATCGGACCAGCCCGGCGCCTCGCGTCCCGTGGTATGAAAGTCCACCGGATAGGCGATCACGGGCCAGCCGATGGCGCGGAAGCATCCTACCGCGCGGGCCATGTGGAACGCCGAGGTGATCAGCACCCAGGTTTCGCCGGGCCGGGGAATGGCGAGGTCTCGGGAGAAGGTGGCATTCTCGCGGGTATTGCGCGAGTTCTGCTCGAAGACGATCCGATCGGGATCAAAGCCGATTTCCTTATAGAATTCCTTGGCGTATGTGGCCTCCTTAAACTCCTGCGCCAGCATGGCGCCGGAACCGCCGGTAAAGATCAGCCGGGCCTCGGGGTGGCTGCGCGCCAGCGGAATCATGGCCGTCAAGCGGGTGGCGGCATTGTTCAACTGAACCTGGCCACGGGCGGCGCTGAGGACCGGATCGACGGCGCCACCCAGGACGATGATACCGTCGATGTGATCCGGCAGCGAGGGCGGGATCGGGAAACGGTTTTCCAGGGCGACCGCAGTCCAACGGTCGATCGGCACCACCGCCGGAACAAGCGCCGCCGTCAAGGTCAAGGCCACGATCCGCCGTCCCAACGCGGCGTGGCGGCGGGAATATCCGAGGGCGCAGCCGACCGAAACCGCCAGGAAGAACAGGGTCACCGGCTCGGTCAGCATCCCCGCTAGCTTGGACAGAATGAACATCATGGCCGATACATGCCAGCAAGCCGCCGCCCTGTCACCGGGGATGTTCGCGGTCGGACGGATATGGTAGCTCTGCCCCCATCATGTCCAACGAACAGAGCCTCGCCAGCGCCATCGCCCTGCATCGCCGTGGATCGCTCCGCGAGGCCGAGGCGGCATACCGCCGCATTTTGGCAGTTGCCCCCGACTATGCCGAGGCGCACAACGCGCTCGGTATCGCCTTGCAGCAGCAGGGAAACGCCGAGGGTGCCGTCACTGCCTTCCGCCGGGCGGCAACCCTGAAACCGGACTATGCCGCCGCTCAGGCCAATCTGGGCGCGGCGCTGCAACGATTGGGGCGGATCGACGAAGCCGCCGCCGCCCATGGCGCCGCCATCGCCCTTGATCCCACCAATCCCGATTACCACTACAACTTGGCCCTGGTCCGCCAGGGGGGGGGTGATCTTGACGCCGCCGCCGCCCAATACCGGGCGGCGATCGCCCTCCGTCCCGGCCATGCCGGCGCCCATAACAACCTCGGCACCGTCCTGCGCATGCAGGGACGTCTGGACCAGGCAATCGCCGCCTATCGAACCGCAATCGCCCATGATCCTTCCTCGCCCTATTTTCGCTATAACCACGCTCAGGTGGCGCTGATGCGTGGCGACTTCGCCGTGGGCTGGAGCGAGCATGAATTTCGGTTTGCCGCCGGCATCGCCCATGAGCGTCACGGCGACCTGCCCCGCTGGTGCGGAGACCGTCCCGCCGGCAGAACCATCCTGGTGTGGGCGGAACAGGGGTTGGGGGACTCGATCCAGTTCGGGCGCTATCTGCCATTGCTCGGCCGTTTGGGCGCCCGGGTGGTGTTCGAGGTCCAAGCCGCCTTGGGGCGACTGTGCGGTAACATCGAGGGTATTACCGTGGTGGTACGTGATCGCCCCCTGCCCGTCTGCGATCTTCAAGTGCCGCTGATGAGCCTGCCTTACCTGATGGGAACCACGGTTCAGACGATACCGGGAGATGTCCCCTATTTGCTGCCGACCGAGGGGTCCGTGGCCCGGTGGCGGGATCGGCTGGGGCCGCGCCTTCGGCCGCGCGTGGCATTGGTGTGGGCCGGCAGCCCCGGCTATGCCGATGACGGCAACCGTTCGCTGCCGGTGGAACTGATAGCCGGGATGACGGCGACGCATTCGGCAATCGACTTCTATTCTTTTCAGTTCGGTCCCGCCGCTTTGAAATCGGCCGCGACGGGGCCGGACGGCATGATCGATCTCGCCGACGAATTAGGCGACTTCGAGTCCACCGCCGGGGCACTTACCCAGATGGATCTTCTGATTTCGGCCGATACTTCTGCCCTTCATCTCGGAGGCGCCATGGGCATGCCGGTATGGGCTCTGCTGCCCTTTGCTCCGGACTGGCGCTGGTTGGACGGTCGCGACGATTGCCCCTGGTATCCCTCGCTGCGGCTGTTCCGACAGCGGCAGCCTCGACAGTGGCGGCCGGTACTTGATCGGGTCAGTCAGGAACTGCGTCGGCTGTTCGATACCGAGGGACAAGCCTTTGCGCCATTGCGGCCCGGTTCTTCGTAGGATAAACAAGCGGATATCAGCCGCGCCGAAGGGCATGGAAGGGTGGCAGAGCGGTCTAATGCGGCGGTCTTGAAAACCGCAGGCCGGCAACGGTCCGGGGGTTCGAATCCCTCCCCTTCCGCCAAATCTGGAAATACAATAAAATCAAACGTCTAGGCCGATCAATGAGAGGCTTTCATTCACACGGCTTTTCAGTCGGTTCATCCATCATCCCGCGTCCGCTCGCCTAATCGTCCTCCCGATCAAAATAGTTGGCGAGATCTTCGATCGCCCGGGACAGCAAGCGGTGATCCCCTGCGGTTTGGACAACTTCCAGGATGATCGCGGCCTCTTCTCCCACCAATCCGGCTGCGATCATCGCCGGCACGAAACCCTCGGCATCCAGTACCGCCGAGGCCTGGCGCCATTGACGATGGCGCCCACCTCGACCCTCGGCTTCAAAACACGACGATAGCGCTTCGGCGGCGGGCTCCTTCCTGTGGATGTGGAAAGCCAACGAACGGAGCAGACGGACCCTTTCCTCGGTGTCTTTGCGGCTCATCGGGTCTCGGCCGCTTCGAGTCCGGTGTGGCGTTGGCACGGCTGCCTACATGGGGCGAGGCCGTAGTGACGAAAATCCGCCATCGTCGCCTCCTTTATCTTGTGGGAGTTACCCCGGCGAGGGGGGGCTGACGGTAAGCACCCGTTCAGATGAGGATGGTACGGCCGTTGCGGTACGCCATTCAATCCGGTGAAGACCGCAGGGATCGCCACCGATATCGCCTTCCCCCCCTTCAAGGCCGGCCGACATGGCGGCATGTGGATCGACAGCAATTCCCTGCTACATTATTCGCGGCACGATAATGCTCGCTTCCGAGTTTGTGATCTTAGCGCCTCCACCGCTCATCCTGAAAGGGCAAGCCATTGTCCATCGCGAACCTGACCCACCTATTGTCCCCCGGTTCTGTCGCGGTGATCGGTGCTTCGGACCACCCCGGTTCCGTCGGAGAGGTGGTGATGCACAATCTGCTGGATGGGCGCTTTACCGGACCGGTTATGCCGGTGGTGACGGGGCAAAAGGCGGTGGCTGGGATCTTGGCTTATCCCGACGTCGCCTCGCTACCCCTCGCTCCCGATCTTGCCGTGATCTGCAAGGCGGGAAACGACGCCCCGGTGCTGATCGAGCAGTTGGGCCGACGCGGTTGCCGGGTGGCGATTTTGATGGACGGCTCCCGAGACCACGCCGCCATCCTTGCCGCCGCCAAGGCATGCGGGCTGCGTGTTCTCGGCCCCGATAGCCTGGGGGTCATGGTTCCTTCCGCCCGGCTGAATGCCAGCCTCGGCCACACTTCGGTTCTGCCGGGTCAGATAGCCTTTGTATCTCAGTCCGGAGCCATGTTCTCGACCATCCTCGATTGGGCCAAGGCTCGTGGCATCGGATTTTCCCATTTCATCGGCCTGGGTGGCGGCTGCGACGTGGATTTCGGAGATATCCTCGACTACCTAGCCAATGACCAGACGGCCAGGGCCATACTGCTCTATGTCGAGGAGATCCCCAACCGCCGGGATTTCGTGCCGGCGGCGCGGGCGGCGGCGCGCAACAAGCCGCTTGTGCTGATCAAGGCCAACCGTGCGGGTGACAACCGACCGATCGGGACCTTCCTGTCGGAAGCTCTCGCCGCGCCGGACGAGGTCTTCGACGCGGTTGCCCAGCGGGCCGGCGCGCTTCGGGTCGATCACATGGACGAGTTGTTCGCGGCGGTCGAGACCCTGGCGCGAAACCGTCACATCAAGGGGGAGCGGCTGGGAGTGCTGTGCAACGGTGCCGATCTCGGCTTGATGGCGGCGGATGAGATGGCCTTGATCGGCGCCAGGAAACCGGCCCGCCTGATCAATCTGGGAACCGGTGCCCAGCCCGAGCGATACGGCACGACCCTTAACCTGCTGGCCGACGCCTCCGATCTGGACGCGACGCTGGTCATCCATGCTCCCACGGCGCTGTCGGATGGCAATGCCTGCGCCGAAGCCGTCATATCCACCCATCAGCGCGCCGGAGGCGCGTTTCTGACCTGCTGGCTGGGCAGCACGTCGTCGAACTCGACGCGATCGCTGTTCGCCAAGGCGGGCCTGCCCAATTACGAAACCATCGGCAATGCGGTGCGGGGATTTCGCCATTTGGTAGATTATCACCGCAATCAGGAAATGCTGCTGGAAACGCCGCCATCCGACTACAGCCCCGAATTGCGTTCCGCCCGCCGGGCCGCGCGCCCGATCATCGACCGGGCGCTGGGCCGTGCCGACGGCTTCCTGACCGACCCGGAGACCCGCGAATTGCTGTCCATCTACGGTATCGCCACGGTGGAGAGCGTTCTGGCCGCCACGCCGGGGGAGGCGGCGCAAGCCGCCGCCAGCATGGGCTTTCCCGTCGCCTTGACCTATTCCTCGCCCGACGTGCCACGCAAATGGGACGTGGGGGGCGTGGCGCTCAACCTGGAAAATGCCGAGGCTGTAAGGACCGCCGCCGAAGCGATCTTCCGTCGGGTGGCTGCCGCTTCACCGGAACTTCGCTTTGACGGTTTCGGGGTGCAGAGGATGGCGTTACGTCCCCATGCCCGCCAGCTGTTGATCGGCATTGCCTGCGACCCCCTGTTCGGTCCCGTCCTGGTCTTCGGTGAAGGCGGGCGGGCGGTGGAGGTCGTTCGCGACCACGCCCTGGCCCTGCCTCCGTTGAACCGTCCCCTCGCCCGCCGCCTGATCGCGCAAACCCGGGTATCCCGGCGCCTGGAGGCTCAGGGCGGCCGTCCCGCCGCTGATCTGGACGCCATCGCCGACGCTTTGGTCAAGGTCTCGGCCATGTTGGCCGATAACCCCGAGATCATCGCCTGTGACATCAATCCTTTGTTCGCCGACGAGCACGGCGTGCTGGCGGTGGATGCCCGCGTTCGCACCGCCGCCATCGATCAGTCCGACCTGCGCCGCTTTTCCATTCTCCCCTATCCGGCCGAACTGGAGGAACCCGCGGTGCTCCGCGACGGATCCGCGGTGCTGCTGCGGCCCATCCGCCCCGAGGACGAACCGGCCCATGCCGAAATGGTAAACCGGATGAACGAAGCCGACCTCCGCTACCGCTTCTTCGGTGTCGCCCAAAAATTCGGCCATCACCAGTTGGCCCGGCTGACCCAGGTGGACTATGACCGGGAAATGGCCTTCATCGCCAGCCGGCGGGTTTCCGAACAATCGTGGGAAACCCTGGGTGTGGTGCGGACGGTCGCCGATCCCGATCACCGCCGGGCGGAACTGGCGATCGCGGTACGCTCGGATATGAAGGGAACCGGGCTGGGCAGCACCCTGATGGCCAAGATGATCGGCTATCACCGGACGCGAAGCACCCACGAGATCGAAGCGCAGATTCTTTCCGACAACGCGGCCATGCTGGCCTTGGCCAGGAAATACGGATTCGTTTTAGGTCGTACCGAAGACCCGGAGGTGACGGAATGTCTCCTGACTCTCACTCCTACGGATCGATGAGCCCTTCCGCGCCATAACCCCGTTGTAACTTGCCGCCGGGCCCAACTTGGGGTATCTCCCCCTCTACTATCGGGAGGGAACGAAATGACCTGGGAAACAGGCGTCGTGACACGAGTAGACATCAAGCGGCTGGCGGCTCAGGTGATTGCCAATCTGAGCGCCACGGCGACGTCAGACGACATTCTGCGACTTTGCGTCGGCGTCGCGCTGGCGACAGACCTCATGGAGTCTGAACTTCTGAGCCTGATGGTCGAAGTTGGCTCTCGGCTAGGCTTGTCCTTGGTGACGTAGCCCCTGCCCACGAAGGCCATCATGCCGTACAGTGCAGGAACCCTACCCGAGTAATCCATTCGCGCCGCAAGGCAATCGAAGCCCGTCCGATCCGTCGAACGGGCTTTCCGATTCTTGACGCCGCCCCAAAGTCATAAGCAAAATGAATAGGCCCTGAGCTGGGCGCGGCGTATCAGGGAGGGTATCAAAGTGCTAAAGTGGGATAATCGCATCCATATAGAATGGAAAGACTGGTTTGAGGTTGGAAATGTCCGCATTGATTCCGAGCACAGAAGTTTCTTTGATATAATAGTTGCCATAGATAGAGAAGTTCATGGCGATGCTGATGTTATGCGCGTACTTAGGCTCTTGAATGAACTAAAGCTATATACGGAATTTCATTTTTGTAGTGAAGAAAATATGATGGAGGACGCGCAATACGTTGACATAGCAGCACATAGAATGAATCACAAGTCAATATTAGACGAAATGAATTCATACATTGTTGACATACACAAGGGTATAGACCGGCTGCACGAGCTTATTCCATTCTTGTTCAATTGGTTTAGCTGCCACACAGTAAATGAAGATAGCAAGTTATCTAAATATATTTCATCAAAGGCCGATAGTGTTCAATAGCAGGACCAGCCTTTCTTTAGGGTGATGGCGACATCCGCCACTGGCATCGGCTTGGCAAGCAGAAAGCCTTGAACCACATCGCAGCCGCAGTTCTGGATGAAAGCCAGTTGTTCCGCCGTCTCGACCCCTTCTGCCACGGTTTCCAGGCCGAGGCTGTGGGCCATGGTGACGATGGTTTCCACCAAGCGGGCGGCATTGGCATCGACCATGACCCCAGCCACGAACGACTTGTCGATCTTCAAGGTATCGAAGGGATAACGTTGCAGATAGCCTAGCGACGAATACCCGGTGCCGAAATCGTCGATGGATAGCCGAATCCCCAATCGGCATAGCGTTCTAAGATTGTTTTCGGTTTCAGAACTGCCGTCCACCAGTACGCTTTCCGTGATCTCCAGCTCAAGTTGTTGGGGGGATAGGCCGGATTCGCCCAGTTGCCGTTCGACCCAGGCGCCGAAGGCGGGATTTTGCAACTGACGCGGCGAGACGTTGACCGCCACCCGTGTCGCCGAGGTCGCGGATGGACCCAGTAACGCGCAGGCTTCGCGGCAGGCGGTGGCAACGACCCAATCGCCGATTTCGCCGATCAGCCCGACTTCTTCCGCGAGCGAAATGAACCCTCCGGGCATCATCAGCGGGATGCCGGGACGCTGCCAGCGTAGCAACGCCTCCATGCCGACCACCGAATCGCCATCGGCGCGGTAGAGTGGCTGGTAATGCAAGATCAGTTCGCCACGCCCCGCCGCGCCACGAAGATTGCCTTCGAGGTGCAGGCGTTCTTGCATGCGTTCGTTTATTTCACGGGTAAAGAACTGGCTACGGCCCCGCCCCTGCTCCTTGGCTTTGTACATGGCCAACTCGCCGTTGCGCAGCAATACCTGGCCGTCGGTACCGTCGGCGGGAAACAGGGTGATGCCCATGCTGGCGGTGACGAAATGGTTCTGATCGGCGATGACGAACGGACGGGCAAAGGTATCGATCACCCGGTCGGCGACCTTTTGGACCGCGATGCCATCATCGACCCCGGGAAGGATGATGACGAACTCGTCGCCCCCCATGCGCGCCAGGGTGTCGCCATCGCGCACGCATTCGCCCAGCCGGCCCGACGCCTCGACCAGCAACCGGTCGCCGGCGGCATGGCCGAGGGAATCGTTGACGTTCTTGAAGCGGTCGAGATCGATGTAGAGCAGCGCGGTCAGCGCGGCCCGGCGATTTGCCAGCGCTATCGCCTGATCGAGACGGTCGAGCATCAACAGGCGGTTGGGCAAGCCGGTCAGGTCGTCGTAATTGGCTTGGCGCAGCAGTTGTTCCTCGTAGCTGCGGCGCGCGGTTATGTCTTCCTTGACCGCGACGAAATTGGTGATCTTGCCGTCGGCATCCTCCAGCGGCGACACCGTGGCGTGTTCCCAAAACAGACTGCCGTCGCGGCGCTGGTTGCAGAATTCTCCGCGCCATTCTCGCCCCTCGCCCATGGTCGCCCACATGGCGCGGTAGGTTTCGGCCCCGGCATCCTGGCGATGGATGAAGTCGATGGGGCGCCCCACCGCTTCGTCGGCCAGATAGCCCGTGGTCTTCTCGAATTTCGGATTGACGTAGCCGATGATACCGTCGCGGTCGGTGATCACCACCGAAACCGGGCTTTGTTCGATCGCCAGCGACAGAACCCGCACCCGCTCCTCGGCCCGGCGGCGGTGCGCCCGCTCGCCGCTTTCCCGCATCTCGCGCTCGATGGCCGGAACCAGCCGCGCCAGGGCGCCCTTGTCGAGAAAATCATGGGCGCCACGCTTGAGCAGAGTTACGGCCTCCTCGGCCCGCACCACCCCCGACAAGATCAGGAACGGCAGATCGCGGCCGCTTTCCTGCAAGGTGGCCAGTGCCGCCGCGGCACCGAAGCTGGGCAGATGATAGTCGCTGAGTACCACATCCCACGGTGCTTCCGATGCCAGGGCCGTCCGCATTTCTGCGGCGGTTTCTACCCGGCGGATGGTCGGACGGAAGCCGCCGCGCACCAGTTCCATTTCCAGCAGCTCGGCATCGTCGGCCGAGTCTTCGATCAGCAACACCACAAGCGGCTTGACCATGGCGTACCGCCTTATGCCGGAGGCGCCGTGTTGGTGACCAGCCAGTAGAGACCCAACTGTTCGACCAACGACGAAAAGTCATGGAAGGCGACAGGTTTGCGTATGTAGCTGTTGACGCCGAGATCATAGCCATTGACCACGTCGGATTGGTCGTCCGACGTGGTCAGGATTACAACGGGAATGCGGCGGGTTTCGGGGCGCGCTCGCATGGAGCGAAGCACATCCAGGCCGCCGATGCCGGGCAGCTTCAGATCGAGCAGGACCAGCGCCGGTCGTTCGCAACTCCTCCGGCCGGTGTGGCGTCCAACCCCGAACAGGTATTCCAGCGCCTCCTCACCGTCGCGAACCACGTCCAGCTCGTTGTTGACCTGACTGGCGCGGAACGCATATTGCGTCAGCTCCACATCGTCCTGGTTGTCCTCAACCAGGAGGATTTTCGAGGTTGCCATTGTCGGCACTCCCTTCCCACAAGGTAAAACTGAACGTCGCCCCCTGATTGACGGTGCCTTCTGCCCAGATCCGTCCGCCATGGCGGGTGATGATACGTTGAACCGTTGCCAGCCCGATGCCGGTGCCCTCGAATTCACCGGGGCGATGCAACCGGTTGAAGGGCGTAAACAAGCGGTTGACATGAGCCATGTCAAACCCGACACCGTTGTCGCGGATAACATACCTCGTCACCCCGTCCACCACTTCGGGCGCAAAGGCTATGGTGGCTGCCTCGCGCGGGCGGGTATACTTCCAGGAGTTACCCAACAGGTTCTCCAGCGCGATATCCAGCAGGCGGCGGTCACCGGTAACCGGCATGGCCGGAGCGATATGGACCGATACGATGCGGTCGGGTTCCCTTTCTCGCAAACGGGTGATTACCTTGGCCGCCAGATCGGCCAAATTGGCCGGTTCCATGATCAGATCACTGCGACTTGACCGGGCAAGCTTGAGAAAGCTTTCCGTCATCTCGGCCATCTCGCGGGTTCCGGCCCTGATCCGCTCGAGATAATGACGACATTGCTCATCGAGCCGCTCTCCCGCCTCGGCATTCAGCAGCTGGCCAAAGCCCTCGATCCGTCGGAGCGGCGCCCGCAGGTCGTGCGAGACGGAATAGGTAAAGGCGTCCAGTTCCCGGTTACTGGCTTCCAATTCGGCGGTGCGCTGCTGTACCCGTTGCTCCAGATGGGCGTTGAGCCGTCGAACCTCCTCCTCGGCCTTGATGCGGGCGGCAATGTCGTTGGCAAGTTCGGCGTTGACCTCGGAAAGATGGAGATAGGCGCCGTCGATCCCCGCCGACATGGCGTTGAACGCACCAACGACGCGGTCCAATTCGTCCTCGTGCCGCTGTGGCGGCCGGTCGAGCACCAGCGGCGCCGCCATGCCGAACCGGTAGCGCCCGACATGCTCGGCAATGGCGGCGAGATGACGGGTAACCAGTCGATGGACGATATAGAGGATGAACAGCGCTACCAGGAACGTCTTCACCCCCTGGCTGACCAGGATGACCACGGCCCGGCCGATCAGGCGGCCATACATGCCGGAAAGGCTCGCTTCGACGTGAAGGACGCCGATGCTTCTGGTGCCGCCGCCGGCTTCGCCGTGGATGATATGGTAATCGTTGGCCAGCAGCGGCTGAACGCCGGCCTCGCCAACCGCCACCAACAAGCGCCGTTCGGTGGATCGGCCAAGCTCGCGGATTTCCACATATTGGATGTCGGGCAGACGCTTGATCCCCTCGGCCTGCAACCGCAGCTGGTCGGTATCGAGGCTCCACAAGCTGCCGCCGAGGCTGGCCAGGCTACTGGTCTCGATTTCACCGAAACGATCGCGCATCAGTCGCATTTCGGTCAGGTAGTCGAGATAAAGTTGCGTCAGTGTAGACAGCAAAGTGACAAAACCGCTGAACAGAATGATCGCCATCAGCAGACGCACCCCGATACCATGGCGTAGATAGGGGTGAAGTGAGGCGCCGTCAGCGGGACGGTCACCACGGGCGCCGAACGACCCGGACGTACCGAACGCCTCGGATCCGGCGACCGCAACCGGGCCGCCACACGGGATACCCTTGTCGGTTTGACTCATCAAACCCTCCTCGCGGCATGGTACATCGTCGGCGAGGCGCGGTGAAGTGGATAGGCAAATGCACTCGCCAGTATCAAGTTTTCTCTCTAGTCTTGGTCGATATCGACTCGGGGGTTACCATGATTCGTGATCTGCTCGGGGCTGTGGCCGCCGCATTGATCGGAGTGGCGGCAATGGGTGGTGGAGCAAGCGCCCAAACAGCACCCCCACGGGAAATCGAGTACGCCTATCCCGATCAGTCGGTCTGGACCACCCGGGTCAACGCCCGGGGCGAACCGGACAATCCGCTGCTACGCTTCGCCGATCGGCTGTTCGCCATCGCGGGTATTCCCTGGCACGGCAAGCCCTATCCCGCTGCCCGTCTGTTTTCCTACCTGGCGGATGGAACTGCTGAATTTTCCATGCTGGTAGACGCCACGGCGCTGCGTCGGTGCTGTCTGGTGGGCCGATCCCCGGTCGCAACCGCCGAGATCAGAATATACCGTCGTGGCGACGTCCCATCGGTTGCCAGCCGTGAAAATCTATCCGGCAAACGTGTGATCACCATTCACGGATATAGTTATGGCGGCCTGTTGAATTATCTTGCCGAACCAAGCAACAACGTTTCGGTCAACTCGGCGATCCGCCACGAGGCGGCCTTTGCCATGCTTGAAGCCGGCAGGGCCGATTATCTGATCGACTATGCCGGCCCGGCCGGCGAGGTGACGGCGGCGCATCCCATCGCCGGCTTGCGATATGATGTGCTGGCTAGGCAGGATGTCTTCCTGGTGCTGTCCAAAACCTATCCCGACGCGCCGGCGGTGATGGCGCGGTTGGAGGCCATCGCCGCAACCCTGGGCCGGGATGAATTCAAGGACTACAGCCCAAGATAGGCTTCGCGGACTCGGTCGTCGCCCAACAGCTCGCCGCCGCCGCCTTCCATCGCCACCCGACCGTTTTCCAGCACGCAGGCGTGATCGGCCATCCCGAGCGACAGGGCAACGTTCTGTTCGACCAGGACAATGGTCAGCCCCTCGTCGTGAAGGCGGCGAATGACGGCGAAAACCTCTTGGACCATGGCCGGGCTGAGGCCGAGCGAAGGCTCGTCGAACATGATCAGCCGAGGCTGTCCCATCAGGCAGCGCCCGATGGCGAGCATCTGCTGTTCGCCGCCCGATAGGGTACCGGCCGTTTGTCCCCGCCGTTCAAGCAGACGGGGGAAAATCTCCCACACCCGGTTCAAGGTGGCGGCGGCGGCGGCGCGGCCACGCGGGATCATCGCCCCCAGTTCCAGGTTGTCGGCAACCGTCATCGACGGAAAGATCTGGCGGCCCTCGGCCACCTGTCCCAGGCCGAGATCGCAAATCCGGTGACTATCCCATCCGGTGATGTCACGGCCGTCAAAGACGATGGTGCCGCGCCGGGGCCGCTCCATCCCGGCGATCGCCCGGATGAGTGAAGTCTTACCGGCGCCGTTGGCGCCGATAATAGCGGTGATGCCACCTTGCGGCACCGTCAGTGATACGCCGCTCAACGCCTGGGCGTCGCCGTAGAACAGGTCGAGCCCCTCGATTCTCAGCATCGGGCAGCCTCCTCGCCCAGATAGCATTCCAGGACACGAGGATCGCGGACCACCTCGGCCGGACCGCCTTCGCACACAGGCTTACCGGAGTTGATCACGACTACCCGATGCGACAGCGCCATCACGGCGCGCATGACGTGTTCGATCAACACGATGGTCAGGCCGGAGTCCCGGTTGAGGCGCTGGAAAATCGCCACCATGCGGTCGGTTTCCGCCGGCCTCAGCCCGGCCATCACCTCGTCGAGCAGCAGCAGTTTCGGCCGGGTCGCCAGGGCGCGGGCCACCTCCAGGCACTTGCGGTCGGGCAGTGTCAGGCTGCGGGCGGGCAACCGCCGCTTGTCGGCCAGCCCCAGCAAGTCCAGCACTTCGCGCGCCAGCCGCCGCGCTTCGGCCACATCGCCGGTCCAGCGCAGGGCGCCGATCACCACATTCTCTTCAACGGAGATGTTGCCGAACGGCTTGACCAATTGAAAGGTTCTGCCCACTCCGGCGCGGCAGACCTGATCGGGACGCAGCCCCGCCAACGACCGCCCCGCCAGCTCGATACGGCCGGCATCAGGTTGAAGAGATCCTGCGATCATATTGAAAACAGTTGTTTTTCCTGCACCGTTTGGGCCGATCAGCGCGACGATATCGCCGGCATTGACTTGGAACGACACGCCATCGACCGCCCGCAAGCCGCGAAAATTTTTGACCAGGTTCTCGACCAGAAGCAGAGGGGATGGCGCGGTCAAGTCCCCTCCTCCTCATCATCCGCCGGGTCGAAGCCGATACGACGGCGCAGCCACGGCCACACCCCGTCGGGCAGGAACTTGACGATGGCCAGCAGCGACAGGCCATAGCAAAGCTGCTTCAGGCCGGCGGCCTTGAATCCCAGAGCCTCGGTCCCCCAGGTGATCAACTCGCCCAGCGGCGTCAGGATCAACGCTCCCAGGATCGGTCCGAACAGCGTCCCCAGTCCACCGACGATGGGCGCCAGGATAATGTCGATGGACCGCCCCATGCCGAAGGCCTGTGTGGGAAACAGGGTGTTGTAGTAAAAGGCGAAGAACACGCCGCCGGCCGCCGTCAACCCGGCCGACAGCATGACGGCGGCGAGTTTTGCGCGGAACACATTGATTCCCAGGGCCTGGGCTGCCTCCTGGTCCTCGCGTACCGCCAGCCATTGATAGCCGATACGGCAGGCCAGCAGCCGGCGGCACAGCAGGAATGCCCCCACCGCCATGGCCAGGATCAGGTAGTAGAACATCAGTGGATGGCCGCGCAGCCGCAACAGATCGACGCCGTCCCGGCTGCCCACCGGCAGGAACAAGCCGCCGGTGCCGCCCAGCGACGGAATATGCTCGAACAGCACCCGGGTGAATTCGGCAAAGGCTATGGTCAGCAGGGCGAAGTACACTCCCTTGACCCCGAAGCGGAATCCCAGCGCCCCCACCACCGCCCCCGCCGCCACCGCTACCGCGATACCCGCCGGCAGCCCCAGCACGGCCGGCACGCCCCAGTTGACGAACAGCGCCGCCGTGACATAGGCGCCCAAGCCGCCGTAGAGGCTGTGACCCAGCGAAAGCTGGCCGGCGAATCCCATCATGATGTTCCATGCCTGACCGAGATAGGCCATGTACATCACCACCACCAGCACCGACAGCAGGTAGGGGCCAGCGGCCAGAGGCGCCAGAACAAAGGCGCTCAGCAGCGCCAGCAGGGCGATCCGCCGCCTCATTTGCGCCCCCCCAGCAACCCTTGGGGGCGAGCCACCAGCACCACGATCAAGATGGCGAAGCTGAACATGCTTTTCATGGACGGCATCAGGAAATAGCCCGCCAGCACTTCGGACACGCCGATCAGCACGCCCCCCAACAGGGCGCCGGTCATGCTGCCCAACCCGCCGACGATGACGATGATGAAGGCCAGCAGGGTCAGCTCCGGCCCGGTCGGGGGCATCACGTCGATCAACATGGACAGCAGTGCCCCGGCGGCGCCGACACAGGCGGTGCCGATGCCGAAGGTGACGGCATAAAGTCGTCTGACGTCGAGGCCGATTACCCTCGCGCCCACCAGATTGTCGGCGCAGGCGCGGATCGCCTTGCCGGTCTTGCTCCGGCGAAAGAACACCATCAGCGCCAAAGAGAAGGCCAGCGATGCCGCCGCCGCCAGCAGGCGGACCTTGTCAACCAGCAGCGGCCCCATCTCGTAGGTGTCGAAGCCATAGGAAACCTGCACTCCGTGGGCGTCGGGACCGAAGGCCAGCAGCGAACCGTTGACCATGATGATGGCCAGACTGACCAGCAGGATGAATTGCATATGTTCAGGTTTGGCGATGAAGCTGTCGATCAGCCCCCGTTGCAGCAGATAGCCGCAGCCGAACATGACCAGGGCGATCAGCGGCATCCCCAGCAGCGGATCGAGATCGAGCCAGGTGGCAAGCGCCCAAGCAGCGTACATCGCCAGGGCCGTCATCTCGCCATGGGCGAAGTTGACCACCCGCACCACTCCGAAAATCACCGACAGCCCTAGAGCCATCAGACTGTATACCAGCCCGGTCAAAATGCCGGTGACGATCTGATTGGCAAGGTCGATGGACATCTGCGCAGTACTGGCCGATCAGGAAAAAGACGGCCGCTCCGGTGTCGGATCCGGAACGGCCGGTGCTTTTACCGCATCAGCCCCGCTGTTGCCAGCCCGGAGCGGGGAATACCACCCTTGCTTCGGCGGCTTCGGCAGGAAACACCACCTTCGGCCTGCCGCCGAAATTCTGGATGGTGGCCGAACGGGTATTGGTGTTCTGGCCTTTGGCATCGAAGACGATGGGGCCGCCGATCATCACATGATCGGCGATGTTGGTGGTGGGCAACACGTCCAGCAAAGCCTTGGGGTTAGTGCTTCCGGCCCGGCGGGCCGCGTCGGCGGCGATTAGGATCGCCTCGAAGGTAAAGCCGACGTTCATCTCGAACAGCGCATCGGGATAGGCCTTGCCGAACGCGGTCAGCAGGGCCTGGGACATCTTGGTGTGGGGATTGATCCACGGCAGGTTGGTGAGGGAGTAATCCGCGTATTTCCCCAGCGTCTTGTAGAACTGGACCTCGTACATGCCGGGGCTGCCCGGCGACACCACCGCCTTGGGCTCGAACCGCTGCTTGACCATCTCGCGGATGACCTTGATGGAATCCTCGCCGTGGGCGACCAGGATCAGCAGATCGGCGCCGGTGGCCTTGGCCTTGCCGACCTCGACGGCAAGGTCGCGGGCGGCGCCGTCATAGGAAATGGTCTCGACGATGGGAAACGGCATCTCCAGCGTGGGGAACAGCTTGCCGACGGCGCCGGCCATGGCGGTGCCGAAGGTGTCGTTGTTGTGCATGAACACCGCCTTGGACGGGGTGGTGCCGCTGGTCTTGAACATTTCCTTCATCAGCGCCAGTCCCTCGGTGACGAGGCGCGGCGCGGTCGGAAAATTGCGGAACACCGTCTTGAAGCCCTGCTCGGTGATGTTGGGCGCGGCGGCGATGTTGATCACCAGCGGCACGCCGCGCTGTTCACAGACCTGGGCCACAGCCAGGGTCTGGGCCGATTCGAAGGCGCCGATCAGCACTTCGGCGCCGTCGGCGATCAGCTTTTCCGCCCGGGTGCGAGCGGTGTCGAGATTGGTCTCGGTGTCGGCGATCATCAGTTGGACGGGCATGCCCAGATCCGCCATCAGCGCCGGAGTGACGTCGGCACCCCGCTTGCAGCTTTGCCCTTCCCGCGCCAGCGACCCCGACAGCGGCAGCAACAGGCCGACCTTGAGCGGTTGGGCGGCCCGGGCCGGGCGCAAACTTCCGCCGACGCCGAGGGCCGCGGCACCGGCGGCGGTGCCGGCGAGAAAATCTCTGCGGCTGACGAACGGGAAACGGGAAACCGGCATTCTTTACCTCCAAGTTGCGGGCACACCGATGAAAAAGGGGAGTTACCCCTTATGGAAGGTGGCAAACCGTATTATGCTGGAAATCACCCCTTCGTGGATGAGGTTAGCGCCGTATGATCCGCCTGGCCAACGTTCTCGTCGCCCATGCCGACAAATCCGCCGCCGATGCGCTTATCGCCCGGCTGTCGCACAACGGCTACCATGCCACCTTCGCCGCGACCGCCGAGCAGGTTGCCGCTCATGTCCGGGCCGAGCATCCCGATCTGGTCCTGGTCGGCGACGTCGGGGATGATCCGGTTGCGTTGGGCGCGGCGCTGAAGCGCGATCCCGAATGTGCCGACATTCCGGTGGTGGTGCTGACCGACAAGGTGCGCTCCGATCAGGCGGGCGAGGTCCTCGACGCCGGCCTCGACGACTTGGTGTGCTGGGATTACGGCGATGTCGAGATGCTGGCCCGGCTGCGGCCGCTGGTGCGTCTGGCGGTCATGCACGGTGAACTGCGCGAACGGTCGGCCGCCGCCGCCGTCTTCGGGGTCAAGGCATGCAGCCGTGCTGTTGCTCCCGAGGGCAGCCATCCCGCCATCCTGGTGGTGGGAACCGATCGCGACGGCGTCGGGGCGATGCTGGGCGCGTCCGCCGACGTGGTCACCAGCGCCAACCTGTATGACGCGGAAAGTCTGCTGGAAAGCCGCAACTTCGACGCCGCCGTGGTCACCACCGATGGCGACATCGAGGGGTTCCTGGCCTTCTCCTCCCAGGTTCGCAATAATCCCAGGCTGTTCAACCTGCCGATGGTCATGGTGGTCGATAAGGCGGTCGATACCGTCGAAGTCTATCGCCGTGGCGCCAGTCGGGTTTTGATCCGGCCATTGGACTCGGGTATCCTCAGGGCATCGGTGCTGACCATGGTGCGACGCCAGCAACTGCGCTGGAGTATTCGCGCCGCCCTGTTCGAGAGCCTGAAGGAAGCGACCCGCGATCCTCTCACCGGGGTATACGGGCGCCCCTTCCTGGAAAAATACCTGGAAAAGCGCCTCGCCATCGCCAAGGCGCATAACCGCCATCTTGCTGTGGTATTTTTCTACATTCCCAACATCGAGGGTGTGCGCGACCATTTCGGCGACGACGCCGCCGAGCATCTGTCGCAGCAACTGGGGCAGTGGATCACCGGTCTGTTGCGGGCAGAGGATATCACTGCGCTTTACGCCAAGAACGAGTTCTGCGTCGTGCTGCCCGATACCCCCTTGGCCGAGGCCGAGGTGGTGATGCACCGTATCGCCGGCGTACTCGCCTATACCGATTTCGCGGTGCGCGAGGTCTATCAGCCGGTCAAGGTCTGGGTCCAGGTGGGCAGCAGCGATATCAAGGCCGACGACACCCTGGAAAGCCTGCTGGCCCGTGCTCGGGCGAAATAGGTGACACGGTGAGGATCGAGTACGTCTTCGATACTGTCTGTCCATGGTGTTACGTAGGCAAGCGCCGGTTGGACCGCGCGTTGGCGCTTCGGCCCGACACCCGGCCCGTCATCCGTTGGCAGCCGTTCCTGCTCAATCCCGACCTGCCGCCGGAAGGTGTCGATCGTGCGGCCTATCTCGACCGCAAGTTCGGCGGACCGGCGCGGGTACTCAGGGTTCACGCCGCAGTGACGGCGGCGGGCCAGGCAGAAGGCATCGAATTCGATTTCGAGCGTATCGGCCGCACACCCAATACACTGAATTCCCATAGGCTGATCCGCTTTGCCGCCGGCATCGGTTGCGAGAGCGATGTGGTCGAGGCGCTGTACCGCGCCTATTTCATCCAGGGCATCGATATCGGCGACAACGGGGTGCTGGCCGAGATCGGCGTACAGTGCGGTCTCGACCGTGCCGACACCCGCCGCTATCTCGATTCCGACATCGACTCGGCCGCGGTGCTGGCCGAAAACAGCCGCGCCCACCGGTTGGGGGTCAATGGCGTGCCTTGCCTGATTCTCGACGGCACCTACGCCCTGGCCGGCGCCCAGGAGCCGGACATTCTGCTCCGGCTCATCGATATCGTCCGCGAGACCGAGACCGAGGCCGCGTTCAGCTAAAGGGCGCACCGGGAACAGCTGGGCGTGGAGCGACAGCCATTCGACCATTCCCCGTCATCGGCGCCGGCTAGGGCCGCCATACCGTTTGCCCATCCGGCTACCGCTGCTATGCTGTGGTCCGACCACATCCGAACCGGAAACAGCATGACACTCGATCCCGCCACACTCGCACCGGCACGTTTCGTCCAGTCGGACGATCCCGGCATCGTTGCCTTTGCCCGCAAAGCCGCCAAAGGCGCCACCGATCAGCGCGACGCCGCGCTACGGCTCTATTACGCGGTCCGGGATTGCGTACTCTACGATCCCTATGTCCGTTTCAATCATCCCGAGACCTATTCCGCCAAGGACGTCTTGGCCAAAGGCAGCGGCTTTTGCATTCCCAAGGCGGCGTTGCTGACGGCCTGCGCCCGGGCCATCGGCATTCCCGCCCGCCTGGGTTTCGCCGACGTACGCAACCACCTCGCCACTCCCAGATTGATCGAACTGAACGGCGGCGATGTCTTTTTCTGGCATTCCTTCGCGGAAATTCTGCTCGACGGCATCTGGGTGAAGGCGACCCCGGCCTTCAACCTCTCGCTCTGCGAGCGATTTGGTGTCCATCCGCTGGAGTGGGACGGCCGCACCGATTCAGTATTCCACCCCTACGACAAGCAGGACCGCCGGCACATGGAGTATGTCCAGCAACGCGGCAGCTTTACCGATGTCCCTTTCGAGGTGATCACCGCGACGTACCGCGAGAAATGCCCTCTTCTGATGGTCGACGACCCCTGGGGCCGGAACGCCGACTTCGCCGCCGAGGCAACGCCGGAAGCATGACCCGCCCCATCGACCGGCTGCTGGGCATCATGGCGCGGCTGCGCGACCCTGAACATGGTTGCCCGTGGGATCGGGACCAAAGCTTCGCGACCATCGCCCCGTTCACTATCGAGGAGGCCTATGAGGTCGCCGACGCCATTGACCATGGCGACATGGCGGCGCTTCGCGACGAATTGGGCGACCTGCTGTTCCAGGTGGTGTTTCATTCCCGCATGGCCGGCGAACAGGGCGTCTTCGACTTCGACGACGTTGCCACCGCCATCGCCGACAAGATGGTCCGTCGCCACCCCCATGTCTTCGGCCAACCAGACGGACGCGATGCCGCCGGCCAGACCGAGGCATGGGAAGAGACCAAGGCCAGGGAGCGCGCCGCCCGATCGGCCGCGGATGCGGGCATTCTCGATGGTATAGCCCGCACCCTGCCACCGATGACACGGGCGCTGAAATTGCAAAAGCGCGCCGCCCGCGTTGGCTTCGACTGGTCCGAAGCGGTCACCATTCTGGACAAGCTGGCCGAGGAAGCCCAGGAGATCGCTGACGAAATCGCCGCCGACGCCCCCTTCGACCGGTTGGAAGACGAAATGGGTGATGTCCTGTTCGTCTGCGTCAATCTGGCGCGCAAGCTTGACATCGACCCGGAACGCGCCCTGAGGCGTGCCAACGCCAAGTTCGAGCGCCGCTTCCGCCATATCGAGAGCGAATTGCGTGCCGCCGGCCGTTCGCCGGAGGTGGCGTCCCTCGACGAAATGGAATCGCTGTGGCAGGCTGCCAAGGGCCTGGAGAAATCGGGAGGCGCGGGTGGTGCGTGAATGGGCGAAACGATGCGCGGTGCTGGCTGCCCTGGCGGTGCTGTCATCGTGCTACGTTCCCGACAAGTTCCGCAGCGAGCTTCGCTTGTCGCGTTACGGCGACTATGCCCTGAGCTTCAAGGGCGACCTGCTCTACGCGCCGATCCTGGATGATTACCGTAAGCACAAGGTCAATCCGGAAGATGAGCCGCAGCGGATTGAGAACATCCGTCGCGATCTGGCGCGCGATATCGCCTTCCGTAAGGTCGAGTCCAAGGGCAAGGGCCGCTTTGCCGTCGAATACGAACGCGCCGGCCGGCTGGAGCGGATGCAACTCATCGCCCTGGTCCGTCGCGACGCCCGCCTGATCGCCATGCGTTCGCTCGACAACGGCGTCATCGTGATCAACGCTAATGCCATGAAGCCGTCGGACGCCCAGATCATGGCCGAGATGGGCCTGACCATGGAGGGTGAGTTCCGCATCACCACCGACGCCAACGTGGTCGAGAACAATGCCACCGAAATCCGCAAGTTCGGTAATGCCAAGGTCTATATCTGGAAAATCGAAAACCCGCTGTCGCCCATGCCCCATCTGGTTTTCCTGCGCGAGGACGACCCCCAGCGGCCGCTGAATCCTCGCGCCTCTGAAGCCCCCAATCCCAACGATCCTTCGAGGTAGCACGTTCATGACCGCTTCCTGGACCGACCGCACCGTCCTAGTTACCGGCGCCACCGCCGGCTTTGGCGTCGCCATCGCCCGGCGGTTCGCCGCTGCCGGCGCCCGGTTGGTGATCTGTGGCCGCCGTGCCGAACGGTTGACGGCGCTGGTCACCGAACTGGGCCCCCTCACCCATGCCGTCCGCTTGGACGTAAGAGACCGCGACGCCGTCGCCACCTTTGTCGATGGCTTGCCGGCGGGGTTTGGAGATATCGATGTTCTGATCAACAACGCCGGTCTGGCGCTGGGCATGGAACCGGCCCAAGACGCCGACCTTGACGATTGGGAGCAGATGATCGACACCAACCTCAAGGGATTGGCCTATCTGACCCGAGCCGTTCTGCCCGGTATGGTCGCCCGCGATCGGGGGCATGTCGTCAATATCAGTTCCATCGCCGGCACCTATCCCTATCCTGGCGGCAACATGTACGGCGCCACCAAGGCCGCCGTCAGCCAGTTTTCACTCAATCTGATCACCGACCTGGCCAAGACCAAGGTGCGCGTCACCAATATCGAGCCGGGACTGTGTGGCGGCAGCGAGTTTTCCACGGTGCGTTTTCACGGTGACGCCGACAAGGCCGCCAAGGTCTATGACGGCACCACGCCGCTATCGTCGGAAGACATCGCCGAGGCGGTGTTCTGGGCCGCCTCGCTGCCTGCCCACGTCAACATCAACCGCATCGAGATGATGCCGGTGTGCCAGTCGCCGGCGGGGCTGACCATCCATCGCGAGGGATAGTCCCCTACTCCACCAGCGCCCTCAGCGCCCGCCAACTTGACGCCGATGGCGCCAACAGCAGCGCGTTGTCGCACATGGTCGGACGGTAGGGCCGGTCGCTGATCAGCCGGCCATGGCCTCCGGCTTCGGCGTGGATCAAAACCCCGGCGGCATGATCCCACGGCATCAAATGGGTAAAATGGGCAAATTCCAGCTCGCCCGTTACGAGGTCGATATAATCGTGGGCGGCACTGCCTTTGCGACCTGCCTTGGCAACCCGCGATGCCATCGCCGTGCGGCGACAGGCCGAGCCGCGCATCCGCCCTAACTCGGTATCGGCCACTTCCAGCCGGCGGGGGCCGATCCATGCGCCCTCGCCGACGAGGGCAATCACCATGCGATCCGACAGCGGGTCGAAGATCCAACCGCCGGTGGTCTTGCCGTCTTCGACCAGGGCGACGATGACGCCGAAACGCGGATTGCCCTTGGCGAAATTTGCGGTGCCGTCCACCGGATCGATCACCCAAACCTTACCGGGCTGATCCAGAACGGCCAGCACACCGGGGTTGGCTTCCACCCCTTCTTCGCCGACCACGGCGGCACCGGGCAATAGCTCGCACAAGCGGCGCGCCAGGACCTTTTCCGCCTCGATATCAGCCTCGGTGACCAACTGGCCCGGCTTCTTCTCGTGGATCTGGGCCGCCGAGAGGTGTTGGAATCGGGGCAGTATTTCGGCCTGGGCGGCATAGCGGATGATGTCGGCGACACGGGCGGGATCGATGGTCATCGGTGGCCCCTCTCCTCGGCCTGACGTTGGTGGAAGCGCTTCACATCGGCGGGATCGAGGCGCACCCGCATGAAGGCGTGGGTCTGGTCGTCGCGTCGCGCCACCACCTCGCCGTGACGGTACAGCCAGGATATGGCGGCACCGTCCGCCAACGACAGCGAAACGTCGATGGCCTCGCGGCCGACACCCAGCCGTCGGTCCAGTTCGGCCAGCAGATCTTCGACTCCTTCGCCGGTAACGGCGGACAAGGCGATGGCTTCCGGTCGGCGCCGTGTCTGATTCAGCACCTCGGCGCGACCATCGGCGTCGAGCAGATCGATCTTGTTGAGCGCCTCGATCAAGCCCCGATCCACCGTCTCCGCCAGCCCCAACTCGCGCAGGACGGTCTCGACGTCTGCCGCCTGAGCCTCGCTGTCGGGGTGAGAGACATCACGGACATGGACGACAACATCGGCCTCCAGCACTTCTTCCAGGGTGGCGCGGAAGGCCGCCACCAGTTCGTGTGGCAGATCGGAGATGAACCCCACCGTGTCCGATAGAATCACCTTGCGCCCCGAAGACAGTTCCAGGGTGCGCATGGTGGGGTCGAGGGTCGCGAATAGCATATCCTTGGCCACCACCTCGGCGCGGGTGATGGTGTTGAACAAGGTGGATTTGCCGGCATTGGTGTACCCCACCAGCGCCACGATGGGATAGGGCACCCGTCGCCGCGCCTTGCGATGCAGATCACGGGTGCGCTTCACGTCCTCCAACTCGCGCTCAAGCTTGAGTATCCGCTCGCCGATCATGCGGCGGTCGGCCTCGATCTGGGTCTCGCCGGGGCCGCCAAGAAAGCCGAAGCCACCGCGCTGGCGTTCCAGATGGGTCCAGGACCGGACCAGCCGCGAACGCTGGTAACTGAGCGCCGCCAGTTCTACCTGCAACGTCCCCTCGCGGGTCCGGGCCCTGGCGCCGAATATCTCCAAAATCAGCCCGGTGCGGTCGATGACCTTACAGGACCAAGCCTTTTCCAGATTGCGCTGCTGAACCGGCGAAAGATGGAAATCCACCACCGCCAGGGAGATCTCCCGTTGCTCGACCAGATCCGCCAGCCGATCGACCGCGCCCTTGCCCAGCAGGGTGGCGGGGCGCGCCCTGGTCACCGCCACCACCTCGGCGGCGGCGATGTCCAGGTCGATGGCCAGGGCCAACCCCACCGCTTCGGCGAGGCGGGATTCCGGCGCGCGTATGCTTGCCCCCGCCTTGAAGGCGGGATGCACGACCATGGCGCGACTACGCACTGGAACCGAGGAGTCGGCCACCTTACTCTTCGCCGTTTTCCTTGATCGGAGGTTCGAACAACGAAATCGGAGTGGACGGCATCACCGTGGAAATGGCGTGCTTGTAAACAAGCTGGGTATGGCCATCCCGGCGCAACAGAACCGAGAAGTTGTCGAACCAGGTGGCGATACCCTGAAGCTTGACGCCGTTAACCAGGAAGATCGTAACCGGGGTCTTGTTTTTGCGGATGTAGTTCAGAAAAACATCCTGCACATTTTGCGACTTTTCTGCGGACATGAGTCGAATCCGTTCTTATTGGTCGATTATCATTATTGGGGTGAGTCCATAGGGACCTTCCCCGGCGGAACCCCCTCGTTATCACCAATTCAAGGAGATGGGAACCTATAGTTCGCGGACAAGGGCCGCGAGTTCTCCACAACCCCGCAGGAATCTGGCGGGATTATGGGCGAACTCACCTTCGTATGGGGGGGCTAGCCGCATCAGCACCGGAACGCAACCGGAGTTGACGGCGCAATGCATGTCGATGGGCGAATCACCGACGAACCAGACCTCCGGACCGGCCGTCACTCCGGTGGGTTCGAGAGCGAGATGGACCGGAGCCGGGTCCGGCTTGTCGGCATCGGCGTCGTCGGCACCGATCAGGCTGGCGAACAGCGGCGTCCACCCCACCACGTCAGCTTCCTTACGCAGGAATTCTCCTCGCTTGTTGCTAACCACCGCCAGGGCGACTCCGACGTCGCGTAGCGCCTCCAGCATGGCGGTGGCGCCCGGCAACGGTCGCAGATAATCCAAGTGAATGGCGGCGAATCCGGCGGTGAAAACGTCCCTCGCCTCCGGCCAGCGATCGCCGAACATGGCGGGAAACGAATCGCGCATGGAGGCGGCGACGCGGGCCTGGGTCTCCTCCATGCTCCATTCCGGCAGATCGAAATGGCGGAAGGTCATGTTGTAGGACTGGCGAATGCACTCCCAGGAATCCACCAGGGTGTTGTCCCAGTCGAAGATCACCGCGCGCGGACGGGGCGGAGCCATCAAAAATATTCCAACCGGACCGAGAACATCTTTTCGACTTTCTTCACCGCCTCGGCGGCGGCGAACAACACCACCCGGTCGCCGGCCTGCACCACGGTACTGCCGCGGGGGCTGATCACCTGACCGTCGTGGATCACCGCACCCAGCAACACACCGGCGGGCAGCTTGACCTCCTTCAGCGGTTTGCCGACCAGACTGGAGGTTTCCAGCGCGTCGGCCTCGATCAGCTCGCCAAAGCCCTCGTGCAGCGAATGAACGGCGTGGATACGGCCACGCCGCACATGTTGCAGGATATTGGATACGGTGATCGCCCGAGGCGAAATCACCACATCGATTCCCAGTGGCCCCACCAAGGCGTTGTAGGTGGTCTTGTTGATCAGCGCCATGGTGCGGCGACAGCCATAGCGCTTGGCCAGCAGGCCGGCCAGGATGTTGGTCTCGTCGTCATTGGTGACCGCCACCACCGCCTCGGCGGCGGCGACCGAGGCTTCTTCGAGAATCTGGGGATCCAGCACGTCGCCGTTAAGCACCACGGTGCGATTAAGCGCCTTGGCGACGAATTCCGCCCGCTCGCGATTGTTCTCGATCACCTTGATGGAGGTGCCGGGATGGGCGGTCTCTAGATGCTGGGCCAGAAACAGGCCGATATTGCCGCCGCCGAACACGATAATACGCCGGGCCTCGGTGTCCTCGCGGCCGAACGCGGCCCGCGCGCGGTCGGTGTGTTTTGTATCGACAACGAAATAGGCCTCGTCGCCTTCCTGCATCTGGTCGTCGCCGGTAGGCACGATGGCCTTGCCGTCACGGACGATACCGATGATGACGATGGCCAGATCGGGAAACAGGACGGTCAGCTGGCGTAGCGGCGTCTTGATCAGCGGGCATTGGGCGGTACAACGCACCGCGATCAGGCGCACCTTGTCGTTGGCCAGCGGGATGACGTCGATGGCGCCGGGCACTTCAAGGCGCCGGGTGATGGCGCGGGCAACCTCGATCTCGGGGCTGATGATGACGTCGATGGGCAGGTGTTCGCGATTGAACAGGTTGCTCCACATCGGCTGAAGATAGCTCTGGCTGCGGACGCGGGCGATCTTGGTGGGCACATTGAACAGAGAATGAGCCACCTGACACGCCACCATGTTGACCTCGTCGGCGGCGGTGACGGCGATGATCATGTCGGCGTCGCCGGCCCCCGCCTGTTCCAGCACCGACGGGTGCGAGGCGAAACCCAGCACCACCTGCACGTCCAGGGTATCGTTGATCTTGCGGATCAGGTCAGCCCGCTGATCGATGACGGTGACGTCGTTATCCTCGTCGGCCAGATAATGGGCGATATTGAAGCCGACCTGACCGGCGCCGCAGACGATGACCTTCATTTCTTTTCGTCCGTGTTGACGCCCAGCAGCTTCAGCTTGCGATGCAGCGCCGAGCGTTCCATGCCGACAAAGGCGGCGGTGCGGGAAATGTTGCCGGCGAACCGGTTGACCTGGGCCAGCAGGTATTCGCGCTCGAACAATTCGCGTGCCTCGCGCAGCGGCAGGGTCATGATCTCGCTGGACTTCTCCCAGCGCAGCACCGCCGGGGTAATGGCGCCGATCTCGCTGGGCAGCATCTCGGCACGGATGATTTCGCGCGGATCGCCCGGCGCCATGATCAGCAGCCAATCGACCACGTTACGCAACTGACGGACGTTGCCCGGCCAATCATAGGCCTGAAGGGCGGCCAGGGCGTCCTCGCCGATGGGGCGCGGCTGTACGCCCGCCAATCCCGCCGCCATAAGCATGAACTGTCTCGCCAGCAAGGGAATATCCTCGCGGCGGTCACGCAATGCCGGTATCCGCACCGGGACCACGTTGAGACGATAGAACAGATCCTCGCGGAAGTGGCCGGCGGCCATTTCCGATTGCAGGTCGCGATTGGTGGTGGCGATGACGCGCACGTCCACCTCGACCCGCTTGCCGCCCCCTACCCGCTCGAACATCTGGTCTTGAAGCACCCGGACGATCTTGCCCTGGGTCTCCAGCGGCATGTCGGCGACCTCGTCCAGCAGCAGGGTGCCGCCGTGGGCTTGCTCGAAGGTGCCGATCTTGCGCGGGGTGTCGGGGCCGTCCATGCCGTGTTCGGTGCCGAACAGCTCCATCTCCATGCGGTCGGGATGCATGGCGGCGCAGTTGATGACCACGAACGGCCCGTCGGCGCGACGCGACCGCGCATGGATAAGTCGGGCGGCCACTTCCTTTCCCGATCCGGCGGGACCTTGGACCAGGACGCGGGAATTGGTCGGCGCCACCCGATCCACGGCCTGACGCACCTGGGCGACCGAGGCGGACGAACCGATCAACTCGCCGGTCGAGCCGGTCCGCAGCCGCAATTCCTCGTTCTCGCGGCGAAGGCGGGCCGCCTCGATGGCGCGATCGACCACCAGCAACAGTCGGTCGGCCTTGAACGGCTTCTCGATGAAGTCATAGGCGCCGTGCTTGATGGCCAGAACGGCGGTCTCGATGGTGCCGTGGCCCGAGATCATCACCACCGGAACTTCGGGGTGGTCGCGCTTGATCGCTTCAAGTACCCCCAACCCGTCGAGGCGCGACCCCTGTAGCCAGATGTCCTGAATGACCAGACTGGGCCGCCGGGCGCGGATACCCTCCAGCGCCTCGTCCGAGTTGCCGGCCACGCGGGTATTGTGCCCCTCGTCTTCAAGAATGCCGGCGATAAGGGCACGAATATCGGCCTCGTCGTCGACGATCAGTATGTCATGCGCCATGAATAACCGTCGTTGCGGCTGACGCCTCGGCAGGCGGCGGCTCGGTCGCCGGGAAGATCAGGCCGACCCGTGCGCCACCCTCCGGCGCGTCCTCAAGATACAGATCACCGCCATGGTCTTCCATGATCTTCTTGACGATGGCAAGACCTAATCCAGTTCCCTTGGTCCGGGTGGTGACATAAGGCTCGGTGAGCCTTTCCCGGTTCTCGACCGGAAGCCCCTTGCCATTGTCCTCGATCTCGATAGCCGGATGGCCGTCGCGTTCGATCAGGGTAAGGACGATCCTGCCGGGAACCGCATCGGGATCGTCGCGCCCCAGAACCGCCTCGATCGCGTTCTTCAGCAGATTGGTCAGCGCCTGACCGATCAGACGGCCGTCGCAGACCACGGCAACCTTGCCGTCGGGAATGCGAGAAACGAATTCGATCCCCGGCGTGCCGGTGCGCTGAAGGAACAGGGCCTGGCGGCATATGTCGGCGAGATCGTCTGGTCTCATCTGCGGCGCCGGCATGCGGGCGAAGGACGAGAACTCGTCCACCATGCGGCCGATGTCGCCAACTTGGCGGACAATGGTCTCGATCAGCGTGACGTACGTCTCAGGATCGCTGTGTATCTCCTTGAGATACTTGCGTTTAAGTCGCTCTGCGGATAATTGGATCGGTGTCAGCGGATTCTTGATCTCGTGGGCGATGCGCCGCGCCACGTCGGCCCAGGCGGCCTTGCGCTGGGCGGAAACCAGTTCGGTGATGTCGTCGAAAGTGACGACGAAACCGATGGTTTCCCCCTCCAGATGTTCAGTCGCGACCCGCACCAGCAGGACGCGGGTGCGGCCGCCGGGGATGGACAGGCGAACCTCGCGCTGAACCAGCCGATCGGGACGGCGGCCGACCTCGTCCAACACCTCTCCCAATTCGGGCAGCACTTCGCGAAGATCCCGCCCCACCGACTCATCCAGCGCCACCCCCACCAGTTCGCTGGCGGAACGATTGGGCAGGTGGATGCGGCCCAGACGGTCCAGGCCGATAACCCCGGCGGAAACGCCGGCCAGTACCGTTTCGGTGAAGCGGCGGCGCTCGTCCAATTCGCGGTTGGCCTCGACCAGTTCGCGTCTTTGACCGGACAATTGCTGGGTCATGCGGTTGAAGGCGCGCCCCAGCATGCCGACTTCGTCGGCGGCATCCTCGGCAACACGGGTATCGAGATCGCCGGAGCGCACCTTCTCGGCGGCGTCGATCAGCCGCGCGATCGGCGTGGCCAGCCTAGTCGCCATGATCAGGCCGACCCACACCGATGTCAGCACCAGCAACAGGGCGACCACCGCGAACACCAAGGAGAACACGGTTTCCAGGCCTGTCCGCCGCCCTTCCAACCGTTCGTACTGCGCCACGGCCGCCGAAGTCGTCTCGGTATGGCCGATCACCTTGGGATCGACGAACCGGCCGACGTAAAGGAAGGTGTCACCGAACAGACTTTGCAGCATCACCAGCGCCCGCACCCGGTCGTCGCCGCCACCGGTAAGTACCGCCACGTCACCCGATCGAGCCTTGTCAAACGCCCACTGCGGTATCTGGTCGATGGTAGCCTCGGCGGCGAAAATCAGTCCCGAGCGCGCCAGGATGGCACCATGACTGTCGAACACCACCGCCTCGGTCAGGCCGCGGATGGCCGCCTGGGTTCCGACGAACTGACCGAAATGCTGGGGCGAGCGCAGCAGCGTCGGCCCTTCACGGTTGATGTCGTTGGCCATGGCCAGTGCATCGCCGCCGACGATCTGCTTGTGCTCTTCCAAATAGGCCCGCGCCACCTCCTGCGAGGCGTGCAGCGCGGTCCGCACCCGGTCGGAGAACCAGCTCTCGACGCCAAAGCGAAAAAACGCCGCCGACCCCACCGACATCAGCGCCGAGGGAGTGACCGCGACAAGCGCGAACAGCAAGATGAACCGCAGATGCAGCCGCGAGCCCGACGACCCCCGACGACGGGCGCGCAACACCTCCATCACCTTGAAACCGACCACCCCGCCCAAGGCCAGCAACAGGATGCTGTCCAAAACCAGCAGGCTAAGGACCGTGCGGGGATCAGGGCCTTGGGTGCCGACCACCGCCATGGCTAGAACGGTAGCGATGACCGAGGGAACGGCGGCAAAGGTCAGGCCATAGGCCAGCCGACGCGGCAGATCGACCCGGCGCGCCCACAGACGCAAGCGTGTCGAGGTCTGATCGCGGCTGCTGGCCATTATTTCAGCCCGCGACTGATCTGAATATCCAGATCCCTGATTTTCTTGCGCAGCGTATTGCGGTTGAGTCCCAACAGATGGGCGGCCTTGATCTGATTGCCCCGCGTGGCCTCCAGCGCGATGGTGATCAGCGGCTTTTCCACCTCGCGCAGGACCCGGTCATAAACCCCGACCGGCGGCAAGCCGTCGCCGTGATTGCCGAAGTAGTCACGCAGATGCCGTTCGACCATGGCCGACAGGCCTTCGCCGACCATGCCGCCGCCGATGGCGTCGGCCATGGGGGTTCCCCCCACCAGTTCCGGCTCGATCACCTCGATGCCGATCACTTCCTGCGAATACAGCGCCGCCAGCCGACGGACCAGATTTTCCAGTTCACGCACGTTTCCCGGCCAGCGATGCTTCTTCAGTCGCTCCATCGCCAGGGAATCGATGGTCTTGCTCGGTAAGCCCTCGGCTCCGGCTTGCGCCAGGAAGTGACGGACCAGCTCGGGAATATCCTCCGCCCGTTCCCGCAGCGGCGGCAACCGGATCGGCACCACGTTGAGGCGATAAAACAGATCCTCGCGGAACAAGCCCTGGCGGATCAACTGGGTAAGGTCGCGATGGGTCGCGGCAACGATACGGACATTGGCGCGAATCGGAGTGCGACCACCGACGGTGGTGTATTCCCCCTCCTGCAACACCCGCAATAGCCGGGTCTGCGCCTCGGGCGGCATGTCGCCGATCTCGTCGAGGAACAAGGTGCCGCCCTCGGCCTGCTCGAACCGGCCGGCGGCCCGCTGGGTGGCTCCGGTGAACGCCCCCTTCTCGTGACCGAATAGTTCACTTTCAATCAGTTCGCGCGGAATCGCCGCCATATTGATGGCGACGAAGGCACCATTGCGGCGCTTGCCGTAATCGTGAAGCGCGCGGGCGACCAATTCCTTGCCGGTGCCGGACTCGCCGGTGATCATCACCGTAAGATCGGTCCCCATCAGCCGGGCCAGGGTCCGATAGATTTCCTGCATCGCCGAAGATCGTCCGATCAGCGGCAAGGTCTCTTCGTCATCGGCGGTGGAAGCCTCGGGCGGCGTGGAACGCGGCATCGACAGGGCGCGGCCGACCACGCTCACCAATTCCTTGAGATCGAACGGCTTGGGAAGATACTCGAAGGCGCCACGCTGGGTGGCCTTGACCGCGGTCAGCAGGGTGTTCTGGGCGCTCATCACGATGATGCGCAAATCCGGCCTGATCTTCTTCATGCGCGGCAGCAGATCGAGGCCGCTTTCATCGGGCATCACCACGTCGGTGATCACCAGGTCGCCGTCGCCCTCCGACACCCAGCGCCAAAGGGTCGAGGCGTTGCCGGTGGTCCGCACCTCGTAGCCGGCGCGCCCCAGCGCTTGGGCCAGCACCGTGCGGATGCCGCGATCGTCGTCGGCCACCAATATGGTGGCGGTCGTGGTCATGGTGTTCAACGGCCATCCCCATCCAGAACCATCGGCAGCAAGACCCGGAACACGGTGCGCCTCGGCACGCTGTCGAATTCTATCACCCCGCCATGATCGTCAACGATCTTGGCCACCAAGGCGAGCCCCAACCCACTTCCCGAGGTCTTGGTGGTGACGAAGGCGTCGAACAGGTTCGGCCGCAGATCCTCGGGAATACCGGGGCCGTTGTCTTGGATGCTGACCACCAGCGGCAGATGCCGCCGGGTCTCGCTGCCCGGCAGCGCCAGCCGAACGCCGTGCTGATAGCCGGTGGAGATGGTGATCTCGCCGCCTTCGTCGGGTGCCGCCTCGGCGGCATTCTTGACCAGATTAAGAAAAACCTGGATCAACTGGTCGCGGTCGCCCAATGCCGGCGGCAGCGACGGATCGTAATTCTCGATGATCCGCAGATGGCGGGCAAACCCGGCCTCGGCGATGCGCCGCACATGCTCCAACACCCGATGGATGTTGACGGCGCCCCGCGCCACGTTGGGCTTGTCCGAGAACGCCTCCATGCGATCGACCAGAGCGACGATGCGATCGGCCTCGTCGCAGATCAGTTGGGTCAGGACACGGTCGTCCTCGTTGGCATTCTGCTCCAGCAACTGGGCGGCGCCCCTGATCCCCGACAGCGGGTTCTTGACCTCGTGAGCGAGGATGGAGGCCATGGCCGTCACCGAGCGGGCGGCGTTGCGACTGGTCAATTGGGCGCCGATCTTAAGCGCGATGGACTGTTCGTGCAGGCTGATCACCACGCTGCCGGGCAGCTCGGTGATGGGGGAAACCTGGACCGTGACGGTGCGATGGCCGGTTCGGGGAGTATCAAGGGTCACCGCGTGCTCGGCGACCGAGATCATGTCGCCCCTCGCCTGACTGACCAGCGCCAGCACCGGCGAGTCCGGAGGCAGATAGTCGGTGACGGCATGGCCGCACAGATAGGACGAACCGCAGGCGAACAGCTGTTCGGCGCCGCCGTTGGCATAACGGATGACGTTGTCGTGATCCACCGCCAGAACGGCGGCGCCCATGGCGCCGAGCACCACCGCCGGATCAAGGGTGGCGTCGCCGGCCCGGCGCTTCACCGCGGTGAGACCAGATCCCGCCATCACGCCGCCACCCGGTCGAGCAACGGAGCGTAGAAGGCGACGACGGCGGCGCGTACCGCCGCCGCATCGCCCAAGCGATTGATCTCCGCCCGGAATTCGGCCGATCCCGGCAACCCCTTGGAATACCAGGCCAGGTGCTTGCGCGCGAGACGCACTCCCGTATCGGCACCGTAATGGAGCAGCATGGCCTCGTAATGCTCCAACAGGATCTCGAACTGGCCAGCCAGCGGCGGATCGGGGCGACGCTCGCCGGTGGCAAGGAAATGGGCGACCTGACCGGGCAGCCAGGGCCGGCCGTAAGTGGCGCGACCGATCATCACGCCGTCAGCCCCCGAAAGCTCCAACATCTGGCAGGCATCGTCGATGCTGCCGACGTCGCCGTTGCCGATCACCGGAACCCCTACGGCGCGCTTGACCTCGCCGATAAAGGCCCAGTCGGCCCGGCCGGTATACATCTGGCTGCGGGTGCGCCCATGCACGGTAATCATGCGCACACCGCAATCCTCGGCGATCCGGGCAAGGCTGGGGGCGTTAAGGCTGGTCTGGTCCCAGCCCATGCGCATCTTGAGGGTCACGGGAATCCCCACCGCCTCGACCACCGCCGACAGAATGCGGCCCGCCAGGTTCTCGTTGCGCATCAGCGCCGCGCCGGCTTCGCCCTTCAACGCGATCTTCTTCACCGGGCAGCCCATATTGATATCGATGACGGCGGCGCCCAAGTCCTGGTTGAGGCGGGCGGCCTCCGCCATGGCCTTGGGATCGCAGCCCGCAATCTGCACCGCCATGGGAAACTCGTCGGCGGTATGGCGCGCCATCATCATGGTCTGGCGGTTCTTGCGGATCATCGCCTGGCTGGCGATCATCTCGGACACCACCATGCCTACGCCCATGCGCTTGACCAGCCGCCGGGTGGGCATGTCGGTAACCCCCGCCATCGGCGCCAGGATGACGGCGCTGTCCAGGGTAACGGGTCCGATTTTTACCGGCGGGTGACGATTGGCGCACATGGGTGCTTATTTATTATGCAGGCGTCATCGGACGCAACGGCAAAAACTGCCGACGGAAAAAGCAGATCACCCGGCAGGGGCCGACAGCAGCACCTGGGTAACGAACTTTACCCCAAGATAAGCCAGGGTCAGCAGCAGATAAGCCACCAGCACGACCCGGGCGGCGATACGTCCGCGCACGCCGCAGACGCGGTGTCCAACCAGCAGCAACCCGATCAGGGCGAAGGCCACCAGCGAGAACAGGGTCTTGTGTTGCAGCGTCAGCAGCGAACCGGTCTCGAAATACTGAATGGCCATGCCGGTGGCGAGACCAAGCCCCAGAACCGCCTCGCTGGCCGCCAACAACCGTCCGGCCAGTCGCTCGGAATCGGCGACGCTGGGCAGCAGGCGGGTCAACGCGGTCGGCCGCTTGCGCTTTAGTGCCTGCTCTTGCAGGAAGGTCGCCAGGGATGCGACCGCCGCCAGGGTCAACAGCGCGTAGGTCAGTACCGAGACGACGATATGAACATCAAGCCACGCGGTCGGCGCGGCACTGGTCAGTTGAGTGGGCACCTCCACGCCCCGGACCAGAGAGGCCAGCAGGCCGAGCAGCGCGAGAAACGGCAGCAGCAGCGGCGCCAGCCGCCATCCCTGGGACGAAATCCCGGCCAGGGTGGAAAACAACGCGGTACTGGCGGCGATGCTGACCCACAGGGCGGCCGACAGGCTGGTCTGCCAGCCCTCCCCCACCAATGCGGCACTCCACAACGTCGGCCCGGCGACAGCCAGGGCGGCGAAAGCCCAGAACAGCCCATCCCTGCCGGCACCCGGCCGCAACGGCGCCAGTGCCGCCGGCAGCAGCGCCACGAGGGCGAAAAGGTTGAGGGCAACGAGCGACATGGCGCGACTATACCATCCTTTGCCGTTCCGCAAAGAGGGTGGAAACCCCAGGCGATCTTGCTTAGGCTGGCGCACGATTTCAGACGGAGATGAGCGATGTCCAAGACGGTGGCTTTGGTGGTGGCGGCGGGGCGCGGGCGCAGGTTTGGCGGCGATCTGCCCAAGCAGTATCACGACCTTGCCGGACGCATGGTGCTGCGTCACACCTTGGCCGCTTTCGCCGCCAATCCCGAAATTGACGCCGTCCGCGCCGTCATCCACCCCGATGACCGCCAGCTTTACGACCTTGCCGCCGCCGGTCTCGGCCTGCTCGATCCGGTGCCGGGCGGCGCCAGCCGCCAGGACAGCGTTCGGCTCGGACTGGAAAGCCTGCGCCCTTTGGCGCCTTCCAAGGTGCTGATCCACGACGGCGCGCGCCCGTTCATCGACGCCGGGACCATCGGTCGCGTCATCGCCGCCCTTGACCATCACGCCGCCGCCCTGCCGGTGGTGGCGGTGGCCGACACCCTGAAGCGCGGTGCCGACGGCGTTGTCGTCGATACCGTCGATCGCAACGGCCTGTTTCGCGCCCAGACCCCCCAAGGCTTTCGCTTCGCCGACATCCTGGCGGCGCATCTGGCGGTTGTCGGCGAGGATCTGACCGACGATGCCGCCGTCGCCGAGCGCGCCGGACTGGCGGTAGCCCTGGTCGCCGGCGCCGAGGACAACGTCAAGCTCACCACCGCCACCGACCTCGAGCGGGCACGGCGCCTGTTCGAGGGACCGGGCGAAGTGCGCGGCGCCAGCGGCTATGACGTCCACCGCTTCGACCCCGGCAAGAGCGCGGTCTGGTTGTGCGGCGTCGAGGTGCCGCACGATGCCGGACTTGAAGGCCATTCCGATGCCGACGTGGCGCTCCACGCCCTGACCGACGCGGTGCTGGGTGCCATCGCCGCCGGTGACATCGGGCGCCATTTCCCCCCTACCGATCCGCAATGGAAGGGGGCTGCCTCCCACCTGTTCCTCGCCCACGCCGGAGCCTTGGTGGCGGCCCGTGGCGGCCGCATCGTCAACGTTGACGTCACCATCGTCTGCGAGCGGCCCAAGGTCGGCCCGCACCGTGCCCGCATGGCGGCTCGGGTGGCGGAAATTCTGGGGATCGCCCAGGACCGCGTCAGCGTCAAGGCCACCACCACCGAGGGACTGGGGTTCACCGGCCGCCGCGAGGGCATCGCCGCCCAGGCCATGGCCTCGGTGTGGCTGCCAAGATAGGACGCGGGCGCTACGGCGCCGTCTCGGTTCCGATCCAGTCGAGGTAAGCCGGGTTGCCGTCGACGATCGGGATGGCGACCACGCACGGGCAAGCGTAGGTGTGCAGTTCCTTGACCCGGGTGATCACCGCTTCGACCAGGGTACTCCGGGTCTTGCAGATCAGCACCGTCTCGGCATCCTCTTGAACCCTTCCCTCCCACCAATACAGCGACGTGACGCCGTCCATCAGGTTGACGCAGGCGACAAGGCGGCTTTCGACCAAGGCGCGGGCCAATCGCAGGCCCTCGTCCCGCCCCGAGGCGGTGATGTAGATCAGGCTGTAACCCAACGTTCCCCTCCGTTTAGGCGACCATGTTGCCACGCCTGCCGCGGCCGGGAAAGTGGGGCGGCCGTCGCATTGCGGCGACGCCGCCCCACCCGGTCCGAGATATAACGCCCAGGCAGAGGAGACCGCCCGAACCGTCGAAACCGGTAATCCGCCACGGCACGGAGCGAACAACCGATGTCACCGACATAGGGATGACGCGACTGGATTTCGATACCCCGTCGTGACAAATAGCGCGCCCCTTAACTGCGTTCGCAGATTTCAGAAACCCGATTCAGGCTTTCCTCAAGGACCGCCACCGCTTCATTGATCCCACTCGCTTCGGCAAGTGGCGGCGCGGGCAGCGAAAACAACTTCTGTAGTTGGGCCTCCAGCGCTGGCCCAAGCATGGTTTGCAAACTTGTCGCCAACGCCCGCGTATTGGCTTCCAGCCAATGATCGAGATGAGGGCATTCGGGCCAGTCGGGGCGAGGAACATAAAGCACCGGCGTTCCGGCCATGGCCGCCTCGGTGAAGGTGCCGTAGCCCGGCTTGGTGATGATAACGTCCACCGAGGCGGCCAGATCGGAGAACGACAGCCCGGCGGTTTCCCAGGCGCGGAAATCCTGTCGGTCGTCAGGTACCGGCAGAGAACTCAGCCAGGCCCATCCCTCCAATCGAGGCCACCCCGCCACATCCATGGCGTGATCGATACCGCCAAAGGCGATCAACCCAAGTCGGGTCCCTTCCCCGAGGCCCAGCCGGGCCATCGCTTCCGTTCTTCGCCGCCGCCCACGCACCGCCACCGGCCCGATGTCACGGACATTGGCCAGACTGGGCATATCCATGGCCGGAGCCGGGCGAAGAAACACCTCGGCTCCGGCATAGGCTTCCACCATTTGCGTCAGAATCGCCGCCGCCTCCGGCCGATGGCCAAGATAATGCCGGTACATGTCGGCCCACTCGACCGAACTCAGCGCCACCACCCCGATACCGGCCCTGGCCGCGGCGGCTATCGTCACGTAGGGAACGTTGGCCAACACCAGATCGGGGGCTGCCGCCCGCAATCTAGCCGCCTCGCGCTCCACCATCGCCGGCCAATGGGCGTGAAGCTTGGCATAGGCCGCGGCCGATGCATCGAGATCAACGCCGATGGCCGAGGTCATCCGTAAACCGAAATCGGCGATCTCGGCCACATGATTGAAATCGGCGCCGTAACGGGTTTCCAGGAATGGCCTGGGGACCGACGTCTGGATGGTCAGCCGCAAATTCGGGCGACGACGGCGCAATTCACCCACCACCGGCGCCGTCATGGCCGCATGGCCAAAGCCATGCGGACTGAGCGCAAGCCAGAGATGCTGCGACCGAGCCGAAAACGCCAAGCGAGCCTCCCATGAACGCCGGACATACGAAAGGCCCAGCCTTATCCGGCCGGGCCTTCGTGAAATTTTGGTCGGAGCGACAGGATTCGAACCTGCGACCCCCAGTCCCCCAGACTGATGCGCTACCGGGCTGCGCTACGCTCCGACCGCGACGGGCAAGCCCGCCGAAACCTTGCTTTCCCGGCGGTCAGCCAGGAGAGGGGCGCACTATAGTCAGGCCGCCAAGCCGTTGCAACCGAGATCTTCAACGGTGGTCAACGAGGCTGCAGCAGTCCGCGCAACTGCTCCAACTCGGCCAGCAACCCTTTCAACTCGCGCCGAGTGCCGTCTGGCAGACAGTCGCCATGTTGGGTGATCTCCTCCCCGGGGTCGGCCCCAGGCTCGTCGTCGGCAACCGACAGCGGCTCTCCCGGCGGGTCGGGATCGCGGATATGGTGGACAACTTCCGGCTCGTTCTCGCCCTCACCCACCACATCGACCTCGGCGATGCTTGTGGTTGCCGCGGCCGGTTCGCGCACCGCTCCACCGCCATCCTTCAACAGTTTCAGCACACCCTTGATGGTGTATCCTTCACTGTAGAGCAGATCGCGGATGCGGCGCAGCAGCACGACATCATCGGGCCGGTAATAACGCCGGCCACCGCCACGTTTCAGCGGTTTGACCTGGGGAAACTTGCCTTCCCAGAAGCGCAGAACGTGTTGGGGAACGTCGAGATCCTCGGCGACTTCACTGATGGTCCGGAAGGCGGCCTCGGACTTTCCGGCACGCCGGACCAGCGGAAGCTCGCCGTCCCCGTCGTTCATTTCTTGCCGCCACGACCGGCCGAACGGCCATCGTTGATACGTTTCTTGAGCAGTTGCGACGGCCGGAACACCAGAACCCGGCGCGGAAGGATGGGAACCTCCTCGCCCGTCTTGGGATTGCGGCCGATACGCTGGCCCTTGGAACGAACGGAAAAGCTGCCGAACGCCGAGATCTTGACCGTATCGCCCTTGCCCAGCGCCCCGGAAATCTCGTCCAGCACCGCTTCGAGCAGATCGGCAGATTCATTACGCGACAGACCCACCTCCTGGTAGACCGCCTCGCTCAGTTGCGCCCTCGTAATGGTCGTATCAGTCATACCGCCCCATGCCCAGTGTGGTGCCACAGCGTGGACAGACCCTAGCCCTTCACGATAAATCCGTCAATATCAAAGGGATGCGGTACGGCGTTGCAGCATCCACGCAGGAAAGCCATGCCCTACATCCGAACCAGGGCGGACCCCCAGGTGAAACCGCCGCCCATGGCTTCCAGCAGGACGAGTTGACCCGTCTTGACCCGGCCATCGTTCACCGCTTCGGTCAGGGCCAGCGGAATCGACGCCGCCGAGGTATTGGCATGGCGCTCGACCGTCACCACCATGCGGTCCAGGGGGAATCCCAACTTCTTGGCCGTGCCTTCGATGATGCGGCGATTGGCCTGATGCGGCACCACCCAATCGATATCCGACGCCTTGAGGCCGTTCGCCGCCAACGCTTCGCCGACCACCGCCGCCAGATTGATCACCGCATGGCGGAAAACTTCGCGGCCCTCCATGTGGACATGACCGACGGTCTGGGTGCTGGACGGTCCGCCATCGACGTAAAGCAGGTCGTAATGACTGCCGTCGGAATGCAGGTGGGTGGATAGAATGCCACGATCCTGGTTCGAGCCCTTGCCGCGATTGGCCCGCAGAACCACCGCACCCGCCCCGTCGCCGAACAGAACGCAGGTGGTGCGGTCGGTCCAGTCGAGAATACGGGAAAACGTTTCGGCACCGATCACCAACGCCGTCTGGACCTGGCCGGACTTGATGAAGTTGTCGGCAATGGACAGCGCATAGATGAACCCCGAACACACCGCCTGCACATCGAAGGCGAAGCCGTGCTTCATGCCTATGCGTTGCTGCACCCTCGTCGCCGTGGCGGGAAAGGTGTTGTCCGGCGTCGCGGTGGCGACGATCACCAAGTCCACCGCCGAACCCGAGATTCCAGCGGCGGCCAGGGCGCGGTTAGCGGCGGCGGTGGCGAGGTCGGAGGTGGTCTCGCCCTCGGCGGCGATGTAACGCTGACGAATGCCGCTACGTTCGACGATCCAGTCGTCCGACGTATCCACCTGCGCCGCCAATTCAGCGTTGGAGACAACGCGTGCGGGAAGATAGGCCCCGCAGCCAATGATTTGGGCGCGTGCGATCATGGGGTCACCGCGTTCCGGCAGCAAGATGGGGGGATGGAGCGTCAACCGGCTTCAAGCGGTCGAATTCCCGGCGGATACGGTCGTTGTAGCCGTGAGACACCAATTCCACCGCGACCCCGATGGCATTGGCGAAGCCGAAGGCATCGGTGCCACCATGGCTTTTGACGGCGATACCGTTGAGGCCGAGAAACATGGCGCCGTTGTAGCGGCGGGGATCGGTACGGATGCGGACCTTGTTGATGGCGTGGCGGGCAAACAGATAGCCGAACTTGGCCAGCAGGGAACTCTTGAACCCTTCCTTGAGAAAGGTCGAATAGAGTTTCACCGTACCCTCTGCGGTCTTCAGCGCGATGTTGCCGGTGAAGCCATCGGTCACCACCACGTCCACCGTGCCGGCGCAGATGTCATTACCCTCGACGAAGCCGAAAAAGCTGATGGGCAGGTGACTGTCGCGTAGCGCCCCGGCGGCGGTCTTGACCGCGTCGTTGCCCTTCATATCCTCGGAACCGACATTCAAAAGGCCGATGCTTGGCTTTTCCAATCCCAGGACCGCGCGGGCATAGACCTCGCCCATCACCGCGAATTCAACCAGATTGTTGGAATTGCAATCGACGTTGGCACCAAGGTCGAGCATCAGCGTCTCGCCCTTGACGGTGGGAAACATGCCGGCGATGGCCGGGCGATCAATCCCCGGCAGCATGCGCAACACGAATTTCGACACCGCCATCAGCGCGCCGGTATTGCCCGCCGACACCACCCCGGCAGCTTCGCCGTTATGGACGGCATCGACCGCCAGCCACATGCTGGACCGCCGCCCGGTCCGCAGTACCTGCCCGGGCTTGGCGTCGTTGGACACCGCCTCGTCGGTATGACGAACCGAGCAGACCCCTTTGATCTCGGGATAGCGGGCCAGCAGGGGCTCGACCCGCGCGGCGTCACCGAACAACAGATAGCGGACGTGCGGCAGACGTTCATGAGCCAGACGCACCCCTTCCACCACCATGTCGGGAGCGGCATCTCCCCCCATGGCGTCAATGGAAATGGTGACGGCTCCGCTCACCGGCCGACCCTCCGCTTTTCAGGCATGGGGCTGATCAGGCCTCGACCTGGGCGACAACCACTTCGCGCCCATCGTAATGGCCGCAAGAGCCACAGACGTGATGCGGCAACTTCACCTCGCCGCAATTCGGGCACTCGACACTGACCACGTTGGTCAGAGCGTGATGGGAGCGACGCATGTCGCGACGGGATTTAGAGGTCTTCTTCTTGGGAACAGCCATCTCATCTACTCACTTCGACCCATGATGGGAAAGGGTGGTTTATTAGCCAAAAAGACAGCGCGGGGCAAGGGAATGGTTTCCCCCACCCCGCTTTTTGCCAACAGTCACTCATTTTTGCGCCGCAGCGTCGCCAGGCCGGCGAAGGGGCCGACACGCTCGTCCGGCGCGTCCTCGCGTTCGGCCGGCGGCTCGAACTCGGCATCCGGAGCGCGCGGAAACGGGTTGAGTGCCAGTGCCAGATGCTCGGCCACCGCCTCGCCAATGTCGATGACACCGTCGATAATCGGGTCGGGGGGATCATCCCGATCCCAGGACAGGTCGACCTCGCCCGTTTCATCCTCGGCGGCTTCGCAAGGGCCGAAGGTCAGGTCCAACACTTCGGTCACCGTCGCCTCCAGCGGCGCCAGGGTCACGACACAGGTCTGAACCACTTCGGCGGTCAGCCCGCCCTTGACCCGCACCCGCCCGCTTCGTCCCAGCGGACGCAGCTCGACGTCGGCTTCCAGCGAGCGAAGCTCGACCAGATCGAAACGGGCGGCCAGCCGGATGCGCTCGGCCCCATCGGCAACGACATTCAGACGGTTGATCCTGGCCGAAAGCTGATCGACGCGGACGGGACGGGAGAATTCCACATCAGCGCCCATGGCCGGCATCCTCCGGGGCAACAAACGCCACTTTTCCGGCCAGTAACCCTGTCATATCCTGCCCCGACAAAGCCTCGGCCTGAAGCCGAAGATAGGCGGCCACGGCGGCGACGGCACCCGGATCGGCACCGCCGGCGACGGTACCATAGAGATTGCGGCCGAGGGCGGCCTCCAGCACATCGCTGTCGGCCGGAGCCGCCAGCCCATCCTCGTAGGAGGCGACACGGCCGTAGAACGCACGGGCCATCTGCTTGACCTTCTTGCCGACCGACATGTCGCCCACCCCGATTTCCCTTAGATTCTGATCCATATCGGCAAACATCAGGTCGAACAACGCTTGCGACAGCGCCCGCGCCTCCTCGGTCGCCGTCCCGCTTTCCTGCTTGAGGCGGCGCATGACCAGGAAGGCGTGCGCCACGATCAGGTCAAACCGGCCATCCAGGGTGTCGGGAACACCCAGGCGAAGATAAAAGTCGGGCAGTCTCGCCTGGGCGATGATGGCGACGTAAAGGCCATGGGCGGCGTTATCGCGGCGGTGACGGTCGAAGATGCGGCGGATCGGCATTCCGGAGTCCTGACGCCACCACACCCGAAACTCAGGCGGCGACGTTGACAAGGCGGTGGGGCGCGGTGCAATGTTCCTCCACATTGGCCACGCTGGCCGCCCGTCGTCAATGCTCCGGCTTCGTTGCGAATGAAAAACCTTTCCGTAGTCCGCTTTGCCTTGTTCGCCGCCGTGGCGATAACCGCGGTGCCAGCCTGCGCCCCCATCGTGGAGCTGCGGGGCAATCTGCCGCCGCCCGAACAGCTTGAACAGGTCAAGGTCGGCAAAAGTACCCGCGACGACGTGCAGTCCCTGCTGGGGACGCCGTCAACCGTCGTCCCCTACGGCGACGAGACGTGGCACTATATCTCGACGGTGACCGAAACCGTCGCGTTCTTCGCCCCCGAGGTCAAGGAACGCAAGGTTATTTCCGTGGTCTTCGACCGCAACGGCATCGTCCGGGTCTTCGAGACCAAGGGCTTGGCCGACGGCAAGGATATCGTACCGGTTGATCGGGAAACCCCGTCGGCCGGCAAGGAGCTTACCCTGCTGCAACAGTTGATGGGCAACGTCGGTCGTTTCAGCAAGGACAGCAAGGAAAAGAAGTAGCGGCCTGCGGCCGGGACGTTTCCGCCGCCTTTCACCGCCTGCTCGACAAAAAACCCCGGCTGTTTCCAGCCGGGGTTTCTCATTTACGCTTCAATGCGCGGGATCAGTGCCCCGCCACCATGGCCAGAAGCAGAATGGCCACGATGTTGATGATCTTGATCATCGGATTGACGGCCGGACCGGCGGTGTCCTTGTAGGGATCGCCGACGGTGTCACCGGTGACCGCCGCCTTGTGGGCGTCGGACCCCTTGCCACCATGATGGCCGTCCTCGATGTACTTCTTGGCGTTGTCCCAAGCGCCACCACCCGAGGTCATCGAGATGGCGACGAACAGGCCGGTCACGATGGTGCCCAGCAGCATGGCGCCCATGGCGGTGAACGCGGCCTTCTGGTCGGCGGCGGCCAGGATGACGAAGTACAGCACCACCGGCGACAGCACCGGCAGCATGCTGGGGATGATCATCTCCTTGATCGCGGCCTTGGTCAGCATGTCCACGGCACGACCATAGTCGGGCTTGGCGGTGCCGGCCATGATGCCCGGGATCTCCTTGAACTGGCGGCGAACCTCGACCACCACCGAACCGGCGGCACGACCGACCGCCTGCATGCCCATGGCGCCAAACAGGTAGGGCAGCAGACCGCCGAGGAACAGGCCGATCACCACATAGGGGTCCTCAAGGCTGAACGTGACGTTCAGGTTGGGGAAGTAGTGATGCAGATCCTCGGTGTAAGCAGCGAACAGCACCAACGCGGCCAGACCGGCCGAACCGATGGCATAGCCCTTGGTGACCGCCTTGGTGGTGTTGCCGACGGCGTCGAGGGCGTCGGTGATCTTACGGACTTCCTTGGGCAGTTCCGCCATTTCGGCGATGCCGCCGGCGTTGTCGGTGACCGGACCATAGGCGTCCAGCGCGACGATCATGCCAGCCAGGGCCAGCATGGTGGTCGCCGACACCGAGATGCCGAACAGGCCGGCGATCTTGTAGGCGACGATGATGGCGACCGAAATCACGATCACCGGCAGGGCGCAGGCTTCCATGGAAACGGCCAAGCCCTGGATGACGTTGGTGCCGTGACCGGTGGTGGAGGCCTGAGCCACCGACTGAACCGGACGATAGTCGGTACCGGTGTAGTACTCGGTGATCCACACCAGCAGGCCGGTGACGATCAGGCCGATCAGCGAGCACATGTACAGCCCGGAACCGGTGATGGTCTTACCCGCCGCCTCGAAGGTGGCGTCGAAGCCGCCCAGGGTGGTGTTGATGATGATGGCGACGAAGACGGCGGAAAGAATGCCGGTGACCAGCAATCCCTTGTACAGCGCCCTCATGATCTTGCCCGAAGCGTCGAGCTTGACGAAGAAGGTGCCAACCACCGAGGAGAAAATGCAGACGCCGCAGATGACCAGCGGCAACAGCATCATCTTGGTCTGGGCCTCGCCGGTGAAGAAGATCGAGCCCAGCAGCATGGTGCCGACCACGGTGACCGCATAGGTCTCGAACAGGTCGGCGGCCATGCCGGCGCAGTCGCCGACATTGTCGCCGACGTTGTCGGCGATGACGGCCGGGTTGCGAGGATCATCCTCGGGAATGCCGGCTTCGACCTTGCCCACCAGATCGGCACCGACGTCGGCGCCCTTGGTGAAGATGCCGCCGCCGAGACGGGCGAAGATGGAGATCAGCGACGCGCCGAACGACAGCGCCACCAGCGCTTCGAGCAGGCTGCGCTGGTCGAGGCCGACCTTCTGCAGCACGGTGTAGTAACCGGCGACGCCGATCAGGCCCAGGCCGACCACCAGCAGACCAGTGATGGCGCCCGACTTGAAGGCGACGTCCAGGGCCTGCTGCATGCCACCCGAACGGGCGGCTTCGGCGGTACGGACGTTGGCGCGAACCGAAACGTTCATGCCGACATAGCCGGCAACGCCCGAAAGCACCGAGCCGATGACGAAGCCGACCGCCTGATAGACACCCAGGCGCCAAGCCAGAATGACGGCGACGACAACGCCGACCATGGCGATTGTGGTATACTGCCGGTTCAGGTAGGCGGCAGCGCCTTCCTGCACGGCAGCGGCGATTTCCTGCATCCGGGCGGTGCCGGCCGAGGTCGCCATCACCGAACGGATGGCATAGACCCCGTACAGCAGCGCCAGAACGCCGCATGCGATCACGAAGAGATTGGTCATTGTGGTTCGAGTCCCCTGATGAATCTTCTTGGCGTCGTATCCCGCACTGCGTCCCACATCGAAGGCTGGGAGGGTGAGGAAACCGACGGAAGCGTGGAGAAACTGCCAGAATAACCCTTGCGATGCAATAAAATGCTCGCGGCATCGCCAATCGGGAAATTTTCCGCCCGGGCAGGGTCGCCCACCCCTCCCCATCCCCCACGAACGGGTGGGGCCGTACCTACTTGAGGCTGGGGTTCTCGATCACGACGTCTTTGAGATATCCGGGGCCTAACGTCTTGTCCCCAACCGAGAGCAGACGGCGACGGACAGAAAGAATATCGATGGGCTGATCGTCGCGTAGCGACAAGCTGAGATAGCCGATCATGTCCTCGAGATAGGCGTTCTGCAACCGTGGCAGGTTCTTGGCGACGATTTCCTTATTCTTGGGCTCGACCTCGAGGCGAACAATCATTTCCGCCTGCTTCTTGACTTCGTGATCCTGAATCACCGGAACGATAAGAATGCCGAAATCGACATAGGTGGGCAGCGGTGGCGGTGGTGGCGGCGGCAGTTCGGCCTTGTGAGCGATCGGATTGGTGATGCCCAGCTTGGCCAGGGGGTCGATGCCGAAGAAGTACATCCCCCCGACACCGGCGCCGATCACCATGAGCAGGGCGACTACGATGAATATCAGCCGGACCAACCGTCGCCCCCCTCGCTCCGGAAATGCCGCCATCCCCCATGGGCCAGGGCCAGCGGCGCGCCATCGCCCCCCAGAACCACAACCCCACCCCGCCCGTCACCGGCGACGATCCGACCGATCCGGGTCAACGGAACCGCCAGTTCGCGGGACAGGCGCTCTAGGACGTCGGCCGCCCCGGCCGGCGTGGTGAACAAAAGCTCGTAATCATCTCCTCCCGTCAGCATCGTGGCAAGCAAGGACTGATCCGCCGCCAAAGCCGCCTCGGCGGCGGCGGAGCGCGGCACCAACGCCGCCTCGACCTCGGCGGCCACCCCGGAGGCGCGGCAGAGATGACCGAGATCCTGAACCAGACCGTCGGACACATCCATGCTGGCGCTGGCCAACCCCAGCAGACTCGGCCCCAGCCGGGTCCGGGGATTGGGCAGGCGGTAGCGTTCCGCCAAAGCGGCCACATGGCCGTCCGCCAAATGTTCCAGTTGGCCACGACACGCCCGCAGCCCCAATGCCCCATCACCAATCGAGCCGGACACCCAGACCTCATCCCCCGGCCGGGCACCGGACCGCAGCAGCCCCCGCCCCGCCGCCACCTTGCCAAACGCCGTCAGCGCCAAGGTCAACGGCCCCGGGGTCGAAACGGTATCACCGCCAATCAATACAACACCGAAATAGTCAAGATCCTGCTTCAACCCGGTGGCAAAGCGCCGCAACCAGCCGCGGCTGATCCCGACGGGAAAGGCAGCGGCCAGCATCACCACGGAGACGGACGCCCCCTTGGCGGCCAGATCCGACAGATTGACCCGCACCAGCTTGCGGGCAATCTGGTCTGGCGGATCGTCAGGCAGGAAATGAACCCCCGCCACCATGGCATCCATGGTGACCACGGTGTCGGTTCCCGGTTCGGCTGGCATGAAGGCGGCATCGTCGGTCAGGCCCAGCGCCCCGGGATAGCCGGCGGCCAACGGCGCGAACAATTCGGCGATCAGGCCGAATTCATCGGGTGCGCCGTCGTCGTCCGCGACGGTCATTGCGCCTTGCCCATCTCCGCCGAACGAAGACGCTGGGCAAGACGGTCGAGCACGGCATTGACCAATCCGGGCTCGGGACCGGAATAAAAGGCGTGGGCGACATCGACCCATTCCGAAATACAAACACGGGCCGGCGTCTGCTGCCGCGCCCCCAACTCCCAGGCGCCAGCGCGCAGCACGGCGCGCAGCACCGATTCGAGCCGTTCCACCGTCCAGTCGCCGGTCAGCGCCTCGCCGATCAGCCCATCAAGCCGGTCGATCTCGCCGGCAACGCCGCGCACCACTTGCCCCAACAGCGAGTTGTCCGGGTCGGCGATACGCCCGCGCGGTTCAGACGCCCGCCGGTCCTTACCGTCTTGCAGCGCCTGTTCGGCGGAAACCCCGGTCATCTCCATCTGGTAAAGCACCTGGACCGCTACCAGACGGGCGGCACTGCGCCGCGCCACCGAGGGATTCACGCTCATTGTGCAGCCCTCGGGCATGGAACGCTCTGCTTGCTCATTTGGCCAAACCCAGCTCGCGCTTGACCGCCATCATGCGCAGGCAGGCCCGCCCGGCCTGACCACCGAAGTTTTTTCGCGCCGGCTCGGATCGCGCCAACGCCTGCGCCTCGTTATGAACCGTCAGAACGCCGTTGCCCAAGGCCAGATCATAGGCCATGGACAGATCGGCGATACCGCGCATGCACTCGGTCCCGACATGATGGTAATGGTCGGTTTCACCGCGAATGGCGCAGCCCAGCGTGACGAAACCGTCGTAGCGGGCGGCATCGTTTCCCTGCTCGGCCGCCGTCAGCACCAGTTTCAGCGCCGCCGGCAGCTCGAAGATGCCGGGCACGGTAAGCAGGTTGTGCTCGACGCCCGCTTTGTCCAACGCCTCGCGGGCGCCCTTGAGCAGGCCGTCGGCGATATGGTCGTAGAACCGCGCCTCGATGATCAGGACCCGGGCCATGACGGTCACTCCCCTTCAGCCGATAACGATCGGCTTTTGCTCCACCACCTTAAGGCCATAACCGTCGAGGCCGACGATCGAGCGTCTGGTGTTGGACAGCAGGATCATTTCCTGGACCCCAAGGTCCAGCAGGATCTGGGCGCCGACACCGTAATCACGCAACGCCGGAGTCGGCGGACGCTGTTCGGCATGGGCACGGACACGATCGGAAATGCTGTTGGCACGCGGCTCGCGGATCAGCACAACCACGCCGCTGCCATGTTCGGCGATCATTTCCATGGCGGTATGAAGTTCGCCGGCCTTGCCCGAGCCCTGGTCGCCCAACACGTCATCCAGTACGTTGACGGCATGGACCCGAACCATCACCGGCCCACCGGCGTTCAGGTCACCTTTCACCAGAGCGATGTGCTCGGCATAGGCCACGGTATTGACGTAAACCACCATGCGCCAGTCGCCGCCCCATTTGGAATGGAACTTCGATTCGACTTCGCGGGCGACGATCTTGTCGTTGCGGCGGCGATAGGCGATCAGATCGGCGATGGTGGCGATCTTGAGCTGATGATGCTGGGCGAACTTCACCAGATCAGGCATGCGCGCCATGGTGCCATCGTCGTTCATGATCTCGCAGATCACCCCCGACGGGTTAAGCCCGGCCAGCCGCGAGATATCCACCGCCGCCTCGGTGTGGCCGGCGCGGACCAGAACGCCGCCATCGCGCGCCACCAAGGGGAAGACATGCCCGGGGGTGACGATGTCGTGGCGCCCCTTGTTCGGGTCGATGGCCACCTGAATGGTGGCGGAGCGGTCGGCGGCGGAAATGCCGGTGGTGACCCCCTCCCTCGCCTCGATGGTGACGGTGAACGCCGTCTGCATGCGGGTGCCGTTGTCGGAACTCATCAGCTTGAGTCCCAACTCCTCGACACGGGGCCGCGACAGCGACAGACAGACCAGACCTCGGCCATAGCGAGCCATGAAATTGACCGCCTCGGGCGTGGCCATCACCGCCGGGATGACCAGATCGCCTTCGTTCTCGCGGTCCTCGTCATCGACCAGGATGAACATGCGGCCCTGGCGGGCCTCCTCGATGATGTCTTCGATGCTCGACAGATATTGATGATACTCGGACACGATGGCGCTAGCCCCTTTCCAGAAGGCGGGCAACATAGCGCGCAAGCATGTCGATTTCCATATTCACGACACTGCCTGGCCGATAGGTGCCAAAGGTGGTTACCGCCTGGGTATGGGGAATGATGTTGACCCCAAAGCGGCGGCCGTCAACCTCATTGACGGTCAGCGAGACGCCATCGAGCGCGACCGACCCTTTGGGCGCCACGAAGCGCGCCAATTCCTCGGGAGTCTCAAAGGTGAAGCGAAGCGACTGGTTGTCGGGACTGATGTCCACCACCCGGGCCACCCCATCGACATGCCCCGAGACGATATGGCCGCCCAGTTCATCGCCAACCTTAAGCGCCCGCTCCAGATTGACGCGGGTGCCGGTATCCCAGCCACCCAGCGTAGTCTTGGACAGGGTTTCCGCCGACGCCTCGATGGCGTGCCAGCCGGGGCCGGTCTCGACCACGGTCAGACAGACACCATTATGGGCGATGGAAGCGCCAATGCCGATGGTGGCACTGTCGTAGTGGCTGGCGATCTCGAAGCGGGTCTCACGGCCCTCGCCGCGAATCACACGCCGCACCTCGCCGAAATCGGTGACGATGCCGGTAAACATGGGGCTACCTCTTACAATCGGGAATAAGTCTCCATCACGTCGTCGCCGACCGGACGGATGTCAACGCGCTCAAACCGTGGCGTCTGGGCGAGATGATCGACGCCGAACCCGACCGCCGCGGCCAAGCCGTCGCCACCCATCACCCGCGGCGCCCGGAACCAGACCAGGCGGTCAACCAACCCCGCACGCAGCAACGCCGCCGAGAGGTGGGCACCGCCCTCGACCAGCACGCGGGTAACGCCGCTTTCCGCCAAGGCTTTCAGGGCGAGAGCAAGGTCTACGGCACCATCGCGGCCGGCGGGGATCTCGACGACATCGACTCCGGCATCCTCGAACGCCTGACAACGACTACCGTCACAGCCCTCCAAGGTCAGCAGCCAGGTCGGACTGTCATTGGCGGTAGCGACAAGCCGGCTGGTCAGCGGCAGCCGAAGACGTCCGTCGACGACAACGCGAACCGGCGAACGATCGGCCAATCCGGGCAGCCGGCAGGTCAGGTCGGGATCGTCGGCAAGGGCGGTGCCGCTGCCGACCATGACGACGTCGGACTCGGCCCGCAGCAAGTGGGCCATCGCCCGCGCCGGTTCGCCAGTGATCCAGCGGCTGTCGCCGGAATGGGTGGCAATGCGGCCATCCAGCGTGCTGGCCAGCTTCAGCGTCACCAGCGGCCGCCCGCGACCGATACGATGGAAGAAGCCGGCGTTGAGTTCCGCCGCCTCCGGCTCCAGCACCCCTTCGGTAACGACGATGTCGCTGCCACGCAGGCGTTCGATGCCCCGGCCGGCCACGCGAGGGTCGGGATCGCGCACCGCCACCACCACCCGGCCGACACCGGCGGCAACCAGTGCATCGGCGCAGGGCGGCGTCTTGCCGTGATGGGCGCAGGGCTCAAGAGTGACGTAAACGGTAGCGCCAACGGCGGCATTGCCGGCCATGGCCAGCGCCTCGGTTTCGGCATGGGGGCGCCCTCCGGGCTGCGTCCAGCCGCGACCGACCACCCGGCCGTCGGCGACGATGACACATCCCACCGCCGGATTGGGCCAGACCGAGCCAAGCCCACGGCGCGCCAGCGCAAGCGCCGCCCGCATATGGGCGCGATCGCGTTCGGTCTGTGACGGATCAGTCGGGGCGGCGGGCACCCATTTTCCCCAGGAAATCCTCGAAGTCCTTGGCTTCGCGGAAATTGCGGTAGACCGAGGCGTAACGGACATAGGCGACCTTGTCCAGGTCCATCAGCACCTCCATCACCAATTCGCCGATGAACTTGGACGGAACCTCGTTCTCGCCCATGCTCTCCAGCCGGCGGTGAATACCATTGACGATGCGCTCGATCTGCTCTTCGTCCACGGGGCGCTTCCTAAGCGCGATCTTCAGTGATTTCAGCACCTTGTCGCGGTCAAACGGCGAGCGCGCCCCATCCTTCTTGATCACCACCAGATCACGGATCTGGACCCGCTCGAAAGTGGTGAAACGCGACCCGCATTCGGGACAGCTTCGCCGCCGCCGGATCGCCGAATTATCCTCGGTCGGCCGCGAATCCTTCACCTGGGTATCGTCGTGACCGCAAAACGGACACCGCATGACATTTTCCCCCCGGAAAATCAGCGGGAGCCGAGCAGGCCCCCACCCTGGCCTAGTTGGCTATTGGTAGATCGGGAACCGCTTGCACAGTTTGCCCACTTCGGCACGGGCGCGCCCCTCGGCCGCGGAATTATCCTCGGGGTTGGCGGCCAGACCGTCGAGCACATCGCCGATCAACTCGCCCACCGCCTGGAACTCCGCGATGCCGAAGCCGCGAGTGGTCGCCGCCGGGGTGCCGAGGCGGATACCGGACGTCACGGTCGGCTTCTCGGGATCGAACGGGATGCCGTTCTTGTTGCAGGTCATGCCCGAACGTTCGAGACTGGCCTCGGCGGCCTTGCCGGTCAGCTTCTTCGGCCGCAGGTCCACCAGCATCAGGTGAGAGTCGGTACCGCCCGAGACGATGTCCAGACCACGCCGAATCAGGATTTCGGCCAGGGCGCGGGCGTTGTCCACCACCTGACGGGCGTAAAGCTTGAATTCGGGACGCAATGCCTCGCCGAATGCCACCGCCTTGCCGGCGATCACATGCATCAACGGCCCACCTTGGATACCGGGGAAGATGGCCGAGTTGATCTTCTTGCCGATGTCGGCGTCATTGGACAGGATCATGCCACCGCGCGGGCCGCGCAGCGTCTTGTGGGTGGTGGTGGTCACCACATGGGCGTGGGGCAGCGGGTTGGGATAGGCACCACCCGCCACCAGACCGGCAAAATGGGCCATGTCCACCATGAAGAACGCCCCGACCTCGTCGGCGATCCGGCGGAACCGGGCGAAGTCGATTTCGCGCGGATAGGCCGACCCGCCGGCGATGATCAACTTGGGCTTATGGGTGCGGGCCAGATCTTCGACCTCGTCGAAGTCGATCTGGGCGTCCTGCTTGCGCACACCGTACTGCACCGCCTTGAACCACTTGCCCGACTGATTGACCGAGGCGCCATGAGTCAGATGACCGCCGGCCGCCAGCGACATGCCCATGATGGTGTCGCCGGGCGCCAGAAGGGCCATGTACACGCCCTGGTTGGCCTGGGAGCCCGAACTGGGCTGGACGTTGGCATAGGTGCAGCCGAACATCTTGCAGGCCCGTTCGATAGCCAGGGTCTCGACGACATCGACGAATTCGCAGCCGCCATAATACCGCTTGCCGGGATACCCCTCGGCATACTTGTTGGTCATCACCGAGCCTTGGGCTTCCAGCACCGCGCGAGACACGATGTTCTCGGACGCGATCAATTCGATCTGATCCTGCTGGCGCTTGAGTTCGTGGGCGATGGCACCGAACACGTCGGGATCGCAATCAGCGAGGGAAGTGCGGAAAAAGGCGTCGGTGGTCAGTGCACTGGACATCGATTCTCTCTCAGGTCGGGCGGGTCTACGAATTATCGGAAAGCTTGGCCACGCGCCGCGCGTGACGTCCGCCCTCGAACGGGGTTTCAAGGAAAATCCTCAGGCAATCGCGCGCCACCTCGGGTCCGGTGGTGCGACCGCCAAGAACCAGCACGTTGGCGTCGTTATGCTGGCGCGCCATGCGGGCGCCGAAGGCATCATGCACCAGGGCCGCGCGGATATGGGCGTGACGGTTGGCGGCGATGGAAATGCCGATGCCGGTGCCGCAAATCAGCAAACCGCGTTCGGCCAGTCTGGCCGCAAGGGCATCCGCCACCTTGAGGGCGAAATCGGGGTAGTCTACCGAAGCGGTGCCGTCGGTGCCGAGATCGAGCACGCTCCACCCAAGTTCGGCAAGATCCGCGGCGAGCAGCGCCTTCAGTTCGACGCCGCCATGATCCGATGCAATGGCAATGGTCCGTGCGGTCATTGGGCCTGTCCAGACAAACGGGTGACGAGACCGCTAGATACCATATGTCGGATCGTCTTGCCAATGCGCCACAAGCTTATGGGGCGCGCCCCAGGCGTACGCCCGACCGGACGGCAATAGAGGGGGGAATGGCCGTATAGCTGGCCGGTCCAATAGAACCGCCCCCCTCCCCACAGACCACGGGGGTATTGCCGCCGGTTACCGCATCGCGATTATTGCAATCGCGCTCCCACCCAAGAACTCATTATTCATCTATCGAAGTTTCCAATTGACAGCCAAGACCACACATGCCTTCATTGCCACAATCAGGGGGCCAAACTTCAGTTGGGTAGCGAGATGAACGATACAAACTCGGAAAAGTCCAGTCGCGACGACCTGCTGCGCATGGCGGTCGATGTCATCGCCGCTTATGTCGGCAAGAATCCGGTTACTGCCAGCCAGCTTCCGGACCTGATCAACACCGTGTACGGATCGCTTTCATGCTTGGAAGGCGGGCAGCCGGAGGCGAAGTCCGAGACTCCGAAGCCTGCCGTCACCGTCAAGAAGTCGGTCACGCCCGACTACATCGTCTGTCTCGAGGACGGCAAGAAGTTGAAGATGCTGAAGCGGCACCTTCGTACCACCTACAACATGACGCCGGATGAGTATCGGGCGAAGTGGGGTCTACCTCCCGATTATCCGATGGTGGCGCCGAGCTACGCGGCGCAGCGCTCGGATTTCGCCAAGAAGATCGGGCTGGGCCGCAAGTCTGGCGAGGCCGAGACGAAGCCGGTACGCCGGGGCCGCCGCTAGGCCCTTTCCTGCCGAGGGATCGCAAAACGGCCGGATTCGAGGGAATTCGGCCGTTTTTGTCTTCAGCCGGATGGCTGCCGCTTGGCCAGGACGTATTCCAGACGCTTTAGCGCCAATGCCTGTAACTGTGCCTGACCGGCATTGGCAGCCCCCACCACCGAGATTTCAGTCAGGGTGGGAGGATGAAACGCCGTGACTTTGACGGAGTTTCCGATCCGACGGAATTCAAACAATACCTCGCCGGTCACGGCCATGGCGGTCCCTCGCGCATCAGGCCACCAGCATAATCCGACTGGGCGGCCTCGTCGACCTCCACCATATTATCCACATTATAAGTGGACTATTATATTGACATACGGAAAAATCGATGTGAAATTTTTTTGATTGCCATAAAATACGCCCAGGCCGACGTTGCCGCTGCGCCGATTCACCACGACTGCCCACCCAGACCCCACGTTAAGTACAGGAGCCCGAGGCCAATGACCGTGACGAGCAAGAACCCCGAAACCATCGTGCTGCACGCCGGCTACCGCGCCGATCCCACCACCAGTTCGGTTGCCGTCCCGATCTATCAGACCACCTCATACCAGTTCCGCGATACCGAACATGCCGGCAATCTGTTCGCCCTGAAGGAACTCGGCAATATCTACACCCGCCTGATGAACCCCACCACCGACGTGCTGGAACAGCGCATCGCCGCGCTGGAAGGCGGCGTCGCCGCCCTGGGAGTCTCGTCGGGTCAAGCCGCCAGCACCTTCGCCATTCTGAATATCGCCCAGGCGGGCGACAATTTCGTCACCTCCACCGATCTCTACGGCGGCACCTGGAATCTGTTTGCCAACACCTTCAAGCAGTTCGGCATCGAAGCCCGCTTCGTCGATCCCGCCGATCCCGAAGCCTTCGTCCGTGCCACCGACGACAAGACCCGCGCCTGGTATGCCGAGACCCTGCCCAACCCCAAGCTTCAGGTGTTCCCCATCGCCGAGGTCGCCAAGCTGGCGGAAAAGATCGGGGTGCCGCTGATCGTCGATAATACCGCCGCCCCGATCATCGCCAAGCCCCTGGCACTGGGCGCCCATATCGTGGTCTATTCCACCACCAAGTACATCGGCGGTCACGGCACCTCCATCGGCGGCCTCATCGTTGACGGCGGCACCTTCGACTGGGAAAAGCACGCCAAGCGCTTCCCGCTGCTGAACGAACCCGACCCCAGCTATCACGGCGCGGTGTGGACCCAGGCGGTCAAGCCGCTGGGGCCCATCGCCTACATCATCCGCGCCCGCGTCATCTTGCTGCGCGACATCGGCGCGGCGCCGTCGCCGTTCAACTCGTTTCAGACCCTGCAAGGGTTGGAGACGCTGCCGCTGCGCATCCGCGAGCACAACCGCAACGCCCAGGCGGTAGCCGATTTCCTGGTCAAGCATCCCAAGGTGGTCAAGGTCATCCACCCCAGCCTTCAGGACGGCGAATACCGCCGCCGCGCCGACGCCGCGCTCAAGGGCGGCTACGGCGCCCTGGTGGGATTTGAACTCAAGGGTGGTGCCGAGGCGGGGCGCAAGTTCATCGACTCGCTGAAGCTGTTCTATCATGTCGCCAATATCGGCGATGCCCGGTCGCTGGCCATCCATCCCGCCACCACCACCCATTCGCAACTGTCGGCGGAAGATCAACTGGCCTCGGGCGTGACCCCCGGCTACATCCGGCTGTCGGTCGGCATCGAACACATCGACGATATCCTCGCCGATCTGACCCAGGCGCTCGCCGCCGCCTGATCCGGTCGCCTTTCTGGCGGGGCTGGCCTTGGCAAAGGCCAGCCCCTTGCTCTTTCATGGACATTTCTTTACTGGCGGCGAGGCGGCGGGACGATATGATCACCTGCGCCCCTTTCATATCCGGGAGATAGGATCTTGCCCGCCTTCCTGCCCCACGCTCAATTTCCCCACACCCGCCTGCGCCGCCCCCGTCGTCACGATTGGTCGCGCCGGCTGGTGGCCGAGAACCGCCTTTCGGTCGACGATCTGATCTGGCCGGTGTTCGTGGTGGAAGGCAGCGGCGTGCGCCAGGACATCGCCTCGATGCCGGGGGTGCGACGCCATTCCATCGACCTGATGGTCGAGGCGGTGCGGGAAGCGGCCGATTTGGGCATTCCCGCCATTGCCCTCTTTCCTTCGGTGGATGCCGCGCTGAAGACCCCTGACGCCCGCGAGGCCACCAACCCCGACAATCTGGTCTGCCGTGCCGTGCGCGCCGTCAAGAAGGCGGTGCCGGGAATAGGCGTCATCTGCGACGTGGCTCTTGATCCTTTCAACAGCGACGGCCACGACGGATTGGTGATCGGCGATTACGTCGCCAACGACCAGACCGTCGAGGTGCTGCGCCGCATGGCGGTGGTTCAAGCCGAGGCCGGCTGCGACGTGGTCGCGCCCTCCGACATGATGGATGGCCGCATCCGTGCCATCCGCGAAGCCTTGGATCAGGCTTCACTGCTGGACGTACAGATCATGTCCTACGCCGCCAAGTATGCCTCGGCCTTCTATGGCCCGTTCCGCGACGCCGTCGGTTCCAAATCGGCACTGAAGGGCGGCGACAAGAAGACCTATCAGATGAACCCGGCCAATACCGACGAGGCGTTGCGCGAGGTGGCGCTGGATATCGCCGAGGGAGCCGACATGGTCATGGTCAAGCCGGGCATGCCCTATCTCGACATCGTGCGACGGGTAAAAGAGGCGTTCGCCGTTCCCACCATGGCCTATCAGGTATCGGGCGAATACGCCATGTTGAAGGCCGCCGCCCTCAACGGCTGGCTGGACTGGGATAAGGTGATGCTGGAAAGCCTGACGGCATTCAAGCGCGCCGGAGCCGACGCCATCCTGACCTACACCGCGCCGGAGGCGGCCCGGCTGCTGGCGAGGGGTTAGCCCCCCTCGCCCTTACCCTTCTCTGCCAACAGGTGCTCGGCAAGAAACGGCAGTACCATCACCAGCACCATGGCGGTCCACACCATCATCTCCTGATTTTCCCAAAGCGAGCGGATCAGCAGCGGCAGTTGGTCGGATAATTTGGGGTGGGAGTGGACGAAGTCGTCGCCGCGCGCCAGCGCCACCGCCTCGGACAACGGTGACGCCGCCGCCGCCAACAGCAACCCCACCGTCACCTGACGCGCCGGACCGAACCCGCCCGGAGTGGCGCCGCCGAACAGGCGGCCGACGGCGAAGGCCCGCATCCAGTCCTCGCCGAACACCGTCATGCGGGCCAGGGCGAAAGCGGTGATGCCGACACAGGGGATCAGGAACTCCACCGGCGGAATATCGCGATAACGGCCGTTGAACAGTAGCAGCATGGAAACGGCGATGGCGGCGAAGCCATAAAGCGGCACCAACCGCTCGGCCCAGCGGGAATATGCCGGTTCGCCGCCGGCAACAAAGCCCTCACCCGCCGCCTTGATCATCAGCGCCGCCAATCCGGCATGCACCGCGACCCGAACCGCCGCCCACACGTCGTCCACCCGATTGAAACTCAGCGCCATGGCGTTGACCGCCTGCCACACCACCAGCGCCGCCGCCAGTTGCGCCAGCGCCGCCACCAGCATGCCGCCGGTAAGGCCATAGCGCCGCCGCAGCAGGAACCACAGCGCCGCCGCCGAGCCGAGCAGCACCGACAGAGCCGCGTGGCGCGACCAGGACGGGCTGGGGTCCACCGGCCCCGACATGGCGAACTTGACCCGGCGGTCGGCGTCGACCACCCCCCAATTGGCCCCGACTGTGCCTTCCAGCATCGCCTTCCACGGCTGGTCGAACGCCTCGACCACATTGTAGTCGAAGCCGTTCTCCTTGGAGATGCGAGCCAGGGTGCGGACGAAACGGGCGCCGTTCTCCATGCTGGCCACCGCCGCCCCGCGCGAGCGCCCCCGCGTCGGCCAACCGGCCTCGCCAATCAGGATCGGCTTGCCGGGAAAGGCCTTGGCCATCAGCCGGTAGATCTCGACGATATGGTCGCCGGCGCCGTCGACGCCGATGGGTTCGTCCTCCCAGTACGGCAGGATATGAATGGTGAGGAAATCCACCTCGTTGGCGACCTCGGGATGCTTCAGCCAGAATGCCCAGACGTCGGCATAGGACACCGGCTGCCTGACCCGGGCCTTGACCTTGCGGATGTACTCGATCAACTGGCCCGCGGGCAGATCGTTGCGCAACAGCACCTCGTTGCCGACGATCACCCGCTTGATGGTGTCGGGGTGCTGGTTGGCGGCCTTGACCAGAGCCTCGACCTCGCGGTCGTTGGTCGACAGCTTCGCCCCCAGCCAGGCGGAATGGGTGACCTCCATGCCCAGTTCGGCGGCCAGTTGCGGTACCAGTTCCATGCCTTCCAGGCTGGTATAGGTTCGCACCCCCTTGGACACCCCCTTGAGACTGCTCAGATCCTCGGCGATCTGGGACGGCGGCGGATAATCCCTGCTGAGCGGACTCTGGCCGCGGCGGAACGGTGCGAACGACACCGAAGGAAACGGCTCGTTGAACGACAAAGCCACCGGCACCGGCCGGTTGAACCACCACCAGCCGGCGGCATCGATTGCGGCGAAGATGGCGACGAAGGCCAGGGCGAGGATTCGGTTCATATCTCTTCCACTTCGGCGATACCGGATATCGAGCGCAGGGCGTTCATGAATTTTGGGGTGATGGCGATGGCACCCTTGAGGCCCAGTTCCACCTCGCGACCACCGGCGCGAGCGACGATGGCGATGCGGTTACGGCCGCGCCCCTCGCCCTCGATCAGCGCCTTGAGTTCGGAAATCGGATCGGGAGTCTCGATGATGACGCGAATACCGGCGGCGGCCTTGGCCGATTCCTGGTCCAGCGAAGCGAGGCGCTGGCAGGTCAGGCGCAACTGCTCCTCCTCCAGCTTGGCATCCACCTCCAACAGCAACGGCCCGCCGGCCTCCAGCAATTCACGCGATGCCGCCAGGGTTTCCGAAAAGCAAGTGACCTCGAACATGCCGGACGCGTCGGAGAATTGCAGAAAGGCATAACGGCTGCCCTTGGCCGACACCCGTTCCTGCTTGGACAGCAGCGAACCGGCCAGCCTGACCCGCCCCTTGCCCCCCGATTGCAGGTGACGGGGCAACTCGACGATCTTGAGCACGCCGAGGCGCTTCATGCTCTTGGCGTAGGCGTCCAGCGGGTGGGCCGAGAGGTAGAACCCCACCGCCTCGAATTCCTGGTTGAGCTTTTCGTGGGGCGACCAGTCGGAACCGCTTTCCAGCTTGAGCGTAGGGGCATTCGACCCGCCCAGCAGGCTCATCTGGCTGGAGGACCGATCCTCGGCCGCCTGGGCGGCGTAGCGGGTCAGGGTGTCGGCGTTCTTGAACAGCCGTCCCCGATTCTTGTCGAGGGCGTCGAACACCCCGGCCTTGACCATATTCTCCAACTGGCGGCGGTTGAGCGTCTTGGCGTCGAGCCGGGCGGCAAAATCCCCCAGGTCACGGAACCGTCCGCCCCGCTCGCGCTCATCCACCAAAGCCGCCACGGCGGCATGGCCGACATTCTTCAGCGCCGCCAGGGCGTAGCGCACCGCCAATTGGCCATCGGACAGCGACTCGACGGCGAACTCGGCGCGGGAAGCATTGATATCGGGCGGCAGCAGTCTGATGCCCATGCGGTCCAGTTCCTGACGGAACGAATTGAGCTTGTCGGTGTTGGCCATGTCGTAGGTCATGGTCGCAGCCATGAACTCGGCGGGATGGTTGGCCTTGAGCCAGGCAGTCTGATAGGCGATCAGGGCGTAGGCGGCGGCGTGGGACTTGTTGAAGCCGTATTCGGCGAACTTGGCGACCTTGTCGAAGATCATCGACGCTTGGGCGCCGTCGACACCCCGCGCCACCGCGCCATCAACGAAAGTGGCCCGCTGACGGTCCATCTCGGCGGCGTCCTTCTTGCCCATGGCACGGCGCAGCAGATCGGCACCGCCCAGGGTGTAGCCCGATAACACCTGGGCGATCTGCATCACCTGTTCCTGGTAAACCATGATCCCGAAGGTCTCCTTCAGGATCGGTTCCAGCGAGGGATGCATGTAGTCCGGCTCTTCCTTGCCGTGCTTGCAGGCGATGTAGCGCGGAATCTGGTCCATGGGGCCAGGACGGTACAGCGCCACCACCGCGATCAGGTCTTCCAGCCGGTTGGGCACCATCTTGCGCAGCACATCGCGCATGCCCGAGCTTTCCAACTGGAACACGCCGGCACCGTCACCACGGGCCAACAGGTCGTAGGATTTGGCGTCGTCTAGCGGAATTGCTGAAAGATCGACCTCCAATCCCTTGGTTTTCTTGATATGTTTAACGGCGGTCACCATCACCGTCAGGGTCTTCAGCCCCAGGAAGTCGAACTTGACCAGCCCGGCCGATTCCACCCACTTCATGTTGAACTGAGTCACCGGCATGTCTGAGCGGGGATCGCGGTAAAGCGGTACCAGCTCGTCCAACGGCCGATCGCCGATCACCACCCCGGCGGCATGAGTCGAGGCGTGGCGATAAAGCCCCTCCAGCTTCATGCCGATATCGAGAAGGTGCCCGACCGCTTCGTCGCGCTCCCTCATGTCCTTCAGCAGCGGCTCGGTTTCCAGCGCCTGTTCCAGCGTCACCGGCTTGGCCGGGTTGTTGGGCACCATCTTGCACAGGCGATCGACCTGACCGTAAGGCATCTGCAACACCCGGCCGACATCGCGCAGCACGGCGCGGGCCTGAAGCTTGCCGAAGGTGATGATCTGCGCCACCTGCTCGTAGCCGTAGCGGTCCTGGACGTAGCGGATGGTTTCTTCCCGGCGGTCCTGGCAGAAGTCGATGTCGAAGTCGGGCATCGACACGCGCTCGGGATTGAGGAAGCGCTCGAACAGCAGGCCCCAGCGCAGAGGGTCGAGATCGGTGATGGTCAGCGCCCACGCCACCGCCGAACCGGCACCGGACCCGCGCCCCGGCCCCACCGGAATGTCGTGGGCCTTGGACCATTGGATGAAGTCCGAAACGATCAGGAAATAGCCGGGAAAGCCCATCTGCTCGATGACGCCAAGCTCGTACTCCACCCGCTCGCGATAAGGCTTGGCGGCGTGCTCGCGCTCCTCGTCGGTCATTCCGGCCCTGAAGACGTACTTTTCCAGCCGCATATCCAGACCCTCGAGGGTCTTTTTGCGCAACACCTCGACCTCGGTCAGACCGTCCATGCGGAACGGCGGCAAGATCGGTTTGCGCTTCTTGACCATGAAGGCGCAACGCCGGGCGAGCACCAGGGTATTGTCGCAGGCTTCGGGCAGATCGGCGAACAACGCCCGCATCTCGGCGGGCGACTTGAAATAGTGCTCGGGGGTGAGGCGGCGGCGCTCGTCCTGAGAGATATACGACCCTTCGGCGATGCAGATCAGGGCGTCGTGGGCCTCATACATGGCGCGGTCGGCGAAGAATGGTTCGTTGGTCGCCACCAGCGGCAGATCGTGCTTGTAGGCAAAAGCGATCAATGCCGGCTCGATACGGTCCTCGACCTCCAGACCGTGACGCATCAGCTCCACATAGGTGCGGCCGGGAAACGCCCGCGCCAGCCGCGCCAGCACGATCTCGGCCTTGTCCGCCTGACCGTCGGCCAGCAAACGCCCCACCGGCCCGGCCGGGCCGCCGGTCAGCACGATCAGGCCGTCGGCGTGGGTCTCCAGGTCATACAATGTCACCTGCGGGGTTTCGCCGGCATCGGTTTTCAAAAATGCCTTGGAGACCAGCTTCAGCAGGTTGAGATAACCGGCCTCGGTCTGGCACAGCAGCACCAGCGGATCCGGCTCGGGCTTACGGCCATCCCTGGCCGGCGCCCCATCATCGCGACGGATGGCGAGCTGAACGCCGATAACCGGCTGTATACCGGCGTCGGCGCAGGAGGTGGAAAATTCCAACGCCCCGAACAGGTTGCCGGTATCGGTGATCCCCACCGCCGGCATCTCCATCGTCTCGCACAGCTTGATCAACTGCTTGAGCTTGATGGCGCCTTCCGCCAGCGAATAGGCGGTGTGAACGCGAAGATGAACGAAATCGGCGTGGCTGGGCACCCGGTCCTCCCTATCCCGCCACCAGCGCGCCCTCTTCCAGGCGAACGATCCGATCCATGCGCCGGGCTAGGTCGGGGTTATGGGTGGCGATCAGTGCGGCAACGCCGGAACCGCGAACCAGCTTGATCAGTTCCTGAAACACCCCGTCGGCGGTGTGGGGATCGAGATTACCCGTAGGCTCGTCGGCCAGCAGAACGCGCGGCGCGTTGGCCAGGGCGCGGCAGATGGCGACGCGCTGCTGCTCGCCGCCGGAAAGCTGGCCGGGGCGATGCTCGGCCCGTTCGGCCAGCCCCATCCGTCGCAACAACTCCAGGGCGCGGGTCCGAGCCTTGCCGGCCGAGGTGCCGGCGATCATCTGCGGCAGCACCACATTTTCCACCGCCGAGAATTCCGGCAACAGGTGGTGGTACTGGTAGACGAAGCCGAGGTGCAGCCGACGCAGCCGCGTCCGCTCCCCTTCGCTCAGGGCGCCGGCGGCCTTGCCGGCCAGAATCACCTCGCCGGCATCGGGCTTTTCCAATAGGCCGGCGATGTGAAGCAGGGTGGACTTTCCGGCGCCCGACGGCCCGACCAGGGCGACGATCTCGCCCGGCTGAATGGACAGGGCGGCACCGCGCAGCACATCGAGCGAGTCCTTGCCCTGGCGGAAGCTGCGGCAAACGCCCCGCAGTTCGAGACCGTCATTCATAGCGCAACGCCTCCACCGGATCGAGGTTGGCGGCGCGCCAGGACGGGTAGATGGTGGCGGCGAAGGAAAGGCCCAGCGCCATCAGCACCACCGTCACCACCTCGCCGGTTTCGACCCGGGCAGGCAGTTGGGTCAGGAAATAGATCTCGGCGGCGAACAGGTCGCGGCCGATGATCGACTGGATGAACTGGCGGATCGCCTCGATATGGGTGGCGAACCACACCCCCAGCAAGGTGCCGCACACCGTTCCCACCACACCGATGGAGGCCCCGGACAGGAAGAAGATGCGCAGGATCATGCCTCGCGTCGCCCCCATGGTGCGCAGGATGGCGATATCGCGCCCCTTGTCCTTCACCAGCATGATCAGGCTGGAGATGATGTTGAACGCCGCCACCAGGATGATCAGGGTCAAGATCAGGAACATGACGTTGCGTTCGACCTGGATGGCATTGAAGAAGCTGGCGTTGGCCTGCTGCCAATCGTAAATGCGCGCTTCCCCCCCGGTCAGGTCCAGGATCGCCTTGCGCGTATCGGGCACCATATCGGGGTTCTCCAGGAATACCTCGATCTGGGTCACCGAATCGGGCATGCGGAAATAGGTCTGCGCCGCTTCGATCGGCATGAAGACAAAGCCGGAATCGTACTCGAACATACCGACGCTGAAAGTTCCCGCCACACGGTAGCCGCGCACCCGGGGCACCGTACCGAAGGCGGTGACATTGCCCTTGGGCGACATCAGCGAGATGGTGTCGCCGATCCGCAATCCCAGCTTATCGGCAAGGCGGGTGCCGATGATCACCGCGTCGTCACCGCGAAACTCCGCCGGATCGCCCCGGTAGTTCTTTTGGAAGATCTGGCGCGTCAGCAGGTCATTCGGCCGCACTCCGCGCACCATGGCGCCGGTGCCGCCGCCGCCGGCGGTGGCGAACACCTGCCCCTCGACGGTGGGAATCGCCTTGGTGACGCCGGGCAACCGGCGGATCGACTCGGCCAATGGATCGAATCCGGTCAAGGCCGGCCCCGCGCCATAGACGCCGATATGGCCGTTGATGCCGAGAATACGGCCAAGCAACTCGTGGCGAAAGCCGTTCATCACCGCCATAACCACGATCAGCGTCGCCACCCCCAGGCCGATGCCGGCCAGGGAAAAGCCGGCGATCACCGAAATGAAGCCCTCCTTGCGCCGCGCCCGCAGGTATCGGAACGCCACCATCCGCTCGAACGCGCCGAAGATCATGACTGCCCCTTACCCGATCAGACGCGCCAGCGCCGATTCCCCGGAAAGCTCCACCTTCTCGCCGGTGGCGCGGTTTTTCAACTCGACGATGCCCTGCGCCACCCCCTTGGGGCCGGCCACCAGTTGCCAGGGCAGGCCGATCAAGTCCATGTCGGCGAATTTGACGCCGGCCCGTTCGTCGCGATCGTCATACAGCACCTCGATCCCGGCCCGCGTCAACGCACCGTAGAGATCGTCGCATACCGTATCGCAGGCGACGTCGCCGGCCTTGAGGTTGACCAGACCGACCTTGAACGGCGCCACCGATTCCGGCCATTTGATGCCGCGATCGTCGTGATAGGCCTCGATGATGGCGCCGACCAGCCGTGACACCCCGATGCCGTAGGACCCCATCTCGACGAACACCGGCTCGCCGTTGCGGTCCTGGATCACCGCGTTCATCGCCTTGGAATACTTGGTACCGAAATAGAAGATGTGGCCGACCTCGATGCCGCGCGCCTCGCGCAGGCGCTCGGGCGGCGGAACGTTGGGGCCGCCGGGGACGTGCTTTTCGTCGGTGGCGGCATAAAGCTTGTTCAACGCCTGAAGGTCGATCTCGCCCTTGGCCGCCAGTTCGTCATAGGCCACATCGTAGAACACGCCGCTTTCGCCGGTTTCGGCCAGGACGTGGAACTCGTGGGTCAGGTTGCCACCGATGGCGCCCGAATCCGCCTGCATGGGAATCGCGGTCAGGCCCATGCGCTTGAAAGTCCGCAGGTAGGCGGTGAACATCGCCTCGTAAGACCTTTTGGCGCCTTCAAAATCCATGTCGAAGGAATAGCTGTCCTTCATCAGGAACTCGCGCCCGCGCATGACGCCGAAGCGAGGCCGTACCTCGTCGCGGAACTTCCATTGGATGTGATAGAGGATCTTGGGCAGGTCGCGATAGCTCTTGATGTTGTCGCGGAACAGATGGGTGATCAGTTCCTCGTTGGTGGGGCCATACAGCATCTCGCGGTCGTGGCGGTCGTTGAACCGCAGCATCTCCTTGCCGTAGGCGTCATAGCGGCCGCTTTCGCGCCAGATGTCGGCCGACTGGATGGTCGGCATCAGCAGTTCCTGGGCGCCGGCGCGATCCTGTTCCTCGCGCACGATCTGTTCGATTTTGCGCAGCACCTTCCATCCCAGCGGCAGCCAGGAGTAGATGCCGGCGGCCGACTGACGCACCATCCCCGCCCGCAGCATCAGGCGGTGCGAGGCGATCTGCGCCTCGTGGGGTGTTTCCTTGAGTGTCGGCAGGAAAAACGCGGACAGACGCATCAGGTGGCCCTCGGAACTGCGGAAAACAGGCGGGGACTTTAGGCAATGCCGGTCGGCTTGGCAATGAAGCGGTTAGCGCACGCCCTGTTTGGCGCAGGCTTCGGCCAGCTTTTGCTGATCCTCGGACAGCATGGGCTGATCGTTATAGGTGAAGGTATTCCGGGCGATGTCGTATTTGACGGTACCGACCCTGGTCTGAGTGGCGTCGAGGCCCTTGGCCGAAATGCCCGCCAAGGTCCCCTGGGTGGCCATGTCGGTGTTGGTATATGTCTGCCGCAGGGAGGTGTCCTGGCTTTGAAGGTTGGTCAGCGTGGTATTGTTGGCGGTGATGGCGGAGTTGGCGGACGTGATCTTGGCGTTGACCGACGCCACATCGGACGCGTAGCTCGAATCGATTTCGGCCTGTCGCTTGGCGCGGGCCGCCAGCAGAATCGAATTGGCGCCAGAACCACCGGTCGATGCCGTATTGGCTGCGGTCGCCGTGGCGTAATTGGCTGCCAACGTACTTTTCTGGCTGTTGAGAGCCGCCAACTGGTTACTCAGTGTCGTCGCCTGGGTCTTGGCGGCGGCGATGGCCGCCGTGTTGTTGGAAACCGCCGTTGCCGCCGCGGCCTTGTTGGCGTTGGCGGTATTGCGCTGGCCGTAGTTCAGCGGGTTGATGTTGATCGGGATTTCCAGCACCTCGGGCAACACCCGCTTGGCGAAGGCGGCGGCGGCCGGATCGGCATCGGCCGAGACCACCGGCTTGCCGCGCACATCCACGCCGGGCTTGTAGGCCACGTCCGGCGCCGGAACATGCGAGATCAGTCGCGAGCAGTCCGCCTTGGTGATGGAGATCACCAAGGGCCCCCCGCTTCCGCCGGATACCTGCTGCGCCGAGACCGAACCCGAACCGGCGACAAGGACACACAAGGCAGCGGCGAGCAGATGACGTGACATGGCGGCATTCCCCGGTTGGTCGCGAACAGGATTGTCCCACCAAACGATTGAATTGTGGTGAAAATCCGGCGGAGGGTTCCACGCCCTCCCCCGCCCTGTTTCAACACTTTCGTCCAAGCCCGATTTCAAGAAATCTTCACCAAAAAAATGAGTGACGAATGGAAGGAGATTGCGTACATTCTCCTCAAGCTCGGCAAACGGGCAGCATATCCGGACAGCCGGTCACATACGGGACGGCTTGAGTTTCGGGAGGGGTAGGTCCAGGCGCGCCGCCATCGGCAGCGCCGGAGACGCAAAAGGCGGCAAGGCTGGGAAACCGGTCTTGCCGTTTGCGTTTTCAGCCATGGAATTGGGACGGCTGACACATCCACGCCGGATTGCGCTCGCGGATCCGGGCGAAAACCGGGCAGGTGTCCCGATGCGCCCCCGGCAGATAGCCGATACTCATCAGAAATTCGTTGACCACCTCGGCGCCCATGAACAGGAAGGTTTGCCGGAACACCTTGACCCACTCGGCCTTGGTCAAGGGATGATGGGCGGCGATCCAGGCGGCGAAAGAGCCGTGTGACGCGCGAAGGGCCACAACACGTCGGGCATTCTCGATCACGGCGTCGATCTTACGGCGATTCCGGATGATCCCGGCATCGGCCATCAGCCGGGCCTGATCCGCCACGCCATAGGCCGCCACCCGCGCGGGATCGAAACCGTCGAAGGCCGCCACCAACGCCGGACGCTTCCTAAGGACGATCAACCACGACAACCCGGCCTGGAAGATCTCCAGGCACAGGCGCTCGAACAGGCCCGCCTCGTCGTCCAGCGGAAAACCGTATTCCAGGTCATGGTACGGCCGGTGGACCGGATGGTCCGGCGCCGTGTCGCAATACCAGCTCAAGCCTGCTCCAGCTCGACCAGGGTTCCGACGAAATCCTTGGGATGAAGAAACAGTACCGGCTTGCCGTGGGCACCGATACGGGGCTCGCCGTCGCCCAGCACGCGGGCCCCCGTGGCCTTGAGCCGGTCGCGCGCCGCCAGGATATCGGCGACCTCATAGCAGATGTGGTGGATGCCGCCGCCTGGGTTCTTTTCCAGAAAGCCGGCGATGGTGGATTTCTCCCCCAGAGGATGCAGCAGTTCGACCTTGGTGTTGGGCAGTTCGACGAACACCACCGTCACCCCGTGCGCCGGCTGCGGTAGCGGCGCCGAGACCTTGGCCCCCAGGGTATCGCGATAAAGTGCCGTGGCCGCATCGAGATCCGGCACGGCGATAGCGACGTGGTTGAGCTTTCCGATCATGAGTATCCTCGTCCTCGGCAGGGTATCCCGAGCCGAAATCTATACCAAGGCGCCCAGGGGCCGCCATAGCCGATGCGACGCTTTACAGCGGCGCGGGTCCGGGGTACCACCTAGGGTCTACCGGTCACGGAGACGCGAAGTTGTCATCTGGTGCTGCCGACCTGAAACGATCCGGCGGCTCCGAAGCGGGGCGTTGGCGAAGGCGTGTCAGCATCCCGGCGCTGGTGCTGATTCTTGGCGCCACCGTGGCCTGGGTGGTCTTGATGAGTTCGCTGCCTCGTATCGATGGCCGCCTCGTCGTGCCCGGACTGGAGCAAAGCGTCACCATCCAGCGCGACAGCCTGGGCGTGCCGGCGATCACCGCCCGCAGCAGCCACGACGCCTATTTCGCCCTGGGCTGGACCCACGCCCAGGACCGCATGTGGCAAATGGAACTGCAACGTCGGGTCGGCGCCGGACGATTGGCCGAAGCGGTGGGCGAAGCCGGTCTGGTCAGCGACCGCTTCATGCGCACCCTGGGACTTTACCGCCTGGCGGAATTGTCGCTGGCCGCCCTTGACCAGCCGACCCGCGCGGCGCTTGACGCCTACGCCGACGGCGTCAATGCGTGGCTGACGGAACATCGCCACCGGCTGCCGCTGGAATATACCGTTCTGCGGCTCACCCCGGAACCGTGGCGGCCAGCCGATTCGATGGTATGGCAAAAGACCATGGCGCTGCAATTGGCCGGCAACTGGCAAGATGACGTGCTGCGCGGCCAACTTGCCGGGCAATTGGACCCAAAACGTATCCAGGAATTGTTTCCCGCGCCCCCCGCCGAGGCTCCGGTCACCCTGACGCCGGACGGCGGCAGGGCACTGCTCGACATCGTACCCGAAGCCGCCCGGCCAACCCTGGCCTCCAATATCTGGGTCGTCGCCGGCAGCCTTACCGCCACCGGCAAGCCGCTTCTGGCCAACGACCCGCATCTCGCCTTCCGCGCGCCCATCCCATGGTATCTCGCCAGCATCGACGCTCCAGGGCTGACGTTGAGCGGCGCCACCGTGCCGGGAATGCCGTTCCACATCATCGGCCATAATCGCCGCATCGCCTGGGGGTTCACGTCAACCGGCGCCGACACCGTCGATCTGTTCGTGGAGAAGCTGGTCGGCGATGGCGCCTACAAGACTCCCGGCGGCTCCCGCCCGTTCACGACGCGCGAGGAGACCATCCGGGTCAAGGGTGGCGGCGACGTCCTCCTGAAGATACGCGAGACCCGTCACGGCCCGGTGATTTCCGATCTCGCCGCAGCCGGCAACCTGGGCGGTCCCGGCGAAGTGGTGGCATTTTCCGCCGTTGCGCTGGGAGGCGCCGATACCGGACTTCAGGCGCTGCTTCGCCTCAACCTCGCGGGCAACTGGACCGCCTTCGTCGCCGCGCTCAAGGATCTTCAGGCGCCGGTCCTCAACATCGGCTATGCCGATACCGTTGGAAACATCGGTTTTTATACCGCCGGGCGCCTGCCGATTCGCAAGTCCGGCAACGGCACCCTGCCCGCCCGGGGTTGGACCGGCGAAAGCGATTGGACCGGTTGGGTTCCCTTTGCCAAGCTGCCACAGACGCTGAATCCCCGTTCGGGATTGCTGATCAACGCCAACAACAAGGTGGTGGGCGATTCTTACCCTTATCTGATCACCGCGACGTGGCCCGACGGCTACCGCGCCCAACGCATCCGCGATCTGTTGGCGCCGCTGCGGCGGATGTCGTTGGCCGACATGTCGGCAATCCAAGGCGACGCCGTGTCGCTGCCCGCCCAAGAGATCAAGGAACTGCTGACCACGGTCGAGTTCAAATCGGCTGGCGCCCGCAAAGCCGCCCATCTGGTGGCCGAATGGGATGGAACCGCATCGCGCGACCGGGCCGAGCCGCTGATCCTGGCGGCATGGCTCGACCGCCTCAACCGCGCCATCTTCGCCGACGAACTGGGCGAGCGGTTCGACAGCGTACGGTCATTGCGGCCCCAGCGCCTGATCGAGGCGTTGACCCGCCGCCGCCACTGGTGCGACGACGTCACCACACCGGAACCGGAAAGCTGCGACGACCTGATCGAGCGCAGCCTCGACGAGGCGCTCAAGGATCTTGCCACCACCTGGGGTGCCGACATGACCCGGTGGAAATGGGGCGACGCCCACCGCGCCCGCTTCGACAACCCCATCCTCGGCCGAGTGCCGCTGCTGGGCCGCTTCGCCAATCTCGATATCGCCAGCGATGGCGACGACTTTACGATATCGCGCGGCAGCTACCGGCCCGACAGCTCGGCCACCGGCTTTTCCCACGATCACGGCCCCGGCCTCCGGGTGGTCTTCGATCTCGCCGATCTGAACAACAGCCGCTTCGGCATCGCCACCGGCCAGTCCGGCCATGTCCTGTCACGCCATTATTCCGACATGCTGGCCGCCTGGCGCGACAACCGCCTGCCCTGGCCGACCGGCGACAATGCCAGCGCCAGCGCCATCCTGACGTTGACCAGCAAGCCGTAGCCCGGCCACCGTTCAAATGCCTCCGACCCGAGTCCCTCGACGTGAAAAAGCGATTTCCCCGCTAAACGGCATCCAGGGGCACCGGGTCGAGGTAACTGCCCCGAAAATAGATCAGCGGGCTGCCGCCCTCATGATGCTTCACCCGTTCAACCCGGCCGACGAAGATCAGATGATCGCCGCCCTCCGACACCTGGACCAACGAACACTCCAGGCTGGCCAGGCAATTGGCGAGCATGGGAACGCCGCTTTCTCCGGCGCTCCATTCAACCCCCCGCCACTTGTCCTCGGCGCGGCTGGCAAAACGGATCGACAGGTCGCGCTGGTGCTCCGACAGCACGTTGACGGCGAAATGGCCGAAAGTGCGGAAGGCATCGAGGCAGGCCGTGCGCTCGGCCAGACAGAACAGCACCAGCGGCGGATCCAGCGACAGCGACGAGAACGCGCTGACCGTGACCCCCTGCGGCTCCCTGGCTCCCGGCGACAGGGTAGTGATCACGGTGACTCCGGATGCGAAGCACCCCAGCGTTTTGCGAAACAGTCGAGAGTCTAACGACATGAGCGGCTCGAATCAGCAAGAGACAGGGGCTGAGATTAATGTCGATCCACCAGCGAGGTCAAATGGCGCCTGTAGCGAATTGGCGGTGGTTGGCCCAAATCAACATTTTTCGTCACCACAACGCAGTTGACTCGCGACAGCGGGCAGGAATTATAGCATTCTCCGGAATGTGAGAATGATCTGTCCGTCCACCTATGACGGCGGAGCAGGGGTGTTGTATGTTCGCTATCATTGGCATCGTCGTGACATTCGTCAGCGTCATCGGCGGTTACGCGGCCCCTGGCGGCCATCTCGGCGTGCTGTTTCAGCCTTTCGAGTGGATTATCATCATCGGCGCCGCCGTCGGCTCGATGCTATTGGGCAACACCAAGACCATCATCGCCGGCATCGCCGCCAACATCTCCCAGGTCTTCAAGGGCGCCCATCACGGCAAGGACGATTACATCGAACTGCTGTCCATGCTTTATGCCGTGTTCAAGCTGGCCAAGACCAAAGGTGATTTGGCGCTGGAAAGCCATGTGGAAAAGCCGGACGAGAGTCCGCTGTTCGGCAAGTTTCCCAAGTTCAACGGCGATCATCACTCCCGTACGTTCCTGTGCGATTATCTGCGGCTGCTGACGCTCGGCACCAGCAACGCCCACGAGCTTGAAGCCATTATCGATGGCGAGCTTGAGGCGCACCACAAGCACTACCACGAGATCGCGCACGCGGTGAACCTGATGGGCGACGCCATGCCGGCGCTGGGTATCGTCGCGGCGGTGCTGGGCGTCATCCATACCATGGGCTCCATCACCGAACCCCCCGAGGTTCTGGGTCATCTGATCGGCGCCGCGCTGGTGGGAACCTTTTCCGGCGTGCTGATTTCCTATGCCTTCGTCGCCCCCATCTCGCGCAACATGCAGCTGTGTTTCGATTCGGATCACTACTACTTCATGGCCATGAAGGCCGGGTTGCTCGGGCACATGCAGGGCTATGCGCCCCAGGTCTCCATCGAATTCGCCCGCAAGATTCTGCCCGACCTGTTGCGCCCGACCTTCCAGGAACTGGAAGAGACCGTCACCAACCTGCCACCCGACTGATAGGGTCCGGACATGGCGGCGGAAGGCGGTCAACAGATCATCATCAAGCGGGTCAAGAAGGTAGCCGGCGGCCACCATGGTGGCGCGTGGAAGGTGGCCTATGCCGACTTCGTGACCGCCATGATGGCATTCTTCCTGCTGCTTTGGCTGCTCAACGCCGTTACCGAGGAACAGCTTACCGGGGTTTCCAACTATTTTGCCCCGACCATGGCATCGAAAAGCTCGTCGGGTGCCGGCGGCATGCTGGCCGGCAAGGTGATCAGCAGCGAAGGCGCCCAGACCGCCAGCACGTCATCGCCCAGCCTGGTGCAACACCTCCCCCCCTCCTCCATCGGCCCCGGCGGCGAGGACCTTACCGGTTCCAAGGAATTTCCGTCCGACCAGGAAGGCGACGGCAAGGACGGCAAGGACAAGTCGGGGATGAGCGAGCAGGAGTTCAAGGCGGCTCAGGCGCAACGCGAACAGCAGAAATTCGACAAGGCCAAGGAGATCCTGGAAGGCGCGGTCAAGGGTATCCCCGAACTGAAGCAGTTCCAGGGCAGCATGCTGGTGGACAACACCCCCGAAGGCTTGCGCATCCAGATCACCGACCAGGAGGGCCTCGCCATGTTCCCGTCGGGGTCCAGCGCGCCGTTCGGCCACACCAAGGCGATGCTCGATATGGTCGCCCGCGTCATTCGGCAATTGCCGGATAACCGGATCGCCATTTCCGGACACACCGACGCGGTACCGTTCCGCGATCCTTCGGGGTACACCAACTGGGAGTTGTCCGCCGACCGCGCCCTGGCCAGCCGTCGTGCCCTGATCGCCTCGGGGGTGCCGGAAGGCCGGATCGATCGGGTGGTCGGTCGCGCCGACCAGGACCCGTTGGACAAGAACGACCCCAAGGGTCTGCGCAACCGTCGCATCAGCATCATCCTGCTGCGCGAGAACGATCTTGGTCCCGCGGAATCCGGTGCGCTGGCGGTACCCATGAACAAGACTTCGACCACGCCCCCCTCGGCCGTGATCAAGAAGTAATCGTCGGCCGCCATGCAGACCGGCCCCGCCATCATCGAGCATATCCCCGAATGGGGCGATCCCTGGGGCCATCCCCGTTATTACATGGGCATCACCGCACGCCGGATCTATGCCTATCTGCTGGATCTGGTGGTGGTGGCGCTGCTGACCGGCATGGCTTTCGTGGCCGCCGTCATCCTGGGCGCGCTCAGTTTTGGGCTGCTGTGGCCGGCGCTGTTGGTTCTGCTGTCGCTGGTGCCCATCGGCTATCACACCCTGACCATCGCCGGCCGACGTTCGGCGACGCTGGGCATGCGCGCCGCCGGCATCAAGGTCATGTCCGTCGCCGCCGGGGCCGAGCAGAACGGTGGACGCCCGACCCTGTTCCAGGCGATGATCCAGACGGTCGGGTTCTACGGCTCCATCGCCGCGACCTGTACGCTGATCCTGGTGGTGGCCCTGTTCAATCCACGCCGCCGCGCCGTGCATGATTTTCTCGCCGGCACCGTGGTGGTCAACGACCCGAGCCAGTGGGGTGGACCGGGGCGTTGATCCGACTGGCGACGGCAGGGTTGCGGCACCATATCGAGGGTTGGCAACAGGTTACGGTAAGCGATGGACCATTTCCCCCTCAAACGGCCGCACTTCTTCTTCACCACCGCGCCCCTGCCTTGCCCCTATGTGGCCGGACGGCTGGAGCGCAAGATCGTTACCGAGTTGAATGGCGCCGATGCCGATGTACTGCACGAGGCATTGTCCCGCGCCGGTTTCCGCCGCAGCCATTCCATCGCCTATACCCCCGCCTGCCCCGGCTGTAACGCCTGCGTTCCGGTGCGCATCGTCATCAATGGTTTCACCCCCGGCAAGACCATGCGGCGCATCGCTCGCGTCAATGCCGGGTTGACGGTCCACGAATTGCCGGCGCGAGCCAGCGCCGAACAGTTCCGCCTGTTCGCCCGCTACCAAGAATCACGCCATTCCGGTGGCGACATGGCGATGATGGGGTTCTACGACTACCGCTCCATGGTCGAGGACAGCCCGGTCGACACTTTCCTGGTGGAATTCCGTCAGCCCGACGACTCCTTGGCGGCGGTCTGTCTGGCCGACCGCATGGGCGACGGTTTATCAGCGGTATACAGCTTCTTCGAGCCCGACCTCGGCCGCAACAGCCTGGGCACCCACGTGGTGCTGTGGCTGATCGCCGAGGCGCGGCGCCGCGCCCTGCCCTATGTCTATCTCGGCTACTGGATCGCCGACAGCCACAAGATGTCCTACAAGACGCGGTTCCAACCGCTTGAGGCGTTCAGCCCCGACGGCTGGCATCTGCTGGATGCCGCCGCCGGGGATACGGTTTGATCAGTTCTTCACCAACGGACAGGCCGAGGCCGACAGCGGCTTGAACGCCTCTGCCGCCGGAATGGTCGCCTGGATGGTGTAGAAATCCCAGCCACCCTTGGATTCGGCCGGGGTTTTGACCTTGACCAGCAACATGTCGTGAATGACCCGACCGTCGGGACGGATCGAGGCGTTGCGCATCACCGCGTCCTTGATCGGCAGTTCGCGCATCTTGGCCGCCACGACCTTGGCATCGGTGGTTTTCGCCGCCGCCACCGAACGCAGGTAGTGCAGCACGCTCGAATACACCCCCGCCTGAACCATGGTCGGCTTGCGGTCCTGAAACGCCTTCTGGAAGCGCGCCGAGAAGTTGCGCGCCAGATCGTCCTGATCCCAGTAGAAGCCTTCGGTGAAGGTCAGCCCCTGGGCGGCGTCGAGGCCCAGGCTGCGAATGTCGGAGAGGAAGATCAATAGCGGCACCACCTGCTTGCCCGACTGGACGATTCCGAACTCGCGCGCGGTCTTGATGGCGTTGATGGTGTCGGCGGCACCGTTGGCCAGAGCGATGACCTGGGCGGACGAGCTTTGCGCCGACAACAGGAACGACGACATGTCGGGCGCGTTGAGGGGATGGCGGATGCTGCCGACCACCGTGCCGCCCAACGATTTCACCATGGATGCGGAATCGGCTTCGAGCGAATGGCCGAAGGCATAGTCGACCGTGACGAAGTACCAGCTCTTGCCGCCCATCTTGGTGATCGCCTGGGCCGAACCCGCCGCCAGGGCATAGGTGTCGAACATCCAGTGAAAGCCGTTGGGCGAGCAGTCCTCGTTGGTCAGCTTGGTGGTGGCCGGGCCGGAATACATGGCGACGAAATTATGTTCGACCGTCAGCTTCTGCACCCCCAGCGACACCGCCGAGTTGGTCAGGTCGGCCATGGCGTTGACCTTGTTGACGTCGGCCCACTCGCGCGCCTTTTGCACCCCGATGTCGGGCTTATTCTGATGGTCGGCCGAGACCACCTCGATCTTCATGCCCTTGCACTCGGCGGCCAGGCAATCGTTGATGGCCAATTGAGCGGCAGCCACGGAACCAGGCCCACCCATGTCGGAATACGGCCCCGACATATCGGTGAGAATGCCGATCTTCACGCTTTGCTCGGCCTCGGCCGAAGCACCGGCAAAGGCGGTGGCCAGCGCCAGAGCGGCGGCACCCATCCATTTCGTCCTGATCATGATCGCGTTTCCCCGTGAGGTTGGTGCGCACCGGGGGGCTTCGCCCCCGTTCGCCATCATGTAACCACAACAAAGGACCACGGAAAACGAATAAACGTTTGTTTCACCCCGGTCAGGCGAACCGGTTACCGCGAGGGAATCCGGTGGGCGGCAGGCGGCCGACCGAAGCACGCTTGCCCAGCCAGGGGGTCAGATCAAGCTCGGTCCGCACCCGCTCGCCCAGCGACCAGCTCAGGCCCTGGGCCAGGGTGAATACCTTGATGTCGGCAACCTTGCCGTCGCGGTATTTTTGGAGAATGACCCCCCGTCCCCGGCTCATCTCGGGGATTTCATCGGCCATGAACACCAGAAGCTTGCGGTTGTCACCGATCACGGCAACGGCATCACCCTCCAGCGGCACGCAGAATTTCGCCCTCTCCCCGCCGGCGACGTTGAGCACCATCTTGCCCGCCCGGGTCTGGGCCAGCACCTCGGTTTCCTCGATGACGAAACCATGGCCGCCATCCGAGGCCAGCAGCAGCTTACGCCCCGGCCGATGAACCATCACGGCGGCGATATCGACATCGTTGCCCAAATCGATCATCAGGCGCAGCGGCTCGCCATGGCCGCGCCCCGACGGCAGCTTGTCGCCGCCGATGGTGTAGAAACGGCCGTCTGTCGCGAACACCAGGATCTTGTCGGTGGTCCAGGTCTTGATCAGAAAGGCGAGCTGGTCGCCTTCCTTGAACTTCAACGCCTCGGGATTGTCGGCATGGCCCTTGAGCGCCCGAACCCACCCCTTGTCCGACAGCACCATGGTGATGGCTTCACGTTCGACATAGGCTTCGATCGGTACCACCACCGCCGAAGGTGCCGCCCCCAGCTCGGTCCGCCGCCGCCCCAGGGCGGTAGCGCCACCGAACGCCTTGGCGGTCTCCTCGATCTGGGCGGCGATGGTCCGCCAGCGACGGCCCTGATCGGCCAGCAGGTCCAACAGGTCGGCCTGTTCCGCCGACAGCCCGCCGTGTTCGGTGCGAATCTCCAGTTCCTGAAGCTTGTTCAGCGCCCGCAGGCGCATGTTGAGGATGGCCTCGGCCTGGATCTCGGAAAGTTTGAAGCGACGGATCAGCTCGGCCTTGGGCTCGTCGGCGAAGCGGACGATCCGGATGACCTCGTCGAGATCAGCATAGACCTTGAGAAAGCCGTCGAGGATTTCCAGTCGCTTGGCGATCTTGTCCAGCCTGAAGCGCGACCGCCGTTCCAGCACTTCCATGCGGTGATCAAGGAAAGCCTGCAACACCTCCTTGAGGTTCATCACCCGGGGCACCGATTGGGCGTCAAGCACGTTCATATTGAGCGAGGCCCGCGTCTCCAGGTCGGTCTGGCGGAACAGCTGCTCCATCACCAACTCGGCCTCGACGGTACGGTTGCGCGGCTCCAGCACCAGCCGGATGTCCTCGGCCGATTCGTCACGGATGTCGGCCAGCAGCGGCAACTTCTTGTCGGACAGCAGTTCGGCGATCTTCTCCACCAGCTTGGCCTTCTGCACCTGGTAGGGAATCTCGGTGATGACGATCTGATACAGGCCGTGCGAGAGCTTTTCCACCGCCCATCTGGCGCGGACGCGAAACGCCCCCTTGCCGGTGCGGTAGGCTTCGGCGATGGCCTCCCTGGTTTCGACCAGGACGCCGCCAGTGGGGAAATCCGGCCCCGGCATGCGTTCGATCAATTCGTCGATGCCGCAATCGGGTCTGTCGATCAGATGACCCAGCGCGGCGCAGATTTCGCCGGCGTTGTGAGGCGGAATGCTGGTGGCCATGCCCACGGCGATACCGGCGGCGCCGTTGGCCAGCAGATTGGGAAACGCCGCCGGCATCACCACCGGCTCTTCCTCGGTGCCATCGTAGGTGGGGCGAAAATCGACGGCATCCTCGTCGAGGCCATCCATCAGCGCCGCCGCCACCGCCGTCAGCTTGGCCTCGGTGTAACGCATGGCGGCGGCGTTATCGCCGTCGATATTGCCGAAATTGCCCTGGCCCTCGACCAGCGGATAGCGCACGGCGAAATCCTGGGCCAGACGCACCAGGGTGTCGTAGACGGCGACGTCACCGTGGGGATGATACTTGCCGATGACGTCGCCGACCACACGAGCGCACTTCTTGAAACCGCCATCGGGGTCAAGTTTCAACTGGCGCATGGCGAACAGCAGCCGCCGGTGCACCGGCTTCAGCCCGTCGCGCACATCCGGCAGCGAACGCGACACGATGGTGGACATGGCGTAGGCGAGATAACGCTCGCCCAAAGCCTCGGCAAGCGGCGTTTCGCGGATATCGCCGGTAACGGCGGGTTTGGTCATCTGAGTCCTCGGAGCAAAAGCCAGATATAGTACCCTAGTTGCGCAAGCGGTCAACCAGTCGTAGGCGCGCGGCGGGCATGGCGGCATGGTGGGCAGCCAGAACATGGCGGTCGAGGAAGTACCCGGCCAGCGCCAGCCCATCGAGGATAGCGGCGGCATCCCCCTCGCCGCCCTCGACCAGGAAGCGCGGCAACGGCAACAGCCGTTCCTTCCACGGCCCCGCCGCCACCCGTGACACCGCCCGGCCGGTCCGGGGGCTGACAAAACCCAGATCGGCGGTCTCGCCGGTGACGGCGCAGGCGGTGAGGTCGAGGCCGAAGCCGATGTCGCGCAGCAGCGCCAGTTCCCAGTGAACATAGACGCTGGGCCACGAATCGGCGGCCAGGGCGTGCAGCAACGCCGTCAGAGCCGCATAGGAAGCTGGGTGCGACTGATGCTCGGGCAGCGCCAATTCCGCCAGGGCGCAGGCCGACGACAAGGCCGCCAACCGCGCCGGATCGTCAAGTACGCCGCCGGCATGGGCGTGGACCAGTTCCAGCCTCAGCGTCCCCAACTGTTCGGCCAGCCGGCCGCGCCACGCCGCCCGCACCTGATTGCCCGGCTGTAGAACGCCGCGATTGGCCTTGGATGACGCGCCATGAACCAAACCGGCATGACGGCCATGACCACGAGTCAGCAGACCGGCGATTCCGGCGTTTTCGCCGTGACGGCGGACCGACAGCACCACTGCCTCGTCGTCCCATTCCATGTCACAGCCAATCCCAGATGAAGATTGCGGTTCCCAGAACGGTGACGATCAGGGCGACGACGGCCAACGCCTTCTGCCGGGACGATACCGGCGGCACCTCGTCGTCGTCCAGGCTCCAGGCGCCACCGACCAGACGGAACAGCAGCAGCCCCAGCAACAGCGCCGCCCCCAGCCAGACCAGGGTGATGGCAAAGCCGCGTGGAGTCATGGGCTGGCCCGGATTTCTCCCACCCCTGTCGATTTGATCGCGTTTCGGGGAGCCGCGACGCCGGCAATCCGCAGCCGAAACGCGACCCCGAAGGGGCGGGGAAAATCCGGGCTAGGCATCGAAATCCAGGCCGATATCGTTGTAGTGGCCACGCTTCTCGCTCCAGTCATCCCGGACCTTGACATGGATGAATAGGTGGACCCGGCGTTCCAGCAATTCCTCCAACTCGGCGCGGGCGGCGGCACCGATGGCCTTGATCTGCTTGCCGCCCTTGCCCAGCACGATAGGCTTCTGGCTGTCGCGTTCGACGTAGATCACCTGATCGATGCGGGCGGAGCCGTCATCACGCTCCTCCCAACTTTCGGTTTCCACATGCAGGGAATAGGGCAGTTCCTGATAAAGAGCGAGAAACGCCTTTTCACGCGTGATCTCGGCCGCCAGCAGCCGCTGCGGCAGGTCGGAGACCTGATCTTCGGGGAACATCCACGGTCCCGGTGCCACCAGACCCGCCAGATGGGCCAGAAGGTCGGCGACGCCGTCACCCTTCAAGGCGCTGATCATGAATACGTCGGTGAACAGACCCTCGGCATCGAGGGCGGCGGTGAGTCCCAACAGCTTGTCACGCTTGACCAGATCGACCTTGTTGAGCACCAGGATCGCCTTGCGTCCGGCGTCTCGCAGCCGGGCGACGATGGCACGGGCGTCATCGTCATAGCCCTTGGCAGCATCGACCAGCAGGCAGATGTGATCGGCATCGCTGGCCCCGCTCCAGGCGGCGGCGACCATGGCGCGTTCCAACCGTTTCCTCGGCTCGAAAATACCGGGGGTGTCGACCAGAATCACCTGGGCGGCCTCGGCCATGACGATGCCCAACACCCGAAAGCGGGTGGTCTGGACCTTGGGTGATACAATGGAAACCTTGGTTCCCACCAGGGCATTGACCAGGGTGGATTTGCCGGCGTTGGGCGCGCCCACCACGGCGATAAAGCCGCAGCGACGGTCGGATTCCGCGATAAGGGCGGTCATGCTTTCACCTTTTCCAGCAGGGCGGTGGCGGCGGCCTGCTCCGCCGTGCGTTTGGAAGGACCTCGGCCGGTGGCCGCGCCCTGGCCCTCGACCCCGACCTCGACCAGAAACATCGGATCGTGCGGCGGTCCCTCGGCCCCCAAGGTGCGGTAAACCGGCAACGGCTTGCCCCGCCCCTGCGCCCATTCCTGAAGCGCCGTCTTGGCATCCTTGGGCGGTGCCGCCAGTTCCTCCATCAGTACCTGCCACTGGCGACGCACGAATGCCGCCGCCACCTCGAAGCCACCATCGGCGTAAAGGGCGCCGATCACCGCCTCGCAGGCATCGGCCAGAATGCCGGGATTGCCCCGACCGCCGGCCTCCTCGTCGCCCTTAGCCATGGTAAGAACATCGGCCAAGCCGATAGCGACCGCCACCCGCGCCACCGCTTCACGCCGCACCAAGGCAGTGAACCGGCGCGCCAAGGCGCCTTCGGCCTCGTCGGGAAAGTGGTGGAACAACATGTCGGCCACCACCAGCCCCAACACCCGATCGCCAAGGAATTCCAGCCGCTCGTAAGGTGCCGACTGACGCCGCCGGTTCTGGGTGACGGACGGATGGGTCAGCGCCTGGGTCAGCAGTTCGGGCCGGGCGAAGCGATGCCCCAGAAGGTCGCCGAGTTGGGAGTCCGCCCCGGCCATCTCCCTCACTCGATACCCTGCAACAGCCGCGCGTAGCGGATCGCCCACGGCCAACGCCAAACCTCCCACAGCGCGGCGCTGCCGTCGCCCGAGAAGAACAGCAGTTCGGCACGCCCCACCAGATTCTCCGCCGGGACGTAGCCGACCTCGGACAGAAAGCGGGAATCCGCCGAATTATCCCGGTTATCGCCCATCATGAAATAATGGCCAGGCGGCACCACGTATTCGATGGTGTTGTCGGCCGGGCCGTTATCGCCAAGAAACTCGATGATGCGATGGGTCTTGCCGTTAGGCAGGGTCTCGACATACTGCGGCGCCCGGATGATGTTGCCGTCGCGGTCACGTTCGACGAAATCCTCGACACGCTTGCGATCCACCGCCGCGCCGTTGATATGGAGGATGCCGCCCTTGACCTGAACGCGGTCGCCCGGCAATCCGATGACCCGCTTGATATAGTCCACCTTGTTCTCTGGCGGCTTCTTGAACACCACCACATCGCCGCGCTGGGGCGCCTTCTCCATGAGGCGGCCGCCGCCGGGACCGATACCGAACGGCATGGAATAGCGCGAGTAGCCATAGGCGTATTTCGAGACGAACAGATAATCGCCGATCAGCAGGCTGGGGATCATCGATCCCGACGGGATGTTGAAGGGCTCGAACGCCACCGTCCGCACGCCCCCGGCGATGAGCATGGCGTAAACGATGGTCCGCACCGTTTCAACCATCCCGCCCGACTTACCTTTAGACATCAGCGTCGCCGTCCAACCGTTTGAATTAATTGAATTGACCACCGAGGAGACAGTCCCAGGGCCGCGCAGATCAAGCCAGCCCGCAACGCCGCTGTCAAGCCGCGATGGCCGAGATCATCGCCCGCGCGCCTCGTCCATCAACGCCCGCATGTGGCGGATCGACGCCTCGAAGCCGATGAAGATCGCTTCGCCCACCAGGAAATGGCCGATGTTGAGTTCGGCAATGGTGGCGATGGCCGCCACCGGCTTGACGGTGTCGTAGCTGAGGCCGTGGCCGGCGTGGCATTCCAGCCCGATGGCCTCGGCATGGCCGGCGGCGGCAATGATACGGGCGAATTCGCGGTCACGGCCGGCGCCTTCGGCGTCGCAATAGGCCCCGGTATGCAGTTCCACCACCGGCGCCCCCACCGCCCGCGCCGCGTCCAACTGGCGCGGATCGGCCTCGACGAACATGGAGACGCGAATCCCGGCCTCCACCAACCGCCCCACCAGCGGCTTCAGTGTGGCGACGTTGCCGGCGACATCAAGACCGCCCTCGGTGGTGCGCTCCTCGCGTCGCTCGGGCACGATGCAGGCGGCATGGGGCCGATGGCGGAGCGCGATGGCAACCATTTCCTCGGTGGCCGCCATCTCGAAATTCAGCGGCAGGGCGATCTCGTTGGACAGGCGTTCGATGTCGCGGTCGGCGATGTGACGGCGATCCTCGCGCAGGTGGGCGGTGATGCCGTCGGCGCCGGCGCTCGCGGCGAGATGGGCGGCCCGCACCGGATCGGGATGGCGACCGCCACGAGCGTTGCGAATGGTGGCGACGTGATCGATGTTCACGCCGAGACGAAGGCGGCGGGTCATGGCCGTGGGACTCCTGCTACCGACCCACCAATATTGGTGGGGAGTTGCGGGCAAGGCCCGGCGCGCCTGATGGCGCGAGAGCCAAACCCTGTGGACGCAGGGTGCCCGGTGATTGAGGGGGCTCGAAATAATATCAATTGCGGGCGCGTTCGACCGAGTTGATGGCGGGCGTGGCGCGCAACGCCGCGATGACGTTGGTGAGGTGTTTGACGTCACGCACCTCGATGTCGATCAGCATCTCGAAAAAATCGGTGGTGCGGTTGGTGATCTTGAGATTGGTGATATTGCCCATATTCTTGGCAATCACCGTCGAAATCGCGCCGAACGCGCCGGGTTCGTTGGCCACCACCAGATCGATGCGGCCGACATGACCGTTGGATTCCGCATCGTCCCAGGCGAGATCAAGCCAGCGCTCCGGCTGGTCGGCGTACTGCTCCAGATTCTCGCAGTCGATGGTGTGGATGGTGACGCCCTTGCCGGTGGCGACGATACCGACGATGCGGTCACCCGGCAGCGGATGGCAGCAACCGGCGAAATGCATGGCCATGCCGGGGATCAGCCCCTTGATCGGCACCGCCCCGCCCTTGTCCTTCTTGTCCGATGCCGCCTTGCCGCCGCGCGCCTTCAGCGCCACCACGTTATCGGGGCGGCTGGCCTGGGCCTTCAGTTCGGGGAACACCGAGGAGACCACCTCGCGGGCGGTCAGGTTGCCCTCGCCCACCATGGCCAACAGATCATCGACGCTGGGAGCCTTGAAGATCTTCAAAACCCCGTCGGCGGCTTTCTCGGTGAAATCGTAGCCTTCCTGACGGAACGCCCGCACCAGGATGGCGCGGCCCAGTTCGGTGTACTGCGCCCGCTGCTGGGTGCGGATGAAACGGCGAATGCGGGCGCGCGCCTTGCCGGTGACGACGAACCGCTCCCAGGTGGGATTGGGCGTCTGCGCCTTCGACGTGATGATATCGACCTGATCGCCGTTTTGGAGCTGGGTCCGAAGCGGCATGATGCGGCCGTTGACCTTGGCGCCGACGCAGGTGTCGCCCACCTGGGAATGGACGGCATAGGCGAAATCCACCGGACAGGCACCGCGCGGCAGCGAGATCAGATCACCCTTGGGGGTGAAGCAGAACACCTGATCCTGAAACATTTCCAGCTTGGTATGTTCCAGGAACTCTTCCGGGTTGGAGGCATGCTCCAAGATGTCGAGCAACTCGCGCAACCAGCGGTACTGGCGCCCGTCGGTGAGATTGCCGCCGTCCTGCTTGTACTTCCAATGGGCGGCCACCCCCAATTCCGCCACCTCGTGCATCTCGTTGGTGCGAATCTGCACCTCGATACGATGGCGCTCGGGACCGAACACGCCGGTATGGAGCGAACGGTAGCCGTTGGGCTTGGGGGTCGAGATGTAGTCCTTGAAGCGATTGGGCACCATCGGGTACTTGGAATGGATCACTCCCAGCGCCTGATAGCAGTCCTGCACACTGTCCACCGAGACGCGGAAGGCCATGATGTCGGACAATTGCTCGAAACCGACATTCTTGTGCTGCATCTTGCGCCAGATGGAATAGGGCGTCTTCTCGCGCCCCGATACGGTGGCGCTAAGACCCGCCTCGCCCAGAATCTTGCGCAACTCCTCGAGGATACGGCCAATCAGATCGCCGCCCTGCTCGCGCAGGAAGGAGAGGCGCGCCACGATCGAAGCCCGTGCATCGGGATGAAGCTCGCCGAAGGCCAGATCCTCCAGCTCCATCTTGATGCCCTGCATGCCGATACGCTCGGCCAGCGGCGCGTAGATCTCCATGGTCTCCATGGCGATACGCCGGCGCTTGTCCGGGTTCTTGATGTAATGCAGGGTGCGCATGTTGTGCATGCGGTCGGCCAGTTTGACCAGCAGGACACGGATGTCCTCGCTCATGGCCAGCACCAGCTTGCGCAGATTTTCCGCCTGCTTGGCGTGGTCGGACTGAAGCTCGATGCGGTTCAGCTTGGTGACGCCATCCACCAGCCGGGCGATCTCGCGGCCGAACAGCCGCTCGATATCCTCCTGGGTGGCCGGAGTATCCTCGATGGTATCGTGCAGCAGGGCGGTAATGATCGAGGCGCAATCCAGCCGATAGCGGGTCAGAATGCCGGCAACCTCGATAGGATGGGAAAAATAGGGGTCGCCCGAGGCGCGAAGCTGCGAACCGTGCATCTTCATGGCGAAGACATAGGCGCGGTTGATGGCGTCCTCGTCCGCCCCCGGATCATAGGACTTGACGCGCTCGACCAATTCAAATTGGCGCATCATGCCGACAGCATCCCAACACGGCGACCGCCGCGGCCGCCATTCCTAACGAGTGTGTACGGCGAGCGCCCAAAGGAAAAGAGGAAACCGTTCCCGCGACGCCCCATCCCCCTCAAAGCGGAATGGAGCCACCGCGAAACCACGGATCACTCGTCGGCAAGACCGGCGGCATCGGCGTCCAGATCCATCCCGTCCTCGGTGATGGACATGCCGTCCTCGACCATCTCGTCCTCGTTGGCGATGGTCTCGAAGGTAAGGTCGCGGTCGGGCACGAAGCCCTCCATCTCGTCCTCTTCCGGCTCGTCGACCTCGACATGCTTCTGCAAGCCCTGGATCAGGGCATTTTGCAGCAGATCCAGATCGACGGTGCCCTCGGCAATCTCGCGCAGCGCGACCACCGGATTCTTGTCGTTATCGCGCTCCAGCGTGATCCTGGCGCCGGCGGAAACATCGCGGGCACGCTGGCCCGCCACCAGAACCAGCTCGAAGCGGTTCGGAATCCTCAGTACACAATCTTCAACCGTTACGCGCGCCATCGATAATCCCTACCCTGGACAACCGGAGAAAGAAGACAGCTTATATAGCCCCCGCGCTCCGGAAAGCAAGCCCACTGCGCGGATACCGCCGGGTTCCCCTTGCGAACACCCTCGTCGCCGCCTACCTTTAGGGGACATTTTTCACCGCTCGGGGTGGATAATTTAATTTCAACCAGTAGGTTTCACATGCAATTCTATTCAAGTGAGCGAATTGGACTATTTATTGATGGATCAAATCTGTACGCCGCCGCTCGCGGACTTGGTTTTGACATAGACTACAAAAAACTTCTTCAGCTTTTTGCCGCGAAAGGTAGACTTGTACGAGCGTTCTACTACACGGCATTGATGGAGGACCAAGAGTATTCTCCAATACGGCCGCTGGTAGACTGGCTTGACTATAACGGCTACACCATGGTCACCAAGCCGACCAAGGAATTCACCGATGCCACCGGCCGGCGCAAGATCAAAGGCAACATGGATATCGAGCTGGCCATCGACCTGATGGAAATGGCCCCATACCTGGATCACGCGGTTCTGTTCTCCGGCGACGGAGACTTCCGCCGTCTGGTCGAGGCGGTTCAGCGCAAGGGGGTGCGCGTCACCGTGGTCAGTACCATCCGCTCGCAGCCGCCCATGGTGGCCGACGAGTTGCGCCGTCAGGCCGACACCTTTGTCGAATTACTGGATCTGGAATCCCAGATCGCCCGGGCACAAGCCTATCGAGACGACCGTGGCGGCGGTGACTGAGGTGGTGCGACTGGCCGAACCCGAGCGCGAGTGCGAACGGTGTCCCCGCCTGGTGGCATTCCGCGCCGACAACCGCCGCACTTATCCCGGCTGGCATCATGCCCCGGTGCCGTCGTTCGGCGGACTTGACGCCGAGATACTGGTGGTCGGGCTGGCGCCGGGACTGAAGGGAGCCAACCGTACCGGCCGCCCCTTCACCGGTGACTACGCCGGCGATCTGCTTTACGCCACCCTGGCGGATTTGGGGCTGGCCCATGGGAGCTACGGAGCCAGCTTCAACGACGGCTTCACCCTGGCGAACTGCCGCGTCACCAACGCGGCGCGGTGCGTGCCACCGGCCAACAAGCCGCTGCCGGCGGAATTCGCCGCCTGCCGACCCTTTCTCGCCGCCGAGATCGCCGCCATGCCCAATCTGCGAGGTATCCTCAGCCTGGGCCGCGAGTCCCACGGCCAGGTTTTGGCCGCCCTGGGCCTGCGCAAATCAGCCTTCGCGTTCGGACATGGCGCGGTGCATCGCCTGGCGGCCCCCGCCGGGGTGGTGCTGGTCGACAGCTATCACTGCTCGCGCTACAACACCAACACCGGGCGCCTCACCGGACCGATGTTCGTGGCCGCCGTCACCACCCTGCTCGACGCCGTTAAGGAGTGTCGTCAATGACGTTGATCGAGTGGTCGGATAACCTCAAGGTCGGCATCCCGGCCATGGACGCCGAGCACCGGCGGCTGGTGGCCCTGACCAACGATTTCCTTGTAGCTGCCCGCGAGGGGACGGAGCCTGCCCGTCTCGACAAGATCCTGGCCGAATTGATCGAGCAGACAAGGCGCCATTTCATCGAGGAGGAAACGCTGATGGACCGCGTTTCCTACCCCCATCTGGCCGCCCACCGGGTGGAACACGAACGGCTGCTGACCGAAGCGCGGTTGCTGCTCGAACGCTTCGTCGCGCTTGATCGGGGCACCGCCGATTTCAGCGCGCTTACCCTTGAAACCGCCCGGTATCTTCAGCGCTGGCTGGTCGATCACATCGTCGCCGACGACAAGCCCTATCGCCCTTACCTCGCCCAGCTGGGGTAATCCGTCACCCCTTGGGATCGCCGGCGAAACGGAAGTCATTCTTGCCGCCACGCTTGACCATGTACATGGCGGCATCGGCCGCCCGGACCAGACCGGGGCCGTCATCGGCATCCTCGGGAAAGATCGAGATGCCGATGGACCCCTGGACATGGGCGATGCCACCTTCAAGTTGATACGGCCGCGCCAGCTGTTCCAGGATCTTGCCGGCAACCACGGCCGGGTCCTCGCGCCCCCGGACGCCTTGCAGAATGACGACAAACTCGTCACCGGCAAGACGGGCCAAGGTGTCGCTGCCGCGCATACAGTCCGCCAACCGTACCGAGGCCTGCTGCAGCAAGACATCGCCGGCGGCATGACCGAGGGTGTCGTTGACCGCCTTGAAGCCGTCCAGGTCGAGAAACATCAGGGCGAACCGGTTGTTTTCGCGCTTGGCCTGACGCACCGCCTGGGTCAGGCGGTCCAAAAACAGCGACCGGTTCGGCAACCCGGTCAGCGCGTCGTAATTGGCCTGCCGCCACACCCTTTCCTCATCTTCCTTACGATGGGTGATGTCGGAGAACACCGCCACGTAATGGGTCAAAAGCCCGGTGGCATCACGAATCACCGAGATCGACAGCCATTCGGCAAAAAACTCTCCCGATTTGCGGCGGTTCCAGACCTCGCCCGACCAGCGACCGTTCTGATGCAACTGGTTCCACAGAGCGGCATAGAACTCCTCCTCGTGGCGGCCCGAACTCAGGATGCTGGGGTCGCAGCCGACCACCTCGTCGCGGCTGTATTCGGTAATGGTGGTAAACGCAGGATTGACGAAAATGATCTGGTTGCGGGCGTTGGTGATCACCACCCCCTCGGTCACCGTATCAAGCACCTTGGCCGCGAGTAGGACCTGCTGTTCGGCCACCTTGCGTTCGGTAATGTCATAGATCCAGGCGAGGTTAACCGGCTCGCGCTCGAAAAAGGTCGAGCGGATGGTCAGCAGGCTCCAGAACGGCTCACCGTTCTTGCGACGGAACTCGACCTCGGCATCATCGATGTGCCCATCGCGGCGTAACGCTTCGAGCACGCTGCTGCGCTGCTTGGCGTCAACATAATGGCCACGGGCGCACGACCCGACGAACTCCTCCTTGGGCATACCCAGGATATCGGTGAAGCGGGTGTTGGCGAATACCACCACGCCGTCCGACCGGCGCGAGACCGAGACACCGACCGGACTTTCCTCCAGGATGCGCCACAGCCGCTCCTCGCTCTCGCGCAAATCCCGGGCCGAGCGGAAGCGGTCCTCGATATCGGCGCGCAGACGCAACACCATGGGATGGAATACCCCCAGCGCCGCTCCCACCAATGTCAACAGCGTCGCCACCAGGGCGGCGCCTTGCAACGCCATCAGATCGCTCATACGGCCTTCGCTATCGCGCTGAAAGCGGAGGGTGACCTCCTCGAGAGCGTCGAGCAGCGCCCCAGAGGCCGCCGCCGAAATCGCCTTGAGATCGGGATCGTCCGTCGCCACCGTCGTCGTGCGCGTCAACAGCGATCGTCCGTGGGCGACGAAATCATGCAGATCCCGGTCGAGATGCCACCCTTCCCCGTGAAACACCTCCAACACGGCCTCGGGTGGCGCGCCCTTGGCGCCGCCGAGGATCTCGGCGCCGTGGGTTTCCAGCATATCGAGGCTTTCCGCCAGCAGGTCGGCGGCGGCCGACGGCTCGCCGCCGTGCCGCGTCGCCAGATGATTGGCGGCAAAGGCAACGCGCTCGACCAGCATACGTTGGCGACCGGCCAGATTGACCCGCTCAGCGCTGCCGCCGGCTTCGGCGGTAAGGCGGGTGATCCCCAGGAACGAAAGCACCGCAAGCGCCCCCAGCACTGCCAGAACGGCAATGTAGCGGTAGGTCAACTCCCTCAACAGGCGCTCGCCAAGCTCCGCCATGGCTTTCCCGCATCAAGTGCTTTGCGATGGTGATAACACGGGGAACACCCCCGTGCGAAACACCGGTTTGCGACTTCGTACCTAAGCCCCCGACAAACGATCCAACGCTTCACGGAGCCTGATGACGGCCGCGGACCAATCGTCACGCCGCTCCCGCTGTTCCACGACCACCTCTTCCGGCGCGCGGGCGATGAAATCGGCGTTGCCCAACTTTTTATCCACCTTGGCGATCTCGCCTTGCAACCGGGCGATCTCCTTGTCCAGGCGAGCGCGCTCCTTGTCCACATCGATGACGCCGCCCAGCGGCATCACCAAAGTGGCCTCGTCAACCACCATCTGGGCGGCACCGTGGGAAGACGCCTGCGCCACCCGCGCGGCATCGGCATCCGGCGCGAAATCGGCTAGGCGGGCGAGACGCACGATCAGATCCGTGTGGGTCGCAGCCCACGCCCGCCGGGCCGGGGCAAGACCGCTGACCAGCAGATCCACCTGGGCCGAAGGCGGCACGTTCATTTCGGAGCGCACCGCCCGTACCGCCGAGATGACGCGAACCACCCAATCCATCTCGGCCTCGGCGGAGGCATCATGCAAGCTCGCCAATTTGGGCCACGGCCGCAGCATCAGCGATTCCGAACGCTCGGCGGTCTGGCACCACAGCTCCTCGGTAATGAACGGCATCAACGGATGCAGCAGATGAAGAATCTGTTCCAGCACCCAGGCGGCGGTGGCGCGGGTTTCCACCTTGGCGTCCTCGTCGGCGCCGGTGAAGATCGGCTTGGCGAATTCCAGATACCAGTCGCAGAAGCTGCCCCAGACGAACTGATAGGCACCACCGGCAGCGGCGTCGTACCGGTAATTCTCGATGGCGGCACCGACTTTGTCGGCCGCCTCGGCGGTCTTGCCGACTATCCAGCGATTGACGGTCTGGCGCACCGCGCCGGGATCAAATCCCGCCACCGGCCGGCACTCGTTCATCTGGCAGAATCGGGCGGCATTCCACAGCTTGGTGGCGAAGTTGCGATACCCCTCCACCCGGCTTTCCGCCAACTTGACGTCACGGCCCTGCGCCGCCAACGCTGCCAGGGTAAAGCGCAATGCGTCGCAGCCGTATTTATCGATCAGGTCCAGGGGGTCGATGATGTTGCCCTTGGACTTCGACATCTTCTGGCCCTTCTCGTCGCGGACCAGGGCGTGGATATAGATGTCGCGAAACGGCACGTCGCCCATGAAATGGATGCCCATCATCATCATGCGGGCGACCCAGAAGAAAATGATGTCGAAGCCGGTCACCAGCACGTCGCCGGGGTAGTAACGCGCCAGTTCCGGCGTCTGATCCGGCCACCCCAGCGTCGAGAACGGCCACAGCGCCGAGGAGAACCAAGTGTCGAGCACATCGGAATCGCGCACCAGATCGACCGCTTTGCCATAATGCGCGGTGGCGGCGGCGACGGCGGCGGCCTCATCCTCCTCGACAAAGAACTGCCCGTCGGGACCGTACCAGGCCGGTACCTGATGGCCCCACCAGATCTGGCGCGAAATGCACCAGGGCTGGATGTTGCGCATCCACTCGAAATAGGTGTTTTCCCAATGCCGGGGGACGAAGCGGGTCTTGCCGGTCTCCACCGCCTCGATCGCCGGCTTCGCCAGGGTGGCGGCATCCACGAACCACTGATCGGTCAGCCACGGCTCGATCACCACACCGGACCGATCGCCGTACGGCACCATGTGGGTATGGGGCTCGATGCGATCGAGCAACCCCTGGACCTCGAATTCGGCGACCACCTTCTTGCGCGCCTCGTAACGGTCAAGGCCACGATAGGCTTCGGGAACCGCGTCGGTGGTCCGCGCATCGCGGTCGAAAATGTTGATCAGCGCCAAGCCATGGCGGGTGCCGACCTGGAAGTCGTTGAAGTCGTGCGCCGGGGTGATCTTGACCGCGCCGGTGCCCTTGGTCGGATCGGAATATTCGTCGGCGACGATGGGAATCAGCCGGCCGACGATGGGCAACCGCACCATCTTGCCGACCAGACCTGCATAACGCTCGTCCTCGGGATGCACCGCGACGGCGCTGTCGCCCAGCATGGTTTCCGGCCGGGTCGTCGCCACGGTAATATATGTATTATCAAAACCTTCCACGGGATACTTGAAGTGCCACATATGGCCCTTCACCTCGCGCTGCTCGACCTCCAGGTCGCTGATGGCGGTGTGCAGCTTGGGGTCCCAGTTGACGAGGCGCTTGGCGCGATAGATCAGTCCCTGGCGATGCAGGGTGACGAAGACCTTGCGAACGGCCTTGGACAGGCCCTCGTCCATGGTGAAGCGTTCCCTGGCCCAATCGGGCGAGGCGCCCAGACGGCGAAGCTGCCGGGTAATGGTACCACCGGACTCGGCCTTCCACTCCCACACCCGATCGATGAATTTGGCGCGACCAAGATCATGACGGGTGATGCCCTGGCCTTCCAGTTGCCGCTCCACCACCATCTGGGTCGCGATACCGGCGTGGTCGGTGCCTGGCTGCCACAAGGCGTCGCATCCGGTCATGCGGCGATAGCGGATTAGCACGTCCTGAAGCGTGAAGGTAAGCGCGTGCCCCATGTGCAGGCTGCCGGTGACGTTGGGCGGCGGCATCATGATGGCATAGGGTTTGCCGCCAGAATCGGCATGCGCGGCGAATGCGCCGGACTCCTCCCAGCTCTGGTAGTGCTTCGGCTCGACCTCGGCGGGGCGATAAGTCTTATCCAGCATGGCGAACGTCTCGCCCTCTTCTCGGGTTGGAAACGGCAAGGGCGGCCCGATCCGCCGGGCCGCCCTTGGTGGCATGGGTCCGGCGGAGGCTAGTAGTCCTCGGACCGATTGACCATCCTCTCGATCTCTTTCTTGACGATGCGTTCGATCATGTAGGGAAGGTTCTGATCGAGCCATTCCTTAAGGATCGGACGCAGCAACTCGTTGACCAAATCCTCCAGAGTCACGGCACTGTTGCCGAGACCGAAGGACTTTTGCCGGACGATCTCGCGCGCCAGATTGGACAGCAACGAGGCGCCATGCTCGATATTTGGCGGATCCATCAGCGCGTCGTCATCGGCCGGGCGGGAAGTACGGCGCGGCGGCTGATAATCATCGATCAACGGAGCGGCGACCACCGGTTCGGGCTCGAAATCACCGAGATCGGCCTTGAAATCATTGATGTCGAAGGCGGGCTCGGGCTCTTCCGGCGCCTCTTCCAGCACCATGTCCTCGGTCAATTCGAGAACATCGTCTTCGGGCTCTGGCTCGGGCTCCGGTTCGGGCGCCGGCGCCGGCGTGTCGAACATGGAGTCGATATCATCCTGAGCGAAGGTCGGCGCCGGTTCGGGTACCGGCTCAGGCTCAGGCTCAGGCTCGGGCTCAGGTTCCGGCTCGGGTTCCGGCTCGGGCTCGAGCTCGGGCGGCGGTGGCTCCGGCGCCTTCGGCTTATCCTCGACCTCATCCTCCGACAAGATTCGCCGGATGGAGGCAAGGATGTCCTCCATTGATGGTTCTTGCTGGGGCTTGTCTTCGCTCATGTCACGGCTATCTTGTCTGCCTGCGCCCGAAACGGGGTCCCGCCGCAATAATGCCGTACGGTCGGTAACAAATCATTAAAATCCTGCGGACCCTCAAAGAGGAAATTCGGTGCGCTGCCGGCATTCCCCAAAGTCCCTATCCTTCTACTCGTATCCATTCACGCTGTCGATGCCGTTGCCGATCCACTTCCATCGCACATCGTCGGAGTGTTTGGCCGGATCGTAGATTTCGACGGAAAGATTGAGGGCCTTGGCTGTCAACTGGCCCATGGCGGATTTTACCTGGAACGCGGCCACCAATACGTCGTGCTGCGCCTTAACCATATTGACGCGGGCATCGAACAGTTCCTGTTCGGCATTGAGCACGTCGAGTACGGTGCGCGATCCCACCTTGGATTCCTCGCGAACGCCGGCCAGAGCCAGTTCCGATGCCTTGATCTGGCTGTCATAGGCCTTCGCCTGGGCGCGGGCGGCCTGCAACCCCTCCCAGGCCTTGGTTCCGGTCTCGACGGCATCGCGTCGCGCCTGATCGGATTCGATGCGGCGCTGCCCTGCGGTATGCTTGGAGGCCCGCACCCGCGCATAGGTGGCACCGCCCTCGTAAAGGGGGATCGACAGGTTCAGCAGCACTTCGCGCGCGATGGTCTCGGACTTGATGGTCGCCGTCGAGAGTGTCCGACTTACATCGGCACTGACCGACACCGTCGGCAGCAATTCGCCGAACACCAGATCGACGCCGTCCTTGGCAGCGGCGGTCGCGTAATCCGCCGCCACGACATTGGGATTATCCCTGAGGCCGACGGCGTTGACCTCGTCGAGACTGGCCGGCAGAGCCGCGGGCACCGCCGGTTGACGCAACGCCTCCGGCGGCCGCCCGACGTTGTTGATATAATTGGCCCGCGAGCTTTGCAGCGTTCCCTCGGCCGCGACCCGATCGGCGGTCGCCTTGGACAGGCGGGCCTCCGCCTGGCTGACGTCGGTGCGGGTGATCTCGCCGACCTTGAAGCGCTCCTGCGTCGCTTCGAGCTGCCGACGCAGCACCTGCTCGTTGTTGACGGACAGCTTCAGCACTTCCTCGTCGCGCACCACGTTGAGATAGGCGTTGGCGGCGGCCAGCAGGATGGACTGTTCGGTGGCGGCCAGCAGGGACTGCTCGGACAGGACGTTGTTTTCGGCCTGGGAGGTGGCGGCGACGGTGCGCCCCCCCCGGAACAGCGGCTGGGTAAGGGTGACCGAGCCGGTCTTGGGGTTGCGCGTCACCTCGTACCGGCTGTAGGCGTTGTTGCTGTAGTTGCCTCGGCCGACCGACCCCGCCATCGATACCGTGGGACGCCAGTTGGCCAGCGCCTGTGGCACGGCTTCATCCGCCGCCCGCAACCTCGCGCGCCGCGCCAGCAGGGTTGGATTGCCGGAGTAGGTCGACGCCAGCACCTCGTCGAGGGTTTCACCACAGGCGGGTTCGACTGCGACCAACGTCATCAGCAGCACGCCGGCCAGACTTGTTCCAGCCCTCAACATACCAATTCTGCGCGACAATACCGGGACTCCCATTCCTAAAGCAGCCGGAAGATCGTCCCCGAACCTTAACGGCCCGGACCGGAAGATCAAGGACTATTCCCGGCCCGGGGCGGCTGCCGGACGGCGACGCACGCCACCGGCCGACAGAAGTTTCAGAACACGAATTTCGGTTTGGGCGCGAAACCGGGCAAGTGAGGCGTCTGGGCGTCGAACAGCGTATTGCGACCGAACGAGTCGCCGGCCCTGACCACCAGAACCCCTCGACCGATACCGTTTCCATCGTCAACCACCGCAATCAGACGGCCACCGTCAGCAAGCTGGCGGATGATCGCGGCGGGGATCTCCGCCACCGCGCCGATGAAAACAATAGCGTCATAAGGCGCCTGGGCGGGAAAACCGGCGGCAAGGTCTCCATGGACAACCGCGACGTTATCCACCCCCTGCTCGGACAGGGTCGCGGTCGAGCGCGACACCATCTCGGGCTCGCACTCCAGCGACACGACGGTGCTGGCGATCTTGGAGACCACGGCGCTGGCCCAGCCGGTGGCGTCGCCGATGGTCAGAACCACATCGGTCTTGCCGATACCGACCTTCTGGAGAAGACGGGCCAGAACCAGCGGCTCGATCAGGAAGCGACCGCCCCCGATCGCCACGTCTTCGTCCACATAGGCGAACCCGCGCATCTGACGGGGCAGGAAGACCTCCCTCGGCGTCGAGGCAAGCGCCTCGGACACCCGGGGATCAGTGACCCGGTTGGTGAGGATCTGATTGTCCATCATCTTATGGCGTGCGGTGACGAAATCCATGACGAGCCTGCTCCCTGGTGCGCAGCCGAACCGGCGGACCGTCCCCGGATTCGGGACAACGCCGCCGCCGGAATTTATAGGCGCGGTCGCGCCCAAAAACAATGCCGTAGCACCATGCAGCAGCGGCTTGACCGCGAGAACGCCAGCGCGTATAAGCTCGGTCCTCACGTCGGCCCAAGGCCGGCCGGACCGGTTGGGCCGGGTGGCAGAGTGGCTATGCAGCGGACTGCAAATCCGCGTACGTCGGTTCAATTCCGGCCTCGGCCTCCACCGTCCCCGGGCCAGGGCGACGTGATCGCGAGCTTGGATTTTATCGGCTTGCCGCGCATGTCGCGGTAGTTCGCCGATCCGGAGTAGCTCAGCGGTAGAGCAGCCGGCTGTTAACCGGCTGGTCGGGGGTTCGAATCCCTCCTCCGGAGCCAGATAGGGCCGGAAACCTTAGGTTTCCGGCCTTTTTCTTTGTTTCACGCCGGAATCACCCCCTTACCACTCATGGCCTAGTTATTGGGCCATTCTTACCCGCGGCACGGCTGAAAGCGGCTGTACGGAAAAGAAGAACCGTTCTATACCGATGCATCTGGTTGGGGGAACGCGGTGGCTGATCAAGGGCCGACTAGGGGAACGTGGAAGGGCGCGGTTGCGTGGCTGCTCTCCCTTGTCCTGTTCCTCGGCTCGGTCGGCGATCTGTCTGCCCGTTCTCCTTCGCTTCTTCAGGGGCCATCCGGTCTCGCCGGGGAAATTTGCCATTCACCCACGGCGGGTGAACCAAGTGGTGGTAGCGATCAACCCCGCGCGGCCCATGATTGCTGCGTCGTTTGCCACGCCAGCCAGGATATCCAACTCACTCCGCCCGCCCTTGGCGTCATCGCGCCGATCGAGCCAACCACGGCCATCGCCTTCGCGCGTGGCGCCGATGCGATACCGCCGGACGTCTTCTCCCTCCACAATAACGCAAGGGCGCCCCCCAGCGCCTGAGTCCGAAGCCGCTTCATCGCCGGCCCGCGCCAGGACGCGGCGCCGGCTCCTTTGGACTTCCGCCCCCGGGCTGCAACGCCGGGAGGCTATCGGCAGTCCCCGTGCGGGAACTGCCGGGTTGGGGAATCGACATGTCACCAAGATTGAAAGCATCCACGTCCATTCATGCCTTGCTGTCGGGCATGGTCATGGTTTCCGCGCTATCGCTCGCCACGACGACGGCTTCGGCCCAGAGCGCCACGCCGCTGCCACCGGTTCAGGTGGAAACGTCGGGAGATCTTGCCACACCGCCCGCCGACCGCGTCGTGCTTGGTCCGGCCCGCTACAGCAAGGCTCCGGGAACCACCGATGCCGCGGCCCTTCTGGAGACCGTGCCGGGAGTCAACCTCTATACCGGCGGCGGGGTCTCGGCGCTGCCCGACATCCACGGCCTGGGCGACGACCGCCTGAGGGTCACCGTCGACGGCATGGAACTGACCTCGGCCTGCCCCAACCACATGAACCCCAGCCTGTCCTATATCGATCCGTCACGAGTGGCGGTGATGGATGTGTGGGCGGGAATCTCGCCGGTCAGCGTCGGCGGCGACAATATCGGCGGTTCCATCGTGGTGAAATCGACGCCGCCGGTTTTCGCCAATCCGGGTGAGTCCGTCCACACCGAGGGATCTCTTTCCACCTTCTATCGCAGCGTCAATGACGGCATCGGCGGATCGGCGGCCCTGACCGCCGCCACCGGCATCTTCAGCCTCGGCTACACCGGATCGTGGGTAAAAGGCCGCGACTACTATGCCGGCGGCGACCATACCGCCGTCCATTCCACCTTGTATGAGTCCCGCAACCATGCCGCCACCCTGGCCGCCCGGCACGAGGGACAGTTCGTCGCCATCCAGGGCGGCCAGCAGTTCATCCCGTACGAGGGCTTCGCCAACCAGCGCATGGACCTTACCGGCAACCGGAGCACCTTCCTCAACGGCCGCCACGAGGGCGAGTTCGACTGGGGCAAGCTGGAGACCAAGGTGTTCTGGCAGTCGGTCCGCCACGACATGAACATCATCTTGTCGGAAAGAACCGGCAACATGCCCATGAAAACCAAAGGCACCGACGCCGGCTACGAAGTGAAGGCGGAACTTCCGCTCGGTACCACCGACACCTTGCGACTGGGCAACGAGTTGCACGTCTTCCGGCTGGAAGACTGGTGGCCCCAGGCCGGCAGCGGCATGATGAGCCCCAACGCCTACAAGAACATCCACGATGGCCGGCGCGACCGGCTGGGTACGTTCATCGAATGGGAGAGCCGATGGGCACCGGAATGGTCAACCCTGCTGGGCGCCAGGAACGATACCGTATGGAGCGACACCGGCCCTGTGGCGGCCTACGGCAACGGCGGGATGAACGCCGTGGACTACCGGGCGGCCACCGCCTTCAACGCCCGCGACCGGGCGCGGGTCGACTACAATTTCGACATGACGGCGCTGGTGCGCTACGAGCCGACGCAGTCCAGCACCAACGAGTTCGGCTACGCCCGCAAGAGCCGCTCGCCCAATCTCTATGAACGCTATTCCTGGGGCACCCAGTCCATGGACAGCGAGATGAACAACTGGTTCGGCGACGTCAACGGTTATGTCGGCGATCCCGATCTGCGGCCGGAGGTTGCCCACACGATCAGCCTCTCCGCCGCCCTGCACGATCCCGCCGCCAAGGACTGGACCGCCAAGATCACCCCGTATTACACCTATGTGGTCGATTATATCGGCGTCAGCCCGGTATCCAACATCTTCAGCAGCGGCAGTTCCTTTCCGCTGCTGAAGATCGCCAATCACGATGCCATGATGTACGGCGTCGATCTGTCGGGCGGCGCCGGTCTCTGGCGGAATGCCGATTACGGTAACGTCCGGTGGTCCGGAGTGGTGGGCTGGGTTCACGGCGAATCGGTCAACACCGGAAAAAGCCTCTACCACATGATGCCGATCAACGGCAAAACCGCGATCGAGCACAGCCTGGGCGGCTGGAAAAGCGCGGTGGAACTGGCCCTGGTCGCGGCCAAGACCCAGGTCGACCCGCTACGCAACGAACGGCGGACTCCCGGCTATGCGTTGATCAACCTGCGCTCGGGCTATGACTGGGAAAGCGTTCAACTCAACCTCGGCATCGACAACCTGTTCGACCGCCGCTACTACCATCCGCTCGGCGGCGTCGATTATGCCGACTGGAGGAGCAGCGCCCGCCAGGGACAGGTCGGCCCCCTTCCCGCGCCGGGACGTTCGTTCAACGCCGGCGTGACGGTGAAGTTCTGATGCCCCCCGGAGGCGACTTCCGGCCGGCGGTCGCCTCCGGCGCTATCACGGCCATGACAGGACGAATCGACGACCGCGTTCCTCCCGTTCGCCGCCCCGGCTGGAGTCGGGCGGGGAAATGGTTGAGCTTGGCGCTGTCCTTCGGGATTCACGCCGTCGTGCTGCTGATGATGGTCGATACCGTCGCCGTTTCGGGAGACTCGGGCAATTTCACCGTCGAAATCGTCCAGCCCACCGTCCCCTCTTCCATCCCGAACGACCCGCCGGCAGCGGAACCGTCCAAGCCCCCCCCAATACCAACCCCCGCTTCCAAGCCGAGATCACGCGCGATTTCCGCCCCCAAGCCGGTGGCCGAACCACCCACCGCCGCAACCGACCAGCCAATTGGCGACCAAATGGCGGAGCCCGCCAACACCGTGGTGTCGGCGCCCTCCCCTCCTCCGCCTCCCGATCATGCGGGAACCGGCGGCCCGTCCGATGATGACGGTCTGCGCCGATATGCCCAACTCATCTGGGCCAGGATCGCCGCCCACAAGCCGCGCGGCATGAAATTGCCGGGGACCGCCACCGTCGTCTTCGCCCTGGCCGAGGACGGCGGCCTGATCTCGGCCGAGGTGATCGAGTCGGATGGCGATCCCGCCTTGAACCGCGCGGCCCTGGCCACCGTACGCGCCGCCACCCCATTCCCGCCGCCGCCGGCCGGAGCCACCCCGGCGCAGCTTACCTTCTCGGTTCCCTTCCGTTTTCGTTAGTCAGAGGGCTGCAATTTTAAATTGTGGACGAACAGATCCTCGTACTCGGGCGCGATGGCCAGATTGATCAGTCGCGCCCGCCGCCGTACCTCCCGCAGTCCCTCCACCGCCACCGGAGTCCCCGCCGCCATCATCTCGCAGCCAAGCAGGGCGAGATCCTGCCGCAATTCCACCGCGCCACCCGCCGGCACCAGCCCGATCTCCCGCGCGTCGTTCACATCGAGATCGTGGCCGAAGGCGCCGGTAACGATGGTACGTACAAGTCCGGGGCCGGTCATCCCCGACCGGACCAGTACATACTCCACCCCGGCGGCCACCGCCGCCTTTGCCCGGACAAAGCCATCGACCTGGGCACAGGATGGGTGCGGATGGCGCTCACCGCCCGCCCGTCGTCGCCCCAACCGGTCGAGTTCCCCCCGGCGACGCAGATCGGCGATCAGACCGACCGTGGTCGAGGCGCGATGTCCCGATGCGCCCCAGACCTCGAAGGCCGGGCCGCCGGCCGCGGCGGTGACCAAGACCGTTTCGCCATCCCACAGGGCAATCTCGGTATTGGTGCCGAAATCGATCAGCAGGCTGCCGGGTGGCCCACCGGTCAGGCCGCACGCCAGCGCCGCGGCCAGCAGATCCGACCCGACAAAGCCCCCCAGCGGCTCGACCACCACCAGTTCGGCGACATCGGCAAGGCCCCAGCACTTCCGCCATGCCCCGGTTTCCACCGGTCGGCAATCGATCGGTCGGCCCCAATGCTCGGGTTGCAGCAAGTCTTGGCTGCCGCGCCGGCTCAGCAGCGACAGCATGGCGGTGTTGCCCACGATGGCCAACCGCTCCACCCGAGGGGTATCGCCACCGGCTTGAACCCGGGCCTCGGCAAGTCCCTCGCCGATCGCCTTCACCGCCAGTTCCGCCAGCCTGGCGGCTGCCTCCGGTTCACGCGCCGCCGCCAGCCGGGTCAGCACATCGACGCCCTCGGTAAGCTGGGGATTGGCGCCAACCATTGCTCCCAGCCGCCGCCCGGCGGCAAAGTCGCACAACGATACACGGATGCGGCTGGACCCCAGATCAACCGCCGCCACCCTCGCCGTCGTCGACATGACCTGCGGGGACATGACCAGCGGGGGCAGATCGACCAGCGGCTGCCAATCCGACCTCGCCGGGATCGTTTGCCCGCCTCCTGATCCGACGTCATGCGATCGAGACATCGCGCCCATACCACGCCATCCCCAAGCATCAGGATAGCTCCACTACTCCAAAGGGTATACACTGATCCTTTCGTGGGAGACGGGCCATGATGCTGGACTCCATCATCCGTGCCTACAACGAGGCGGTCTTCGATACCGACCGCGACCGCGCGCTTTCCGTGGTGCGGGAGGCGGTCTGGCAGGGGTGCAGCCCCGAGGACATCGTCTTCAAGGTGGTGATCCCCGGTGTCGAAACCATGATGCGGGCCATCGCCGAGGATTTCGACAGCAACCTCGCCCAACACTTCATGACCGCCCAGATCGCCTCGCAAGTCACCGAGGAAATGCTGCCGCTGTTCGCCAAGCCGCCCAAGGTCGTGGGCAAGGCGGTGGTGGGTACCGCCAAGGGCGATCTTCATTCCCTGGGCAAGCGCATCGTCATGGGCTGCCTGCGCTCGCTGATGGTCGAGGCCATCGACCTCGGCGTCAACGTTCCGCCGGAACGCTTCGTCGATGAGGCGGTCGCCCACGGTGCCGATGTCATCGGCATTTCGGCGATGATGATGCACACAGCCCAGGGACCCGAGGGCTGTCTGGCGGTGCGCGAGATCATCGATCAGCGCGGCCTTGCCGACCGGATCAAGATTGCCGCCGGCGGCGCGCCCTTCCGTTTCGACCCCTATCTCTACCGGCGGGTCGGCGCCGATGCCTGGGCTCCCGACGGCATTTCCGCCGGCCGGGCCATCATCGGGCTGATCGGGCAGGTGCGGCGATGATCACGGGAATGGACAGACTGCGCGCCGCCGCCCAGGGATCCCCCTGCGATCGCATTCCGGTCTTCTGCAACCTGCTTGACCAGGGCGCGCGGGAGATGGGGGTGTCGTTGCGCGACTACTACAACTCGGCGGATCTGGTGGCGGAAGCCCAACTGCGTATGCGGGCACGTTACGGCTACGACAACGTCTGGAGCCTGTTTTACGTCGGCAAGGAGGCCGAACTGCTGGGTTGCCGGGATATCCTATACGCCGAGGACGGCCCGCCCAACGTCGCCGACTTCATCATCAAGGACCCCGCCGACATCCACCGCCTTCGTGTCCCCGACGACCTGTTCGGCCATCCCCAGTTCGCCCCGGTCCGCCGGTGCATCGAGCTGCTGCGGGCCGAGATCGGCGGACGAGTCCCGATCTGCGCCTACATCACCGCCTCGATGGCCTTGCCGGCGCTGCTGATGGGCATGGAAAAGTGGATGGAACTGCTGTTGCTTGGTCCCACCGACCTGCGCGACGAGCTGTTGGCCAAATGCTCGGAGTTCTGTGCCAAGGAGATCGCCGCCTACCGCGCCGCCGGCGCCGATGTCCTGGTCTATTCCAACCCGTTCGGCTCCACCGATATCGTGTCCCGCCGGATGTTCGACGAATTGTCGCTGCCGTGGATGCGGCGCGACCTGAAGACCGGCGGCGTCGCCGACATGGTCTATTATTGCGGCGGCGCCCGCATGAACCGGGTGATCGACGGCGTCATCCGTGCCCTGGACTTCCGGAGCTTCTACCTCAGCCCGCTGGAGGATGTCGCCGAGGGCGTCCGACAGGTTGCCGGTCGCGGACTGGTCTGCGGCATCATCGACGACATCAAGCTGGTGCGCTGGAGCGAGGAGGAAATCCGCGCCGAAGTCGCCCGCATCGTCAACGCCGGAAAGACGGGCGGCCGCTTCCTGTTCGGTACCCTGCTGATGCCGTTGGCCCTGCCCGAGCGCACCGTCCGCACCATGCTGGAGGCCGCGTTCGAGTACGGGCGGCTGGAAGCGGGGGCCGCACCATGACCATGCCCCCGGCTCCGCCTTCGCTGGTCGGCTGCGGCATCCTCCACAAGGAAATCAGGCATCTTTGCGCCTGCAACGACTGGCCGCTGGAGACCACCTTTCTCGACCCGGGGCTGGATACCAATATGACCCGGCTGGGCCGGCAACTCACCGACACCCTGGCCCGCCAGCACGACCGCAGCCCGATCGTTTTCTACGGTTGCTGCCACCCGCTGATCGACCGCATGGTCGCCGACGCAGGAACCTTCCGCACCGAGGGACGAAACTGCATCGAGATGCTGCTGGGGCGCGAGCGCTTCGACCGGGAATTGGCCGACGGCGCCTACTTCCTGCTGGAGGACTGGGCGCGGCGCTGGGACCGCGTCATGGCGGAAATGTTTGGCCCACACCAGGAGATCGCCGCCGAGATATTCGCCGGCGATCGCACCCACATCCTGGCCGTCCGCACGCCGTGTTCCAGCGACTTCACCGCCGCCGCCGAACACGCCGCCGCTTCGGTCGCTCTGCCGTTGCGCTGGACCGACGCGGGGCTGGACCATCTCGAAAGGGTGCTGGCGAAGGCATTGGACCGGCTGAGCGGAGCGCCATGACCCCGTCCGCGCGCGGCACACCGACCAGACCGACACTGAAGGATCGCACCCGGCGGCTCGCCCGGGAAAAATCCTACCTTCAGTTGATCATCCACCTGATGAACCGCTTGGGTGGCCAGGATGAACTCGAAGAGTGCATGGCGACGGTCATCACCGGCATGGTCGAGAACATCGGCGGCACCGATGCCCACCTCTATGTCTTCACCGAGGATGGCATCCGGCTGGCACGGCTTGACGGCAGCCGGCGACAGGTCTCGGCCATCAATGACGATCTGGTGCTGGAGGCGGTTGAACTGCGTAAGCCCTTCGCCGTCGCCGCCGATTTCACCTCCACCAAACTGACGTCGACGCCGTTCGAGAAGGCGTGGACCTGGGTAGTGCCGCTGGCGGTGGGAGCCGAAGTGATCGGGGTGCTGAAGCTGATCGATACTCACGTCAGCCTGGACGAGATGTCCTACGTCATGCCGACGCTGTTCGCCTACATCGCGATGACGTTGAAGAACGCGGTACGCGGCCATGCCCGCCTACAGGAGGCCTATTCCAGCCTGCGCCTCAGCAACGAGGCGCTGACCCATGAAAACGAGGCCCGTCGCGACGCCGAGAAGCGCCTGCGCGAAACCAATGATCGCCTCGAACAACAAGTTCTGGAACGTACGCGCCAGTTGCTGGAGAGCCGGGAAAACCTGAGCCTTCTGCTCAACTCCACCCAGGAGGGCATCTACGGCACTGATCTGGCGGGTAAGATCACCTTCTGCAACGCCGCGGCACAACGCATCCTGGGGCTGGCACCCGATGCCGATCTGGCGGGACGGCCCGCTCACGACCTTCTCCATCTCGGAGTACCCGCCCAACCGGCCGAATGCCCCATCTGCGGTGTCATCCGGCATGGCAATACCGCTTCCGGCGAAATCACCCTGACCCGCTCCGATGGCAGCCGTTTTCCGGCGGAGTACCGGGTTGATCCCGTGATCGCCGACAGTGCGGTATTGGGTTCGGTCGTCAGCTTCGCCGACATCACGGACCGCCGGCGGGCCGAGGATACCCTCTATGAGGCGCAGCAGGTGTACCGCGCCCTGATCGAAAACTCCCCGGACATCATCGCGCGCTACGACCGCGACTGTCGGCGCACCTATGTCAACCCGAGCTATACCAGGGAGGCGGAGGCGCCACCGCCTCAATGGATTGCCAGCGCCCCGCTCCAGGTCTCTCCACTGCCCCCGGCCAGCGCGGCGGTTCTCCAGGGACTGCTTCGCCGGGTGCTGGACAGCGCCATCCCCGAGGACACCGACGTGGTGTGGCCGAAAGCCGACGGCATCGACCACTGGTTCAACGTTTTCGCTTTCCCCGAACTCGATCGCGACGGTCACGTTGTCAGCGTAATGACGGTTTCCCGCGACATCACCCCCCGCAAACTGGCCGAAGCCACCTTGCAACGGCGGAACCGCGAACTTCGCGCCATCAGCAACTGCAACCAGACCCTGATGCGCGCCGTGGACGAGCAGAGCCTGCTGAACGAGATATGCCGCATCGTCTGCGACGAGGCCGGCTACCGCATGGCCTGGGTCGGATATGCCGAGCACAACGAGGCCGGAACCATCCGCCCCGTCGCCTGGGCCGGGGCCGATAGCGGCCATCTGGAGAAGGCCAACCTCAACGGGGAGCCCACCGAAGGGCGCGGCCCGGATCCGGCGGGCACGGCGATCAGAACCGCCAGCATCGTCTGCATTCAGGATTTCTCCGACGAACCGCAAGCGGCCTCCTGGCGGACCGACGCGATGCTAAACGGATATCGCTCGGGCATCGCCCTGCCGCTCAAGAATGAGATCGGGACCGCTTTCGGCGCTCTGTTGATCTACTCCACCGAGGTCAATGCCTTCACCCCGGACGAAATCCGCCTTCTCGAAGAACTGGCGGGGGATCTGGCCTTTGGCATCATCGCCCTCCGGACCCGCGAGGAACGCCGGGCCGCCGAAAACCGACTGCATGATTCGGTGAATGCCCTGTCGCGCATGAATGCCGAATTGGAACGGTTCGCCCACATCACCTCGCACGACCTTCAGGAACCGGTGCGCACGGTGGTGTCGTTCTCGCAGATGCTGCAACGCCACCTGGGCGGCGGTCTCGACGCCACCGCCACCGAATATCTCGGCTTCATCGTCAACGGCGCCCGGCGCATGGGCGATCTGGTCCACGATCTGCTGTCCTACACCCGGATGAGCAATCGTCAGGCCGCCCATCTCGCCGTCGAT
>CAIUSV010000039.1 GCA_903901915.1 uncultured Rhodospirillaceae bacterium | reverse complement strand
TTCGGCCTCAGCAAGAACACCGTTAAACGCAGCCACATTCCGCGCCCCCAGAAAATATGCGCGCCTGCTTGGCCGCTTTTATACGTAACCCATTGAATCTAAATGCTTCTAAAAATTCCGCGTGTTTGGGCTTACACCCCCGAATTGCAGAAGGCCCTTACCCGTCCGTCCGGTGGCGTGGTGTTCACCACCATCCAGAAGTTCGCCCCCGCTACGGGCGAGACGGTCTATCCATGCCTCACGGATCGCCACAACGTCGTCGTGATCGCCGACGAGGCGCACCGGAGCCAATACGGCTTCCGTGCCAAGGTTGACCGGGACACGGGCGACATCAGCTATGGCTTTGCCAAGTACCTGAGGGAGGCCATCCCCAACGCTTCGTTCATCGGCTTTACCGGCACTCCGATCGAACAGGCCGATGTCAACACCCCCGCCGTTTTCGGCGAATACATCGATGTGTATGACATCAGCCGGGCGGTCGATGACGGCGCGACGGTGCCGATCTATTACGAGAGCAGGCTTGCCCGAATCGAACTGGACGAGTCGGAAAAGCCGAAACTCGACGAGGAGGTGGCTGAACTCACCGAGGACGAAGCCCTCGGAGAACAGGAACGCCTGAAGCGGAAATGGGCGACTGTCGAGGCGCTGGTGGGTGCCGAGCCGCGGCTGGAATTGGTGGCCGCGGACATCGTCAGGCATTTTGAGGATCGTGTGGCCGCCATGGACGGCAAGGCGATGATAGTCTGCATGAGCCGCCGCATCTGCGTCGCCCTCTACGATGCCATCACCAAGCTCCGGCCGGAATGGCACAGCCCAGACGACATGGCAGGCACCATCAAGGTGGTGATGACCGGGGCCGCGTCCGACCCGGAGGGCTGGCAACAGCACATCGGCAACAAGGCCCGCCGTGAGGCGCTGGCCAAGCGGGCCAAGAACCCCAAGGATTCGCTGAAGCTGGTTATCGTCCGTGACATGTGGCTTACCGGATTCGATGCTCCTTGCATGCACACCATGTACATCGACAAACCGATGCAGGGGCACGGCCTGATGCAGGCCATCGCCCGTGTCAACCGCGTCTTCAGGGACAAGGGGGCCGGGTTGGTGGTCGACTACATCGGCATTGCCCAAGAATTGAAGAACGCCCTCGGTCAATACTCGTCGGGTGACCGGAGCAAGACCGGAATCGACGAGGCCGAAGCGGTCGCCGTGCTGATGGAAAAGTACGAAATCGTCCGCGACATGTACCACGGCTTCGACTACCTGCCGGGCCTGACGGGGACGGCGACGGATCGGCTGGTGGTGATGGCAGGGGCCATCGAATGGGTGCTCGACCTCCAGCAACGGGCGGCGGCTCGCGAGACCTCGGAGGAGGCCAAGAAGCAGGCGCACCGCCGCTACGGTGATGCCGTGCTGGCCCTGTCCAAGGCATTCTCCCTCGCCAGCGCCAGCGATGAGGCGCGCGAAATTCGGGACGAGGTCGGATTCTTCCAAGCCATCCGTGCCGCCTTGGTGAAGAGCGTTCCCGGCGGCGGGAAGACCGGGGCCGAACGGGACTTCGCCGTCCAGCAAATTGTCAGCCGCGCCGTGGTCTCGACTGAAATTGTCGATATCCTCGCGGCGGCCGGGGTGTCTACGCCGGACATTTCTGTCCTTTCCGACGAGTTCCTCGCCGAAGTCCAGCAGATGGACAAGAAGAACCTTGCGCTTGAGGCATTACGGAAGTTGCTCAACGGCGAAATCCGGTCGCGTAGCAAGACCAACGTTGTCGAGACGCGAGCCTTCTCCGAGCGGTTGGAGGCGGCAATCGCGCGCTACCACAGCAACGCCGTCACCACCGCCGAGGTGTTGCAGGAACTCATCGCCATCGCCAAGGACATTCGGGCGGCCCGCAACCGCGGCGGTGAAACCGGGCTGTCGGAGGAGGAAATCGCCTTCTACGACGCGCTGGCCGAAAACGACAGCGCGATCGATGTGATGGGCGACGACAAGCTCAAGCTGATTGCCCACGAACTGCTGGTCAGCCTGAAGCAGAACGTTTCCGTCGACTGGGCGCACAGGGAATCGGCGCGGGCGCGCATCCGGGTGCTGGTCAAGCGCATCCTCAGGAAATACGGCTATCCGCCCGATCTCCAAGATGCCGCCGTGCGGACGGTGCTGGAGCAGGCTGAGAGCATATCAGCACGGTGGGCGGCATAGATATAAGGTGGCGGCTGGTCAGCATTGAGGGCCGCCACCCTGTCCATGATCTCAACTGCACGGCGAGAAGGCTCCTTCGTCAGGAAACCTCCAGATCGTGCGACATTGTAAGGCGGCCCGGCATCGACCGCCTTGTACTGGTCGGCGGTCGGGTCGAGGATGTCGCCGCTACCGATGTTAACCAGCCACCAGTGCACGATTCCATTGGGATCGCGGCCGTGGCGCGGTCGCCACGGCGACGACCGGCCGCCGAGCAGATAAAAGCACGCCTCCGATGCCGCGTAGCAGTGCCCGTACGCCGAGTTGCCCGCTAGGTTGCCCGTCCTGTATTTGGGCTTCAGCAGGTCGGCCGAAAGGACAGACCTGACCAGACGTGCCGTTTCCTCAGGGATCGCTTCGCGAACGGGATTTGTCATGCTTCACCCCCTTTGGTCGGGTTGTGGCTACGTGGTGACGGCAACGCTTCCATTTTGGTGATCTTCTCGTCGATCTCGGCGGCAAGCTCCTCCTGCGTCCGAGCCGCCGTTTCAAGAACGATTTCGGCGACCCGGAGGCCGCGCGGCCCAAAGAATGGGGCGCTATCCTTTGATGCGAGGTACTCGACCAAGTAGGTGCCATCGTCTTGGAGCCGGACTGAGTACGGGCGACCGCATGCGACTGTCTCAAACTCGACCGCCGCCACCGGGCGCGGCGGGGTGATTTCCAGTGATGTTGTCATTTCAGCAACTCCGGCTTGGCGACGGCGATCAGAGCCAGCTTGGCGCCGAGCTTGCTCAGGGCACGGTAGTAGTTCTCGCTGAGGTGGTCGCCCTCATAATGGTGGCCAAGTTCGTGGATGAGAAAGTCCAAATTCTCCTCGCAGATGCCATCGAACGATTGCCGGTTGAACTTGGAGCGATTGATGGTGAGGGTCGCGTCGCTTCGGCGGAATGTGCCCTTGAACGGCCAGCTACGGTCGTCGACCATGTCGACCTTGATCGGTCGTCCGATCAACTCCAGCGCAATGGCTTTGAAACGCTCAGCGAGGCGGCTTTCGGTCGGTGTCCATTGGCCAATATCGAGGAAATCCAGCATGTCGCCGCCGGGGCCAAACGGCTTGGGGCTGGGCGTGACCTGACCAGCAGGGGTCAATGCACCGGCCTTGCGGATATTCGCCCATTCCTCTGCAGAGAATTGGCCGCCGGTAATGACGGTGTAGCCATCGGCGACCGCGCGCTTATTGGCTTCGGGGTCGGATGGGTCGAACGTCAGGGCACGGTCGCCAAATCGATTGGTGATGACCGACTGTACCGCGTCCGGCGCGATATCACGGTGTCCGAGACCCGCTGTCACCCACGTGGCCTTCGCTTGTTCCGGAGAAAGCAGGTGATGGGTGTGATTGAGGGTCAGTGTGCGGAGGTTATGCAGGTAGGCGGGCGGCACGTTGTCGCGGTCGAGACTGAGCGGCACCTTCTGTTGAATGTCGAGGTGGTACGTGTCCCCGGTTTCGACCACTGGAATGCCAAGCTCATAGATTGACGCGATCTCGCCGGGTTTGGGTGCATACACTCGGACAGTCGTCTTGCGCGTCGCTGGCCGGAGATTACCCTCCTCGTCGGCAATCTCGGTCTTGAGGCTGGCGTCGAATTCGGCAACCGGAGTACGCGGGAGCAATTGCTCTCCGTTGAAAATCGTGACGATGCCAGCAGGCGGAATGAGCCGGGTGGCGGCTTCACGACAGGTGGTCATCTCGTCATTGGTCATCTTGACGAGGCCACGGAAAACACTGCCGCGCTCGCGGGGCTTGCGGAGGCGATGCCGGCCCTCGGCATCGAAACGGACACCGCCGGTGGTGGTGATGATCTCCGCTTCCGAGCAAGCCGCCAGAACTAGCTTCTCGCCCAGATTGAACCGGCCGCGCTTGCTGGCGTCGACCTTCTTTTCCGACTCGGCGAAAAGCGTCCACGCGTCCGTGAGCCGGCTAAAGCCCAGCGGATCGTCGTCCTCGACGATGATGTCGGCGTAGCGCGAACCCGGCTCTTTTGTCAGTGTCACATGAACAGTGGTGACGTTCTGATCCCACGCGTTCTGGATCAGCTCGTGCAACACGTACTGCTTACCCTTGCGCTCTACGAGCTTTCCAAGCCCGTTCTTGTCAACTTCAAACCACATTTTACTCTCCTCAGGTTGTGTCACCCTCTTCAGAGGGATCGGGAAACTTGGTTGTTCCGTTGTAGGAGCCGCCGCTCTCAATTTGGCGGCAACAATCTTCGATATGCGGCAACAGGCTTCGTACGAACCGCGCTATCGACGGCGACTGGGTAATGATCACGACCCGGCCGATCGCGTCGGCGAGGTGCCTCGCCACGGCCTCGACCGCTTCCTGCGGGAACCGCACGGCGGGATGGCAGAAAGTTGAAGAGTCGTTGACGATCTCTCCACTCTCGGCGCGGGATGCCTCCCAGAATTTCGGGGAATCTGGACAGGTCTCGCCGGGGCCGACGCGGTTGCGCTTATTCGGCGATTTCAGCGCCACACTCATCACCACGTTGAATGCATTGGCATTGGCATTGGCATCAGCACCGCGCATCAGGAGCGCAGGCCGTGCCTCGCGGAACGCCACGATGCCAGCCTCGATGACCTCTCTGCTCAGGCCGCGTCTTTCGTGCTCCAGCAACAAGCGCAGAGCCACAACGGCGGCTTCCTCGGTGCTCGGATCGATGCGACCGAAAAATTTCATTTTGGTTCGGCCCAATAAGCCCTTGCGGCTCCCGCTGGCTGGGGCATTCGGGTCATACACGTTCTGATAGACATCAATTTTTCCCGCGCGATAACGAAACCGAATTGGAGTGCTCATGCTTTCCCCCCTGTTTGCAAAACCAGCCGATATCTGAGGCCCCCCGGCCTCCGGCACCAAGACCAATATCAATGCCAATGCCAATGGCGGCATTGATGCTGAGGCACATGTCGGGGGCATCAGCATGCCCCGAGGGTGTCGGCATCGGCCGCCGTTGCTGACGGGGTCGCCGTTGCCCCGGTCTGACGGCTCTTCGCTGGCGGACGCACAGAGGGGGCTTGCCGATTGACGACCCCAGCCTCCTCCGGCGGCACCGTCATGGCGGTGATCAAGTGAGCCTCGATGGCTTCTGCGCGTTGCTCCGCGCGCACTGCCCGTGCTCCGGCTTCGCGCGATTGGTCGGTCAGGCGGGCAACCTCGTCCCTGCGGGCGGCACGCTCTTCCGCCAGCGCCTGATCCACCCGGTTGGCGGCTGTCGCCATGCGCGTAATCTCGGCCTCATGGGCAACCCTCACCTCCTCCATCAGGGTGCTCGTCCGGCCCAGCTCCGCGGCATGGACGGCTCGGATGTCAGCGAGCGACCCGTGGAGCCGGTCAATCTCGGCGATGTGAGTATTCCGGGCATCACGCATCTCGGCGGCAAGCCTTTCGGTCTCCGCCATGGCCGAGACCTTGGCTTCAACGGCACCGTCGAGCTGAATGGACAACTCGGCCGCCTTCGCCTTCTCGCTGGCCAATTGGGTCATCAGCGCATCGCGGTCGTGGCGGGCTTGGTCGAGTTCGTCTTTGAGCCGTGCGATGTCGCATTCAAGCTGGGCGACCTCGCCGATCAGCGCATCACGCTCCGCCTCGGTGGTCTCCACAGTGTTGGACAGGGCGGCGTACATCTCATCGGCTTCGGCCTGCGCCTCACGCGCCAGCGCCTGCACATCCTCGACCTGTTGGTCAGCGGCCTGACGCGCGAGACTGACCTTCTGGTCGCAGGCCGATTGCACCGCCTGCACGGTGTTGGCCGCCTTCGCCCGCTCCCGCTCGACCTGAGCGGTCATGGTTTTCATGATGGTGGCGGTCAAGTGATCGAGCGCATGCTCGACCTCGGGCAATGCCTCGATCGAGGAGATGTCCTGAACCACGTCGGGTGCCGGTTCCGGCTGGGCCACCTCGGTATTGGCCGCCGGTTGCCCCGCCTTGGTCTGCCTCCATGCACGCAGGAGATGGCAGATGGTATTTGGCGAGCCGCCAAGGGCGACCCTGATGGCCTCAACCGTTGGCTTCTCACCACGAGCAGTGATGCTATCGGCCGCCTCAGTTACTGTTTCAAGCGTTACTCTGGTCATGGTCGCAACATCCTTCATGGTTTGATTATAATAGTAATAATAACGGATAGTTATTATTACTATTATCGCTGGACATTATTACAATACCGCCTCACCTTGTTTGACATTGGCTATTTATCCTCTTGCCCGGCCCCGCTCCGGCGGGGGATGGTGGGCAGGCGCATAGACAGACACTATAGCGTGACTGTCTATATAGGACAGACAAACTCATCTGTCTGTCTATTTATGCGCATGAGAGCTATGCGTAAAAAGCATGGCTGTAGCTGTCACCATCGGGCCCAGTCAACAATTGTGTGTTCTGTCAATATGTTAGCCATTGACGAAGCCGCCCCCATACACGGACGCTTACAAAAAATGGAGGGGCAACACAGTGGAATCACTGAGGATCGATGGGACTGACGACGGCATCTGGGCCGAATTCAATCGAGTCTGGCGACGAAAAAGGAAGGAGGCGTTGGCCGCCCGAGCCGCCATGGCCCTCACTGAAGACAAGGCGGCACCATTGCCACCACGTCGTCGCCGACGGCTCGACTTGCGAGAATTGCTGACATCGTTGATGACCGTGACCGCAGTGACGGTGGCGCTGGCATCAGCGGCAGGCACCGTTATGGGTGCCCTGTTTCGCCACAAACCTCGCCCATCTGCGGAACCAATATCGAGACCGGCGATGGTGCCGACGGCACCGGAGGACACATCACGGCACCGACCCGCGCGCAATGCCATAGGTCACGCTGGGCGCAGGCGTGGCCCGCTGGTCGTCCCCGACATCAGCCCGCCATCGACTCGGCCTGCGCCGAAGCTGAAATCGGGTGCCTCCAATAGGGTGCGCGTCTTCGGGCCTCGGTGACGGTCTCCGGTGCCGGAACGGGTCGATGGTGAAGATCAGGGCCGGTGGTGACCATCCATCATCGTGGCCCGACGCACCGCCTCGTCTGCCGACCGTCGCTGGTCGTTACGCGCCATTTGAGCGAGATGGGCCGTAATTTCCGGAGACACCTGTCGCCGACCGGATGGCAACTCTATCTTGGACGGGAGCGGCATTGGTTCTGGAGAGGCGACCGGCTGGGAGGCGGCAACAGTTTCGGTCTGCGCCGCCGCCGGCAGGGTGATCCCGAGCCGGTCGGTATGGCTTCTGAGCGCCCTTCTGTCACCAGCTGTTAGGGCGGCCCATGTCTGGTCGTCGATAGTTGGCTGTTCATGACCCGGTGCCATCCATACGGCGGCGGCCACGACCGCTTCGGCGGTGGCCACGGCCGCTGGCTTCTCTCGGCCGACCACCACATCGCACCAATCCTTGAATGTCGGTGGTGGTCGGCCATCCTCGATCATGACCCCCGGATTGACCCGGCGAAGCGCCGCTTCGATCCCTCGGCAAAATGCCGAACCCGCGACATCCCGATTATAAGCAAGCGCCCAAGATGCCTCCGGCCACCGCCTCGCCAGACTCTGTAACTCGCGTATGGACTCGGCCGACGGCTGGCCAGCGGTGGACAGGTAGATCGTCCGTGCAGGCCCGCCATGATGCTGGTCGAACGCCATGGCCTCGGCTCCAGACTCGACGACGACAATGCTCTCCGGCTTCTGCTCCCAATCCCCGAACCGGCCAAGCCATCGCCTGCCACCATGGGAGAACCGGGAATAGGCCCGCTGGTCACCGTCGCCCCGGTCACCTTTGATCTCATAGCCGACCACCCGGCCCTCATCATCCCGATGTGCCCAACAGTCCCGACCGTTCCGATCGCGACGGATATGGGCGCAAAAGCGGTCTATGGTCGAGGCGGTGAAGCCGCGTACGGCCGCCAGCCGGTCACTGACACCTTCCACCATGGCCGCCCAACGCCGGGCCACCGCCTTTACCGAATCCCGCTCGGCCGGAGCCAAGTCCTCCACCCGGTTTGGCATGCCCAAGGGCGGCACTGGCGAAGGTGACGATGGGGGCATGCTGGCCATGACCGAAATGGTGCCGACCATCTGACGCAACAGCTTCCGGGTCTGCCCGATGGTGCCGCTGGCCTCCCGTTGTTGGAGCCATTGAACGATGGTGCCGCCACCGGCTTCGGCGTGGCTGGACGGACACCACAAGTCGGGGACACCATGCCGACGCTTGACCGATACCCGGTCGCCCCGGCCGTCGACCAACTCCAGCCCGCAGCTCAACTGCCTATCGACACCACGTGGATTGACCGGCCGGTAGCCGCGCCGCTGGAGGAAATCAACCATATCGACCGAACGGATCAAACGGTCGAGTTCATCACGTTGGTCGGATATCGACATCTGCACCGGACGGATCGGAGCCAGATAGGGAACCGCCTTGGTCTGTCGGTCGGCCATACGCCGCCGGATATCGTCGCCCGTCTGTCGGGGCCGGCTCTCCTTCTTCACCGGGATCGCCTCTCCAGCGATCAGCCGCTCGACCGGTACAAAATCGGACACGTTGCGCTTCAGCCCGGTTCGCGTCCACTCGGTGGCCAAGGATTCTTTGATCTCGCTGGCAGTGGCGGCGATACCGACTTCAGCACCCGTGCGCCGGGCCTCAATTCGTGCCGCCAGCCTACCCGCATCGACAAAGATGCGGCAGTCGTGGCGCGCTCTTGTACAGGCGACATAGCTTGCTTCGGCCCCCATACCATGGGCCTCAAAGACGAAGGCGCGATCCACCGTCTTGCCCTGAGCGGCGAACGTGGTTACGGCGAAGGCCGGAGCGACCCGCGGAACACCGGCATCCTCGGCCCCCGCCGAACGCCAGCCCACAAGCTCGGCGGGTCGGCAGGCGAACGTCCCTCCCTTGTCGAGGCGGAAGGTGATCCTCGGTTGGCTCGGCTGGTTCTGATCCGGCTCAACGGCAACCACGTTGGCCATATCCGAGTTATTGACGGTGATGCCGCCCACCGCCACCGACTCACCGAAAATCACCCGGTCGCCCGCTCGCAATCCGATCTCGGCCACCTTGGCTCCGTCGCCCCGGCCAATGGCCATGAACGCCACCTCCGGCCCGGTCAGTCGTCCAACCTCGGCCCACTCGGCCCGAAGGGCGGCGTTGAGCAGGTGGACATCGGCGTTGCGTTCGGCGATGACGATGCTCGTCGCTCCGGGGTTGTCCTCGACATCGCGCCGCCAAGCGGTTGCGAGGCTGGTGATGGCGGCGCTCTTGTCCTCGGTCCAGACCACCCGGCCAGCGGCATCGTAGGCATCCAGTGCAAGACCGGCCTTGCCCCTCGCGAAATCCTCGGAGGCGGCCCGTTGCCATGCGACCTTCTGGCGCTGGATGGCCTCGACCCGGCGGGTTCCGCAGGTCTTGGCGATGGCGAGCATTGGGCCGCCGGCGGCGACCGGCTGAAGCTGGCGGGTATCTCCGGACAAGATGACCTTGGCTCCGGCCGCACGGGCATGACGAAGCAGGGCCGCCATGTGCATGGTGCCGACCATGGCGGCCTCATCCACAATGACCGCACTCCGGCTGGTCAGGACGATATCGCCGGATTCCAGCCGGGCGATGAACCCGGTCATGGCGCGGGCCATCTCGGCCGCCACTTCTGTATCAAGCCGAGCCACCTCGGTTGCCGCCCATGACGGACATACGACATGGGTCTCGATCCGGCACGCCCTGAGACAGTCGGCGATGGGGTGGAGCACGAAGGCGCTCTTGCCGCTTCCGGCCGACCCCTCGATGGCGACGACTCCATTCTGTCCGAGTGCGAATCTGACTGCCGTTGACTGCTGAAGGCTGATGCCGATCTTCCTTGCAATGGCCCGTTCCACCTCGACCGTCGGCACCCATTCGCGTTCATCCTGCCGCTCGATCGCGTCCTTGAGCATCTGACGCTCGGCCTCGATCACAGCCTTGGTCGAATAAACCGGTCGCCCATCATCCTCACCGATCTGGATGATCTGGCCCGACCGGATCGCTGATTCGACCGCGGCAATGGCGGTGTCGGCATCACACAGGCCCTGCATCCGTTCGATGGCTTCCTGTAGCAGGTGACGGCGTTCGATCACCGCGTTGTGCTCCATCAAGGACTCGATCGCGGCACCGGCCGCGATTGTCGTGGCGGTGCGACGCATCGCCACGGTTTCGGCCGCACCACCGTTATCGTTCAGGGTCTGCTGACGGGCATGGTCAGCCGCATCACGCGCCGCCTGAACCAGCCTTTCCTTCGTCCAGCCATGGTCTTCGATCTGGGCCAGCCATGCGGATTCAATCACGGCCAGGTCGAGGTCGCCTCGCTTCTTTCTGGTGGCCAGAGCAACCACCTGCGCCCGTGCCCGGTCGGCCGCCGACGTGGTTCCGGCCGCCTTGAGGGCGGAGACGATATCGGTACGGCGTTTGGAAAAGGCATCACAGACGGCTTCGTCAACGCCGACGACGGTGAAGGCGCGGGCCTTGCGCTCGATCTCCAGTCCGAGGCGTGTACGAATCTGGTCGGCGAGTTCTGTCCGGTAGACCGCTCCCAGCGCCCCTTGAAACATCAGGACGGTCTTGTTGTCGATGGTGCCGGTCGTCGCCGGTTCACCGGGTCGCGACAGCCGACGGCAGGCATTGACCAGAACCGCATGAGTGTGAAGCTCGGGATCATTCTCCCGTGTGGTCGTGTGATGATAGAGGGCGGCGGCGACGTTGCCGACCGGTTCACGGTCACGTCCCCCTTTCCCTCGCCGGGTCTCGATCAGCCCCTCGGCCGCCGCAAAGTCCATCGCCCGAACAACGGCGGCATGCTGGCAGGCCAGCAATACCCGGCGCATTTCGTCGTCACCGGCCGCATACAGGACACCGACCGCCTTGGGACTTGAAAAGGTGCAATCGTAGCCGACCGTCTGGTTCTCATTGCGGGCTTGGGTCAGGTGTTCTCCGGTGGCGGGAACGAAGCCCTGCGCCAGCTTTCGGAGGTCGTCGGGCCGCACCTCGGTTCCGGCATCAACCAGCGCCCCAGCCGGGTCACCGACACCCCCCGTCCACCACATGGCCCTCGTCTCGCCGAGCACGGTGCCGTTGTCGTAGTAGGCCGCGGTTTCGGCGGCGATATAATATTCGGCACTGACGATCCGACTGCAGGTGAACATGGCCGGTCACTCACTGGCTCGGGCCGTACGGTCAGCCTCAATGATCTCGGCCCGCCGGACATCGACGACATAATCGGCAATGGCCCTGATCTGATCCTCTACCGCCATTGTCCGGATGATGGACACCCGGGCCGCCTCGACCGCCTGCTCCACGATGTGGCCGGCATCGAGGTACAGAGTCAGCGCCGCCTCGACCACGGTGGCCGGGGGTGTGCGGCGAGCCTTCGCCACCGACTGCACCGCCGCGACCATGTCGCCGTTGATGCTGACCCTGAGTTCCCGATTTGCCATCCTCCCCCTCCTATCCCCCATCCACCAACGCCGAAACGAGGCGTACCGCCATGTCGGCGGCAATCCGCCGACGGAAACACCCGCGAGGTGCGTGGTGTGTGCGGAAAAAACCTGCCAGCGCCCCCACGCTGGGAATCGCGCCCCTCATGCTGGAGTGCCAATCCACCGGCACCACGCCCGGCCCCTTCATGGAGGAATGGTGATGGCGCATCACTCCTCCTTGGCCGGGTCTTCGGGATCACCCGCATCGCCTTCCAGCCCTTCCATGATGGCGGCCCGAAGAGCGGCCCCGGCCGCCATCCAGCGGTCGAGCGTGAGCAGGGTATCGTGAGTGCTCCGGCAGGCCCGTTGCGCCCATTCCCATTCGCTGGGAGTTTGCAGGATGGTGAGCGCAAGGGCGATATCTGGAATGGCCTCAATGCGACGAAACAAGGTGTCCGCCACCTCGCCCCGGCAACGGATATAAGTCCCGAGGTCGCGGGCGAGCGCCAGCGCCTTCCGCGTCGTGCCCGGCGGCCAATATTCCGTGTCGATGCGTTCGCCGCAGAAGATTGCGGCCTGAAGGTGGGGCATCATCGCAAGCCCCCCGGCAATGGCGTTGCGGCCCCCTCCGGCGGCGGAGCATCGTCGTCTCCGATGCGAGAGACCCCGGCGGTGGGATCGGCCGCCAGTATCTCGCGACCGAAGGCGCTCCAGCCGGGAACAGCGACCGCGAGGTCGGTTGGAGACATCCGTTCGATATCGTCGCGGGCCGCCTGTGTCAGACCATTGGCCATGGCCCGGAGTTCGGGGGGTGTGCCCGCACCGCTCCGGCCAGCAACATAGGCGACCATTGCCCGACCTCCGGCGGCGGCGGCGAGGACGGAGGATCGCATATCCTCCTCGGCCTGCCATGCCGCCAGCGCGGCCGGAGTCGGGGTTTCATAATTCAGGATTTCGACATAGGCCCGTCTTGCGTGCCGCCACAGCCGGTCGGCCTCCTCCGCTCGCCAGCGACCGTTGAAGCGGAATGATCCTGTCCAGTGGGTAAAGGCCCGTTCGACGACAAGGCGGGCCGCCTCCTCAGCGAACCTCCCATCCGGCGACCAGATTGCTCGGCCGGAATCGTACAGGAGCACGCCACCGGTCGGTGAAAGTCCAATCGGCGGTGTCCATGTTACGACGACGCGGACGGCACGGCCGGTTGGTGCCATCCGTACCAAGCACCCCTGCGCTTGCCACCATTGCCGAAGTTGCTGGAGTTCATCCGCGGTGGACGCGGCCAAGCCACTGTCCACCACCGGAATGGCGCGTCCCTTGTCCATGGCCGTCGCTCACATGCGCATGGTGGCGACGGGCTTCGGCGGCCGCTGTTTTGCGGCCGCCGTCACGTCGTTGGCCCGTACCTGAGCGAGGTGGGCCTCAACAGCAGTTGACCGCTTGCGGCCGCCTCCCTTAGGGGCTGGTGGGGCGCCGGAACCTTCGGTCGGCAATGGCTCCGGCGCGGCCTGCACGGTGACGGTGATCGTGTCTTCTGCCGCAACGTCGGCCGCCCGCTCGGCTTCCCGCGCCAGCTTGAACTCGGGGATACCCTCCAGCAGGTAATCGGCCGCCTTGGCCGCCGCCGCCGCCGCGGTGAAAATCGCCGTTCCATGGGCATCTTCCTTCAAGCACTTCAGCCAGCTGTCCACATATGAGGCGTGATTGGCCACATCGGGGCTGATCTCTCCCCCCAGTTCGGCCAGAATCATGGTGGCCCCGATCTCAGCCGTCAGTTCCTCCACCGCATAGGCCGCGCTTCCGAAGCGATTTCGCAGGTTGCGATTGAGCCGGGACGGGTGGCCAGAGCTGTGAACCCCCTCCTGGGCAAGCACTGCGGCGAAGTCCTGCGCCGTGGCGAAGCGGGCTTCCTCAGGAAGCCGGATGAAATCACCCGTCGGGCTGTAATAGGCGGCGACCCCGCCGTATTCGATGGGACAGCCGCAGGCGGCGGCGATCTGATTGATTGCCTCCGGCTTCTGCCACGCCGCCGGAGCGGGTTTCTGATACTCCGGCATGCCCGAAATCTGACTGGCGTGGAAGACCGGCGAGGCCCGGAGCAGGGGGATCGTGCGGGTCTTCGGTTTCCCGTCAGTGCCGAGCACCGGGTTTCCCGCAGTGTCCTTCTCGTCGACGTCATACCGTTTGAAAAAGTAGACGAGGCAGGCCTTCTCACCGGCATTGACCTGCCAGCCCTTGGCCTTGGCCTGCTCATAGCTACAGAACCGGGGATCGCCAGTGGCGACGGCGGCCGGGTGCATCCCCAACATGATCCGGTTGATACCATGGTAGGCCCTGTTGCCGGTGGCGGGGTTCATGGGCGCGTGTGAACCGGCCCACCCTTGCCGCCATGGCAGAACCCCCTTCTCCAACTGCGCAATGATCGCCGCCGTCACCTCGGCATGATGGTCACGGTGCGACCGCTGTTCCCGTCCCTGTCCCTGCTGTGCCATTGCTCGCCTCCCCTTCGGTCATGTGTGGCACACACAACGATATCCGGGGATTTGGCAAAATCAATATAAGTATATGCTGATACAATGTTGACAACAAATGCCAACACAACGGGCATAAACATTGTTTGGTGAAATTTATTTTCTCACTCTAATTAATACAGACTGATACGGCTGTTGGATACGGTTCTGTTGAGCAAGGTAACGGGTTCGCGCAGGTTGCCAGAAACTTTCCAAAACTGGATGAGAGACACTCTACGTTTGGGAGGGCGGGAGGGGGCCGGGGCGGGGTCTTCAGCCCGACTCATCGTCCGGTTCTGCCGGAGGGTAGATGTAGCCGTGATCTTCGGCTGGTTCGTCCCGGTCGATCATGTCCCATCGGGGATCGGCCCACCGATCCTCGGCATTGGCCGCAGGGGGATTCTCGCCGTCATCGGCATCATCGATATCGCCATCAACGGCGAACCATTGCTCCTGATCCAGATCGGGGCGTTTCAGCGGCGAATCTGGCAATGGTGATCGCCGGAGGATCAGCCGGGCACCTTGAAGAAAGCCGGACGGCCCGAACTTGCCGTTGGCAATTTCACAGTTTAGACTTGGCCATACCGGGATGATGCGCCGGAGGCATTCCTTTGCAGACTCAGAAAATTCTCTCGTCGTGCTTGATACGGAGCCGAGCTGTTGAGCGATCAGCGCCAACGGGATGCTCTTGTAAGGCGCGCCCTCCGGCTTAGCCGCGGCGCGGTCGTGTATCAGATATTTTCGCCCGTTGGCATCTGTGCCAAGGCTGATGGGAACCGAGTGATTTTGTATCCATCCGACCCGCTTGGCTCGGAGTCTGTAAATGAGAAAACTGGCGAAATCCAATTGCAGGGGGGACTTCCCGACAGCGGCCATGATCGAAGCGGGCACGGCGATGGTTGATTGGCATATCTCCGAGAACTGCTCGGACACGTCAACGATCAGCCTGTCGGTGTCGCGGTATTCCCCGGACACGTCATCAAACAGCCGGAATCGGAGAACCTCCTGATCATCCGGCAGGATATGCCCTTGCGTCATCTGTCCGCTTTCGTCACGGATCAAATCCAGCATCCATCCCATTTTATTGGGGGCCGGGGATGGCGGGAGATGGATGAATTCCGAGGCGGCCAGCCGCGCCGTGGAACGCCGGATGGCCTCCAGCACCGGCCCCGACTTGGTGAGGCCCAGCCGCTTCGCGATTGCCGTCGCCGAACCAAGGTCGAGCCTGTTTTTTCCCGTTCTGGCGTGGTCGGTCGCGACCAGCATGATCATTAGCTTGGCCACCGAGCCAAAGGCGTGACCATCGTCACCGGCGCGCACGGCAAACAAGGCGCTGTGGTCACCGCCGCCGGACTGACGTATCCACCAGCAGTGTGGCAGGTGCTGTTCGTCCCAAGGGTATCCGGGCCGCGGCGGCGGCCAGCGTGGTTCACGCGCTGGCAAGCCGAACCCCGCGAACAGTGTGGGACAAAGGAGATCGTCGATGGTCTCGTCCTCTCTATATGCTCACCTCGCTGGGGCGTGGGGATATTACACCCCTCGCTGTTTCGCGTCGACCATAGCGCGTGGATCAAGCCTCCCGGCAAGGGGTGTAAATCCCCGCGGTGTAAATCCCCCACCTAACTTCAGAATTTTCTCTATCTATATGTTCGACTCCAGATTCCGCGCGCGAGGCGGCCGGACACAGGCGATGGTCGATGTCGAGGGGAGATATGGTTGATGGATTGAACATGGTGGGCGCAGAAGCGCCCACCCTTCTTGAGACGACGACCGATCCAAACCGACACGTGTCCGGTCTAGTCACGCCGATTTCGGCTGGTCAGCCGTGAGCAAGGTTTGGGCCGCATTGGCCGCAACCGCAGGAGCCGCTGGTCAATCTGGTGCTGGTTGATCTGCGGCCTGACACGCACACGGCCCGGCTCGTCCAACTGGCGTTCAAGGTCACGCCTGAGCTTGCCGACGAGTTCAGGGCGTATGCGTGCACCACGAAGCGGAAAGGGCCTGCGATGCTTCGCGATATGCTGGCGGCCTTGAAGGGAAAGGAAGGCGGGAAAGATTGAGGCAGAAGCTGGTGGAGGGTAGCTTGGGAAATCCGCTATTTCCCCGCCGCCGCCTTTGCCGCTTTCTCCTCTTTGTTGAGATCGCGCAAAAAACGCACGTTAATGTCATCGGTGTTGGGGAGGATTTTTTGCATCGTCGCCCCGATGTTCTTAGCCGCCGCTTTGGCCTTGCGGTCTGCGAGGTGGGCGTAGCGGGCGGTGGTTGTCGTGTGGTGCTGGCCGAGCATCTGGCCGATCACGTCGATTGTTTCTCCGGATTCCAACGCCGCCGACGCGAACGTGTGCCGCAGATCGTGGATATGGTAGCGCGATCCGATGCCTGATGCATCCCTGACGCGCACCCACGTCTTGTGTACACGGCTCTGAGTGAGCTGGCCGTCCTTGTCACCGCGTCCTTCGCCCGGATCGAAAACGTAAACACCACCCACGCGCCGCTGGGCCTGCATCACCGTCAGGAACTCGACGGCGGCGGGGGAAAGATGGATGGACTTCGCGCCCGACGTGGCCGATGTTTTGTGGACGGGGACGTATACCGATGCCGTTTTGAGGTTCACGTCCTGCCATTTTATAGCAAGCGTCTCGCCGTGCCGCGCCCCCGTTAGAAGCATAAAGCGCAAAGCCTGCGCTTCATGAAAATGCGTCTTGGCCTCGTCCGCCAGAGCAAAGCAGAAGTCCTCTATAGCGTCGCCTTCCAACCATTCCTTCCGCATCCGTTCGGGGAACTTTTTCACAAACGAGCACGGGTTGTATGATGCCCATTTCAGCGGGACACCCCACGAAAACGCGACGGAAAGCGTGGCGAGGGCGCGGTTGGCCTCGTATCGAGATTTGACTGACCGATGCCATCTCTCAACGTCTGCGTGTTCGACCTTCGCGGCGACGAGTTTGCCGAGGCTCGGAATCAGGTAACGCTCGATGTGCCGCTTATACTGGATGCGGGTCTTCTCCCCGATGAAAGGGAAATGCGACGGCATGAAATCAAGAAGCATCGCCTCGACGGTCTTTGCGTCCGCTTTCGCAGATGCCTCGGCGGCGGCTTCCGCAACCTTCTCTGCCTCGGCCTTGGCCTGCGCCGCACGCTCCGAATCGCCAGCAGGATCGTCGCCCTTCGCCACGCGGCCCATGATGCCCGCCGCCGCCTTGCGGGCATCAACAAGAGCCATGTCACGAACGGGAGAGAGCGTTACCCATCTGTCCCGCCGTTTTTCAATGGGGTGGGTGTAGCGCACCGCCCAACTCATCGCGCCACTTTTCCTGATTCGGATGCAAAGGTTGTCGTGCGACGAATCCCAGCGGTATTCGTCTTTCCCCTCTGCTTTGAGCCTGTCGACCACGGTCTGCGTCAGGGTCGGCAGTCCGTCCTTTCCGTATTTCGCCATGGCCGTTGTCCTTGTTGAGGATGTCAACAAGTTAGCACGTCTTGCCCAAAGAGCCCATAGTGGGTTAGACGCGGTTAGACGTGGGCTAGACACCAAAGCCGATATGCCGCACGTCGTGACCGGCGGAATGCTTGGAAAATCGAGGGATTGTGCCGAAAATCGGCTTGCGGTGAGGGGGCTGTCAGAGATTTTGAGTCTGCCGCGTCTACCATTCCGCCACTGGGGCACCGCAAGAATGGTGGCGGGATCATAGCCAAGGCGGGGGGCGGGTCAATGGATTTCCGCCCCCCGGCCTGTCGCTACACGGTAAAATACTTGGCCTGGGGGTGCACGGTCACGATGGCCGAGGTCGATTGTTCGGGTTCAAGCTGGAATTCGTCGGACAGGGTGACGCCGATGCGGTCGGCGCCCAGCAGCGCCAGCAGCGCCTTCTGGTCTTCCAGATTGGGGCAGGCGGGATAGCCGAACGAGAAGCGGGACCCGCGATAGGACTGCTTCAGCAGCCGCTCCATGTCGGCGGCGTCGGCGGCGGCGAAGCCCAGTTCCGAGCGGATGCGCTTGTGAACGTATTCCGCCAGCGCCTCGGCCATCTCCACCGACAGACCGTGGAGATAGAGGTAGTCCTGGTACTTGTCGGCCTTGAACCACTGGTGCGCCACCTCGCTGGCTTGGCGGCCCATGGTCACCACCTGAAGGCCGATAACGTCACGCACCGGATCGGACACCGGTCGGAAGAAGTCGGCGATGCTCAAACCCCCGTCCCTGGCCTGACGGGGGAAGGCGAAGCGGGCGGCCTCGGTCTTGCCGTCCTCGGCGAACAACACCACCGTGTCGCCGTCGCTGGCCGCCTTCCAGTAGCCGTAGGCGGCCTTGGGCTGCAAGATGCCCTCCTTGGCGCAACGCTTGAGCATGTCGAGCGCGACGGGCTTCAGCTCCTTGTGAGCCCACGCCTTGAACTCGGCGGGCGAGCGCCCCTGCTTTTTATAGCCCCAGTGGAACTGGTACAGCATGGTCTCGTTGAGGAACGGGATCAGGTTCTGCAACGGCGCCGCCTCGATCACCCTGGCGCCCCAGAATGGCGGCAGCGGTGCCGGCACGTCCTTGTGCAGTTCGGCCCGGCGCAGGTTGATCTCGTCCCAATCCACCGGACGGCTGGCGGGGCCGGCGGCTTCGGCCGGGGGGCGGCCGGGCGCGCCGGGGCGATGGGGTTGGGCGGCGCGGGCCGCGACATGGGCGTCGAAGCCGCCGTCGGCCACCTTGGCCATCAGGTCCAGCCCGTCGAAGGCGTCGCGCGCATAGGCCACCCGACCGGAGCCATAGGTCTTGCGGCAATCCTCCTCGACATACTTGCGGGTCAGCGCAGCCCCGCCCAGCAGCACCGGCACGTCCAGACCGGCGGCGGTCATTTCCGCCAGATTCTCCCGCATGATCACGGTGGACTTGACCAGCAGGCCCGACATGCCGACGGCGTCGGCGTTGTGTTCCCTGGCGGCCTTGATGATTTCGGCCACCGGCTGCTTGATGCCGATATTGACGACGCGATAGCCGTTATTGGTGAGGATGATGTCCACCAGATTCTTGCCGATGTCGTGGACATCGCCCTTGACGGTGGCCAGCACGATGGTGGCCCTGGCCTGGCCGTCGGATTTCTCCATGCGCGGTTCGAGGAAGGCGACCGCGGCCTTCATGGTCTCGGCCGATTGCAGCACGAAGGGCAACTGCATCTTGCCCGAGCCGAACAGCTCGCCCACCACCTTCATGCCGTCCAGCAGCAAGGTGTTGATGATGTCGAGCGGTTTCCAGCTCGCCAGCGCCTCGGCCAGATCGTCCTCCAGGCCGGTGCGGTCGCCATCGACGATGCGTTGCCGCAAGCGGTCCTCCACCGCCGCCGGGCGCTCCTTCTTGACCTCGGCGGCCTTGCGGTCGCCGAACAGGGCGATGAAGCGGGCCAGCGCCTCGGGGGCGCGGTCGAGAATCAGGTCCTCGGCCGCCTTGACCTCGTCGGCCGGCAGGGTGTGCAGCGGCACGATCTTGGAATTATGAACGATGGCCCCGGTCATGCCGCGCTTGACGGCCAGATCGAGGAAGACGGAGTTCAGCACCTGGCGTGCCGCCGGCTTCAGCCCGAAAGACACGTTGGACAGCCCCAGGATGACGCCGCATTCGGGCATCTCGCGGGCGATGATCTCGATGGCGTCCAGGGTCTCGATGGCAAGGCGGCGGTCATCGACATTGCCGGTGCAGACGGTGAAGGTCAGCGGGTCGAACAACAGATCCGCCGCCGGCAGGCCATGGGTGTTGACGGCGAAGTCGTAGAGCCGCCGGGCGATGCGCAGCTTGGCGGCGGCATCCTTGGCCATGCCGTCCTCGTCGATGGTCAGGGCGATCACGGCGGCGCCGAACTTGCGGGCCAGCTTCAGCCGGTCGGCGGCATCGCCCTCGCCGTTCTCGAAATTGATCGAGTTGAGGATGGCCTTGCCGCCATAGAGCTTGAGGCCGGCTTCCAGCACCGGCAGTTCGGTGGAATCGATCACCAGCGGCGCGGTGACCGAGCCGCGCAAGCGCGAGACCACCTCGGTCATGTCGCGGACCTCGTCGCGGCCGACGAAGGCGGTGCAGACATCCAGGGTATGGCTGCCGTCACGCACCTGCTCGCGGGCCATGGCGACGATGCCGTCCCAATCCTCGGCCTCCTGGAGGTCGCGGAACTTCTTCGAGCCGTTGGCGTTGCAGCGCTCGCCGATGGCGAGGAAGGCGTTTTCCTGGCGCAACGGCACCTGGGAATACAACGACGCCGCCGCCGGCACCCAATGGACACTGCGCTTGACCGGCACCGGGCGATGGCCGTTGCCGACACGGCTCAGCATGGCGTTGGTGGCGGCGATGTGGGGCGGCGTGGTACCGCAGCAGCCGCCGATCAGGTTGGCGCCCATGCCGACGAAGCGCTCATGCCAGACCGCCAGTTCTTCGGGCAGCAGGGGATAGCGGGTCTGGCCGTCCACCAGCTCGGGCAGACCGGCGTTGGGCTGGATCGAGACGAAGCCGGGCCAGTTGTCGATCAGCCACTTGAAATGCTCGCCCATCTCCTGCGGTCCGGCGGCGCAATTCAGCCCCATCAGCGGCACGTCCAGCGCCCGGACGACGGTGGCGGCGGCGGCGATGTCGGCGCCGACCAGCAGGGTGCCGGTGGTTTCGACCGTCACCTGGACGAAGACGGGAACATTGGTGCCGGCGTTGGCATTGGCAAGTTTGCAACCGTTGACCGCGGCCTTGATCTGCAACGGGTCCTGGCAGGTCTCGACCAGGAAGGCGGAGACGCCGCCTTCGATCTGCCCCGCCGCCTGGATGGCGTAGGCCGCTTCCAGCTCGTCATAGCCGATGTGGCCCAGCGTCGGCAGTTTGGTGCCGGGTCCGACAGGACCCAGGACGAAGCGGGTGCGGCCGTCGCCCTTGAACTGGTCGGCGGCCTCGAACGCCAGCTCGATGGCCAGCCGGTTGAGTTCATGGGCCTGATCGGCGATGCCGAATTCGGCCAAGGTGATGGGCGAGGCGCCGAAGGTGTCGGCCTCGACCATGTCGGCGCCGGCCTCGAAATAGCGGGCGTGGATGCCGCGGATGACGTCGGGGCGCGACTTCACCAGGATCTCGGTGCAGTTCTCCAGGCCCAGGAAGTCCTTGTCCACCGACAGGTTCATGGCCTGCACCAGGGCGCCGGTGCCGCCGTCGCACAACAGGACGCGGTCGCGGAGATGGTCGAGAATGCTGTTGGTCATGGTTCAGTCCTTCCGGTCGCCGGCCGCACCCCCAGGATGCGGCAGATGGCATAGGTCAGGTCGGCGCGGTTCAAGGTGTAGAAGTGGAACTGCTCGATGCCGTTGGCGGCCAGCACGCCGCATTGCTCGGCGGCGACGGTGGCGGCCACCAGCCGCCTTGTCTCGGGATCGTCATCGAGGCCCTCGAACAGCCGCGCCATCCAATCGGGCACGCTGGCGCCGCAGGCGGCGGAGAACTTCTGTACCTGGGCGAAATTGGTCACCGGCAGGATTCCCGGCACCACCGGCACGGTGATTCCCGCCTTGGCACAGCGTTCAATGAAGCGCAGGAACACCGCCGGATCAAAGAAATACTGGCTGATCGCCCTGGTCGCGCCGGCGTCGATCTTGCGCTTCAGATTGTGGAGGTCGAAGGCGGCATCGGGGGCGTCGGGATGCTTTTCCGGATAGGCCGCCACCGATACCTCGAAATCGGCGATGCGCTTCAGGCCGGCAACCAGATCGACGGCATAGGCATAGCCCTGGGGATGGGCGGCATAGGCGCCGCCGTCGGGCATGTCGCCCCGAAGCGCCACGATGTGGCGGATGCCCTCGTCCCAATAGCGCCGGGCGATGTCGTCGACCTCGCCCTGGGAATGGCCGACGCAGGTCAGGTGGGCGGCAGGCTTAAGGCCGGTCTCGCGGGCGATGCGCACGACCGTTTCGTGGGTACGTTCGCGGGTGGTGCCGCCGGCACCGTAGGTGACCGAGACGAAGGCGGGGGCCAGTGGCCGCAAACGGTCGATGCACTCCCACAGCGAGGCCTGCATCTTGTCGGTCTTGGGCGGGAAGAATTCGAACGAAACGCTCGCCGGCCGGCGGGAAGCGGCGGCGATGGGCAGTTCGCGGTTGGAGGCGGTCACGCTTTCGCTCCTGATGTGTTGGCGGTGGCGGCGGGTGGCTTGTCGGCGGTCCACACCACCACGGTAAGGGATTTACCCGGCAGATGATGCGGGCGGCCGGGGGTCAGTCCGACGGCGGTCAGCCAGCCGGCGACCTCGGCGTCGTCGAAGCCGAGACGGCGATGGGCGTGGCGGTCGCGCAGCACTTCAAGGTCATGAGGGGCGAAATCGACGATCGCCAGTCGGCCGCCCGCGCCCAGGACCCGGGCGGCCTCGGCCACCACCGCCGCCGGATCGGCGGCGTAATGCAACACCTGATGAATGGTGACGGCGTCGGCGCTGTCCGGCGGGAGCGGCAACTGGGTGATATCACCCTGGCGGACCATGCAGTGGTTGAGGCCGGCGCGTTCCAGGTTGGCGCGCGCCGCCGCCAGCATCTCGCGGGAAAGATCGATGCCGATGGCGCGGTCGGCCTGGGGGCCGAGCACCTCCAGCACCCGGCCGGTGCCTGTGCCCATGTCCACCAGATCGTGAAACCGCCGCCCGGTGAAGGCGGTCAGCAGCGCCTGCTCGACCTCGCGCTGGTCAACATGGAGCGAACGGATCTGGTCCCAGCGCGAGGCGTTGTCGCTGAAATACTCCTGCGCCCGTTCGGCGCGGACGGCGCGGACAGCGGCGAGACGCTGCTGGTCCAGCGCGAGGACCTGATCCCCGGCGGGCAGCAGGTCGAGCAGATGGCGCCCCAGGGTGGCGCCGCGCCCCTTGCCGGCAAGGCGGTAGAACACCCAGGCGCCCTCCGGAAAGCGATCCAGCAGCCCCGCCTCGCACATCAGCTTGAGGTGGCGGGATACCCGCGGCTGGCTTTGCCCCAGGATGTGAGTCAGTTCGGTGACGGTGAGATCGCCCTCGGCGAGCAGATGCAGCAGCCGCAGCCTCGTCGGCTCGGCAGCGGCCCGCAATCCCGTGAGCAGTGACTCCACCGCCATCATCTCCGTCGTTCGCCAAAAAACATATAAACATATCTTTATACGGATATGGGGCCGACGTCCATAGGGTCTTTAATTGATGGTGCCGAATTGCCACATCCTGTTCGGACGGGGGTCAAACGACTCTCCCCCCTAGCCTTCGGTCAAGGACTGTGGTACCTCGGAATATAGGGATGTTCCGTTCCCCCAGCATATTCTTCGGCCGCCATTGCGGCAAAACTAAGGTGGTGAAATCATGACCGCGATCCGCGCCAGCCGCCCCGCCGTCTCCCGCCCAACCGTCGCGCGTATCGCCGGGTCGCTGGTCGCCCTGGCACTGCTTGCCGGCTGCGCGACCCCGCCCCCCGCCGACGACAAGGAGGCGGTGGCCGAATGGGAGCAGGTCAATGACCCGCTGGAGCCGATGAATCGCGCCGTATTCGACTTCAATCAGGCCGCCGACAAGTACGCCATCAAGCCCGCCGCCGAAGGCTATCGCGCCGTGGTGCCGAAATTCGGCCGCGACCGTATTCACGATGTGCTGAGCAACCTCAACAGCCCGTTGATTTTCGCCAATGACGTGTTGCAGGGCGAGGTCGATCGCGCCATGCAGACGCTGTTCCGTGCCTTCATGAACAGTTCGGTCGGCATTCTGGGCTTCATCGATGTCGCCACTCCCGCCGGCATTCCCGGCCACGAGGAGGATTTCGGTCAGACCCTGGCGGTGTGGGGGGTGGGCGAAGGCCCCTATCTGATGCTGCCGATCTTCGGCCCGTCCAATCCCCGCGATGCCGTCGGCATGGCGGCCGAATGGTTCGCCGATCCCTTCGACATGTATGTCGGCCACATGGGCTATGAATGGATCAGCTGGACCCGTGCCGGCATGTCCGGTCTCGACAAGCGTGAGAGCCTGATCGACTCGCTGGACGAGATCCAGCGGACCTCGCTGGACTTTTACGCTTCGCTGCGTTCGCTCTATCGCCAGCATCGGAGCTCGGAGATCAAGAACGGCCGTGGTGGCGCCAAGGTGCCCCCCACCGGACTGATCGGTCAGGCGGGACCGGCTGACCAGATTTCCCAGAAGGCACAGTGACACGATGCTAGGACGCCGAGCTTTATTTTTCGCAGCCCTTCTCGGACTGCCGATGGTGCTTGCCCCCGGTCTGTTCGCCGCCACCGCCGGCGAGCAGGACCCGAGGGCGTTCGTGACCCAACTGGCCGCCAAGGTCATGGAAACCATGACCATCAAGGGGGTCGGCGATTCCGAGCGCGCCGCCCGGTTCCGTGCCCAGTTCACCGCCGACGTCGATCTTCCCGACATCGGCAGGTTCGTGCTGGGTCGTTACTGGCGTGGCGCCACTCCGGAACAGCAGCAGGAATTCCTCAAGGCGTTCGAGGACATCATGGTGCTGACATGGTCGAGCCGGTTCAAGGATTACGGGGGCGATCTGCGCCACGCCGTGACCAACGTCACCGCCGATGGCGAGCGTGTGGTGGTCGTCGAGTCCAAGGTCGATCGCGAACGGCAGCAGCCCATCCAGCTGCAATGGCGGCTAAAGCAGACCGATGGCGGTTTCAAGGTGGTCGATCTGGTGGTGGAGGGCTCGTCCATGGCCATCACCTACCGTTCGGAATACGCCTCGGTGATTCAGTCCAACGGCGGCAAGGTCGACGGCCTGCTTGCTGCCATGCACAGCAAGATCAACGAACTGCAGGCGGCGCCCCCCCAGACCAACTGAGCCGGTCCCCGTTCCCCGGTGGGTTACTCCGGCCAGCTGACGACGTGATAGTCCAGCAGTTCGGCGCGGCTTTCCGGGACGACGCGACCGCGTACCGAGATGCCGGCACGGTGGACGGTGTCGGGATCGCCCGATTCCAGCGGATGCCACCAGGCCAGCGCGCGCCCCTCCGACAGCAGCCGGTAGGCGCAGGTCGACGGCAACCAGGTCAGCTCCTTGACGAATTCCGGTGTCAGTTCGACGCAGTCGGGGACGTGCCGCTGGCGCCCGGCATAGTCGGAACAGCCGCAGGAGCCAAGATCCAGCATCCGGCAGGCGACCTCGGTGTAAAGCACCTGACCGGTATCGGCGTCCTCGATCTTGTGCAGGCAGCAGCGACCGCAGTGGTCGCACAGGCTTTCCCATTCCGGCCGGGTCATGGCCGTCAGCGGCTTGGTCCGCCAGAACGGCGGGTCCTGTGTCGGGGCGGCGGAGTCGGCGGACATGGGGCTGGACCTCGTTGGGGGGGAGAGACGCGGAGAGCGCCATAATGGCCGAGTCAGGGCCGGGGATGGAACTGATTCATTGGTGCCGGTCGATCAGATGGACGAACGACCCGGAAACGACGCCATCGATCAGCCCGCAGGCACCGAGGCTCCGGCCTCCGGCATCGGCGGCGTCGAACAGCGCCGTGCCCTCTTCGCGCACGACACTGGCGTAGTGGAATTCGTGGCCGCGAAAGCCGGCACCGGGCACCCCCAGCGCCATGGCACCGCGCAGGCTCACCCGCCGGTAGCCGAGATGCAGCCGGCGCCGTGCGAACGAGGTTTCCAGCCCCAGTAACCCGGCCATGGGATGGCCCAGGCCGTCGGCATCGACCAACGTTCGACCCAGCACCATGTAGCCGCCGCACTCGCCATAGATGGTTGCGCCGCGAGCGGCGGCGGCGCGCAGGCCGCCGGCGAAGCCGGCGTTGCCGGCCAATCTTCCGGCGTGCAACTCGGGATAGCCGCCCGGCAGATAGACGGCATCGGCCGCCGGGTCCGGCCCCTGATCAGCCAGCGGCGAAAAGAAGCCGAGGTCGGCGCCGGCCCGCCGCCAGCCTTCCAGCACCGCCGGATAGGCGAAGGCAAAGGCCTCGTCCCGCGCCACCGCGATGGACTGGCCCAGCGGCGGCAGCGGCCCGGTCTCCCGGCCCGCCGCCAGGCATGACGGCCGCGCCAGAGCCACCAGCGCCTCGATGTCGAGATGGGCGGCCACCAGATCGGCGGCGGCATCAAGAAAGCCGGCAAGGTCGCCCCGCTCGCACGCCTGCACCAAGCCCAGGTGGCGACTGGGCATTTCCAGCGCCGGCGCGGGAGGGATGAAGCCCAACAGCCGCACCTCGGGACAGGCGGCGGCGCAGGCGGCGGCGATGGCGGCGCGGTGACGTTCGCCTGCCACCCGGTTGAACACCACGCCGGTGACCCGGAGATCGGGTCGCAGCCGGGCGAAACCGGCCAGCACCGCCGCCGCCGAGCCGGTCATGCCGCGTCCGTCGATCACCAGTACCACCGGCCAGCCGGTCAGCGCCGCCAGATCGGCGCTGCTGCCGTCAGACTGGCCGGGCGGCACGAAGGCGCCATCGAATAATCCCATCACCCCCTCGCATACCGTCAGGGCGGCGCCATCGCCCAGACGGTCGATCAGCGTCGCCACCGTCTCGGGCCGCATGGCCCAGGTGTCGAGGTTGAGGCAGTCCGGGCCGCAGGCGGCGGTGTGGAAGGCGGAATCGATGTAATCGGGGCCGACCTTGGCGGCGGTGACGGCAACTCCACGCCGCGCCAACTGGCGCAACAGCCCCAGCGTCAGCGTCGTCTTGCCGCTGCCCGAGGCCGGCGCCGCGATGATCAGGCCGTCAGCCAACGTGCTTCTTCAGCCCCGCCGCCAGATCGTCGGCGGACATGCCGTGGGTGAAGTGAGCGACGAAGCGGCCGTCGGGCCCCATCAGATACAGAATGGCGGAATGATCGACCGAGTATTGGCCCGGGCTGTCGCCCTTGACCTTGGCGGCATAGACCTTGAACGCCTTGGCCACCTTGGCGATCTGGTCCGGCGTGCCGGTCAGCCCGACGAAGCCGGAGCCGAAGGCGCCGACATAGTCGCGCATCACTTCGGCGGTATCGCGCTCGGGATCGACGGTGACGAACACGGGCACCACCTTGCGGGCCGCCGCCGGCCCCAGCTTTTCCAACGCCGCCGCCACCGTCGAGAGCGTGGTCGGGCATACGTCCGGGCAGAAGGTGTAGCCGAAGAAGATCAGCATGTAACGACCCTGGAAGTCACGGTCGGACACGGTCTTGCCGGTCTGGTCCGTCAGGGTGAACGGCCCGCCGATGGCCGGCAGGTTGCCGCCGGCCGCGCTGTCCTGGCCACTCCAGATGATGACGCGAACGCCGATGGCGACGAAGGCGATCACCACCACCGCGACCAGAGCCACCAGGGTACGCGAGAACTTCATCGGAGCCTCTTTCTTCGTCACTGGGTAAGCAACCGCCAGGCCATCACGCCCAGCACGCCCGCGTTCAACACCAACAACAGTGGCGCCGCCCGCAGCAACGGCGCCCGCCAGTGAGCCAGCGCCGCGTGCCCGACGGCGGCGACCGCCACCAGCATGGGCACGGTACCGGCGGCGAAGGCCAGCATGCCGGCGGCACCGGCGACGGCGTTGCCGCTTGCCGCCGCAGCCATCAGCGCGCCATAGAGCAGGCCGCAGGGAATGAACCCCAGCGCCAGCCCCAGCAGCCAGCCCCTGACACCGAACGGGTTGGCGAACAGTGGCCGCGCCAGCCGTCCGATCCCCGCCGCCCCCCAACCTCCGTCGCCGTTTCCGGCCGATCTTCCCCGTCGCAGCCCCGGTACCGCCAGCGCCAGCATTGCCAGCGCCGCCAGCGTCAGCAGTCCGGCAGCGACCCAGCGGAAGGCCACCGCCCCGCCCAGGACACCGGCGGCCGAGGCGGCCAGCGCCCCCAAGACCGCGTAGGTGGTGGCGCGACCGAGATGATACGGCAGCAGCGCCGCCCCCGCCAGTCGCCGCAGTTCAGTCATGCGCGCCAGCGGAATCGCTTCCATGCGCGCGGCAACCTGCGACAGCACGAACGGACCGCACATGCCGCCACAATGGGACAGGCTGCCAACCAGACCGGTGAGGAACAGCCCGCCGATCAACCCGCCGCGCCCGTCGATATTGGCGCCGCAGAACGCCATTCCGGAATGAAGCAGGCTGCCGATGCTGTCGAGACTGTCGGTCATATCGGGGCGGGAGGATAGATCAAACCTCGGGCCGCCACCAGTCCAGCCTGTGCCGCAACCCGGCGACCTCGCCCACCACCACCAGGGCCGGCGGCTTGAGGCCGTGGTTGACCACCGCCTCGGGCAGTCCGGCCAGGGTGGTTTCGACCACCACCTGCCTGGGCGTGGTGGCGTCGCAGACCACCGCCGCCGGCTCGTCGGGCCGTCGCCCCGCCGCCAGCAGCCGTTCCACCACCCGGTCCAGGTGACGCAGTCCCATATAGAACACCATGGCCGGAGCGCCCCGCGCCAGGGCATCCCAGTCAAAGCCGTCGGGAAGACCGCCATCGGCGCCGTGGCCGGTGATAAATGCCACCGCCGCGTTGGTGGCGCGCGCGGTGGCGGGGATGCCGGCATAGGCCAGGCCGCCGATCCCGGCGGTGATGCCCGGCACCACCCGGAAGGGAATTCCCGCCGCCGCCAGCGCCAACGCCTCCTCGGCGCCGCGACCGAACACGAAGGGGTCGCCACCCTTCAGCCGCAGCACGCGAAGCCCCTGACGCGCCAGTACGATCAGCCGCTGGTTGATGTCCTCCTGCCGGGCCGAGTCGCGGCCACCGCGCTTGCCCATGGCCTCGATCACCGCGCCGGGGCGGGCCAGGCCGACGACGCGGCTGTCCACCAGGGCATCGTGGATGACGTGGTCGGCCGAACGCAAGGCGTGCAGCGCCAGCAGCGACAGCAGGCCGGGATCACCGGGACCGGCGCCCACCAGCCAGACGGCGCCGGGGACGAAATCGGGAAAATCGAATGGCAGATCAAACATTGCGGCCAGTATAAGCTTGCGTTTCGCGCACTCATATATCTTACAGTCGCCGCCATGACCACACCGTCGCTTCGCAAGGGATGGACCACCGGGGCCTGCGCCGCCGCCGCCGCCAAGGCGGCGCTGACCGCCTTGGTCGAGGGGCGCTTTCCCGATCCGGTGACGATCCGCCTGCCCCGGGGCGAGACTCCGGCGTTCGCCCTGTCGCGCCGCCTGCTGCAATCTGGTCGTGCGGTTGCCGGCGTGATCAAGGATGCCGGCGACGATCCCGACGTCACCCACGGTGCCGAAATCATCGCCGAGGTCGTGCCGGCCCCGGCCGGCGCCGGGATCATCTTCCGCGCCGGCGAGGGCATCGGCACCGTCTCCCTGCCGGGGCTGCCGCTGGCCCCGGGCGAACCGGCGATCAATCCCGGCCCGCGCCGGCAGATCGCCGACAATCTCGGCCCGGTGGACGTGGTGGTGACCTTGTCGATCCCCGGTGGCGCCGTGCTGGCGGCAAGGACGCTGAACGCCCGCCTGGGCATCGTCGGCGGCCTGTCGATCCTGGGCACCACCGGGGTGGTGGTGCCCTATTCGTGTTCCGCCTGGGTGCATTCCATCCATCGCGGCATCGATGTCGCCCGCGCCCTGGGGCTGGGCCATGTCGTCGCCACCACCGGCAAGACCTCCGAGGCCGTGGCGCGCCGGGTGCTGGCGGTTCCCGATCAGGCGCTGATCGACATGGGCGACATGGCCGGCGCGGTGCTGAAATATCTGCGCCGTCACCCCGTTCCGCGCCTTACCCTGGTGGGCGGCTTCGCCAAGCTGGCCAAACTGGCGGCGGGCAATCTCGATCTTCATTCCGGCGCCAGCCGGGTCGATGTCGCCTTTCTTGGCGAATTGCTCGCCGAACTGGGCGGCGAGACCGTCGCCGGGGCGACCTCGGCGGCGCAGATGCTGGCCCTGGCAGGCGATCGACCACTGGGCGACATGGTGGCGAAGCGGGCGCGCGAGGTGGCGTTGGCGGTGCTGTCCGGCGGCACCGAGGTTGCGGTCATCGCCGTCGATCGCGCCGGAGCCGTGGTGGGGCGCAGTGGTTAGGCTGTTGATTCTCGGCGGCACCGCCGAGGCCGCCGCCCTGGCCCGCGCCGTCGCCGGCCGGGCCGAGATCATCACCTCGCTGGCCGGTCGCGCCGGGGTGCCCGACCTGCCGGGGCGGGTCCGGGTGGGTGGCTTCGGCGGCGCCGCCGGGCTGGAGGCCTTTCTGCGCGCCGAGGCCGTCGATGCGGTCATCGACGCCACCCATCCCTTCGCCGCCCGCATCTCCGCCCATGCCGAGGCCGCCTGCCAGGCGGCGGCGGTGGCCCGGCTGGTGCTGGCCCGCCGCCAATGGCGGCGCGATGCCGATGACCGTTGGATCCTGGTGGACAGCGTCGCCGAGGCCGCCGCCCGCCTGCCCGAAATTGGCCGCCGCGCCTTTCTTACCGTGGGGGCGGGGGACGTCGCGGGGTTCACCGATGTCCGGGGCGTCTGGTTCCTGGTGCGGCTGCTACAGGAGCGGCGGCAGCCGCTGGCCGCCTGCGCCGTCATCACCGGCCGACCGCCCTTCACCGTCGAGGCCGAAGAGGCGTTGATGCGCGCGCATGGCATCGACGTGCTGGTGACCAAGGCGTCGGGCGGCGACGCCACCTACGCGAAGATCGAGGCGGCGCGGCGGTTGGGCTTGGCGGTGCTGATGATCCGCCGCCCGCCACCGCCGGCCGGCGAGACGGTGGAAACGATCGCGGCGGCATTGGGGTGGCTGGAGAACCTGACGTTGGATTCTCTGTAACGGATCGGGGCGCGCGGCCTACTTCCCCGGACGCAGCACATGGGTGTGGTCGGCGGCGTAAAGCCGGGAATCGCTGAACTCCGCCCCACCCAGCACTCGGCCGACCAGGATCAGGGCGGTACGGGTCAGGCCCGCCGCCTTCACCTTGTCGCGGATGTCGGCCAGGGTGCCGCGGATGAAGCTCTGATCGGGCCAGCCGACCCGGAAAGCCACCACCACCGGACAGTCTTCACCGTAAAGCGGGCCTAGTTCCTTGACCACATGGGCAAGGTTGCTGACCGACAGGTGAATGGCCAGGGTGGCGCCGCTGTGGCCCAGGGTAGCGAGGTCCTCGCGGTTGGGCATGGGCGACGAGCGCACCGAGGTGCGGGTCAGGATCACCGTCTGGCTGATGTCGGGCAGGGTCAGTTCGGTGCATAGCGCCGCCGCCGCCGCCGCGAAAGCCGGCACCCCGGGGGTCACGTCATAGGGAATACCCAGGGCATCGAGCCGGCGCATCTGCTCGGCGATGGCGCCATAGATCGAAGGATCGCCGGAATGGACGCGGGCGACGTCGTGGCCCTTGGCGTGGGCCGCCTCGATCTCGGCGATGATCCGGTCGAGGTCGAGCGGCGCGGTGTCGATCACCCGGGCCGAGGGCATGGCCTCGGCGACGATCTCGGCGGGCACCAGCGAGCCGGCGTACAGCACCACCGGACAGCGCCGGATCAGATTGAGGCCGCGCACGGTGATAAGGTCGGGAGCCCCCGGCCCGGCGCCGATGAAATGGACTGTCATGGTTGATCCTGGTGTCCCCCTCCCCGCGCGGGGAGGGGGCAAAGACGAGGAATGCTCAGATCTTTGTAACGCAATCGAACTTGCGAAAGAACGCCCATTGGAAACACCGGCATTTCCCGCCGGCGACAAGGGGAATGGGCATTCCGTCACAAACTCTCAGTGGCAGCCGCCGCCGCCGCAACAGCCGGCGGGAGCCTTGACCGTCAGGGCGGCGACACCGGGCAGGTCCTTGCCTTCCAGCCATTCGAGGAAGGCGCCGCCGGCGGTGGAGACGTAGGAGAACTTGTCCTCGACCCCGGCCTTGGCCAGCGCCGAGACGGTATCGCCGCCGCCGGCCACGGTCAGCAGCTTGCCCTGGGCGGTGCGGCTCGCCGCCCACTGGGCGACGGCGTTGGTGGCGGCGTCGAACGGCTTGATCTCGAAGGCGCCGAGCGGGCCGTTCCATACCAGGGTCTTGCAGCCGCCCAGGCGGTCGATGATGGCCTCGGCCGAGGCCGGGCCGGCGTCCAGGATCATCTGGTCGTCGGGCACCGCGTCGATGCTGACCGTCCGGTTGGCGGCGTTCTCGGCGAATTCGGCGGCGACCACCGCGTCCACCGGCAGCACGATGTGGCAGTGGGCTGCCTTGGCCTTTTCGATGATCTCGCGGGCGGTGGCGGCCATTTCCTTCTCGCACAGCGATTTGCCCACCGGCTTGCCCATGGCGAACAGAAAGGTGTTGGCCATGCCGCCGCCGATGATCAGGTAATCCACCCGGGCCACCAGATTGCCCAGCAGATCCAGCTTGGTCGAGACCTTGGCGCCGCCGACGATGGCGGCTACCGGCTTTTCCGGGTGTTCCAGCGCCTTGCCCAAGGCCTCCAGTTCCGCCTGCATCAGCCGGCCGGCGGCGGCCGGCAGCAGATGGGCCAGCCCCTCGGTGGAGGCGTGCGCCCGATGAGCGGTGGAAAAGGCGTCGTTGACGTAGACGTCGCCCAGCGCCGCCAGTTGCCGGGCGAAGCCGGGGTCGTTCTTTTCCTCCTCGGGGTGGAAGCGGACGTTTTCCAGCAGGGCGATGTCGCCGTCCTTAAGGCCGGCGATCACCTTTTCCGCCGCCGCCCCGACGCAATCGTCGGCCCAGGCCACCGACTTGCCCACCGCCTTGGCCAGTGGTTCGACCAGGAGCTTCTGCGAGTACTTGTCCTCGCGCCCCTTAGGCCGGCCGAAGTGCGTCAGCACGATGACCTTGGCCCCCTTGGCCGCCAGCTCGGTGAGCGTGGCGGCCGAGCGGTCGATGCGCGTGGTGTCGGTGACCTTGCCGTCCTTGGCCGGCACGTTGAGGTCGGCGCGCACCAGCACCCGCTTGCCCTTGACGTCGAGCTTGTCGATGGTCCGGAACATGACGGTTTCCTCCGGCCTAGTTCTTGGCGATGTGCTGGAGGAAGCGCAGCATGTTGCAGGTATAGCCGTACTCGTTGTCGTACCAGGTGACCACCTTGACGAAGGTGGTGTCCAGCGCGATGCCGGCATCGGCGTCGAAGATCGAGGGGACGTTGCAGCCGACGAAGTCGGTGGAGACCACCTTTTCCTCGGTGTAGCCGAGCACGCCCTTGAGCGCGCCTTCCGAAGCGGCCTTCATCGCCTTGCAGATATCCTCGTACGAGGCTTCCTTGACCAGTTCGACGGTGAGATCGACCACCGACACGTCCGAGGTGGGGACGCGGAAGGCCATGCCGGTCAGCTTCTTGTTCAGCTCGGGGATGACCTTGCCCACCGCCTTGGCGGCACCGGTGGACGACGGGATGATGTTTTCCAAGATGCCGCGGCCGCCGCGCCAATCCTTGGCGGACGGGCCGTCCACGGTCTTCTGGGTGGCGGTGGCGGCATGCACGGTGCTCATCAGGCCGCGCTTGATGCCCCAGTTGTCGTTGAGCACCTTGGCCACCGGCGCCAGGCAGTTGGTGGTGCAAGACGCCGCCGAAACGATCTTCTCGCCGGCATACTTGGCGTGGTTGACGCCATAGACGAACATGGGGGTGTCGTCCTTGGACGGCGCGCTCATCAGCACCTTCTTGGCGCCGGCGGTCAGATGCTTGGTCGCCACGTCGGCCGACAGGAACAGGCCGGTGGATTCGACCACCACGTCGGCGTTGATCTCGTTCCACTTCAGCTCGGTCGGGTCCTTGACCGCGGTCAGGCGGATCTTCTTGCCGTTGACCACCAGGGTGTTGCCCTCGACCGAGACGTCGCCGGCGAAGCGGCCGTGAACCGAATCATACTTCAGCATATAGGCGAGGTATTCGGGTTCGAGGAGGTCGTTGATGCCGACGATCTCGATCTCCGGGAATTCCTTCGCGACAGCGCGGAACACCATGCGGCCGATGCGGCCGAAGCCGTTGATGCCAACGCGAACAGTCATATTATCCTCCAATAGGTCCGACACGACGTTTAGGCAGGCATGCCCTGGCGGTGGGCAGGAATGGACAGCGCCGGCGCACACCGGTCGGGGCGCCCTGGCCTGCGAAATCGGGGAACCATATTGCACAGAGTGCGATACGAATCCAGCCCCCCATCCACGGCAATCGCGCCAACCCTGCCATGCTGGCACTTGTGTCGCCCGCGCGGTTGTGCTTCAACCCCAGCTATCGATGTCTCGACCGGGGTAATCGCCCCCCGTCTTTCGACGAGAAGGAATCATCACTCATGAAGATGCTGTTCGCGCGCGGCCCCGTGCTCGCCCTCGGCTTGGCCGCCGGGCTCGCCGCCAGCCCCGCTTTCGCCGCCGACCCCAAGGACGTGGTGGTGGCCAACGTCAACGGTACCGAACTGCATCTGTCGCAGTTGGCGGCGGTGCAGCGTCAGATTCCGCCGCAGATGGGCCAGGCCCCTTACGAAACCCTGCTGGAGATCCTGATTCGCAAGCAGCTGGTGGCGGAGCAGGCCCGCAAGGATAAGATGGAGAACGATCCCGAGGTCAAGGCCGCCCTGAAGCAGGCCGAGGCCGACATGATCAGCCAGGCGTGGATCGCCAAGAAGGTGCGCGCCGCCGTGACCGACGAGGCGGTCAAGGCCCGCTATGATCAGGCGGTCAAGGATTTCGTTCCCGGCGAGGAGGTGCGTGCCCGCCATATCCTGGTCGAGACCGAGGACGGCGCCAAGAGCATCATTTCCGAACTGAATCGCGGCGCCGACTTCGCCGAATTGGCCAAGACCCGGTCCAAGGACCGTTCGGCCGCGCAGAATGGTGGCGATCTCGGCTATTTCGGCCAGAAGGACATGGTGCCGGAATTCACCGCCGCCGCCTTCGCGCTGCGTCCGGGTGAAGTCTCCGCCACCCCGGTCAAGACCCAGTTCGGCTGGCATGTGATCAAGGTCGAGGACAAGCGCATGTCCTCCATCCCGCCCTACGAGCAGGCTCGGGGCGTGATCGCCCAGAATCTGGTCGAGCAGCAGACCGAGAAGGCGGTGGGCGAACTGCGGACCAAGGCCAAGATCAAGCGCTTCGGCCCCGATGGTTCGGCCCTGCCCGACCAGCCCAAGTAATACCGCCCCGGCGGGCCACCTCGGTGGCTCGCCGGTATAAGCCTTAAGGAGTCGCCATGACCGCGTTGTCGCCCCTCGCTCCCGCCAGTTTTCCCGACATGCCGGTGGTGAGGGGCGTCGCGCTGGCCGGGCACGCCTGCGGCGTCCGCTATGCCGGGCGCACCGACCTGCTGCTGGTCGAAATGGCCACCGGCACCGCCGCCGCCGGGGTGTTCACCCGGTCGTTGACCGCCTCGGCGCCGGTGGAATGGTGTCGCGACGCGGTGGCCAAGGGGCGCGCCCGGGTTCTGGTGGTGAATTCGGGCAACGCCAACGCCTTCACCGGCTCGGTGGGGGTGGCGTCGGTGAAGCGGACGGTGGACAAGGCGGCGGCGCTGGCGGGCTGCAAGGCGTCCGAAGTCTATATCGCCTCCACCGGCACCATCGGCGTGCGCCTGCCCGACGAGAAAATCACCGCCGCCCTGGCCGACGCGCGCGGCAAGCTGAAGGAAGACGCCTGGCTTGACGCCGCCAAGGCGATCATGACCACCGACACCTTCCCCAAGGGCGCCACCCGCACCGCGACCATCGACGGCATTCCGGTGGTGATCAACGGCATCGCCAAGGGTGCCGGCATGATCGCGCCCGACATGGCGACCATGCTGTCCTACGTCTTCACCGACGCCGCCCTGCCGGCCAAGGTGTTGCAGGACCTGCTGTCCAAGGGGGTTCAGCGCTCGTTCAACTGCATCACCGTCGACAGCGACACCTCGACCAGCGACACGCTGATGCTGTTTGCCACGGGCAAAGCCGGCAATCCGGCGGTCAAGGACGCCAAGGACAAGCGGTTGGCCGACTTCAAGGCCAAGCTGTTCGATCTGCTGACCGATCTGGCCCATCAGGTGGTCCGCGACGGCGAGGGTGCCTCGAAGTTCGTCGCCGTTACCGTCACCGGCGCCGCCGGTGGCCGGGCGGCGCGGCGCATCGGCATGGCCATCGCCAACTCGCCGCTGGTCAAGACCGCCGTCGCCGGCGAGGACGCCAACTGGGGCCGCATCGTCATGGCGGTGGGCAAATCGGGCGAGAAGGCCGACCGCGACCGTCTCGCCATCCGCATCGGCGGGGTGTTGGTGGCGGAAAAGGGCGAGGTCGCCGCCGGCTATGACGAGGGGCCGGTCGCCGCCCACATGAAGGGCAAGGAAATCGCCATCGACGTCGATATCGGCATCGGCAAGGGCAAGGCCACGGTGTGGACCTGCGACCTGACCCACGCCTATATCGACATCAACGGCTCGTACCGGACGTAGGCGGACATGAGCGAGCGGGGCTGTCGCCAGCCGGGCACGGTATGGGCGGGGCATCCGCTGCTGACGGGGCGCCTACGGCTGCGCCCGCTGACCGCCGAGCATATCGAAGGGCTGCCCGGGTTGCTCGGCGACGAGGAGGTGGTGCGCTACACCGCCCTCATTCCCCACCCCTACACCATCGACGATGCCGTGCGCTTCGTCACCGAACAGGAGACGCGCCGCGCCGCAGGCAAGGGCGTGGCGCTGGCCATGGAGCGTGTCGTCGACGGCGTGCTGATCGGCGTGGTCGGCTTCGGGCTGGAGCGCAACGGCGACCCGGAACTGGGCTACTGGATCGGCAAGCCGTTCTGGGGCCAGGGCTATGCCACCGAGGCGCTGCGCCGGCTGGTGCGGCATCTGTTCGACACCCTTGGTTTCCCGCGAGTATGGGCGACCTTCCATCCCGACAACCGTGCCTCGCAACGGGCGTTGGAAAAGGTCGGGCTGCGCCATGTCGGTGTCGATACCTGCGCCATGCCGGCGCGGGGGCAAAGCGTGGTGGCGCCGGTGTTCGCCCTGAAGCAGGGCGACTGGCGGATGGCCCGTGCCACCCGGCCCATGCTGCTGGTGGCGGCGGCGGCGCTGGTGGACACGGATGGACGGGTCCTGATGGCGGCGCGGCCCGAGGGCAAGTCCATGGCCGGACTGTGGGAGTTTCCCGGCGGCAAGGTTCACGACGGCGAAACCCCGGAAGCGGCGCTGGTGCGCGAACTGGAAGAGGAGTTGGGCATCGACGTCACCGAAAGCTGCCTGGCGCCGGTGGCCTTCGCCTCCCATGACTACGACACCTTCCATCTGCTGATGCCGCTGTATCTGGTCCGGGTGTGGAAGGGCGCGCCGGTCCCGCGCGAGGGCCAGGAGTTGCGGTGGGTGCGCGGCCCCCGTCTCGGCGACCTGCCGATGCCGCCCGCCGACATCCCCCTGGTGGCGATCCTGCGGGAGTGGGTATGATCGACTGATCCCGATGTGGGGAGCGCGGGGAGGGAGGCGGAGATGGTCACTGCGGCGGTTCTGGTGATCGGCAACGAGATCCTGTCGGGGCGGACCCGTGACGCCAACGTCCAGTTCCTCGGCGCCGAACTGGCGGCCAAGGGCATCGTTCTGGCCGAGGTCCGCATCGTCCGCGACGACACCGCCGCCATTGTCGAGGCCCTCGACGCCCTGCGCGCGCGCTATACCTATGTCTTCACCAGCGGCGGCATCGGCCCCACCCACGACGACATCACTACCCAGGCGGTGGCTGCCGCCTTCGGCGTTCCGGTGGTGCGCAACGCCGAGGCCGAACGACGACTGGCCGAACGCTATGGCCGCGATCTGCTCAACGCCGCCCGGCTCAAGATGGCCGATACCCCCGAGGGCGCCACCCTGATCGACAACGTGGTCAGTCAGGCGCCCGGTTTTCGCATGGACAACGTTTTCGTCATGGCCGGGGTGCCGAGCATCCTTCAGGTCATGTTCAACGGCATCAAGGATGATCTGGCGGGGGGGGCGCCGCTGCTGTCGCGCTCGGTGACGCTGGCGGCGCGCGAGGGCGATCTGGCCGAGGGGCTGACCCGTATCCAGGACGGCGACAGCACGGTCGAGATCGGCAGCTATCCCACCTTCACCGGGGGGCGCAGCCTGGTGACGCTGGTGGCGCGCGGCACCGATGCCGGGCGGGTCGATGCGGCGATGGCCGCCATCCGCACCCTGGCGGCCGAGTTGGACGCCGACATCCTGCCATGAAGCCGGGCCGGGCGGGGCTGATCGGCTATCTGGCGCAACATCTCGTCAGCGGAGTGATTGCCGGCGTGGTCTTCGGCATTCTGGTCCTGGCCACCGACC
>CAIUSV010000038.1 GCA_903901915.1 uncultured Rhodospirillaceae bacterium | reverse complement strand
GCGCAGCCGAGCGCGGCGCCGTTGAGGCGCCCGGAGCGAAGCGGAGGAGCCAAGCCTGCGGAGGCAGGCGCCCGGCGCCTGAGGGGGATGCCCAAATGAGCGCGGCGCAGCCGAGCGCGTTGGTGGCGGATATCGGCGGTACCCATGCCCGGTTCGCCGTGGTGGCGGGCAATCAGGTTCTCGATCCGGTCGTGCTGCGGTGCGCCGATTATGAGGGGCCGGCGGCGGCGGCCAAGTCCTATCTGGCGGCTAATTTCCCCGACCGACGCCCGGCCCGGGCGGCGTTCGCGGTGGCGTCTCCCGTCGTCGGCGACAGGATCGACCTGACCAATTCGCCCTGGCGTTTCTCCATTGAGGAAGCAAGGCTGGCGCTAGGGTTGGAGCGTCTGGCGGTGGTCAACGACTTCACCGCCGTGGCGCTGTCGGTGCGTCATCTTGCCGCCGAACATCTGGTGGCCATCGGTGGTGGCGCGGCCGTTCCGGGGCAACCCATCGCCGCGCTGGGGCCGGGGACCGGCCTGGGTGTTTCGGCGCTGGTGCAGGGGCATGACGGCGAATGGACCGCCCTGGCCGCCGAGGGCGGCCACGTCACCATGGCCGCCACCACCGACCGCGAGGCTGAAATCCTGGGTTGGGTGCGCCGGCGTTTCGACCATGCCTCGGCCGAGCGGGTGCTGTCGGGCCAGGGACTGGTCAACCTCTATCAGGCGATCGCGGCCTTGTCGGGGCGTCAGGCGGTGTTCAGCACGCCCGATGTCATTTCCCAGCGTGGACTCGACGGTTCGTGCGCCATCAGCCGCGAGGCGGTGGAGACCTTCTTTGCCATGATGGGCACGGTCGCCGGTAATTTGGCGCTGACGGTAGGGGCGAGGGGCGGGGTATTCATCGCCGGCGGTATCCTGCCGCGCATGGCCGAGGCGTTCCGCCAGTCCGGCTTCCGTGCCCGCTTCGAGGAACACGGCCGCTTCCAACCCTATCTTGCCGCCATCCCGACCTGGCTGATCATCCATCCCCTGCCGGCGTTCATCGGTCTGGCGGCGCTGGTGGCGGAGGCCGAGGAAAAAGCGTCGTAACGGCTGGAAACCGGACCCGTTCCGGGGTACACAGACAGCCTTGGATCTCTCCAGCAGGAAGGCGCCATTCTTGAAAGCCGCCGTCATCGTTTTCCCCGGCTCGAACTGCGACCGCGACGTGGCGGTGGCGTTGGCAGCCAGCATGGGAACCAAGCCGCACATGGTGTGGCACCGCGACACTCAGCTGCCCGACCTCGATCTGATCGTGGTACCGGGTGGTTTCTCCTATGGCGACTATCTGCGCTGCGGCGCCATGGCGGCGCATTCGCCGATCATGCGCGAGGTCAAGGCGCGGGCCGAGCGGGGTACCCGGGTTCTGGGGATCTGTAACGGCTTCCAGATCCTGACCGAGTCGGGGCTGCTGCCCGGTGTGCTGATGCGCAACAAGGACCTCAAGTTCATCTGCCGCGACGTCTGTCTGCGGGTGGAAAGCGGTGATACCGACTTCTGCCGCAAATATGCGGCCGGCGAGGTGGTGCGCTTTCCCATCGCCCATGCCGAGGGCAACTATTTCGCCGACGCCGAGACGGTCAAGGCCATCGAGGGCAACGGCCAGGTGGCCTTCCGCTATTGCAGCCCGGCGGGCGAGGTGTCGGTGGCGGCCAATCCCAACGGCTCGCTGGGCAATATCGCCGGCATCTACAATGACGAAAAGACGGTGCTGGGCCTGATGCCGCACCCCGAGCGCCTCGCCGAGGACCTGCTGGGCGGGTCCGACGGCAAGGCCATGTTCGAGTCGCTGGTGGAGGCGCTGTCGTGAGCCGGATTACCCCCGAAGTCATCGCCTCGCATGGCATCAAGCCCGACGAATACAAGAAGATCCTGGAGATCCTGGGGCGCGAGCCCAATATCACCGAGCTGGGTATCTTCTCGGTGATGTGGTCGGAACACTGCTCGTACAAATCGTCGAAGAAGTGGCTGAAAACCCTGCCGACCAAGGCGCCCTGGGTGATCTGCGGTCCTGGCGAGAATGCCGGGGTCATCGACATCGGCGACGGTCAGGCCGTCATCTTCAAGATGGAAAGCCACAACCACCCCAGCTTCATCGAGCCCTACCAGGGGGCGGCGACCGGGGTCGGCGGCATCCTGCGTGACGTCTTCACCATGGGCGCACGGCCCATCGCTAACCTGAACGCGCTGCGCTTCGGCGATCCTTCGCACCCCAAGACCCGCCATCTGGTGGCGGGGGTGGTGGCGGGCATCGGCGGCTACGGCAACTGTGTCGGTGTTCCCACCGTCGGTGGCGAGACCAACTTTCACGCCAGCTACAACGGCAACATCCTGGTCAACGCCATGACCGTGGGACTGGCCGACAAGGACCGCATCTTCTATTCGGCGGCGGCGGGTGTCGGCAATCCGGTGGTCTATGTCGGCTCCAAGACCGGGCGTGACGGCATCCACGGCGCCACCATGGCCTCGGCCGAGTTCAGCGAGGATTCGGAAGAAAAGCGCCCTACCGTCCAGGTCGGCGACCCCTTCACTGAAAAGCTGCTGATCGAAGCCTGTCTGGAATTGATGGCCACCGATGCCATCGTCGCCATCCAGGACATGGGCGCCGCCGGATTGACGTCGTCGTCATTCGAGATGGCGTCCAAGGGTGGGCTGGGCATCGACATGGACCTGGACGCCGTGCCCATGCGCGAACAGGGAATGAGCGCCTACGAGATCATGCTGTCCGAAAGCCAGGAACGCATGCTGATGGTGATCAAGCCCGGCCGCGAGGATCTGGCCAAGGCGGTGTTCGACAAGTGGGAACTGGACTTCGCCATTGTCGGCCGTCTGACCGATAGCGGTCGCATGGTGCTGCGTCGCCACGGCGAGGTGGTTGCCGACCTGCCCATCGATCCGCTGGCGTTGGCCTCGCCGGAATACGATCGCCCATGGGTGCCGCCGGCAAAGCGATCGGTCATCGACGCCAAGGACGTCGAGGCGGTATGCCCGGCCGAGGCGCTGAAGACTCTGCTGGCCTGCCCTGACCTCGCATCGCGGCGCTGGATCTGGCAGCAATATGACCACATGGTGATGGGCGACACCGTCCAGCGCCCGGGCGGCGACGCCGCGGTGGTGCGGGTGCACGGCAGCGGTAAGGCGGTGGCGATCACCACCGACGTGACGCCGCGCTATGTCCTCGCCGATCCCTACGAGGGCGGGCGTCAGGCGGTGGCCGAAGCCTATCGCAACCTCTCGGCGGTGGGGGCGTTGCCGCTGGCGGTGACCGACAACCTCAATTTTGGCAATCCGGAAAAGCCTGAGATCATGGGGCAGATCGTCGAGGCCATCCGCGGCATGGGCCAGGCCTGCCGTGAACTGGACTTTCCGGTGGTCTCGGGTAACGTGTCGCTTTACAACGAGACTCAGGGCACCGCCATCCTGCCGACGCCGACCATCGGCGGCGTCGGTCTGCTGGACGACGTCAGCCGCTCGGCGACCATCGCCTTCAAGGAGGCCGGTTCGGCCATCGTGTTGATCGGCGAGACCAAGGGTTGGCTGGGCGCGTCGCTGTATCTGCGCGAGATTGCCGGCCGCGAGGACGGCGCCCCGCCGCCGGTGGCGCTGCACCGCGAACGCCGCGCCGGCGAACTGGTGCGCCAGCTCATCACCGACGGTCAGGTTCTGGCCTGCCACGATGTCTCCGACGGTGGTCTGCTGGTGGCGGTGGCCGAGATGGCCATGGCCTCGGGTGGTCACATCGGCGCCGCGTTGGATGCCCCCTCGACCGTGGCGCTGCACGCCTGGTGCTTTGGCGAGGACCAGGGGCGCTATGTCCTGGAGGTGGGGCACGGCGATCTGGCTGGCGTGCTGGAAGAAGCGGCGGAGCATGATACCTCGGCGCGGGTCATCGGCAGGACCGGTGGCCACGTCATCAGCGTCGGCGGCCGCGCCGCGCCGGTGGACGAGTTGATCGCCGCCAACGAAGGCTGGTTGCCCGCCTATATGGGCGAGGAAATGGCCGGACACTGAGGAGAACGTCCATGGCGATGGAAGCCAACGAGATCGAGGCGCTGATCAAAGCCGGTCTGCCGGATGCCGTCGTGGTGATCGAGGATCTGCGCGGCGATGGTGATCATTACTCGGCGCTGGTGGTGTCGGAAGCGTTCCGGGGAAAAAGCCGGGTGCAGCAGCATCAGATCGTCTACGCCGCCCTTCAGGGCAAGATGGGGGGCGATCTCCACGCCCTGGCACTCCAGACCACCACCCCGGAAAACGCTCCTGATTTCGCCAAGGGGTAGGACCCGGGGCAATCGCTTGAAGCTAGCCTTGGGCGTGCGCCTTGCGGATTGGGGTGGCGCACCCTAGATGTATGCCATTCCCGATTTCAGCCAGGATGATCGCTAAGATGACCAATCCCGTTTTCGATCGCATCAAGCAGGACCTCAACGAAAACGACGTGGTGCTTTACATGAAGGGCACGCCGATGTTTCCCCAATGCGGCTTTTCCGCCGCGGTGGTGCAGGTGCTGTCCGACCTGGGGGTCAAGTTCAAGGGTATCGACATCCTGGTCGATCCCAGCCTGCGCGAGGCGGTGAAGCAGTACACCAACTGGCCGACCCTGCCGCAGCTCTACGTCAAGGGCGAGTTCGTCGGCGGTTGCGACATCGTGCGCGAGATGGCGGCCAGCGGGGAATTGAAGCAGTTGCTTGACGGCAAGGGCGTCGCCCACGCCTGATGACGCAAACGAAACGGCCCGGTGTTTCCACCGGGCCGTGGTCTTTTCGCCGTTGCGTGGCGATCAGCGCGAATAGAATTCGACGACCAGATTCGGTTCCATCTGCACGGCGTAGGGCACGTCGGCCAGCTTGGGGATACGGACGAACTTGCCCTTCATATCCTTGTGATCGACTTCCAGGTAGTCGGGGATGTCGCGCTCGGCCGACTGGGCGGCTTCCAGCACCAGGGCGAGGTCCTTGGACTTCTGCTTCACCGAGATGACGTCGCCTTCATTGACCCGATAGGACGGGATGTTGACGCGCTTGCCGTTGACCTGGATGTGGCAGTGGTTGACCAGCTGACGGGCGGCGAACGGGGTGGGGGCGAACTTCAGACGATAGACCACCGCGTCCAGGCGGCACTCCAGCAGGCCGATCAGGTTTTCCGAGGTGTCGCCACGGCGGCGCACGGCCTCGTCATACAGGCGGCGGAACTGCTTCTCGCCGATGTTGCCGTAGTAGCCCTTCAGCTTCTGCTTGGCCATCAACTGGGTGCCGAAATCGGACGGCTTCTTGCGGCGCTGACCGTGCTGGCCGGGAGGGTTCTCCTTGCCGCGGTTGAGCGGGCTCTTCGAGCGGCCCCACAGGTTGGCGCCCAGGCGGCGGTTGATCTTGTACTTGGCTTCGATACGCTTGCTCATGGTCTTCCTTTGGCCGAATTGCATCGGTCGATGAGGTTGTCCCGATAGTCCGGTTCCGTCTCGCGGCGGGGAGGGGAGGGCGTGCCAACCGGCCGCCCGCCCGCGTTCTCGGGAGAGAGGGCGGAACTATACGGATCGACGGGCGGTTGTCAACGGAATCAAGCTTTGTCCTCGCCCTTCTTGTGGCGATAGGTGACCAGTTCGTGGACGATGCCGTGCAGCGTCTGGATCTCCTGGCCGGTCAACTGGGCGCGCTGGAACATGTTGCGGATGTTGCGCACCATGGTGGGGCGCTTGTCGGGGATGCGCAGGAAGCCGCATTCGTCCAACTCGCGCTCCAGATGGCCGAAGAACGTCAGCAGCTTTTCCTTGGTCGCCGGCCCTTCCGCCCCCTTGGTCATCGCCGGCAGCGAGGTGGCAGCATCGCATTGGTACCATTCATAGGCCACCACCAGCACCGCCTGGGCGAGGTTGAGTGAGCAATAGTCCGGGTTCAGCGGCACCGTCAGCACGGTATCGGCGATGGCGACGTCATCGTTCTCCAGGCCGGTACGCTCGGGGCCGAACATCACGCCGCAGCGCTGCCCTTCGGCGATGACCGCGCGCATGTGGGCGGCGGCCTCGCGCGGGGTGTCGACCGGCTTGACCATGTAGCGGTCGCGCCCGGTCGAACACCACACCCGGTGCAGGTCGGCCACCGCGTCGGCGGTGGTGTCGAACACCTGGGCGGCCAGAAGTACCCGGTCGGCGCCCGAGGCGCTGGCGATGGCTTTGTCGTTCAGCCAGGTCTCGCGCGGAGCCACCAGACGCATGTCGGTTAGGCCGCAATTGAGCATGGCGCGGGCTGCCGTGCCGATGTTCTCGGAGAGTTGCGGCCGCACCAGGATGACGGCGGGGGTGGTGGTGGTGGTCACGGGGTGTCCCGGAAGCGGAACAGCATGAAGGTAATGCTGTCCTGCAATGCCTCCAGCGAGGCTTCCAGTACGTTGGTATGAACGCCGACGGTGGTCCAGCGATGCCCCTTGCCGTCCTCGCTTTCGATGGTGACGCGGGTCTTGGCGGCGGTTCCCACCGAGGATTCGGTGATGCGGACCCGGTAGTCCTTGAGCTCCAGCGCCGTCAGCTCGGGGTAGACGGCGGTCAGCACCTTGCGCAGCGCCACGTCGAAGGCGTGGACCGGGCCGGTGCCCTCGCCGACTTCCATGTATTCCCTGCCGCCGACTTCGACCTTGACGGTGGCTTCCGACAGGGTGATCCACTCGCCGACCGCGCTGCGGCGGCGTTCGTCGATGACGCGGTAGCGTTCCAGGGTGAAGTAGTCCGGCACCTCGCCCAGCGCCCGGCGTACCAGCAGCTCGAAGCTGGCGGCGGCCTGATCGTAGGCATAGCCCTCGTGTTCCAGCCGTTTGATCAGATCGACCAGATCGCTGACCTCGTGCGGGTCGAACGACACCTGCATCCGCTCGACCACCCGCACCAGCGCATCGCGCCTGACGCTGTCGAGATCGACGCCGATCTCGGCCATGCGTGCCACCATGTTGGAGCGCCCGGCCTGATCCGACACCACGATATGGCGGACGTTGCCTACCGAGGCCGGGTCGATATGTTCGTAGCAGCGGGGGTCCTTGGCCACGGCCGAAACGTGCAGCCCACCCTTGTGGGCGAAGGCCGAGGCGCCGACATAGGGCTGGCCCCGGCTGGGGTTGCGGTCCAGCACCTCGTCCAGCGCGCGCGACACTGACAGCAGGTTCTTCAGCTCGTCGGGGGCAATGCCGGTCTCGAATCCCATCTTCAGCATCAGTGCCGGAATGATCGAGACCAGATTGGCATTGCCGCAACGCTCGCCCAGGCCGTTCAGGGTGCCCTGGACCTGACGGGCTCCGGCGGTGACGGCCGCCAGGGAGTTGGCCACCGCCGTGTCGGAATCGTTGTGGCAGTGGACGCCGAGATGGCTGCCGGGAATGCCGCCCGTGATCACCTCGCCGACGATGCGCGCCATCTCGTGGGGCAGGGTGCCGCCGTTGGTGTCGCACAGCACCACCCAGCGGGCACCGGCGTCATAGGCGGATTTGGCGGCGGCCAGGGCGTAGGCGGGATTGGCCTTGTAGCCGTCGAAGAAATGCTCGGCGTCGAACATCACCTCATCGACCTTGGTGCGGGCGTGGGCGACTGAATCGGCGACCATGCGTAGGTTCTCGTCCAACCCGATGCCCAACGCTACCGTGACCTGGAAGTCCCAGGTCTTGCCCACCATGGTGACCACCCGGGCCGGCGTCACCAGCAGGGCGCCGAGACCGGGATCGTTGTCGGCCGAGCGTCCCGACCGCCGGGTCATGCCGAAGGCGGCCAGCCGCGAGCGTTTGAAGGCGGGCGGCGCCGCGAAGAAGGCGTCGTCGGTGGGATTGGCTCCAGGCCAGCCGCCCTCGATGTAGTCGATGCCGATACGGTCAAGCTCGCGCGCGATTCGCGCCTTGTCGGCGGCGGAGAAGTCCACGCCTTGGGTCTGGGCACCGTCACGTAGGGTGGTGTCGTAGAGGTAGACTCTGGAACTGTTTGTCATGGGTATTCAACTTGTTGAAATCAAAAAAGCGCTCCGCGCATGGTCCGCGCGAGCGCTGCGGCGCGAAGCCGTAACATATAGCTAGGCGCTCGCTCCGCCAACAGAAAGCCTTGACGCCCTACCACGTAACGTCATTCCCCGCGCCGTCCGATGAAAGGACCCGGCAATGCCTTTGATGACATTGGGTGAGGGCCTGGGGGTTGGGAGTACCGGCCTTGTACGCCCAGGCATCTGGCCGAGGCTAGGAGGCTAGGGGGGCCTCGGATGCTGCTATCGAGAAGGGCATTGCCGGAGCGGTAAGCACCCGCACCAGCGCTACCGAGGGCATGGCGATCCATGCTCTCGGACTTGATACTTTTGTGCTATATCGTTTACAGTTTGTTGATGAATGTGGCGTAAGTCACATACGTGTGTCGGAAAGGTGCATATCGTTTCCATTGGATGGCGCTGATTTGGTTGAGGAATCGAAGGATGACGATGACCAGATATGGAAAAGTGGCGTTAGCCGCGATGGTTGCCGGGCTTGCCTGGGTTCAACCTGCCCATGCCGACCGCAGCTCCGCCGCCGAACTGGGGCGGGAGTACTTCGGCATTGCGTCGTGGTACGGTCCCGGGTTCAGTGGACAGCGGACAGCCAATGGCGAACGATTCAATCCCAAGGCGCTGACCGCCGCGCACCCGACCCTGCCGTTCGGCACGCTGGTCGAGGTGTCGCGCACCGACCGCAAGAAGAAGGCGGTGGTGGTGTGCATCACCGACCGCGGTCCCTTCACCGGCCGCGCCATTGATCTATCCCGCGCGGCGGCGCGGCGGTTGCACATGACCTATCTTGGCACCGCTCCGGTCAGGCTTCAGGTTATCGGAATGGCCGAGTAGCCAGCCTGATTCGCCGTCCATGTGGTGTGAGCAAGGGGGCAATCTGTAGTAAAAGTCTGCCGGACTCCGGTCTGGCTCCCGTTTCCCGACATTTTAATGACAATCCATGGGGTAATGCGGGATAGTCCGTAGTATATTGACTCGTCACGACGGTTCTTCCAGATCACGCGAGGCGGCGCGGATCGCATCAAGTGTCAAGGGGAGGCGTGCGATGTCGAATTATATTACATCCAAACTTCTTGTGGCGACGCGAGTTTATCTGGGCTTTACCTTGGTCCTGCTGCTGGTGGGCGCGGTGGCGGTGGCTGGTGTCCATGGCGTGAACGAAGCCGGACGGGCCATCGATCAATATTCCGATATGGCCGAGGCCACGATATCGCTGCTCGATCTCACCACCGATACCGCCGAGATGCGTATCGATGTTCTGCGATTCACCGGCCAGGCCGATACGGCGGCGCTGGCCCGCGCCCGCGACGCCCGCCAGGGCATAGCCAAGCGGTTTGACGCCCTTGTCGCCGCCCCCGCCATGGCGGGGGTCCATGACAGGTTGGTGCGGATGCGGGGGCTGTTTGCCGATTACTGTGCCGCCGTGGACAGATTGGCTTCGGCGACGGGGGAGGAGAGCACGACCCTGTCGGCGGCCATGACCGCCAAGGCCGATGAATTCAGCCATCTTGCCGACGAGGTCAAGGCGACTCAGGAGGCGCGGCTTACCGCGCTCGACAAGGCGACGGTCGCCGATGTCGCCGCCGATTCCACGACCGTGGCGATGGTCTCGGCGGTTGCCGTGGCGGTGGGGATCGCGCTGGCCTTGCTGATCGCCCGCAGCATCGTGCCGCCGGTGCGGGCGATGACCGGGGCGATGGGGCGTCTGGCCGGCGGTGACCTTGCGGTGGAGGTGCCCGCCACCGGACGAGGCGACGAGCTTGGGCTGATGGCTCGCGCCGTCCAGGTGTTCAAGGACAACGCCGTCGCCATGGAAAGAATGCGGGCGGAGCAGACCGAGAAGGATCGTCAGGCCGAGGCGGCCAAGCGGAGCGCCATGCTGTCGCTGGCCGATGATTTCGAGAGTCACATCACTGCGGTGGTGGAACATGTCTCGTCGGCTGCCACCGAAATGGATGCGACGTCGCAATCCATGGCGGCGGTGGCCGAACAGGCAACCCGTCAGGCCGCCGCCGCCGCCGCGGCAGCCGAGGAGGCCTCGTCCAACGTCCAGACCGTGGCGTCGGCCGCCGAGGAACTGGCGTCGTCGATCCGCGAGATCGGCCGTCAGGTCGCCCATGCCAGTGCCACCACCACCGCGGCGGTGGAAAAGGCCCACCAGACCGACACCATCGTCCGCAGTCTGGCCGGGGCGGCGAGCAGCATCGGCGAGGTGGTGAAACTGATCAACGACATCGCCAGCCAGACCAACCTTCTGGCGCTCAACGCCACCATCGAGGCGGCCAGGGCGGGCGATGCCGGCAAGGGCTTCGCCGTGGTTGCCAACGAGGTCAAGACCCTGGCCAACCAGACCGCCAAGGCCACCAGCGAGATCGCCGAGCAGATCACCAGCGTCCAGGCCGCCACCAACGATGCCGTCAAGGCGATCGAGGACATCGGCACGACGGTGGCCGAGATCAATCAGGTCTCGGCGGCGATCGCCTCGGCGGTGGAGGAGCAGCAGGCGGCCACCGGCGAGATCGCCCGCAACGTCGAACAGGCGGCGGCGGGAACCGCCGAAGTGGCCCATAACATCACCGGCGTTACCGAGGCGGCGGGCGAAGCCGGGCGTGCCGCCGGTCAGGTGATGGAGGAGGCGGCGCAGTTGTCCAAGACCTCGGTGGAACTCAGCGACGAGGCCAAGGGCTTTATTGCCCGCGTTCGCGCCGCCTGAGCGCGTATTCGGTGCGCAGTATCGTCCAGGGCATGGCTGCCGCCTCCCGCAGCCATGCCCCCCACCACTCCCGCCCAGGCCATTCCGGCGGCATGACCGCCACCGGGCGGACGGCCATGCCGAAGCGGTGAAAAACGTAAAGCGCCCGGGGGATGTGGCAGGCATCGGTTACCACCAGCAGGCGGGTCCAGCCTCGTGCCTCGATCAAGGGGCGGGTCAGCCGCGCGTTGCCGATGGTGTTGACCGAGCGGTCCTCGACCAGGATGCGTTCGGGGGCGATGCCCGCCGCCTCCGCCATATCGCGCATGACATGGGCCTCGGGGACCGGATGGCGGACCGGGCCGCCACTCATCACCAGAAAGCCGGCGCGGCCCGAGCGGGCGAGGTCGATCGCGTGCGCGACCCGGCGCGCCAGGGCCGGGCTGGGGCGGCCGTCGGGGCCGATCATGGCGCCCAGCACGATGGCGGCGTCGAAACTATCGACAGACGGGGAATGCATCACTTTAATTGGGCCGGGCCATGAGGAGATTGGGAAAATGGACAAGCGCCGCAACGCCGACGTCATCGTGGAGACGGTCCGGCTCGAAGGCAAGCGGGTGATCGATGTCGGCTGCGGCGATGGGGGGCTGGTGCGGCTGATGGCGCGCTTCGGTGCCCATGTGCTGGGGGTGGAATGCAGCCAGCGCCAGTTGGCCAAGGCTCTTGGCGGGCCCAGAGTGGGGGACGAGGCGATCGTCGAGGGGGTGGGCCAGGCCCTGCCCGCCGATAATGACAGCGCCGACGTCGTGGTGTTCTTCAACTCGCTCCATCACATTCCCATCGAGCATCAGGCCAAGGCGATGGCGGAAGCGGCCAGGGTCCTCAGGGCCAACGGCGTGGTCTATGTGTCGGAGCCGCTGCCCTATGGCGCTTTTTTCGACGCGGTCAGGCCCATCGACGACGAAACCTGGGTCCGCGGCGCCGCGTTGGCGGCGATCAAGGGGGCCTGGGTCCACGGTCTGGAGGAGGAAGCGGAGTTCTCCTATCTTCATCCCATGACTATCCCCGACTACGAGGCGTTCCGTGATCGGATCGTCTCGGCCAACACCGAGCGCGAGGCGAAGTTCCGCGAGATGGATGCCGAGATGCGCGATCGCTTCGTCCGGCTGGCCAGCCCGGTGGAGGGCGGCTTCGGCTTCGAGCAGCCGATGCGGGTCAATCTGTTGCGGAAGGGATAAGGAAAACCCCCGCCGGATTGCTCCGGCGGGGGTTCCGGGGAAGTGGATGTCAGCCGTGGATGGCGTGATAGCGGGCCGTCAGCACATCCTTGCTTTCGGTGTTGCCGACCACGATGCAATCGGCCGGGCAGACCATCTGGCACTGCGGGCTGTCTTCGGCACCGACACACTCGGTACAGAGCTCGGCATTGATCAAATAGATCACATCACCGGCGGTGATGGCGGTATTCGGGCATACGGAGACGCATGCGTCGCAGCTGGTGCAGTCGTCGGTAATCTTCAGGGACATGGTGGCTTCCTCTTCCTTGTGATCGTCCTGCCCGGACGGTTTCGCCCCCGGGAGGCCGCTTTCACGCGGCCTCCCGGGGGCGCTGCCGTCACATCATTACGCCGCGTGACCGAGACGCGCCAGCTTTTCATGACGGAAGGCGCCCCAGAGGGCGGCTCCGATGGCTCCGGCATAGATGGAATCGGGGTGGCTGGTGGCGACGAGGTTGACCTTTTCCTGCTCGGCGGCCTCGTTGAGGGCG
>CAIUSV010000037.1 GCA_903901915.1 uncultured Rhodospirillaceae bacterium | reverse complement strand
GGCGGCGTTATAGTCACGCGGGAGGTCGAGCGCGTGCTCGGACGTTGTCAGCCCGGAAGCGGTGTGGGTTGTCATGGCCTTTCTCCTTCCTTTCTTGCTGTCGCGCCGGCGTACCGGGGCGTTGGCGTTCACAACCCGATATGTCGTTCCAGAATTTCGGGTTGGGCTTTGAGTGTGTCGGGACCGCCGTCATAGACGACCTTGCCCTTGACGAGGATGATGTTGCGGTCGGCGAGGTCGAGCAGGACGCCGACGTTTTTGTCGACGATGATGCTGGCGATGCCGGTTTCCTTGATGGCGCGGATCACCCGCCAGATTTCGCGGCGGACCAGCGGCGCCAGGCCCTCGGTGGCCTCGTCGAGGATCAGCAGGTCGGGATTGGTCATCAGGGCGCGGCCGATGGCCAGCATCTGTTGTTCGCCGCCCGACAGGTGGGTGCCCAGGTTGTCGAGGCGTTCGGCCAGGCGGGGGAAGGTCCGCAACACCCGATCATAGCTCCAGTCGGCGCGGCCGCCCGCTCCGGGGCGCGCCGCCATCACCAGATGCTCGCGCACCGTCAGGTTGTGGAACATGCCGCGGCCTTCGGGGACATAGGCGATGCCGCGGCGGATGATGGCGTGGGTGTCCAGGGCGCCGACGTCGTGGCCGCCGACCCGGACCGTGCCCTGGCGCGGCCGCACGATGCCCAGCAGGCTTTTCACCAAGGTGGATTTGCCCATGCCGTTGCGCCCCATCAGCGCCACCGTCTCGCCCTTGCCCACCCGGAAGTCGACGCCGTGCAGCACCTGGGCGGCGCCATAGAAGGTGTGGATGCCGTTCGCCTCCAACATCATCTCAGTACGCCTCCGCCCCGTCGCCGAGATAGGCGTCCTGCACCGCCTTGCTGGCACGGATCTGCTCCAGCGGGCCGCTTTCCAGCAGGGTGCCGTTGACCATCACCGACAACACCTCGGCGATGGCGAACACCGCGTCCATGTCGTGCTCGATCAGGATCAGGGTGTAGCGCCGCGCCAGATCCTTCAGCAGCGCCACCATGCGTTCGGACTCGTCCTTGCCCATGCCGGCCAGCGGCTCGTCCAGCACCAGCACCGCCGGCGCCGTCGCCAGCACCATGGCGATTTCCAGCTGGCGCTGTTCGCCATAGGACATGGTGCCGGCGATGCGGCCCGACCGCGCCGCCAGCCCGGCCAGCTCCAGCGCCGCGCCGGCATGGGCCGAAACCTCGCGGTACGACGACGCCGGCCGCAGAAACCGCATCGAGGTCGCCAGCCGCGACTGCGCCGCCAGACGGCAGTTCTCGAAACAGCTGAGCGTGGGGAAGATGTTGGTCTTCTGATACGACCGCCCGATCCCCAGCCGCGCCACCTGATGCGCCGCCAGCCGGGTGATGTCGCCGCCGCGGTACAGCACCTGGCCGCCCGACGCCGTCAGGTGCCCGGTCAGCAGGTTGACGAAGGTGCTTTTCCCGGCGCCGTTGGGACCGATGATGGCGTGGGCCTCGTGCTCGCGGAACGACAGCGACACGCCGTTGACCGCCACCAGCCCGCCGAACGCCTTGGACAGCGCGCGGGTTTCAAGAGCGGGGACGGACTCAGTCATCGGATCCCTCCCGCTTGCGGCACCATTGCAGCAGCAGCCCCGCCACCCCCTTGGGCAGCAGCAGCACGATGGCGATGACCATGGCGCCCATGGGCAGCAGCCAGTGGTCGGTCACCGCCTCCAGGCCATAGCGCGCCAGCTCCAGGATGAAGGCGCCCAGCACCGGCCCGAACAGCGTGCCCATGCCGCCCAGGATCACCATCACCAGCACATCGCCCGAATGGTGCCACGACAGCATCGCCGGGCTGACGAAGCCGTATTGGGTCGCCGCCAGGAAACCGGCCAGACCGGCGACGGTGCCGGCGATGGTGAAGGCCACCAGCTTGTAGGCCATGGGATTGAACCCCAGACCCTGCACCCGGTTCTCGTTGATGCCGATGGCGCCGACCACCCGCCCGAACGGCGACGCCAGCAGCACCCGCAGCAGGGCATAGACCCCCACCAGCACCCCCAGCACCACATAGAAGAACGACAGCTTGTGATCCAGATCCACCAGGATGGCGCCGAACGCCTCGACCTTCGGCTTGACGTAGATGTAGGCCCCGTCGGAACCGCCCGCCAGCTTGGAATCGTTGAAGAAATAGAACCCCATCTGGCCGAACGCCAGCGTCACCATGATGAAGTAGATCCCCGAGGTGCGGATCGACAGGAACCCCACCACCAGCGCCGCCACCGCCACCGCCGCCAGCGTCTGCGGCAGCACCAGCCACAGGTTGGCCGCCTCGTATTGCGGCGAATTCAGCGCCAGCATATAGCCGCCCAGCCCGAAAAAGGCGGCGTGGCCCAGGCTGACCAGACCGGCCACCCCCACCAGCAGATCCAGGCTCATGGCCATGATCGCCACGATCATGATGCCCGTCAGCTTTTGCAGCAGAAAGGCGTACTTGGCGGCGAATACCGCCTTGCCCCACAGCGGGAACAGCGCCAGCGCCACCAGCAGCACCACCAGGACGACGGCAAGCCGCCGGGGAACCGTGCCGGTCATGCGAACAGTCCTTTCGGCTTCCACAGCAGCACCGCCGCCATCACGCCATAGACGGTGAAGCTGGCGTAGTCGGGCACGAACACCTTGCCGAAGGTGTCGGCAAGCCCGATCAGGATCGCCCCCAGGAACGCCCCCTTGATCGAGCCGACCCCGCCGATCACCACCACCACGAAACAGATGATCAGGATGGCGTCGCCCATCCCCGGCGCCACCGAGGTGATCGGCGTCGAGATCGCCCCGGCCAGACCCGCCAGCGCCGCCCCGACCGCGAACACCGCACCGAACAGCAACTTAACGTTGATCCCAAGCGCCGCCACCATGTCGCGGTTCGACGCCCCCGCCCGCACCCACATGCCGAACCGCGTCCGGGTGATCACCACGTACATCGCCACCGCCAGCAGCGCGCACACCCCCGACAGAACCAGACGGTACACCGGGTACGACAGCGTCTCCGTCAGCTTCACCGACCACGCCAGCGCCGCCGGAACCGCCACCCCATGCACGTCGTTCCCCCACAGCATCCGCTGACCCTCGTTGAAGATCAGAATCAAACCATAGGTCAGCAGCACCTGATCAAGGTGATCGCGACGGTACAGCGTGCGAACCAGAACCGCCTCGATCACGTAACCAACCAAAGCCGCCAGCGGCAGCGCCAGCAACACCGCCGCAACCAGGCTGCCCGTCACACCAGAAAGCCACCACGCCAGATACGCACCCAGCATGTAAAACGCGCCGTGCGCTAGATTGATGATCCCCATGATCCCGAAAATCAAAGTCAGTCCACTCGCCACCAAAAATAGAAGCAGGCCGTACTGAACCCCGTTCAGGAGCTGGAT
>CAIUSV010000036.1 GCA_903901915.1 uncultured Rhodospirillaceae bacterium | reverse complement strand
TTCTGGTCCTGGCCACCGACCTCGGTCATATCCGCACCCTGCTCGAAGGCTCGTCCGAGCGGTTGCCGACCACGGTGCTGATGTTCTTCGGTCTTGCCGTCACCTTCGGCAGCGTCGCCATGGGGGTTGGCATCATGAGCCTGGGCCGCGACGATGACGCCGATGATTAGGTGATGCCGGCCATCAGGGCCGCTATCCGGCGTAGCGCGTTCGGTTTGTGACGGCGACGCCAGAGATCGAGCCGCCACGGGGTGCCGGTGGCCAGGGTCGGCGAGCAGGCGAACAGTGCCGCCTTGACCGTTCGGCCCGAAGCGGTTCGCGCCGTGACGGCGGCGATGGTGTAGCGCCGCCCTTCGTAATGGCGCAGACGCTTGATATCACCCCGGTCCAACCCGCTCGCCAGCATGCCCGTCACCCGGCCGCCGGCACTGGGCAGCAACATGGGATAGTCGCGGCCGGCGACCAGGACGCGGCGGAAGCCCCGGACCGTGGCGGCTTCACGCCGGGCGTCGGGTAACGCCCGGCCCAGCACGGCCGCCAGCACGTCCCCATCCATCAGGGTGCCGAAGAAAAAAAACGTGGCCCCGGGCATCAGGGTATCGGCGCCGGGGCGTGACGCAGATTGGCGGCCAGAACCCGGTCCTCGCGGAACAGGCGTTTGATCCAGTCGGCAACGAACTCGTCGGCAAGATCGCGGGCGGCGGTCAGGTCGCGCCTGACGGTGACGGCGTCCTGTAGCAGGGCTACCTGCCGTCGGGTCGCGTCGTGGACCTCGCGATGGGCCTCGGCATTATCCTGGTCGAAGCCATCGCCCAAGCGCTCTTCGACGATGAAATGGGCGGCCATGGCCGCGGCGAAGCGGGTCAACGCCTCGCCGGCGGCGAAAAGATTACGCGATTGCAGGGCCAGACAAACTTCGTCAAGCAACGCCACCATCGTCCGGTGGTCGCCGTCCATCGCGGGAATCCCGACGCTCATGCAGTCCTGCCAGAAAATCCGCATGGTCTTAGCCGGTCTCAGGCGCGGCCGACGTGAGGGCCGAAGGCCCGGTGGATGCTTTCGCACGCCGCGCCCAGGTCACAGGTCTGTCTGCCGGGACAGCGACAACCATCCTCGACCATCGACCGTACCTTGGCGCCGGAATCGGCGTCGAGAACATCGACGATGGCCTGGACGCGCACGGGCAGGCAGTGGAATCGACTAAGATCCATAATCGCCTCGAACATCCGCCACAACACCCACTTCCCGCGATAATGATAGGAGGCGACGGCGGCAGATAGAAGCTACGAAGGAAATTCTACTGCGACGATTTGTGACGGCGATGACGCTTGATCGCCGCGGGGTCCGTCGGTCAAACTCCGCCCCTGTCACCAGGGAGGTCGGGCGAAGATGCGGTTCAGATCGACGGCATGGAAATGGTTCGGCTCAGGCTGCGCCGTCGGCACGGTCATCGCCGCCCTGGCCACGATTTACATGGTCCGGGATCTGGTGGGCCAGGCGGCCGGCGACGCCGTGCTTGCCCCACCGCCGCTGGCAGTGGCGGTTTCGGTGCTGATGACCTTCTTTGGTCTGCTGATCCCGCTGGTCGCCCTGTGCGGCGTGGTGGTGGTGATCGTCGATGGCTTCGCCCGGGGAAGGCGCCCGGGCTCATAGCGTGGTTCGATGTCACCGCATCTGGACTAATCCCGGCCGTCGGCACCGCCGTCGAACTTGATGCCGTCCGACAGGTGAAGGTCGCGTTCGCTGACCAGGCAGGCGGGCACGCCGGTGTCGCGGCCGCCCAACGGCCCGACCACCGCCTGGACCATGCAGCGTTGACCGCAGACTTCGGCGCAGATGACGGCGCGGTTGTCCCAGCGTTCGATGTTTCCCAGGTCGACGTATCCCTTCATCGCCTTGACCTCTGCTTCGCTATAGCGCCCGTTCACGGCGGCGGGATAATCGGCGAGCATCCTGGCCGAGGTGATGTCGGAGCAGCCGCAATTGGCGATCAATCCCATGAAGCGGCCCATGCGCGAGAAATAGGCCGGCTGGTCCGGCGGCGGCAGGGCGCAACCGGCGAGGGACAGGCTGAGAAGAAGAAGTGCCGCGATGCGTTTCATGGCCAGGGTCCTTGGCGTAAAGGGACGGCCTTAACGGCCGGCGGTTTGCTCGATGGGGGCGCAGTTGGTGCGGCCCGACATCAGGCAGTCTTCGAGGCGGCCGACGTCGCGCAGCTTTACGCTGAGCAGATAGCCGCCGACCACCACCACCATCGCGACCGCCAGCAGGGCCATCGGCGGCGGGCCGCGGTCATGGCCGGTCTCGGGTTGGCCCGGCCGATCCGGTCCGGTGCCCGGGCCGGTCGGTCGATGTATCTCGCGGGCGATGGCGCCGGTAATCATGATCCCCATTACAACGCATTCCGGGGCAGATGGGCAAACACCTTCACGGGAAACGGCGATATAATCGGGGGGGTGCGGGCGTTCTCGGTTGGTAAAGGCGGTAAACATGGCCAAACCCTCCGGCGAGCAACCCACGATGCCGTCGCGGCCGGCACCGGATGGCCGCGGCAAGGCCGGTGCCACCGCCCCCATCGACCTTGATCGGGTCGAAGGGCGGATGAAGGCATCGGTGGCGCGCAAGGTCGGCGAGATCGTCGAGCGTCACCCCGAGGACGCGGCGGCTATCATCCGGTCGTGGCTGAACCAGGATTAGAGTTTGACACAGTTACACTGAATCAAACTTTTGCGCCCGAGCGGCATCGGAGCTAACGGCACCTTGGCCGCCGAAGGGGGGCGGCGTCGGATGCTTGCCCGACGCCCACACTATCCATATAGCATACGCCAAAATGCTGCTACTCTGCGGCCGAGCGAGCGCTGGCGAGGCGCCTCGGGCTGGTTGCTTGCCAACCGCCGAAACGAACGGCGCCCGAGGCGAATCTGGAGTCGGATATGGACGTCGATGTGGATAGCCGAAGGAGCGATCAGGTTTTCGATTGGTCGAAGGCGATCGAAACCGGCGATTCCGACATCGATGACCAGCATCGGGTACTGTTCGACTTCCTGAGGGATCTGAAGGCGGCATCCGGCAAGACCGACAACGACGCCGCGATCACCAAAATCATCGACGGCCTGAAAAACTATGTCGCCACGCACTTCGCGTATGAAGAGCGGCTGATGGACGACTTCGATTACGACGACCGCCGAAGCCACAAGAACGCCCATTCCATCTTTATCCGGGAGGTCGATGCGCTGGAAAAGCGCGCGTCCACGACCGGCGATATCGGCGACAAGCTGGCCGATTTCATTTTCGACTGGCTGGTCTCGCACATCACCCGCGTCGATCGGACGATGATCTCCAAGTTGAACGGAGACGACAGGGAGGTCTTCGCCGCCGACATCAATGCCGCCCAGACGCGAACGGTTGTCGACGGGGCCTTTTCCGCCGCCGGACTGGTGGAACGGGCTTCGGTGCGGCTTGGCGGCGCGCATAATCAGGTACAGCGGGCACGGCTTCACTACGAATTGGCCGATGCCTCGGAACGGTTGATCAGCCTGATCAACCTCGCCCAGGTCCGGGTCGAGAATTACGGCTGCACCATCACCGACCTGAACCGGCTTCGCGGTATCAAGGGCGCGGTCACCACCAGCGTACGCGGCTTGCTGACGATCACGGTGAAGGGACTGATCGATTACGGCGGCAACATCTTGTCGGGCCGGCACGGACTGCCGTTTGGAGTGGGCGTGGCCCTGACCCACAAGGTCGAACGCATCGGCATGCTGATCCGGCTGATCGGAGGCTTCAACGAACTCGACGACGCCCTGAAGGACGAGGTGAAGCGCGCCACCGAAACCGCCAACGAGGTGGTCGCGATGGAAGCGAAGGTCATGTCGATCCCCAACCTGCGCCTCAACCGCCGGACATCAAAGTCGCCCGACGTGGGCAATTCGGTCGGCAGCGACTACGATCACGGATTCGTCGATATCTCGGTCGACGCCAGCAGACGTATCGCCGAGGCGCTGGCGCGGGCGGTTAGCCATGGCGGCATCAGCCTGACGGATTTGTTCGATGAAAACTACGTACCGGTTCCGGGTTCCAATCCACCCCAACACCTGACGAAAGTCGTCGCCCTGACCGATCGTATCTTTCCCGAGATTCAAGAAGCGGCCCTGGCGGCCAACCCGTCCATCATTTTTGCCGTGGCGGTCGATCGTAACGGCTACCTGCCCACTCACAACCGCCAATATTCCCAGCCTCCGGGCGACGATCCGGCGTGGAATGCGGCCAACTGCCGGAACCGGCGGATCTTCAACGACCACACCGGCCTCGCCGCCGCCCAGAACACCACGCCGATTCTGCTCCAGACCTATCTGCGGGATATGGGCGGCGGCGAAGTCACCATCATGCGCGACGCCTCGGCCCCGATCACGGTCAAGGGCCGTCACTGGGGCGCCTTCCGCATCGGCTACCCGATTCCTTAAACCGGGCCTGCAAGGGAAGGCTTCCGTCGCCCGCGTGATCGACGTTATCCTCGCGACCACATTGTCGCTCGAACGGGCCGATGAATATGGCGAGTGGCGGATGAACCGTAAACAACGCCGGGCCACCGGCAAACTTGCCCCGCGCGATCCACCCGCCGATGTTGCGGCACGGTTCGGCGAGGCCATCCGCCACCACCGCGACGGGCGGCTGGACGAGGCCGACCGGCTTTACCGCCAAATTCTCGCTCGGGACCCCCGTCACGCCGAAAGCCTGCACCAGCGCGGCATGATCGCCCTTCAGGCCGGGCGCCTCGATCTGGCCGCAGAGCGGATCGCCAAGGCGGTGGCGCTCAGCCCCGACGACCCCTGGTACCTCACCAATCTGGGCGCCGTCCTGCATAAGCTGGGGCGACTGGACGACGCCATCGCCTGTCACTGCCGGGCCATCGAGCTGAAGCCGGCCTATGCCGACGCCCACAACAACCTGGGCGCCGTGCTGCTGCACCAATGGCGGTTCGACGAGGCGCAGGCCTGCTTCGACCGGGCGCTGGAGATCAATCCGGGCTATGCCGAGGCCCACACCAACCTGGGCAATGCCCTGCGCGAGAAGCGGCGACTGGACGAGGCCGTCGCCTGCCAGCGGCGAGCCATCGAACTCGCCCCCGGCTACGCCGAGGCCCATAACAGCCTGGGCAGCGCGCTCCAGGATCTTGGGCGGCTGGACGAGGCGGTGGCCTGCTATCACCGGGCGCTCGCCCTCAAGCCCGGCTGCGTCGAGGCCCATACCAACCTGGGAACGGCGATGAACGAGCTGGGGCGGCTGGACGAGGCCTTCGCCTGCTACCGCCGGGCCATCGCGCTCGGACCCGACTATCCCGAGGTGCATTGGCAATATGCCTACGCCCTGTTGTCGGACGGCCAGTTCCGCCAGGGCTGGGAGGAATATCATTGGCGCTGGCGGCGGACCACCGGACCGCAACCGGTGCTGCCCGACTATTCCCAGCCGATGTGGGCGGGGGAACCGGCCGACGGCCGCACCATGCTGCTGTGGTCGGAACAGGGGTTCGGCGACCGCCTCCACTTCGTTCGCTATGTGCCGGACGTGGTGCGGCTGGGCTGGCGGGTGATCCTGGTCACCTCCAGGCCGATGAAGCGACTGTTCGCGGCGATCGCCGGCATCACCCTGATCGAGGAGGGCGAGGCGCCGCCGGCTTTCGATGTCCATTGCCCCCTGCTCAGCCTGCCCCGCGCCTTCGGCACCACCCTCGACACCATTCCGGCGCCGATCCCCTATCTCCATCCCGCCCCGGAGCTGGTCGCCCGCTGGCGCGACCGCCTGTCCGCCTTGCCGGGACTCAAGGTCGGAGTGGTGTGGCGCGGCAACCCGCAGCACAACCGCGACCGCCAACGCTCGATGAACTCCGGCCTGTTCGCCCGCTTCCTCGACCTGCCCGGACTGGCGGTGGTCAGCCTGCAACTGGATGGACGAGCGGAAGAGCTTGCCGCCCTCGGTGGCGGCGAAGCGGTCCTGAACGCCGGGCCGGAGCTGGGCGACTATGCCGACACGGCGGCGCTGGTCGCCAATCTCGATCTGGTGATCGCGGTCGATACCTCGGTCTGCCATCTGGCCGGCGCGCTGGGCATCCCGACCTGGACGCTGGTGGATTTCGCCGCCGAATGGCGATGGCTGCGGAATCGCGACGACAGCCCGTGGTATCCGACCATGCGGCTATTCCGGCAGCCAACCCCCGGCGATTGGCCGGCGGTGGTCGAGCGGGTCAGGGCGGAGCTGGCGTCCAATTCCCGCTTGTGCGCCGCACCATCACGCATCATTATTTCGGCCAGAAACAATTTGCCGCAAGAGGATTGCGCCCCATGAGCATCAAGCCGCCCCGCAAGTTCTTCGAGCCGCTGGCCATCGGCGCGCCCGCCCCCTATCGCGAGTTGCCGGTGCGGCTGGAGCGCATGATCCACTTCTTCCCGCCGCATGTGGAGAAGATGCGGGCCAAGGCAGCCGAGATCGGCCGCACCGTCGATGTGCTGCTGGGCAATCTGGAAGACGCCATCCCCGCCGAGGCCAAGGAGGCGGCGCGGGCCGGCTTCGTCGAAGTCGCGCGGGCCTGGGACAATCCCGCCACCGGCCTGTGGACCCGGGTCAACTGCCTGAACTCGCCGTGGTTCCTCGACGACCTCACCGCCATCGTCGGCGCCGCCGGCGACAAGGTCGATGTGGTGATGTTGCCCAAGGTCGAAGGGCCATGGGACATCCATTACCTCGACCAGCTGCTGGCCCAGCTGGAAGCCCGGCACGCCGTTAAGCGGCCGATCATGATTCACGCCATATTGGAAACGGCGCTGGGGGTCGAAAACATCGCCGCCATCGCCCAGGCGTCGCCCCGCATGCACGGCATGAGCCTGGGGCCGGCGGATCTGGCCGCCTCGCGCGGCATGAAGACCACCCGGGTCGGCGGCGGTCACCCCTTTTACGGCGTGCTGGAAGATGCCGCCCAGGGCAAGACCGGCCGCACCTTGTTTCAGCAGGACCTGTGGCACTATACCGTCGCCCGGATGGTGGACGCCTGCCAGTCGGCCGGCATCAAGGCGTTTTACGGCCCGTTCGGCGACTTCTCCGACGACGACGCCTGCGAGGCCCAGTTCCGCAACGCCTTCCTGCTGGGCTGCGCCGGCGGCTGGAGCCTGCATCCGAAACAGATCGACATCGCCAAGAAGGTATTCAGCCCCGAACCGGCCGAAGTGCTGTTCGCCCGCAAGATTCTCGACGCCATGCCCGACGGCACCGGCGCGGTGATGATCGACGGCAAGATGCAAGACGACGCCACCTGGAAGCAGGCCAAGGTGATCGTCGATCTCGCCCGCGCCGTCGCCGCCCGGGACCCCGCCATGGCGGCGGCCTACGGATTCTGATCGGAGCGATGGCCCCGGGTCTTCCGAACCCGGGGCCTTGCTCCCCGCCGGTATTCGTCCTAGGCTCTATCCTTCGCTCGATAGGGGTAAAGAGGGGGACAGGGGCATGTTCGAGGCGGCGGAACTGGGGCGCAAGATCTCGCGCGAGGAATTCGATGCCATGGCTCCCGGCCTGCGCACCGAGTTGCTTGAATTGCAGCAGCAACTGCGCTTGGCCGACTTTCCCGTCATCGTGCTGTTCGCCGGCGTCGACGGCGCCGGCAAGAACGAGACGGTCAACCTGATCAACGAATGGATGGACCCGCGCTGGATCGTGACGCGGGCCTATGGCAAGCCCTCGGACGAGGAAAGCGAGCGGCCGGAATTCTGGCGCTATTGGCGGGACCTGCCGCCCAAGGGCAAGGTCGGCCTGTTCCTGTCGTCCTGGTATCATCACCCGCTGGTCGATCGCGTCACCGGCAAGACCACGCCGGCCGAACTGGACGAACAGCTTGAACGCATCGTCCATTTCGAGAAGACCCTGGCCGACGAAGGCGCGCTGATCCTCAAGTTCTGGATGCACCTGTCCCAGAAGGCCCAGAAGAAGCGCCTGAAGGGCCTGGAAAAGGACCCGCTGACCGCGTGGCAGGTCACCCCCCAGGACTGGGAACATTGGGAGATGTACGACAAGTTCGTCTCCACCGCCGAACGGCTGATCATGCACACCAGCAAGGGCCACGCCCCCTGGCAGATCGTCGAGGGCGCCGACCCCCGCTATCGCTCGGCGGTGGTGCTTCAGACCATCAAGGACTCCATCACCAAGCACTTCGCCGCCCGTGACGCGGTCAAGAAGGTCAATGCCGAGATCAAGGGCAAAGCCAAGGCCAAGAAGTCGGCCGAGCCGGGAATCCTGGCGTCGCAGCCGTCGATCCTGTCGTCGCTGGACATGACCCAGACGGTGGAAGGAGCCGAATACAACCAAGCGCTTCAGGAGCAGCGGGCCAGGCTGGCCCACCTTTATCACGCCGCCAAGGAGAAGGGGGTCTCGACCGCCCTGGTGTTCGAGGGCTGGGACGCCGCCGGCAAGGGCGGCACCGTCCGCCGCCTTACCAACGCGCTCAACGCCCGCGACTATCAGGTCATTCCCATCGCCGCCCCCACCGAGGAGGAACGCGCCCAACATTACCTCTGGCGCTTCTGGCGCCATGTCGCCCGCGCCGGCCGCGTCACCGTGTTCGACCGCTCGTGGTACGGCCGCGTCCTGGTGGAACGGGTCGAAGGCTTCTGCACCGAGGAGGCTTGGCGCCGCGCCTATGGCGAGATCGTCGATTTCGAGGAGCAGTTGACCAGCCACGGCATCATCATGTGCAAGTTCTGGCTCCACATCACCTCGGAGGAGCAACTGGCCCGGTTCAACGCCCGTGGCGAGATCGAGTACAAGAAGTGGAAACTGACCGACGAGGACTGGCGCAACCGCGAGAAGTGGGACGCCTACGAGCAGGCGGTCAACGACATGGTCGAGAAAACCTCGACCCATAACGCGCCCTGGACCCTGGTCGAAGCCAACTCCAAGCCCTTCGCCCGGGTCAAGGTGATGCGCACCGTCGCCGACGCCCTGGAAGCCGCCCTGGGCAAGACCGGTGGCAAACCGGCCAAGAAGAAAAAGGACTAGGGGCGCACTTCACTTCAAGTGAAGTGTGCCACCAAGGCCGAGCGGCGCTGGAACCAGCCCGAGCCGGAGCGGCGGCGAGAGATCACGGCGTGACGGCCGTCGCCCGGGTCTGGGTCTGCCGCCGTTTGGACTATCCCCGTCGCGGTCATCCGCTGATATCCTGTCGGCCATGACCGCCGCCACCCCCTCGACCGGATTTGCCGCCGTCGCCTGCCTGTGCCTGGCCGAGGTGCTGACCATGGTCGGCGTATTCACCTTTCCGGCGCTGCTGCCCGGCTTCGTCGCCGAATGGTCGCTGACCGCTACCGAGGCCGGCTGGATATCGGGTGTCATGTTCGCCGGCTATACCCTGGCGGTGCCGATACTGACCCCGGCCACCGACCGCATCGACGCCAAGAAGGTCTATCTGCTGGGCGCGACGGTCGCCGGCATGGCCGGGCTGGGCTTCGCGGTGGCGGCGCAGGGCTTCTGGTCGGCGCTGGCATTGCGCTTCGTCGCCGGCATCGGATTGGCCGGCACCTACATGCCGGGCTTGAAGGCCCTGGTCGATCGCACATCCGGACCGCAGCAACCGCGCTGGATCAGCTTTTACACCGCCGGCTTCTCGCTGGGGACCAGCCTGTCCTTCCTGCTGTCCGGAGTGGTGGCCGACGCCATGGGCTGGCGCGCCGCCTTTTTCCTGGCGGGCGGCTGCGCGCTGGCCGGCGCGGCGCTGGTGCTGACCATCCTGCGCCGCGCGCAACCGTTGCCGCCGACCCCGCCGGCCAACCCGTTCGACTTCGCGCCGGTGTTCCGCAACCGCGCCGCCATGGGCTTCGTGCTGGGCTACACCACCCATGTGTGGGAACTGTTCGGCGCCCGCTCGTGGATGGTGGCGTTCCTGGTCTGGGTATTGACGACCCAGCCCGGGGCCACGGGACCGGCCCCCACCACGGTGGCCACCATCGGCGGGGTGCTCGCCATGGTGGCGAGCATCGCCGGTGCCGATCTGGCGGCACGGCTGGATCGCCGCCGGGTCTGCGCCTTCGCCATGATCGGCTCGGCCGGGCTGGCGTTGGGAGTCGGCTTTGCCGGCGGCCTGCCCTATGGCGTGGTGGTGGCGCTGATCCTGCTGCACAACGTGCTGATCCAGATCGATTCGGCGGCGCTGACCACCGGAGCGGTACTGGCGGCGGAACCGTCCCGGCGCGGCGCCACCATCGCCGTCCACTCGCTGCTGGGGTTCAGCGCCGCCTTCCTGGGGCCGCTGGTGTTCGGCATGGTGCTGGACCATGCCGGCGGCTCCGGCAACGGCCTGGCCTGGGGTCTGGCCTTCGCCTCGCTGGGGATGGCGGCGGCGTTGGGGCCGCTGGCGCTCAGGCTGAGGTGAGCATGGCGCGCAAGCCCTCGCGATAGCTGGGATAGGCCAGCGTCACCCCAAGCTTTTCCTTCATCCGCCGGTTGGATACCCGCTTGTTCTCGGCGTAAAAGCTCAGCGCCATGGGCGACAGCGTCGCCACCGCCTGCTCCCACGGAATTTCCGGCGGCGGCTCGACTCCCAGCACGCGGCAGGCATATTCGATCACCTCCTGCGGCGGCGCCGGGTCGTCGTCGCACAGATTATAGACCGCCCCCGCATCGGGCCGCGCCAGCGAGGCCAGCACCGCACCGGCGATGTCCTCGACATGGATGCGGCCGAACACCTGACCCGGCTTGACGATGCGCCGGGCCTCGCCGGCGCGCACCGTGTCGATGGCCGAACGCCCCGGCCCATAGATGCCGGCAAGGCGGAAGACATGCGCCCCCCGCGCCCGCCACGCCTGTTCGGCGGCAAGGCGGCGGCGGGAGCGCTCCAGCGTCGGAGCCGGCGGCGTGTCCTCGTCCACCCAGCCGCCGCCATGGTCACCATAGACCCCGGTGGTGGATAGATAACCGACCCAGCCCGGCCACGCCCCGCCCAGGCCGTCCAGCACCGGATCGCCCAGGGTGTCGGGCGGTACCGCCGACAGCACCGCGTCAACACCGTCCAACGCCCCCGCCGGCAGGCGATGATCGCGGTCGAACGGCAGCACCTCGATACCGGGCAGATCGACGGCCTCGCCGGATCGGGTGGTGCCGACGACGCTCCAGCCGTGTTCCATCAGCCGCCGCGCGATCACCCGGCCGGAAAAGCCCAGGCCGAACAGGAAGAAGCGCCCCGCCATCAAGACTCCCTTGCGTCTATCGCTCATTTCGCCACACTACCGCCCCATGAAGCTTCGAGTCACCCTTCTGCTCGTGGTTCTGCTGGCGCCGCTTTCGGCCCGGGCCGAACAGATCGAGCCCCGCCAGGAGTATCGCTCCTGCCTGCAGATGGCCCGTCAGAAGCCCGAGGACGGCTGGGAAGAGGCCATCGCCTGGCAATCGCTGGGGGGAGGCGAGCCGGCGCGCCACTGCGCCGCGGTCGCACTGATCGGACTGGGCAAGTACGAGGAGGCGGCGCGGCGGTTGGAATCCTTGGCCAGCCAAAGCCGCCGCAGCGAGGCGGTGCGGGCCGAAATGCTGGCCCAGGCCGGGCAGGCATGGCTGCTGGCGGGCAAGCCGGAACTGGCGCTGGCGGCCCAGGACACCGGCCTGCAGCTGGTGCCGGGATTACCCGACCTGCTGCTCGACAAGGCGGTCACCCTGGCCCAGGTCAACCATTACCAGGAGGTGGTCGGAGTCCTCGATACCCTGCTGAAGGCACAGCCCAGCCGGGTCGAGGCCCTGACGCTCCGGGCCAGCGCCTACCGCTATCTCGACAAGCTGGACCTGGCCAAGGCCGACATCGCCCGCGCCCTGGTGCTGGACCCGGTCTTCCCCGATGCCCTGCTGGAACGCGGCATGATCCGCCGGTTGGAGGACAATCCCGCCGGCGCCCGCGAGGATTGGCTGAAGGCGATCAACCTCGCGCCGGAAAGCGCCGCCGCCGACACGGCACGGCGCAATCTGGAAATGCTGGACGTGAAGGTGAAGTAGCACTCTAGGATTCTGGTTGTACGAAAAAGCTGCGCTTTTTCATGGCTCAAACGCCGCTCTGGCTCAAGAGTTTCCCGATTTTCCGATTCAGCTTAAATGCGGGAAACTCTAAAGCCGCCGGGATTCCTCGTCCGGGGTCAGAGTGGTCAGCGCCAGGGCATGGACCCGCCCCGCCAGTTCCTCGGCCAGCAGGGCGTTGACCATGCGGTGACGCTCGACCCGGCTTTTACCGGCGAAGGCGTCCGACACGATCTCGACGCGAAAGTGGCTTTCACCGTCGGGGTGATGACCGCCATGGCCTTCATGGCGATGGGACTCGTCGATCATATCGAGCCGGGTGGGGCGAAGAGCGTCTTCCAGCTTTTTGCGCATGACCGGGGCGATGGCCATTCCTGATCCCTTCCATCCGATGCGGACCAACCCCAATTGGGTGGGATTGCCGCAATCGTCAAGGCCAGATCCTTGCCTTGGGCCGGCGCAGCCATCATTATGGCCGGTGTTATGAAGGCTACCAACGCACGCAAGACTTGGCGCCCGCTGTTCGCGCCGCCCGAACCGCAGACGGCGGGCCGTCATTGCGACCACCCCGGCTGTCGCCAGCAGGCCGACTACCGGGCGCCGCAGGCGCGCGACCGGCTGAACGACTACTACTGGTTCTGCCTCGACCATGTCCGGGCCTACAATCTGGCCTGGAACTACTACGCCGGCATGGGACCGGAAGAGATCGAGGCCGAACTGCGCAAGGACACCACGTGGCAGCGGCCGACATGGCCGCTGGGGGTCCAGGGCAACCGCCGCAAGTTCAGCTTCGCCGTGGACGATCCCTTCGACCTGTTCGACGGCGAGTCCGAAGACGACCGCCACGCCAAGGCCCGGCCGCCGACCCCGGAGGAAGAGGCCATGAAGGTGCTTGGCCTCGACGGACCGCTGACCCCCCAAATTCTCAAGGCGCGCTACAAGGAACTGGTCAAGCGCCACCACCCCGACGCCAACAACGGCGACAAGGTGGCCGAGGAGCGCTTCAAGCGCGTCAACCAGGCCTACAACACCCTCAAGGCCAGCCTGAACGGCTGAGAATTCCCCCCCCAAGGATGATGGTATGACTTCCAAGACACAGAGCCCGCTCGCTTCGGACCACCCGCTGGCGATGCCCGATATCGAAGTTTCCGCCCGCGAGCTTTTCGGCCTCGACTCCGACATGAAGGTCCCCGCCTTCAGCGTCGGCAGCGAGCACGTGCCCGAAATCGATCCCGCCTACCGCTTCGATCCCGATACCACCCGCGCCATCCTGGCCGGCTTCGCCCATAATCGCCGGGTCATGGTCCAGGGCTATCACGGTACCGGCAAGTCCACCCATATCGAGCAGGTGGCGGCGCGGCTAAACTGGCCGTGCATCCGCGTCAACCTGGACAGCCACATCAGCCGCATCGACCTGATCGGCAAGGACGCCATCGTGGTCAAGGACGGCAAGCAGATCACCGAGTTCCGCGAAGGCATGCTGCCGTGGGCGCTGCAACACCCCTGCGCCCTGGTGTTCGACGAGTACGACGCCGGTCGTCCCGACGTGATGTTCGTCATCCAACGGGTGCTGGAGGTCGAGGGCCGCCTGACCCTGCTGGACCAGAACCGGGTGATCCGGCCCCACCCCGCCTTCCGCCTGTTCGCCACCGCCAATACGGTGGGTCTGGGCGATACCACCGGGCTCTACCACGGCACCCAGCAGATCAATCAGGGCCAGATGGACCGCTGGAACATCGTCGCCACGCTGAACTACCTGGAACATGACGCCGAGTGCGACATCGTGGTGGCCAAGCTGAAGGACTACGACAGCCCCGAGGGTCGCGACACGGTGTCCAAGATGGTGATGCTGGCCGACCTCACCCGTGCCGGCTTCATGGCCGGCGACATCTCGACGGTGATGAGCCCGCGCACGGTGATCACCTGGGCGGAAAACACCCGCATCTTCATCGACCGCGCCTTTGCCTTCCGCGTCACCTTCCTCAACAAATGCGACGAGGTCGAGCGGCCGATCCTGGCCGAATACTACCAGCGTTGTTTCGGCGAGGACCTGCCGGAGGGGCCGGCGCGACTGCTGGCATAGCGCCCGAGGGCATGACACCGTGACCACCATTCCCCACCGCACCGACGGGCCGACGACGCCCGGACAGGACGAAAGCCCCGGCGATCTGGTGCGGCGCACCACGGCGGCAACGCTGAAGGCCATCGCCGGCCGGGCCGACCTCGACGTGGCCTACGCCGCCGGTCCGGGATCGGTGCGCGGCGCCGAGGTCCGCCTGCCGTCGCCACCCCGCACGGTGCTGCGCGGCGACCTGATGCGGCTGCGCGGCACCGCCGATGCGGTGGCATTGCGGCTGCGCTATCACGACGACACCCTGCACGCCGGACGAACGCCGCAACTGCCCGATGCCCGTAAGGTCTACGACATGGTCGAGCAGGCCCGGGTCGAGGCGCTGGGCGCCCGGCTGATGCCGGGCGTCGCCGTCAACATCGCCGAGGTGCTGGAGCAGCGCGCCCGCGCCGAGGGCCTTGACCGCGCGGTACGGCGCGAGCAGGTGCCGCTGGGCGACGTCATGCGGCTGATTGCGCGCGAGCGCTTCGCCGGGCTGGCACCGCCACCGTCGGCACGATCGGCGGTCGATCTGTGGCGCGACGAGGTCGAGGCCAAGGCCGGAGCGACGCTGGACCGGCTCAAGGACCTGCTGGGCGACCAGGAGGCGTTCTCCAAGGGCCTCTATGATCTGCTGCGCCACATGGATCTGGTCGGCGACCAATCGTCGGAAGCCGAGGACAGCGACGATTCCGAACAGGGCAACCAGGCCCAGGAAGGCGCCTCCTCCGGCGAGCAGCAGGACGGCGACCAGGACGGCCAGGGCCAGCAATCCGAGGGCGACACCCAGGCCCCCGGCTCGTCCGAAGGCACCGGCGAGCAGGACGGCTCGCTGGACGGCGACGACATCATGCTGATGGGGGCAGGGGCCGAGGAGGCCGGCGGCCCCTCGCGCCAACGCAACGACCGGCTGTCCAATTCCGCCGCCATCGACCGGCCCTATCACCCCTATACCACCCAGTACGATCAGGTGGTCAGCGCCGACGAGCTGTGCGACGGCGAGGAGCTTAGCCGCCTGCGCCGCCAGCTCGACCAGCAGCTTTCCCACCTGCAAGGCGTGGTCGCCAAGCTGGCCAACCGGCTTCAGCGCAAGCTGATGGCGCAGCAGACCCGCTCGTGGGACTTCGACCTGGAAGAAGGCATGCTCGACACCGGCCGGCTGGCCCGCATCGTCGCCAACCCCATGCATTCGCTGTCGTTCAAGATCGAGAAGGAAACCAACTTCCGCGACACCGTGGTGTCGTTGCTGATCGATAATTCCGGATCCATGCGCGGACGGCCGATCACGGTGGCAGCCATGAGCGCCGACATCCTGGCCCGCACCCTGGAACGCTGCGGCGTCAAGGTCGAGGTGCTGGGCTTCACCACCAAGGCGTGGAAAGGCGGTCAGGCGCGGGAGAAATGGCAGGCCGACGGCAAGATGCCCAATCCCGGCCGGCTCAACGATCTGCGCCACATCGTCTACAAGGCAGCCGATGCGCCGTGGCGGCGGGTGCGGCGCAATCTGGGGCTGATGCTGCGTGAAGGCATCCTGAAGGAGAACATCGACGGCGAAGCGCTGATGTGGGCGTTCGAGCGCCTGATCGGCCGCTCGGAACAACGGCGCATCCTGATGGTGATCTCGGACGGCGCGCCGGTGGACGACTCGACCCTGTCGGCCAATCCCGGCAACACCCTGGAAAAGCACCTGCGCGACGTCATCGCCTATATCGAGAATCGCACGCCGGTCGAACTGGTGGCCATCGGCATCGGCCACGACGTCACCCGCTATTACCGCCGCGCCGTCACCATCATGGACGCCGAGGAACTGGGTGGCACCATGATGCGCCAATTGACCGCCCTGTTCGACGACGACGAGGACCGGGCGGGCGGCGGCGGGTTGTCGGGCCGGGCGAGAAGGGGGGGCTGACCCGTGCCCCGCCTGCCGCGCCCAAGGTTGCTGCTGGCCTTGATCGCGGTCGTCAGCCTGTTCGGCGGCATCGCCGGAGTGGTGGCGGTCAGCTGGTTCGACCACGACGCCACCCTGACCGACATCACCAACGGCCTGACGCTTTCCACCCGCCTGATGGAGACCCATCTGCGCGGCCTCCAAAGCATCGCCGAACTGCAAGTCACCCGCATCGACGAGCGCATCGGCGCAAGCCCCCCGTCCCGCCTTGCCGGATCCGACACCGACCGGGCATGGCTTGCCGGGCTGCTGGCCGAAATCCCCGGCGCCCTTGCCCTCACCATTCATGACAGCGGCGGAGCGGCGATCCTGACCGCCACTCGCCACGGACTGACAGACGCCGACGGCGGCGACACCGACGTTGTCGCGCAAGCCCTGGCCCGCCCCGGCACCACGGTGATGGGCGCCCCCGCCGCCGGCTCGCGCACAACCCGCGCCGGAATCATCCTCTGCCGCGCCCTCCGCGACCAGTCGGGAAGCAGTCGCGGTGTCGCCTCTCTACTGATCGATCCGGACTATTTCGCCGAATTCTATCGCCCGCTCCAGCCGCCCGACATCGGGTCGGTCTTCGCCATTTTCCGGATGGATGGCCGTCTCGTCGTCCGCTACCCCATGCCACCCGATCCCGTGCCCAGACTCGACCCCACCAAACGGCCTTTCGCGACCGAATTCGCGGGCCGCGACGAAGGCGTCTATCGCGCGGTCTCGGTGGTGGACGGGGTCGAGCGGCTGGTTTCGTTCCGCCGGCTGACCGACCTGGACGTCGTGTTGGCGTCCAGCACCACCACGGCCATGGCGTTTCGCGACTGGACCCGCCGCACTCAGCGCAATGCCACCCTGTTCGCCGGCACCATGCTGCTGCTGCTGGGGCTGGCGGCGATGACCAGCGAAAGCATGCGGCACAAAGGCGCCCTGCTGCGCTCGGTCGAGCAGAAGGCCGCCGAACTGGCGACCGCCCTGGCCGAAAAGGACGTGCTGTTCCAGGAGGTTCACCACCGGGTGAAAAACAATCTCCAGGTGATCTCCAGCCTGCTTACCATGCAGTCGCTTCAGGTCGTTGACGACAGCGCCCGCGGCACGCTGCGGGACGCGCTGGACCGGATTCACTCCATGGGCCTGGTGCACCAGACGCTCTATGAACGCAATCTCGCCGCCAATGTCGATCTTGGAGCCTATTTCGGCCGCCTGGCCGAGGGACTCGCCCGCAGCTACGGCAACGGCGGCGTGACGGTGGAGGTCAAGGCCGACGGCACCTTGGACCTGGAACGGGCGGTGCCACTTGGGATGCTGGCCAACGAGGCGCTGTCCAACGCCCTCAAGCACGCCTTCGCCGACGGCAGGACCGGCACGGTCCGGGTGTCTCTGGAACGCCGGGGCGACGAATGGCGCTTCGCCGTGCAGGACGACGGGATCGGCATGCCCGAAGCCTCGGGCAGGGGCATCGGCGTCAACCTGATGGTCGCCTTGGCCCATCAGCTGAACGGCAGCGCCACCTTCTCCACCGAAGGCGGCACGGTGGTCGCCGTAACTTTTCCGGCATAGCCCGCAATCTCCGCTCCGCCCGGATGTGAACGTATTCACCAACGCGGCGGCGGTGATCCCTCTCATAGAATCATTCCAAAGTTTTGGCGCATGATCGTTCCGGATGGACAATCGCGCCACCGGTTTGCCGGGATTAGGAATGATAAACATCATGTTTGCCGAGAACACCTCCTACGTCACCCCCACCGCCATCGCCCGCCGCCGGATCAATGCCACCCTGCGGGGACCGGTGCTGGATGTGCTGGGCGGCCTGATGCCCGAGTTGGCGGGGTTGCCGTCGGGCCGGGCGTTCGACGCCATTCTCGGCGACTGCGATCTGCTGTACCGCTGCTTCCAAACCTTCAGGATCCGCCGCACCGCCTTCCGCACCATTCTGGTGGACCGGCGCGGCCGTCCGGTGACGAACGACAATCAGCCGCTGGACTGCGGCCGCACCCTCAACCAGGTCATCGCCATGGTGGTGCGTTCGGCCGCCAAGCGGCACTTCCGCATGCGGCTCGACCCACCGCGGCAGCGACTGAACGCCCCCGGCGACCGCTTCGAGACCCGGCCGTCGCCGGGATGGCGCGGCATGCTGGAACGGGTGCTGACACCGTCATCACCGCCGCCCATCGTCTCCAGGGCAGCCTCGGCGGCCGATCTGCTGTACGAAGCGATCAAGGAATACCTGCTGCATGACTGGCAGGTGCCGATCATCCCGCAATACGCCCGGATGACACCGGTCGAGGTCCAGGAGATGGGATCGCGCCTGCTCGATTTCCGCGATGCCGCGCAACTGGCCGCCCATCTCGACGGTGGCGAAGCCACCCGCTGGCCTGTCGGCGTCGAGGCCGATGCCGCGGAGACGCCGGTCACCGAAACGGCGGTGGCGGCACCGGAAGCGACGGCCGTCGACCGCCGCGCCCGCCTCAACGATGTCCTCACCGCCGACGGCAGCCGCCTGGGCATGCGCGCCGTGGTGCCCATCCTGCAAACCCTGGAGATCCATGCCCTGGTAAGGCCGGCAAGCCACGAGGCAATGCGCGAGCTGTGCCGGACCCTGAGCGCCACCAGCGCCGGCACCGTGCGCCAATTGGCGGTGGATTTCGGCCTGCCGCCGGAAAACCTGACGGTCGTCCTCGCCGCCGCCGCCGACACCCTGGCCCCGGAGATCTACCGGCGGCTGTTCGGCATCGGCTGCGATCGCGAGATGGCGCGGCTGATGATCGTCCGGGCGCGGGCATCGGGCCTAAGACCCGACAGCCCGCCCGCCGCGTTCAACGCCTTCGTGCGACGCCTGTTCGCGCCGTTCAAGGCATAACCACCCGCCTCAGAACCCGGCCTGCCTCAGAACCCGGCCTGCCTCAGAACATCGAGGCCAGCACCCGGTCGGGCGGCTGGTGACCGTCGGCGAAGGTCTTGATGTTGATCAGCACCTTCTCGCCCATGTCGATACGGCCTTCCAGCGTGGCAGACCCCAGGTGGGGCAGCAGCACCACGTTGTCCAGGGCCAGCAGCTTGGGATTGACCGCCGGCTCATGCTCGAACACGTCGAGACCGGCTCCGGCCAGATCGCCCCGGATCAGCATGCGGGTCAGCGCATTCTCATCGACGATTTCGCCACGGGCGGTGTTGACCACATAGGCATGCTTGGGCAGAAGCTCCAGCCGGCGCGCCGACAGCAGATGGAAGGTCGCCGGCGTGTGCGGACAGTGCACGGTGACCACGTCCATGCGGGCCAACATCTGATCGAGGCTTTCCCAGAAGGTCGCCTCCAACTCGCCCTCGACGTCGGGATGAACCCGCTTGCGGTTGTGGTAGTGGATCGACATGCCGAAGGCCTTGGCGCGGCGCGCCACCGCTTGGCCGATGCGGCCCATGCCGATGATGCCGAGCCGCTTGCCCCAGATGCGATGGCCCAGCATGAAGGTGGGGCCCCAGCCGCTCCACCCGCCGGAACGGACCAGACGCTCGCCCTCGGCCAGCCGGCGGGGAACCGCCAGGATCAGCGCCATGGCCATGTCGGCGGTGTCCTCGGTCAGGACGCCGGGGGTGTTGGTGACGATGATGCCGCGGCTTCGCGCGGTGGCGAGGTCGATGTGATCGACGCCGGTGCCGAAATTGGCGATCAGCTTCAGATTGGGGCCGGCCTGCGACAGGATGCCCGCGTCGATGCGGTCGGTGACGGTGGGAACCAGAACGTCGGCGATCTTGACCGCCTCGATCAGTTCGGCCTTGGTCATGGGATGATCGTCAACACTCAACTTCGTGTCGAATAGTTCCATCATCCGGGTTTCGATGGCGTCGGGCAGCTTGCGGCTGACCACCACGACAGGCTTCTTGTGCGGCATAGATCTGTCTCCTCCCGGTGCCCTTATCAGGACCTAGCAACTCGGGCGGTGCTTGTCCATAGCCGTGTTGATGCATCATGCGCCCATCGCCTTGACCAGGCATGTCGGCGCACCGCTATAATGCGCTCGGAGGGACGATGACGGCGCGATTGTTCGGGGGGATTTCGGGGCTGCTTGTCGCCCTGTTGCTGGCGACGGCCGTTCTGGCCGGCGAGACCAGCGGCCTGCCGTTGCCGCGTTTCGTCAGCCTGCGCTCGGACGAAGTCAATCTGCGCACCGGCCCGGGACAACGCTATCCCATCGACTGGATCTACGCCCGCAAGGATCTGCCGGTCGAGGTCATCGCCGAGTTCGAGGCATGGCGCAAGATCCGCGACTGGCAGGGAACCGAAGGCTGGGTCCACCAGAGCATGCTGTCGGGGCGGCGCATGATGGTGGTGATCGGCAGCCAACGGCCCCTGCGCGGGTCGGATTCCGACGCCGCCGATACCGTCGCCCTGGTCGATGCCGGGGTTCTCGGGCGCCTCCTGCAATGTCCGCGCAACCGCGACTTCTGCCGCGTCGAGGTCGGGCAGGCCCAGGGCTGGTTCAAGCGCGACGAGATCTGGGGCGTCTACAAGGGCGAGTGGATCGAGTAGGCAACGCCCGACTCCGGGCAGATCAGGTCGACGGTCTCGGCGGCGACGCTGATTTCGGCGGGCAGGCGGGCGACGATGTCGCCATCGCCCTGGACCGGAGCGCCGCGCGGCCCGGTGATGACGATGTTCCTGGCCGAGATCACCCGGACCTCGGGTAATCCGGGGAGTCTGCCCAGCGGCAACGCCAGACCGTAGCGCAGCATCCCAGCCACCCCGCTGTTGGGCAGGATGCACAAATCCAGCTTTGGCGCCTCCAGGCTGGCATCGGGGGCGGCGATGAACGGGCCGCCGTAGAAGCGCCCCTTGCACGCCACCGCCATTCGCCCCTCGTATTCCACTCCGTCGGCGCGGATGGTCAGCAGCGGAAAATCATAGTCCATGGCCTGGCGCAGGCTTTCCACCACATAGGCCAGTTTGCCGGCACGGCGCTTCAGCGCCACGTTGACCCCGGCCACCACATGGGCGTCGAGGCCGGCGCCAGCCATCAGCAGGAAGCGACGGCCGTTGGCGAGGCCGAGATGAACCCGCCGGGCCGGCCCGAAGGCGATGGCGCGGGCGATCTGGTCGGAGTTGGCGGGGTCGATGCCGATCTCGCACGCCAGGACATTGGCGGTCCCCAGCGGGATCACTCCCAGCGCCACCCCGCCCGGCCCATCACCCAGGCCGTTCAGAACCTCGTTGACGGTGCCGTCGCCACCGGCGGCGACCACGGCGTCGAAAGCCTCGGCCGACGCCTCGGCGGCGAATACCTCGCCATCGCCCCGCCGCCGGGTCTCGCGGCAGGTGACCGCCGCGCCCCAACGCTCCAGCCGCTCGATCACCTCGAGCAGGCGGCGGCGCTTGTGGCGGCCGGCGGTGGGATTATGGATCACCAGCACCCGGCGAGGCCCCGCCTGAGGCGGACGGGATGCACTTGTCTCTGTCATGAAGTCGGTCAGCATGACTGGTTGATATATCCCGAATTCATTCACGATATACATGAAACAATTGTTACGAAAACCCTTCAGTTACATGAAATATGACTTAAAGCAATATACACTCATGTACACAGCCCGGAAAAGCAGGATAGAACTCAAGCGCGTGACTTTTATATAACTTCACTTGGATGCGTCACCCATGAACGCCAGTTCCGACCTCAAGCGGCGTTACAGGACCATCTGGATTTCCGATCTTCACCTCGGCTCCCGTGGCTGCAAAGCCGACGACCTGCTGGATTTTCTCAAGAATACCGAGTCCGAGACCCTCTATCTGGCCGGTGACGTCATCGACGGCTGGCGCCTGCGCAAGACATGGTTCTGGCCACAATCCCATAACGACGTGGTGCAAAAGCTGCTGCGCAAGGCGCGCAAGGGCACCCGGGTGGTGTTCGTCCCCGGCAACCACGACGAGTTCGCCCGCGACTATCACGGCCTGCTGTTCGGCGACATTCGGGTTGCCACCAACGCCATTCACCTCACCGCCGACGGCCGGCGCCTGCTGGTCATCCACGGCGACGCCTTCGACGGCGTGGTCAAGCACGCCCGGTGGCTGGCCCACCTTGGCGACCGAGCCTACACCCTGGCGCTGTCCCTGAACCATTGGCTGAACGTGGCGCGCCGGGGCCTGGGCTTTCCCTACTGGTCGCTGTCGGCCTATCTCAAGCACAAGGTCAAGAATGCGGTTCGGTACATGGCCGATTTCGAGGCGGCCATGGCAGCGGAGGCGCGGCGTCAGGGCGCCGACGGCGTGGTGTGCGGCCACATCCATCACGCCGAGATCCGCGACCGCGGCGGTGTCCTTTACTGCAACGACGGGGACTGGGTCGAAAGCTGCACCGCCCTGGTCGAGAACGGCGACGGCAGCCTGGAAATCCTGCACTGGCTGGGCCGCCAGGGCGTCTCGGTCGCAACTTCCGAAGCCGGAATTGCCCAAAGCGAGGACAAGGAATGCGAATACTCGTCGTCTCGGATGCGTGGATTCCTCAGGTCAACGGTGTCGTCCGCACCCTCGACACGCTGAAGGGCGAACTGGAAGGCGCCGGCCACGAGGTGGTGATGGTCACTCCCGACCGCTTCCGCACCATGGCCTGTCCGACCTATCCGGAAATCCGGCTGGCGCTTCGGCCCGGCCGCCGGATGGCCGCCATGATCGAGGCCGCGCAGCCCTGCGCCATCCACATCGCCACCGAGGGACCGTTGGGCTGGGCGGCACGGCGCTATTGCGTCCATCACGACCTGCCGTTCACCACCGCCTATCACACCCGCTTTCCCGAATACATCCAGGCCCGCTTCCGGGTACCGCTGCCGCTGTCGTACGCGGTAATGCGACGGTTCCACAACGCTTCCTCGCGAGTGATGGTGGCGACCCAGGGCATCGAGACCGAATTGGCCCGACGCGGCTTCACCAATATCGGCCGCTGGTCGCGGGGCGTCGACACCACCTTGTTCCGGCCGCGGCCGGAGGCGAAGGGCGACGACGGTCCCTTTGCCGGTCTGGCGCGTCCGATCTTCCTTTATGTCGGGCGGGTGGCGGTGGAAAAGAACGTCGAAGCGTTCCTGGCACTGACCCTGCCCGGCTCGAAGGCGGTGGTGGGAGACGGACCCCAATTCGACGAGATGCGGCGCCGCCATCCCGGCGCGGTATTCACCGGCGCCCGGTTCGGCGAGGATCTGGCGCGTCACTACGCCGCTGCCGACGTATTCGTATTTCCCAGCCGCACCGACACCTTCGGGCTGGTACTGCTGGAAGCCCTGGCCTCGGGCCTGCCGGTGGCGGCCTTTCCGGTCGCGGGTCCGGCCGATGTTATCGGCGCCAGCCCGGTGGGTCGGCTCGACCACGACCTCGGCGCGGCGGCTCTGGCGGCCCTGGACATCGATCCCGCCGCCTGCCGCGCCCATGCCCTGACCTACTCGTGGGCGGCGTCGGCACGGCAATTCGTCGCCAATCTGAGCCCTTTTGAGCCGGGGATATGGCAAACCGCCGCCGCATGACATCGTCACAATCGGCCGCGTTCCATTCCGGGCGGACGTCATAATCTGACACAAATTTCCCACGTTTGCGCCTGTTCTTGCGCGACTTCAGCGACCACAATGGCAATCGTACGATGAAGGTCAATCGGACACTGCAAGGGCGGATCATGCAGCCTCGCACCCTATCCTCGGCTTCGGATCGCCGTCAGGCCTTGCGCTTTGACGGGCGTGGGCTGCTGGCCCACGTCGCCGGAACCCTGGTGGATCTGCATGACATCTCGGTGGGGGGCGTGAAGATCACCATGCCGGCCCGGATGCCGGAAGGCGCCATGGCCATCACCCTTTATCCCCATGACGGCCTCTGGATCGACTTCGATGCCGCCATCGAGGTCAAAGGCACCCTGGTCGCCCGGGAAGCCGAAGCCCTGCGTATCCGATTCGACGACGAAACCGAAGCCCTGTCGCGGCTGATCGTCCGCCACGCCAACCGACGGCAGCGCTTCGTCCCCCGCCTGGTTGCCGGATGAAGCGGCCCATGGCATTCCTGCGCAACATGGCCCCCGGCAGGGTATTGATCGGCGCCTGCGCCAAGGTGGTTTCGGCGGCCACCCGTCTGGGACGCGGCACACCCGTCGTGCCCGAACGGCGGCAGGCGCCGCGCGTCGGCGGCCACCGCGTGATCGCCAACGTCGCCGGCCGACTGACCGCCCTGCATGACATTTCCGAAGGTGGCGCCAGGATCACCCTGGCCGCGCCGCCTCCCGGGGGCGCTCTCGGTGAAACCATCGTCATCACGCTCTATCCCTGCAATGGCAACCGCGTCAACGTCAATGCCTCGATCAGGCTTGCCGCCCGGGTACTCGACGCCGATGCCGGGGCCATCCGGGTCAGCTTCGACGACGCCCCGGCCGCCTTGACCCGCCTGGTGGCCGACGCCACCGGAGCCTGATCCGCGAGGGGTTGCTTTCGGGCCTCGCCGAGTGAAAAATCCTTCCCCCAAGGGCCGGCGATGACGCGACCATGGAATCGGAGGGATGATGATTCGGGTCCAGCGCGACGATTTCGACCCCGGTGCCGAATTGGCCCGCTTCTCGGCGGGGCGAACCGGTGTCGGCGGCATCTGTCTGTTCATCGGACTGGTGCGCGACTACCTCGGCCCCGACCCGGCGACCGGCGCGACGGTCCAGGCGATGACGCTGGAACATTATCCCGGCATGACCGAACGCCAGCTGGAAGCCATCGAGGCCGAGGCGCGGCGGCGGTGGCCGCTGGACGATGCCCTGGTGATCCACCGCTTCGGCCGATTGGACGCGGGCGAGCGCATCGTCCTGGTCGCGGCGTCGAGCGCCCACCGCGATGCCGCCTTCGACGCCTGCCGCTTCCTGATGGACTGGCTGAAGACCAAGGCGCCGTTCTGGAAGGTGGAACACACCGACCAGGGCGAGTCCTGGGTGGACGCCCGCGACTCCGACGCCGCCGCCGCCGCCCGCTGGAATGCGGGCGGGGTTAAACCTGCCTGATGCCGGACAGAAAGCGGTCGATCTCGCCGCGCAGGATCGCCGCCTGGTTCTGGAGCTCCTCGACCGCCCCGAGCATGTCCCGGGCCGAAAGATCGGTCTGGTGAATGACCTCCGACACCCCGGTGATGTTCTCGTAGACGAAGTTGGTGCCGGCGGCGGCATCGTCGATGTTGCGGGCGATCTCCTGGGTCGAGGTGCCCTGCTCCTTGATGGCGGCGGCGATGGTGACGGCGATGCTGTCCATGGATGAAATGGTGGTGCCGATGCCGCGGATGGCACGAACCGTCATGTCGGTCTCTTTCTGAATGGTCGAGACCTGGGTGGATATCTGCTCGGTGGCGCCGACGGTCTGTCGCGCCAGGGTCTTGACCTCGGACGCCACGACATTGAAGCCCTTGCCGGCCTCACCCGCCCGGGCGGCCTCGACCGTGGCGTTAAGCGCCAGCAGGTTGGTCTGCTCGGCGATGCCGGTGATCATCTCGATGATCTCGCCGATCTTTTCCGCCGCCGCGGCCAGTCCCTGCACGCGATTGTTGGCGCCCGACGCCTCGCGGGTGGCGGCGGCGGCCACCTCGTTGGAACGCCCCACCTGCCGGGCGATCTCGCCGATGGACGCGGTCAGTTCCTCGGCGGCGGCGGCGACGGTGCGGACGTTCCGGTTCGCCTCGCTGGCCTGCCCCGCCACGGCGCTGGCCTGTTCCATGGCCTGATCGACCGAGGCGACCATAGCACGCGCCGTCAGGGTCATCCGCTGGGCCGAGGCGCCGACGGTGTCCAGCACCGCGGACACCGCCCGATCGAAGCCGGCGATCAGATCCTCCAGCCGCCGCATGCGCACCTCGCGGGCGGCGGCGGCGGCGGCGGCCTCGCCCTCCATCCGCTGCTTGGTGACGGCATTGTCCTTGAACACCTGGACGGCGCGGGCGATGTCACCGACCTCGTCGCGACGGTCGAGCGCCGGCACCGCGATCGAGACATCACCCGCCGCCAGCTGATTCATGCGCGCCGTCATGTCCTCGATCGGCTGGGCGATGATGCGCCGCAAGCTCCATCGCACCCCGAACACCCCCAGGGCGGTGGCGACGACGCCGCCGACGATCAGCCAGATCAAGACCTGACGAAGCCGCGCCTCGGTCTCGGTGGTGGACAGCGACGACGACAGCACGGCGATGACCTCGCCGTCCTCCATGCCCATGCCGCCATGACAGGAGTGACATATCTCGTCCTTGGCGCCGTCGGTGACCCCCAGCACGATGGGCAGCGAATAGCGATAGAACCCGCCGGAGAACCGTCCCACCGCCACCTTGGTCTCCAGCGCCTCGCGGTCGATGTCGTCCATCGCCGACTTGGCGGCGCGGCCCGGTTCGGACTCCTTCATATAGGTGGCGACCTTCGGCCCCCACACGCTCCAGACCTTGCCGGGATAGTGGATGTTGCGGCTGTCGAACCAGTTGTTGAAGACGGCGATGCCGATGTTTTCGCCGTCTTCGGGCCGCTTGGCCATGACGTTGAGGATGAGGGCGTGCAACGACGTCATCTCGTTGACCGAGAGCTGTTGCAATTGCCGCTCCATCTCGCCCTGCTCGAAGCGGGCGATGGTGACGACCACGGAGGCGATCAGGGCGGCGACACCCAGACCGACGATGAACATGAAGCGGCTTGACAGCCGCATGTTGCGCCAAACGTGCGACACGGATACTCCATCCATCCGACCGGCCCGACCCCGGGATTGGAACCTATTACAATTGTTCCAGTATTAGCGTACAGAGCATTCGTATGGGCGGAACGGGAATATCCGTGTCTTGCGTATGAGGCTATCCGCGCACCAGCGCGTCGTAATCCTCGATCAACGTCCGGGTGATCTGGCCGGGAGTGAAGGTATAGGGGCCGATTTCCCGCACCGGCGTCACCTCGGCGGCGGTCCCGGTGAGGAAGCATTGGTCGGCCTTGGTCAGCTCCTCGGGGAATATGGCGCGCTCGACCACCTTGATTCCCCGCTTACGGGCCAGCTCGATGACGGTCTTGCGGGTAATTCCGTTAAGGAAGCAATCCGGCGTGGGCGTGTGCAACTCGTCACCGAACACGAAGAAGATGTTGGCCCCCGTAGCCTCGGCGACCTGACCGCGCCAGTCGAGCATCAGCGAGTCCTCGAAGCCGTCGGCCTCGGCCTTGTGCTTGCTGATGGTGCAGATCATGTAGAGACCGGCCGCCTTGGAGGCGGTGGGCGCCGTCTCGGGGTGCGGCCGCTTCCAGGTCGAGATGTTGAGGCGGATGCCCTTCATGCGGGCTTCCGGACTCCAGTAGCTGGGCCAGCTCCAGGTGGCGACGGCGAAGCGGATGCGGCTGGACTGGGCCGCGACCCCCATCATTTCGCTGCCGCGCCAAGCCACCGGACGGACATAGCCGTCGACGATGCCGTTGGCCTTGATGGTGGCGTTGGTGGCGGCGTCGATCTCCTCGACCGACCACGGGATCTCGAAACCGAGGATACGGCCCGATTCGATCAGCCGCTGCGAATGGTCGCGCAGCTTGAACACCTTGCCGTTGTAAACCCGCTCGCCCTCGAACACGCACGAACCGTAATGCAGGCCATGGGTCAGCACATGAATCCCGGCTTCGCGCCAGGGAACCAGCTTGTCGTCGAACCAGATGAAGCCGTCACGGTCGTCGAAGGGGAGAACTGACATGGGAGTATCCGTCCGAAAATGAGTGGCGAGAGCGCGTGTGCGATGCAAAATTACCGATCACGCTTGCATGACGTAACATTTTTAGGTCATATATGTCAACATGACTGACATAAAGACCGGTATCAACCCCCTGTTCCTCCGCGAGGAGGAATTGCGCCAAGGCATCGAACTGCTGTTCTTCGCCTATCGTGACTTCACCGCCGAGCCGGACGCCATCCTGGCCGAATACGGCTTCGGTCGCGCCCATCACCGGGTGATCTATTTCGTCGGCCGCCATCCCGGCATCACCGTCAGCGAGCTGCTGGAGATCCTGCGCATCACCAAGCAGAGCCTCTCGCGGGTGTTGGGGCAGCTGGTACGGGAAAGGTTCATCGTCCAGCGCACCGGCGTCCGCGACCGCCGCCAGCGTCTGTTGGACCTGACCGAAAAGGGGGTCGAACTGGAACGCCAGTTGACCGAGCGCCAGCGTGCCCGTATCGCCCGCGCCTATCGCGAGGCCGGCGCCGAGGCGGTGGAGGGGTTCCGCAAGGTTCTGCTGGGACTGGTGGACGAGGCCGATCGTGGCCGCTTCCCCTCGCGCCTGCCGGCGCGGCGAGGGGCGTGACATGGATGACGCCCATATCCTGGTGGTCGATGACGACAAACGCCTGCGGGAATTGCTGCGCAAGTACCTGTCGGACAATGGCTATCTCGTCGCTACCGCCGCCGACGCCGCCGAGGCGCGGTCACGCATGGCCGGGCTGGCCTTCGACCTGATCGTGCTGGACGTGATGATGCCCGGCGAGGACGGCATGGCGTTGACCCGCAGCCTGCGCGCCGACGGCAACCGGGTTCCGGTATTGCTGTTGACGGCGCGCGGCGAGGTTGACGACCGTATCAAGGGGCTGGAAGCCGGCGCCGACGACTACCTGTCCAAGCCGTTCGAGCCGCGCGAACTATTGCTGCGGGTCGCATCGATCCTGCGCCGGGCGCCGCGCGACGAGCCCGAGCCGGCGCGGGAAATGCGCCTGGGGGAGTTCAGTTGGGATCTCGCACGGGGCGAGCTGCGGCGTGGCGACCAACCGGTCCACCTGACCCAGGCGGAACGCGACCTGCTGGCCATCCTGGCCGACCTCGCCGGCCAGGGCGTTGCCCGCGACGAACTGGCGGCACGCACCGGCAACTCCGCCAATCCCCGCACCGTCGATGTGCAGGTGACCCGACTGCGCAAGAAGATCGAGGACGATCCCAGATTGCCGCGCTATCTTCAGACCGTGCGCGGTATCGGCTACATGCTGCGACCGGATTGAGGCAGGCGATACCATGATCACACCCGGCCGGTGGCTGAAGCGTCTGCTGCCCCACAGCCTGCTGGGACGGTCGTTGCTGATCATCATCATGCCGCTGGTGCTGTTGCAACTGGTGTCGGCCTACGTCTTCTACGGCAGCCACTGGGAGACGGTGGCGAAGCGCCTCGCCAAGGGCCTTGCCGGCGATATCGGCACGGTGATCGAGGCCTTCCGGGCCTTTCCCGACCCCGAGTCCCGCGCCATCATCCTGTCCATCGCCGCCACCAAGATGGAATTAGACATCCGATTCGAGCCCGGCGGCATCCTGCCCAACCAGCCCCAGCCGCCGGCCGGCAGCTTCCTGGAACGGGCCATGGCCGAGGCCATGGCCGAACGGGTGCAGCGCCCCTATCGCATGGACGCCGACTCATTCGAGCGCGAGGTGGTGATCCGCGTCCAACTCTCCGACGGGCTGCTGGAGATCTACGCCCCCAAGAAGCGGCTGTTCAGTTCGACCACTTATGTCTTCATCCTATGGATGCTGGGCACCGCCATGCTGCTGTTCGGCATCGCCACCGTATTCATGCGCAATCAGGTGCGCAGCGTGCGCAAGCTGGCGGTGGCGGCCGACCGTTTCGGCCGCGGCCTCGACGTCGCCAATTTCAAGCCCGAGGGCGCCACCGAGGTGCGCCAGGCCGCCCAGGCGTTCAACCTGATGCGCGAACGCATCCAGCGCCAGATCCAGCAACGTACCGAAATGCTGGCCGGTGTCTCCCACGATCTTCGCACCCCCCTGACGCGGATGAAGCTGCAACTGGCCATGATGGGCGATGACGAGGGACGCGCCGAACTGAACGAGGATATCGCCGAGATGGAGCGCATGGTCGAAGGCTATCTGGCCTTCGCCCGCGGCGAGGGCAGCGAACAGCCGACACCCGCCGACCTGTCGGCCCTGGTCGACGATGTCGTGGGCCGCTTCCGCCGCCAGGGCGGCACCATCGACCTGCACAGCGAAGGCGAGATTCTCATGCCGCTCAGACCCGATGCCCTGTCGCGTGCGCTGGGCAACCTGATCGGCAACGCCCTCCGTTACGCCGGCCATGTCTGGGTGCGGGTGGGACGCCGGCAAGGCGCCGCCGAGGTGCTGGTGGACGACGACGGCCCCGGCATTCCGGTGGAACGCCGCGAGGAGGTGTTCAAGCCCTTCACCCGCATCGAGGAATCGCGCAACCCCGGCACCGGCGGCGTCGGCCTGGGACTGACCATCGCCCGCGACATCGCGCGAACCCATGGCGGCGACGTGCTGCTGGAAGATTCGCCGCTGGGGGGCTTAAGGGCTCGCGTCAGACTGCCGCTGTGATAGCATCGGCGGCCTCGAGGCGGGGGAGCCTGACATGCGTACGGTGCTGGTCGGAAACATCAAGGGCGGCTGCGGCAAGACCACATTGGCCACCCATATCGCCGCGGCCTTCGCCGGGCAGGGTCTCGCCACCGCCATCGGCGACTGCGACCGCCAGCGATCCAGCCTCAATTGGCTGCGCCGACGGCCGGACACCCTGCCCCCCATCGCCGGCCTGGACTGGTCCAAGGATGTGGGTGAACCGCCCAAGCGACTGGAACGGCTGGTGATCGACGCCCCCGCCGCCATGCACCACAAGGACGTCGAAGACCTGATCGCCATCAGCGAGATCGTGGTGGTGCCGGTGTTGCCCGGTGCCTTCGACGAGGACGCCACCGCCCATTTCCTTCAGCGCCTCGCCAAGGTCAAGGCGGTGCGCAAGAACAAGCGGGTGGTGGCGGTGGTGGGCAACCGGCTACGCCCCGGCACCAGGGCCAGCGATCACCTTGACGGCTTCTTCGGTGGATTGGGCTTTCCCGTGGTGGCGCGGCTGCGCGATAGCCAGATCTACCCCAACGTCGCCGCCCAAGGCGCCACCGTACTGGAATCCGGCGGCAGCCGCGCCCGCACGTATGCCGATGAATGGCTGCCGCTGCTAGAGCTGATCGATCGCGCCTAGCGGCCGTTCCGGGCAAGCCACCCATCCGCCGTTCCGCGTGCCCCCGCCAAGCATGATCCCGAAACCGCCTGTATCGCTGAATGTCCTGGTGGCGATGGAACGCGCCGCGACACGCCGGGTCATCGATTACGGCACCCGGGGCCGGCACGGGCTGCCGCCTTGGGGTCGGGATAACCGTACGGCGCCATATGGCACGCGTGTCGTCGCTGACCGGGGTGATCGGCGCTGCCGACGCCATGAGCCAGACGGCAAGGTCGGCGGCCGGCAAGGCCGCCGAAATCGCCGAGGCGGTTCTGGCCAGGGAGGCGGCGTCATCCTCGACGCTGCCCGAGTTCGTCACCTGATCCCCCGCGAGGGGATGGCCCCGCTATTGCCCGGTGACGATGCGCTCGACCAGTTGCCGGACGGTGGGAATGAAACCGCCGGCATAGAACGGGTCCTGGGCGAAACGATAGGCGTTGTGGCCGGCGAACATCAGTTCGTTCTCGACATCGCCACCATGGCTGACGTTCTGCAATGTCTTCTGGATACAGAAGCTGCGCGGATCGGATTTCTTGCCGGTGGTGCCGGCCTCGTTCTGGGCCCAGTTGGAGAAGGTGCACTGGGACAGACAGCCCATGCAGTTGATCTGGTCGATCCGGATCTCCTCGGCCTTGTCGGGACGGACGAACACGATGGTGGAATCGGGCGTCCGCAGCGCCTCGGTAAAGCCCTCGGCGATCCAGCCCAAGGCCCGCTCGCGATCGTGCGGCGTCACCCAGACGATACGCCCGCGCGCGCCGATGGGCAGTTCCGCCTCGTGGTCGGCGATCTTCTCGCCGGAGTAGGCGATCTGGTGGTCGAGACGCTGGCACAGTTCGTCGATGAAACCGTTGCGCACCGCCGACGAATAAAAGCCGGTGGGGCTGAAATGGTGCAGCAGCACATCGCCCGGCTTGAGGTTGAGCAGGCGATCCTTCCAGGCTTCGGAAATCGGGCTTTCCTGGGTCAGCAGCGGCCGGGTGCCGTACTGGAAGGCGATGGGCCCCAGTTCGGGATTACCGATCCAGTCCTGCCACTCGTTCAGCCACCACACGCCGCCGGCCATGAAGATCGGAGTGTTGGCCAAGCCGCACTCGGCCATCACCGCGCGCAGTTCGCGGACACGGCCATAGGGCGGCTCGGGCTTCCTGGGATCTTCGCTGTTGGACAGGCCGTTGTGGCCCCCAGCCAGCCAGGGATCCTCGTAGACCACTCCGCCCAGCAGCGCCCCGTACTTGTGGTAGGCGCGTTTCCACAGGGCGCGGAACGCCCGCGCCGACGACACGATGGGATAATAGTAAACGCCATAGCGGGCGGAGATCTCGGCGACCCGATAGGGCATGCCGGCGCCGCAGGTAACGCCGTGGATCAGCCCCCTGGCACCGTCCAACACGCCTTCCAGCACCGCCTCGGCGCCGCCCATCTCCCACAGCACGTTCATGTGCAGCCGGCCCTGCCCACCCGATGACTCGTGGGCGATGCGGGCCTGGGCGATACCGCCACGGATGCCATAGGCCACCAGCTCGCGATGTCGTTCGGTGCGGGTCTTGCCCTGGTAGCGCATGATGATGCGCTCGCCGTTCTCGTCGTACATGTCGGCGTTGACGCCCGAGAAGGTGCCGACCGCCCCGGCCGCCGCCCACGCGCCGGAACTTTCGCCGTTGGACACCGCGATCCCCTTGCCGCCCTCGACCAGGGGAAGCACCTCGCGGCCGGAGATGATGATGGGATCGAGCGATTTCAAGGTATCACACACTCCTTCGGCGGCGGCGGCGCTTCGGAGCGCGGCACGAGAGGGCACATATATAATGCTTCCCGGCGCGATGCCACCAGTGACATTACGAAATCATGACGAATGGAGGGGCATCGCTGAACACCGCCGCCACCCCCATGGCCCATAACCCCGCCGCCCGCACCGGATCGTTGACGGTATAGGCCAGCACGCGGCGCCCGGATTGCCGGATCTCGGCGACCCGGCCGGCGTCCAGCCGCGCGTGATCGGCATGGATCGTGGCGCACTTCATCCGTTCGGCCAACCCCGACCAATCGTCCGGCACCGCCCCCACCAGCAGCCCGCGCGGCCAGGATGGCGCCACGTCCACCGCCGTCTCCAGCGCGGCGACGGCAAAACTGGACACCAGCGGCACCGGCCGGTCGGCGGGCCACCGCCGAATGGCGCGGCCCAGCGCAATCCTTGCGGTCTCGGCCTCGCGACCGGTATCGGGCTTGATTTCGATATTGACCGCCAGCCCCAGTTCCAGACAGAGCTCCAGCACTTCGTCCAGGGTGGGAATACCTTCGCCGGCGAAGGCGGCGCCGAACCACGAACCGGCATCGAGCCGTCGGAGCTGCGTCAGGCCAAGGTCCGCCACCCGGCCGCGGCCATCGCTGGTGCGCTCCAATTCGTCATCGTGGAATACCACCGGCTCGCCGTCGGCGGTCAGCCGCACGTCGAACTCCACCATGGTCAGCCCCGCCCCGGCGGCGGCGCGCACCGCGGCCAGGGTGTTCTCGGGCGCCAGCCCGGCGGCACCGCGATGGCCGATGACGGCGGGAAGGATCATCTTGCCGCCGCGAGGCGCCTCCGCGCCCGCGCCAGCACCTCGTCCACCGTGATGGCCTTCATGCACTGGGCATCGGCGCATTCCGACTTGCGATGGTTGAGCGCCGAGACACAGGGCGAGCAGGCAAGCTGGGCATAGACGAACTCGGCATTGGGATTGAGCGCGCCGTAAAGCGTTGGCGTCTCCGGCCCGAACAGGACGATGGTGGCAAGGCCGGTGGGCGAGGCGAAATGCGCCGGGCCGCTGTCGTTGGTGACCATCAGCGAGGACAGGCAATAAAGCGGCACCAGATCGGCCATGCGGGTAAAGCCGGCCAGATTGACGATCCGCTCGCCGCCGACGGCGTCGCACATACGCTGGGCCTCGGCCTGCTCGGACCCGGTGCCGGTGATCAGCACCGCCACCCCTTCGTCCTCCAGCAGCTGCCGCGCCAGCTCGGTATAATTCCGGTTGTCCCAGCGGCGAAGCGGCATCAGCTCGCTGCTGTTGGGGTTGAGGATGACCCAGTGGCGTACCCGCTCCAACACCGGGAAGGCGGTCACCAGCCGCGACCGGAAGGCGTCGCGCACCGCCGCCGTCGGCGCCACCGGATCGAGCCGGATCTCGTCGTCGGAAAACGCCAGCTTGGTATGAGGAACGGTGCCGGCCGGCTCGGCCAGGGCATGGACCAGCGCCAGGAAGCACTTGGCCACATGGCGGTGGGGATTGAAGATCACCCGGTCGGTCAGCAACTCGCCACGGTAAAGCCCCTCGGCATGGAAGCGATGAAAGCCCACCCGCCGCGGCGCCCCGCTGAAATAGGTCAGCAGCGCCGAGAACCGGGAAAACATCTCCATGTCGATGGTGGCCATCAGGTCGAGCCGACGCATGGCCAGGATGGCACGCACGGTATCGACGGCCAGGGTCACCATGTTGTCGGCGCGGATGGTCAGCACCCGCTCGCGGGCGATGGTGCCGGTCACATCCAGGCTGGGGCTGTTCTTGGCGAAGATCAGAAAATGCAGCCTGGCCTCGGGAAACAGCGCCTGCGCCCGCTTGAACGCCGAATCGGCGATGACGGCGCTGCCCATCTCGGACAGCTCGATGAACAGGATATCGCGACCGCGCTTATCCTCGCCGTCATCGCGGAACAGCCGGCACAGGCGATGGAACAACGTCGCCAGGGCGCACAGCGGCACCCCCACCCAGTAATCGATCTGCCTCATGCGGTCGACGTTCACGACGATCCTCGCCTGTTGTCATCCTCGCCGAAACTGCCCGGACGATAGCCTTCGGTCAACCAGATCTCGTAACGATCGATGGCGCGGCCACCCCAGCCGCGCTCGATGGTGTCGACCAGGGTCACCTTGTCGAAATAGCGCGAGATGTCCGAAACCCCCATGGTGCCGGTGCGGGTGACGAAGAATCCGCTTCGTCCGGGCAACCGCGCCACATCGGCAACGCCATAGGACGGAATGCGCGGCACCCCGCCCGAGCCGGTCAGGAACACAATGGGATGACCCGGCAGGTAGAAGGTCAACAGGCCGCTGATCTCGTGTTTCTGGACGTAGACGAAGGCATCGGGGTGGGCGTCGAGTTGCCGTGATACCGCCGCCGCCAGCCCATCCCAGCCGCCCAGCCGGCTGAGGGCGTCGATCCGCGGCGGAATCGGCAGCATCGCCGTCGCCATCTGGAGATAGACCGGCAGCAGCATCGCAACCGCCAGCACCGGTGCGGCGAGAAAAGCCGCGTTGGCCGCCCGCCCCATGCCCCGCCGCAGCGCCGACCGCCCACCCGCCGCCGCCATGATGGCACCGAGATAGGCCGGTCCGGCCCAGTGGGGTTGGACAAGACCGCCGAGGCTGTGATGGACGAAGAAGGCCAGCACCGGTGCCGAGCTGGCCCCCAGCAGGAACCATTCCGGCCGATGGCGGCGCCAGCCAGCCCACAGCGCCCACGCCATGCCCCACAGACAGAACCCCAGGATCAGCGGCGTCACCACCCCGACCTGCGTGGCGAGAAAGGTGGTCAGGCTGCCGATGGGATCGGCCACCGGAGTGTCGAAGGAATGGGCCAGTTGCTTGCGGAACGAAACCCAGTCGTGCAGATGGTTCCAGACCAGCACCGGGGCGGTGCAGGTCGCCGCCAGCACGATGGCGGCATAGAAATGGCCGCGCCGCCACCAGATGCGCCCCTGGGGAAACAGCACGAACACCGCCAGTACCCCGGGAGCCGCCAGCACCATGGTGTACTTGCCGAGAAAACCCAGCCCCAACGCCGCCCCCAGCACATAGATCCAGCGAACCTCGCCGCTGCGCAACAGCCGGATCTGCGCCCACAAGGCCGCCGCCCAGAACGTCAGCAGCGGCGAATCCGGAGTCGCCGTCACCGCCGCCGCGCCGAACAGAATGGTGACGTTGATCCACGCCGCCGCCCACAACCCGGCCACCGCGTCCTCGAATGCCACCCGGGTCGCGTCGTAGACCATCCAGGTAACCAGGGCGGTGGACAGGATCGCCGGCAGGCGGACGGTCAGCTCGGACACGCCGAACAGGGCGGTCGAGGCGGCAATCCACCATGCCGCCATGCCGGGATGGTCGAAATAGGATAATTGCAGCCGCCGCGACCACAGCCAATAGTACGCCTCGTCACCGGACAGCAGGCTATGGCCGGCAACGGCCGCGCGCAGCAGGACGGCGACCACGACCAACGCCGCCAGGGCGGCGGTATGGTCGAGCCGGGCGGTCTTCCATTTCGGCGCCGAATTCGCCAACGACTGCCTCCGGGTCAGGGCGCCCGGCCAATAGCATGAAACCGGAGACTACGCCATAAGTGAGAGTTGTGGCGGTGGCCCCGGCTGGCTATACCGGGGTCCACCGTCGTGGAGGATCGCCGAGAATGTCGCCCAAGCCGCTTGTCTTCGCCTTTGCCGCCTGCATGCTGCTGACCGCCTGTGACGGCGAACCCTCCGAGACCGAGATGAAGACCGCCGTCGGCGCCACCGTGGGCGGCGTCAACAAGCAGTTGGGCGGAATCGCGAAAACCTTGGGCGCCGACCTTTCCACCAAGATCAAGACCTTCCGCAAGATCGCCTGCGTCAAGGCCGACGGCAAGCCCGGCTATGGCTGCGCAGCGGTTCTCAGTATGGGCTTGCGCGGGGGTATGAGGTTTCGGGACGGCGGTGAGCTGTGGGGTTGGGCGGCTCAAGGTGGCTGCGGGGGCGGCCTTCCGGTTCGTATTGTTCGCAAGAGGCTTCCCCAGGATGGGAAG
>CAIUSV010000035.1 GCA_903901915.1 uncultured Rhodospirillaceae bacterium | reverse complement strand
GACCAACATGACGCGTCTGCGCGGATGGAGCCCACGGGGAGAGGCTCTCCTGGCCAAGGTCCCTCACGGTCACTGGAAGACCCTGACCTTCCTCGCCGGTCTGCGCCATGACCGGATCGTCGCCCCCCTCGTCCTTGATGGCCCCATCAACGGGGCGGCCTTTACCGCCTGGGTGGAGCAATCCCTGGCGCCGACCTTGAACCCCGGCGATGTGGTCATTCTCGACAATCTCGGTAGCCATAAAGGCCGACCCGCTCGCCAAGCCATCCGCAAGGCCGGCGCCCATCTGATCTTCCTGCCGCCCTACAGTCCCGATCTCAACCCCATCGAGATGATGTTCGCCAAACTCAAAACGCTCGTCCGAAAAGCCGAGGAGCGAACCATCGAAACCACATGGAGAAGGGTCGGTAAGCTCCTGGAGGCGTTCTCACATCAAGAGTGTGCCGCATACCTGAGACATGCCGGATACGCTTCAGCCTAAGTCAGACAGACTCTAATGCCCGCGAGGCATGAACCATACCGACTCTAAGTGTGCAGCGGCCGGCCGTCCACCGCCAGGCAGGCTTCCTTGACCGCCTCGGCCAGGGCCGGATGGGCGTGGCAGGTGCGGGCGATGTCCTCGGCGCTGGCAGAGAATTCCATGGCCAGCACGATCTCGGCGATCAGGTCGCCGGCGTTGGGGCCGACGATGTGGGCGCCCAGCACTTTGTCGGTGGCGGCGTCGGCCAGCACCTTGACGAAGCCCTCGCTCTCGTTCATCGAGCGGGCGCGGCCGTTGGCGGTGAAGGGGAACTTGCCGGCCTTGTAGGCGACGCCGTCGGCCTTCAACTGTTCCTCGGTCCGCCCCACCGAGGCGACCTCGGGCCAGGTGTAGACCACCGCCGGAATGGCATCGTAGTTCACATGGCCGTGCTGCCCGGCCAGGATCTCGGCCAGGGCGACGCCCTCTTCCTCGGCCTTGTGGGCCAGCATGGCGCCGCCGACCACGTCGCCGATGGCGTAGATGCCGGGCACATTGGTGCGGAAATGGCCGTCGATCTGGACGAAGCCGCGCTTGTCCCGGCTGACGCCGACCTTGTCGAGGCCGAGGCCGTCGGTGTGGGGTTTGCGGCCGATGGCGACCAGCACGCAATCGGCCTCGATGGTCTCGGGGTCGCCGCCGCCGGCGGGCTCGACCGTCAGGCTGGCCGTCTTGCCCTTACGCTCGACCTTGGTGACCTTGGTGCCCAGCTTGAAGCTCATCCCCTGCTTGCCCAGGATGCGCTGCATCAGCTTGGACACCTCGCCGTCGTTGAACGGCAAGATGCGGTCGAGGAACTCCACCACCGTCACCTTCGCCCCCAGACGGCCCCAGACGGTGCCCAGTTCCAGGCCGATGACGCCACCACCGATCACCACCAGATGCTTCGGCGTCCGGGGCAGCGCCAGGGCGCCGGTGGACGACACGATCACCTCTTCGTCGATGGCGACGCCGGGCAGCGGCGTGACCTCCGAGCCGGTGGCGATGACGATGTGCTTCGCCTCCAGGGTCCTGGCGCCGTCCTTGCCCGTGACCGTGACCTGACCGGGGGCGGTGATCTCGCCGGCGCCGACCACGTAGGTCACCTTGTTCTTCTTGAACAGGAACTCGATGCCCTTGGTGTTATCGGAGACCACCTTGTCCTTGTGGCCCATCATGCCGGCCACGTCGATCTCGACCTTGCCGACCTTGATGCCGAACGCGCCCAACTGGTGGGCGGCGGCGTGATAGTGGTGCGATGCGCTCAACAGCGCCTTGGACGGGATGCAGCCGACGTTGAGGCAGGTGCCGCCCAGGCTGCCGCGTTTCTCGACGCAGGCGGTCTTCAGGCCCAGTTGTGCCGCGCGGATGGCGGCGACATAGCCACCGGGGCCGCCGCCGATGATGACGACGTCGAACGAGTTCTCGGACATTGTGCTCCCCCTGAAAGTGGATGAACCACAGAGGCACAGAGACGCGGAGAAGGCACAGAGACAACAAGAGAACTATTTTTTCTCTGCGCTTTCTCCGTGGCCTTCTGTGTCTCTGTGGTGAATATTTTGCTTCCTACATCTCCAGCAGGATGCGGCTCGGGTCCTCGATGCACTCCTTGACGCGCACCAGGAACGAGACCGCCTCGCGGCCGTCGATGATGCGGTGGTCATAGGACAGCGCCAGATACATCATCGGCCGCGCCTTGATCGAGCCGTCGGGCATCACCATCGGGCGCTGCTGCACCTTGTGCATGCCGAGGATGCCCGACTGCGGCGGGTTGAGAATGGGGGTGCTCATCAGCGAGCCGTAGACGCCGCCGTTGGAGATGGTGAAGGTGCCCCCGGTGAGGTCCTCCATCCCCAGCTTGCCGTCGCGGGCCTTCTTGCCCAACTCGGCGATGCCCTGTTCGACTCCGGCGAAGGACAGCCGGTCGGCGCCGCGCAGCACCGGCACCACCAGTCCCTGGGGGGTGCCGACGGCGACGCCGATGTCGTAGTACTTCTTGTAGACCAGATCGTCGCCGTCGATCTCGGCGTTGACCGCCGGCCAGTCCTTCAGCGCGGCGACCGAGGCTTTGACGAAGAACGACATGAAGCCCAGCTTGGTGCCGTGGCGCTTCTCGAACTGGTCCTTGTGCTGGTTGCGCAGGTCGAACAGCGCCGTCATGTCCACTTCGTTGAAGGTGGTCAGCATGGCGGCGGTGTTCTGCGCCTCCTTCAGGCGTTCGGCGATGCGCTTCCTGAGGCGGGTCATCTTGACCCGCTCTTCCTGTTCGGCCCGGCTGCGCGGACCCGAGGGGGCGGCGGGGGCCGGAGCCGGGGCGGCGGGAGCCGCCGTCGCCGCCAGCACGTCACCCTTGGTGACGCGGCCGTCCTTGCCGGTGCCGGCGATGGCACTGGTGTCGATGCCGGCATCGGCGGCGATCTTTTTCGCCGCCGGCATGACGGCGGGGGCGGCGGCAGCCTTGGCCGGAGCCGGGGCGGGGGCCGAAGTGGCGGCCGGTGCCGCCTTGACCGCGGCGCCGGCGGCACCGATCAGGCCCAGCACGGCGCCGACGCCGACGGTGGCGCCGGTGGCGGCGACGATCTCGGTCAGGGTTCCGGCCGCCGGGGCCGGCACTTCCACGGTGACCTTATCGGTTTCCAGTTCCACCAGAGGCTCATCGGCCCGGACGGCGTCGCCGGGGGCCTTGAACCATTTGGCAATGGTCGCCTCGGTCACGGATTCGCCCAGGGTGGGCACCTTGATTTCGATGGTCATTGACGGATTCCCCTCTTCGTATCCCTAGGCGTGCAGGCGCGACAGCTTGGTGGCGCGGCGGAACGGTTGCGGCAACTGGTCCAGCGACCCCGACAGCGCCATGTCGCAGATCCATTCCTGCTCGGCGACGTGGGTCTTATAAAGGCCGGTGGCCGGCGAGGCGGCGGCGCGGCGGCCGCAGAACAGCGCCCGCTTGGCCTCGATGTCGAGTTCCTCGCAGATGAATTCGATGCGGCGATCGACGAAAGTCCATGGCCCCATGTTGGCCGGCTCTTCCTGCACCCACAGCAGATCGGCGTGGGGATAGCGGGCGAGCTGGTGCTTGATGGCGTCCTTGGGCCAGGGATAGAGCTGCTCGACCCGGACGATGGCGACGTCGTTGATGCCGCGTTTGGTCCGCTCTTCCAGCAGGTCGTAATAGACCTTGCCCGAGCACATCAGCACCCGGCGAACCTTGGCGTCGGCCACCAGCCGCTCCGTTTCCTCCAGGACGCGCATGAAACGGGTGCCGGTGGTCATCTGCTCCAGCTTGGAGACGCACAGCTTGTGGCGCAGCAATGATTTCGGGCTCATCACGATCAGCGGCTTGCGGTAATTGCGCCGCAGTTGGCGCCGCAGCGCGTGGAAATAGTTGGCCGGGGTCGAGATGTTGCAGACCAGCCAGTTGTCCTCGCCGCAGAGTTGGAGATAGCGTTCCCAGCGGGCGGAGGAATGCTCCGGTCCCTGGCCTTCGTAGCCGTGGGGCAGCAGCATGGTCAGCCCGGACATGCGCAGCCACTTGGACTCGCCCGAGTTGATGAACTGGTCGATGATCACCTGGGCGCCGTTGGCGAAATCGCCGAACTGACCCTCCCACAGCACCAGGGCGTTGGGTTCGGCCTGGGAATAGCCGTACTCGAAGCCCAGCACCGCTTCTTCCGACAGCGGGCTGTCGATGGGCTCGAAGCTGGCCTGCCGGTCGCGGATGTGGTTGAGCGCGACGTGGCGGCTTTCGTTTTCCTGGTCGGTAAGTACGCAGTGGCGCTGCGAGAAGGTGCCGCGTCCGACGTCCTGACCGGACAGGCGCACCGGGTTGCCTTCCACCAGCAAGGTGCCGAAGGCCAGCGCCTCGGCGGTCGCCCAGTCGATGCCCTCGCCCGAATCCACCATCTCCCTCTTGGCCTGGAGCTGGCGGACGATCTTGCGGTTGGGGGTGAAGCCGGGGGGAGTGGAGGCGATGGCGTGCCCGACTTCCTTCAAGATGTCGGCGGCGACGCCGGTCTTTTCCTCGCGGAACTCCTCCTCGTCGGCCATCTGCACCAGGCCCTGCCACTTGCCTTCCAGCCAGTCGGCCTTGTTGACCTTGAAGCTCTTGGCGGCGGCGAAATCCTTTTCCAACTGGTCCTGGAAGTCGGTGAGGATGGCGTCGGCCTGCGCGCGGGTCAGGGTGCCTTCGTTGACCAGCTTGTCGGCATAGATCGCCCGCGTCGTCGGGTGGCCGGCGATCTTGCGGTACATCAGCGGCTGGGTGAAGGCCGGCTCGTCGGATTCGTTGTGGCCGTGGCGGCGGTAGCAGATCATGTCGATCACCACGTCGCTCTTGAATTCCTGACGGAATTCGGTGGCGATGCGGGCGACGTGGACCACCGCTTCGGGATCGTCGGCGTTGACATGGAACACCGGCGCCTGCGGCCCCTTGGCGATATCCGACGAATAGGGGCCGGACCGCGAGTACTGCGGCGCGGTGGTGAAGCCGATCTGGTTGTTGATGATGATGTGCATGGTGCCGCCGGTGGTATAGCCCTTGAGCTGCGACAGCAGCAGGGTTTCCGGCACAACGCCCTGGCCGGCGAAGGCGGCATCGCCGTGCAGGATGATGCCCATCACCCGGGAGCGTTCGTCGTCGTTCTTCTGGGTCTGCTTGGCACGGACCTTGCCGACGACCACCGGGCCTACCACTTCCAGGTGCGACGGGTTGGGCATCAGCGACAGATGCACCACCTTGCCGTCGAAGTCGCGGTCGGCCGAGGTGCCGAGGTGGTACTTGACGTCGCCCGATCCCTGGACATCCTCGGGGCTGGCGGCGTTACCCTGGAATTCGGAGAAGATGGCCTGATAGGGCTTCTTCATGAAATTGGCCAGCACGTTGAGGCGGCCACGATGGGCCATGCCCATCACCACCTCGTCGATACCCAGCTGGCTGCCGCGCTTGAGGATCTGTTCCAAGGCCGGGATGACGGTCTCGCCCCCTTCCAGGCCGAAGCGCTTGGTGCCGGTGTACTTCATCTGCAGGAACCGCTCGAAGCCCTCAGCCTCGGTCAGCCGTTCCAGGATGGCCTGCTTGCCGCGCGGGGTGAATTCGGTGCGGTTGTGGATCGATTCGATGCGCTTTTGTATCCAGGCCTTCTGGTCGGGGTACTGGATGTGCATGAATTCGACACCGATGGAGCCGCAATAGGTCTCCTGGATGATGCGGATGATGTCGCGGAGCTTGGCGGTCTCCAGACCCAGCACATGGTCGATGAAGATTTCGCGGTCGAGGTCGGCATCGGTGAAACCGTATGTGCGGTAGTCCAGCTCGGGATGCTGATCGATCCGGGCGAGGCCCAACGGGTCGAGCCGGGCGTGGAGATGGCCGCGCACCCGGTATGAGCGGATCAGCATCAGCGCGCGGATGGAATCCAGCTGCGCCTGACGGATTTCCGCCGGGCTGGCGGCGGCGGTCTTGGCGGCCTTGCCGTCCGGCTTCTTGGCCGGGGCCGCGTCGGGATCGACGGCGCCGATGACCTGGAGATCGCGTCGGGCGCCGGCGGTGCCCTTGAAGTCCTTGGCGACGGCGCCGCCGTCATCCTTGAGTTCGGTGAAGAAGGACACCCAGGACGGATCGACCGAGGCCGGATCTTCCAGGTAGCGGGAGTAGAGCTCCGCGATGAAAACGGCGTTGCCGCCGCTCAGAAAGGACGATTGGTCGAGCTGCTTTGTCATTCCGTGGACCGACGCGAGTTAAGCCCGCGTCCCTTTCGTGCTTGGGGCCGGGCTACGGCGTCGAGCGCCGCGCTGCCGACGGCGCTCATAATACTCGCTTCCGGATCGGGGGCATACTTTCATAATAGAAAAGGTCCGGCGCACCCGGAAGATGCACCGGACCCTTATCTTGGCACCTAGGCAGGCCTTTTCAAGCCTCAGCCCTTCAGCAGCTTGAGCATGGTCGAACCCAGCGCCGCCGGCGAATCGGCGACGGCGATTCCGGCCGAGCGCATGGCTTCCTGCTTGTCGCCGGCACCGCCCTTGCCGCCGGAGATGATGGCGCCGGCATGGCCCATGCGACGACCCGGAGGCGCGGTGACGCCGGCGATGAAGCCGACCACCGGCTTCTTGATCTTGCTCTTCTTCAACAGCTCGGCACCGTCTTCCTCGGCCGAACCGCCGATCTCGCCGATCATGACGATCGCCTGGGTCTCGGGGTCGGCCAGGAACAGCTCCAGCGAGTCGACGAAGTTGGTGCCGTTGATCGGGTCGCCACCGATACCGATGCAGGTGGTCTGGCCCAGACCGGCGGCGGTGGTCTGCGCCACCGCCTCATAGGTCAAGGTGCCCGAACGGGACACGATGCCGATCTTGCCGCGCTGGTGGATGTGGCCGGGCATGATGCCGATCTTGCACTCGCCCGGGGTGATGATACCCGGGCAGTTCGGCCCGATCAGCCGGGTCTTGGAACCCTGAAGCGCCCGCTTGACCGCCAGCATGTCGATCACCGGAATGCCTTCGGTGATGCAGACCGCCAGCTCGATGCCGGCGTCGATGGCTTCCAGGATGGCGTCGGCGGCGAACGGCGGCGGGACATAGATCACGCTGGCGTTGCAGCCGGTCTTGGCCCGGGCCTCGGCGACGGTGTTGAACACCGGCAGGTCGAGGTGGGTGGTGCCGCCCTTGCCGGGGGTGACGCCGCCGACCATCTTGGTGCCGTAGGCGATGGCCTGTTCGGAGTGGAAGGTGCCCTGGGCTCCGGTGAAGCCCTGGCAGATCACCTTCGTGTTGGAATTAACGAGAACGGCCATGATTATGCAGCCTCCTTGACGGCCTTCACCACCTTCTCGGCAGCGTCCGCCAGATTGTCGGCGGCGATGATGGGCAGGCCCGACTGGGCCATGATCTTCTTGCCCAACTCGACGTTGGTGCCTTCGAGACGCACCACCAGCGGCACGTTCAGGCTGACCTCGCGGGCGGCGGCCACGACACCCTCGGCGATGACGTCACAGCGCATGATGCCGCCGAAGATGTTGACCAGGATGCCTTCGACGTTGGGGTCGGACAGGATCAGCTTGAAGGCGGTGGTGACGCGCTCCTTGGTGGCGCCGCCGCCGACGTCCAGGAAGTTGGCCGGCTCGGACCCGTACAGCTTGATGATGTCCATGGTGGCCATCGCCAGGCCGGCGCCGTTGACCATGCAACCGATCTGGCCGTCCAGCTTGATGTAGTTGAGCGAATGGCGGGCGGCTTCCAGCTCGGCCGGGTCCTCTTCCGACTCGTCGCGCAGCTCTTCCACGTCCTTGTGGCGGAACAGGGCATTGTCGTCGAAATTGACCTTGGCATCCAGCGCGATGATCTCGCCGGCGCCGGTGACCACCAGCGGGTTGATCTCGACGATGGAGCAGTCGAGATCGATGAACGCCTTGTACAGCGCGCCGATGAACTTGACGGCGGTGTTGACCTGCTTGCCTTCCAGCCCGAGGCCGAAGGCGATGTTGCGGCCGTGGTACTGCTGATAGCCCTCGACCGGGTCGATGGCGACCTTCAGGATCTTCTCGGGGGTCTTGGCGGCAACCTCCTCGATCTCCATGCCGCCCTCGGTGGACGCCATGATGGTGACGCGCGAGGTGGCGCGGTCGATCAGCATGCCAAGATACAGCTCGCGCTTGATGTCGCAGCCCTGCTCGATATAGACCCGCTTCACTTCCTTGCCGGCCGGGCCGGTCTGGTGAGTGACCAGGACCTTGCCGATCATTTCCTTGACGTTGGCTTCGACGTCATCCACCGACTTGACGACGCGGACGCCGCCCTTGCCGGAGGTGTCGCCGGCGAACTTGCCCTTGCCGCGGCCACCGGCGTGGATCTGCGACTTGACGACCCACACCGGGCCGCCCAGTTCCTTGGCGACCTGGACCGCCTCGGCGGCGGTGTAGGCCACGCCGCCCTTCAGCACGGCGACGCCGTACTTGGCCAGCAGCTGCTTGGCCTGATACTCATGAATATTCATGGGATTGGTTTCCCTTTCCGGTTTTTCCCGTGTCTTGAAAGACGATCCGTCAGCCCATCAGGCCCTTGGCGACCTTGACCAGACCGCGCACCGCGTCGGCCGACTTGTTGAACTCGGCCTGTTCGGCGGGGTCGAGCTTGATCTCGACGATACGCTCGACACCACCCTCGCCCAGCACCACCGGCACGCCGACGAAGACGTCGTCGGGCTGGCCGTAGGTGCCGCCCTTGACCAGGGTGGCCACCGGCAGGACGCGTTTCTTGTCCTTGAGGAAGGCTTCGGCCATGGCTACGCCCGAGGCGGCGGGGGCGTAATAGGCCGAGCCGGTCTTCAGCAGGTTGACGATCTCGGCGCCGCCGTCGCGGGTGCGCTGCACGATCTTGTCCAGCTTCTCCTGGGTGGTCCAGCCCATCTTCACCAGATCGGGCAGCGGAATGCCGGCGACGGTGGAATAGCGCACCAGCGGCACCATGGTATCGCCATGGCCGCCCAGCACGAAGGCGGTGACATCTTGGACCGAGACGTTGAATTCTTCCGCCAGGAAGGTGCGGAAACGGGCCGAGTCCAGCACGCCGGCCATGCCGACGATCATGTTGGCGGGCACGCCGGAATAGTGTTGCAGCGCCCACACCATGACGTCGAGCGGGTTGGTGATGCAGATGACGAAGGCGCCGGGGCAGTTGTCCTTGATGCCCTTGCCGACGGCGGCCATGACCTTGAGGTTGATGCCGACCAGGTCGTCACGGCTCATGCCGGGCTTTCTGGGCACGCCGGCGGTGACGATGACCACGTCGGCGCCCTTGATGGCCGAATAGTCGTTGGCGCCGGTGTAGCGGGCGTCCACGCCCTCGACCGGGGTGGACTCGAAAATGTCGAGCCCCTTGCCCTGGGGAACTCCCTCGGCGATGTCGAACAGGACGACGTCGCCCAGTTCCTTCAATCCGATCAGATGGGCGAGCGTGCCGCCGATATTGCCGGACCCTACGAGAGCGATCTTCTTGCGTGCCATGGATTGGTTCCCTCGAACGTGGAGACGGGTTCTGGACGAACGGGTGGGCCGCGCTGCGGGCGCGGTGGACGGTATGGGGGGCTTTGGTAACGCGATTCGCGCCCCAGGGCAAGCGGATTGGCACGCGGTGCACACAAAGCGACCCCGGCGGGAAACGCAGCGATTTCCGCAGGCTGGGGCCGTGCATAGGTGCGCCGCACACTAAACCTTTGGAGTCTTTGCAGGAAAACCTACCCGGAGGGGGATTGGCCCTACCTTGGCGGGTGGGGCGGCGGCCGACCTACTCCACATGCTCCCGCGTCACGTAGTCCTCGGCCTGCATCTCGACAAGACGCGAAACGGTGCGCAGGAACTCGAAGGCGCCGACACCCTCGGGATAGAGGGTCTCGGGCGGGGCGGCGGCCGAGCAGATCAGGGTGACCTTGCGCTCGTAAAGGGCATCGACCAGGGTGACGAAGCGCCGCGCCTCGTCCTTGTTGCCCGGTGATAGCGTCGGAATGTCGGACAGCACCAAGGTGTGATAGCGCCGGGCCAGTTCCAGATAGTCGCTCGGCCCCAAGGCCAGGCCGCACAACTGGGAGAACGAGAAACGCGCCACCCCGGCGGCGGCCAACGGCACCCGCACCTGACGGTGGTTGACCTCGAACGAGTGGGGCATGGCGACGGCGCCTTCGGTCAGGCGGGCGAAGGCCAGTTCCAGGGCGGTCTCGGCGGCGTCATCCAACGGGCTGTGGTAGACCTGGAGGCCGCGCTTTCGTCCCATGCGGTAATCGCGTTCGGAGTTGAGTTCCAGGACGTCCAACTGTTCCAGGATCAGCTTGATGAACGGAATGAAGCGATCGCGTTGCAGCCCATCCTTGTAAAGGTCGGTGGGCGGCCGGTTGGAGGTCAGCACCACGATCACGCCGTTGTCCATCAGGGCGCGGAACAGCCGGCCGACGATCATGGCGTCGGCGATATCGGTGATCTGCAATTCGTCCAGGCACAGCAGCCACGCCTCGGCGGCGATGGCGCGGGCCAGACGGGGAATGGGGTCGGTCTCGCCGCGTGCGGACTCGTCGTGCCGCCATTTGTGGATGGCGGCATGGATGTCGCGCATGAACTCGTGGAAGTGAATCCGCTTCTTGCGGGCGACGGTGGTGGTTTGAAAGAACAGGTCCATCAGCATCGACTTGCCGCGCCCGACCTCGCCGAAGATGTAGAGGCCATGCCGGGGCGTGGCCTGTTCGCCGTCGCCGGCGCTCCAGGTCCAGGGCGAGGACTTCTTCAGGCCGAAGCGGGCCAGCCAACCGGCGGCCTCGCCCGGCGAAGGCCGGTAGCCCGCCAGGGCATGATGCAGGCTTTGCAGCTTTTCCATCGCCAGCTTCTGGGCGGTGTCGGGTTTGATCTCGCCCGCCTGGACCTTGGCGCGGTAGGCGAAAAGGGGTCCTTCGCCCATGGTGGGACGGCAGCTCCTGGTCTGATGGCGGGACGGCGCGGGCGGAGCGCATCGCTGCCGCCCGCGCGGTGGTGGACCGGCGGTCTTCAGCCGTCGGCGTTGATCTTGGCGACGATGTCGCCCAGCACCTTGTCGCACACGGCATTATCGACCTGGCAGGTACCGGCGGCAACATGGCCGCCACCGCCGTATTTCAGGCACAACTCGCCGACATTGGTCTTGGAATCACGCTTGACGATGGACTTGCCGATGGCGAACACGGTGTTCTGCTTTTTCAGGCCCCACAATACATGGATCGAGATGTTGGTCTCGGGGTAGAGCGCATAGATCATGAAGCGGTTGCCAGCGTAGATGGTTTCCTCGTTCCGCAGATCGAGCACCACCAGATTCTTGCGTACGGTGGCGCACCGCTTGATCTGGTCCTTGAATTTGGCGGCGTGCTCGAAATAAAGGTCGGTGCGCTCGCGCACGTCGGGCAGGGCCAGGATGTCGTCGATGCCGTGATTCCGGCAATAGTCGATCAGGTCCATCATCAGTTGATAGTTGGATACCCGGAATTCGCGAAAACGCCCCAGCCCGGTTCGGGCATCCATGATGTAGTTCAGCAGGGTCCAGCCGGTGGGGTTGAGGATTTCTTCAAGCGAGTACTGGGCGGAATCGCCCTGGTCCACCGCCACCATCATGTCGTTCCAGGCGGCGGGGAATTTATCGCCGCCGTAGTAGTTGAAGACGACTCGGGCCGCCGATGGCGCCTCGGCCTCGATGATGTGATTGTCCTTCTTGCCGACCCGGATGGTCTCCGACAAGTGGTGGTCGAAGGCAATATGGACGCCGTCCACATAGGGGAGGTTGGTGGTGATGTCGGATGCGCCGATCTCGATCATGCCGTCCTGCATGTCCTTGGGATGGACGAACTTGATCTCGTCGATCAGGTCGAGGTGCTTGAGCAGCACGGCGCAGACCAGCCCATCGAAATCGCTGCGTGTGACCAGGCGAAACTTCTTGCCTTCGGACATCGAAAATCTCCTCGTTCCCGCCCAAGGGAAATTTGAAACGATGGGAGAATATCCTTCCCCGGGCGGCGAGACAACGGCCGAGGCGGCGCGCTGTTTCCAAAGCTCGCGGCATGGGTTAAACAGGGGGAGAGAATCGCCGGTCCCGGGGTTGTGCTCCCATGCGTCTGTCTCGTCTTTTCCTATTAATAACGGTGGCGGTGGTTGCCGGTGGCTGTTCCAGCGGCGACGCCTTCGTCGATCGCGGCTACATGATCAGGAACACCAAGAAGGAGAAGCTGCCCGGTTACAACGGCTCGGTGCTGGTCTGCTACAGCAGCGACACCCCCAGGGAGCGGCGTGACGAGTTGGCGCGGGAGGCCTGCGCCGTCTACGGTCTTGAACCCCGGCTCGTCTTGGACGAGAAGTGGCAGTGCCGTCTGACCGTGCCTCATCTGGCGAACTATTTCTGCGTCGACCCCAAGATGGTGCTGGCCAACGGACAGCTGATCAATCCGTTCAACGCCAGTCAGGTTCAGGCGTGGCGCAAACAGCAGGCACGCGTCAAGGCCGGTCTGCCGGCGGAACCCGCCCGTGGCGAACGCGACGAGATGCCGCAGGATTCCGAGACGCCGACACGCTGACGGGTCTACCCACGAAAAAAGGGGCGGCCCATGTGGGCCGCCCCCTTCGTTTGTCGGCGATCGCCGGTCCTACAACAGGCGCTCGACCAGCTTGGCCTTGATGTCGCCGATGGCCTTGGCCGGATTGAGGCCCTTCGGGCAGGTCTTGGTGCAGTTCATGATGGTGTGGCAACGATACAGCTTGAACGGGTCGTTGAGCGCGTCGAGACGCTCGCCGGCATATTCGTCGCGGGAATCGTCGATCCAGCGGGCCGCGGCCATCAGCACGGCGGGGCCGAGATAGCGGGCATCGCCGTTCCACCAGTAGCTCGGGCACGAGGTCTGGCAGCAGAAGCACAGGATGCATTCCCACATGCCGTCCAGCTTGGCGCGGTCCTCGGGGCTTTGCAGGCGCTCGCCATCCGGCGGCGGCGGGGTTTCCGATTGCAGCCACGGCTTGATCGAGGTCAGCTGGGCGTAGGGAATGGACAGGTCGGGGATCAGATCCTTGACCACCGGCATGTGCGGCAGCGGATAGATCTTGACGTCGCCCTTTATGTCCTCGATCGGCTTCAGGCAGGACAGGGTGTTGGAGCCGTCGATGTTCATGGCGCACGACCCGCAGATGCCTTCACGGCACGAGCGGCGGAAGGTCAGGGTCGAGTCGATCTCGTTCTTGATCTTCAGCAGGGCGTCGAGAACCATCGGGCCGCAATCGTCGAGATCGATCTCGAAGGTGTCGAGCCGCGGGTTGGCGCCGGAATCCGGATCATAGCGGTAGATCTTGAAGACCTTGACCCGCTTGGCGCCGGCGGGGGCCTTGTGGGCCTTGCCGGGCTGAATCCGGGAGTTCGGGGGCAGGGTGAATTCGACCATAATTCCGTTCTCCTAGCCCTGAGCCTCAGTACACGCGCTTTTGCGGCTTGATGTACTCGACTTCGTCGGTGAGCGTATAGGTGTGCACCGGACGGTAGTCGAGCTTGACCTTGCCGTTGTCGACCCAGGCCAGGGTGTGCTTCATCCAGGCGTCGGAACGCTCGGGGAAGTCCTCGCGGGCATGGGCGCCACGGCTTTCCTGGCGGGCTTCGGCCGAGTTCATGGCGGTCAGCGCGCAGTCCATCAGATTTTCCAGCTCCAGCGCTTCGACCAGATCCGAGTTCCACACGGTGGAGCGATCGTTGATCTTGATCTGCGACAGGGTGGAGGCGATCTCGCCGATCTTCTTGCAGCCCTCGGCCAGGGATTCCTGGGTACGGAACACCGCGGCATCGTTCTGCATGGTGCGCTGCATGGCCAGACGGATCTCGCTGGTGTGCTGGGATCCGTTGGCGTTGCGCAGGCGATCGAAGCGCGATACCGCCAGATCACCGGCGTCCTTGGGCAGCGGCTTGTGCGGCGTGCCGGGCTTGAGGACCTCGGCGGCCCGCAATGCCGAGGCGCGGCCGAACACCACGATGTCGAGCAGCGAATTGGTGCCCAGGCGGTTGGCGCCGTGCACCGACACGCAGGCCGCTTCGCCGATGGCCATCAGGCCGGGCACGGTGGCGTCGGGGTTGTCCGAGGTCGGGTTCAGCACCTCGCCATGGAGGTTGGTGGGAATGCCGCCCATGTTGTAGTGCGCGGTCGGCAGCACCGGGATCGGCTCCTTGGTGACATCGACGCCGGCGAAGATCTTCGAGGTCTCGGAGATGCCGGGCAGGCGCAGTTCCAGGGTCTCGGCCCCCAGGTGCTCCAGATGGAGGTAGATGTGGTCCTTGTGCTTGCCGACGCCGCGGCCCTCGCGGATTTCCACGGTCATGGCGCGGCTGACCACGTCACGGCTGGCGAGATCCTTGGCCGACGGAGCATAACGCTCCATGAAGCGCTCGCCGGCCGAGTTGGTCAGGTAGCCGCCCTCGCCGCGGGCGCCCTCGGTGATCAGGCAGCCCGATCCGTAGATGCCGGTGGGGTGGAACTGGATGAACTCCATGTCCTGCAGCGGCAGCCCGGCGCGGGCGATCAGGCCGTGGCCGTCGCCGGTGCAGGTGTGCGCCGAGGTGCACGAGAAGTAGGTGCGGCCATAGCCGCCGGTGGCCAGCACCACCTGATGGGCGCGGAAACGGTGAAGCGTGCCGTCGTCCAGGTTCCAGGCGACGACGCCGCGACAGGCGCCGTTCTCCATGATCAGGTCAAGCGCGAAGTACTCGACGAAGAATTCGCACGAATGCTTCAGGCACTGCTGGTACAGCGTGTGCAGGATGGCGTGGCCGGTGCGGTCGGCGGCGGCGCAGGCGCGCTGCACCGGCTTTTCGCCGAAATTGGACATGTGGCCGCCGAACGGGCGCTGATAGATCTTGCCGTCGTCGGTGCGCGAGAACGGCACGCCGAAATGTTCCAGCTCGTGGACCGCAGGCACCGCCTCGCGGCACATGTATTCGATGGCATCCTGGTCACCCAGCCAGTCCGACCCCTTGACGGTGTCGTACATGTGCCACTTCCAGTTATCCTCGGCCATGTTGCCGAGAGCGGCGCCGATACCGCCCTGGGCGGCGACGGTGTGGCTGCGGGTGGGGAACACCTTGGTGATGCAGGCGGTCTTGAACCCCGCCTGTCCCATGCCCATGGTGGCGCGAAGGCCGGCGCCGCCGGCGCCGACGACCACCACGTCATAGGTGTGGTCGATGATCTTGTAGGCGGCCATTGCGTCAGACTCCCACAGCGACTTTCAGGACGGACACCGTCATGAAGACGGCAAGGAAGGCGGCGATCAGCTTGGTGGCGATCAGCGAGGCGACTTTCTTGCACTCGCAGTGGACATAGTCCTCGATCACCACCTGGACGCCCAACTGGCCGTGATGCACGGTGGCCAGCATGGTCAGCAGCAGCAAGGCGGCATTGCCGGGACGGCCCATCCACCCTTTGACCTGGGCGAAATCGGCGTGGGTGAGGCCGATCACCGAGCAGGCGAACCAGAACCCCAGCGGAATCAGCAGCAGGCCGGTCAGGCGCTGTGCCACGAAATGACCCACGCCCTCGTTGGCGGAGCCGAGGCCGCGAACGCGACCCAAGGGAGACCTGAGACTCATGTCGGCTGCCTCCTCAATAACCAAGCGACCAGGCCAACACCGTCAGCACCGCGGTGGCGGCGAGGACGAAGTAGCCCGATTTGTAAGCGGCGGGGATCTCGAAGCCCTTGCCGATGTCCCACAGCAGGTGGCGGGCGCCGTTCAGCAGGTGATAGAACAGCGATACCGTCCACCCCAGCATGCAGATCAGCCCGATGGGCGACCCGATGACGCCCCGCGCCTCGGCGTAGGCGGCGGGACCATAGGCGGCGGAACCCAGCCAGTAGGCCAGCAGGAAGGTGCCGACGACCAGCGCCACGCCGGTGGCGCGGTGGGTGATCGAAATCAGCGCCAGCAGCGGCAGCCGATAGACCTGGAGGTGGGGGGAAAGTGGCCGGTTGCGCGTTGTCATGGCGTGCGAACCCCTGAAGGACGGACGATCATGGGGACCGGTTCGGTCCCCATGCGGCGATGGGGCAATGGTTTAGACCCTCGCGCCCGACAAGTCAACGGGGGGAGACCACACTTTTCGGCGGGATATTCCAACCCGCCGGGAGTAGGAGGGGGAATCAGGCCGGCGGCGGCAGTTCCACCGGTCCGGGATCGTAGGCGCGGGCATGCTCGTCGCACACCCAATGGATATCGCCCGACGCCTTGTCCTGCACCCGGCGCAGCCCTCCGAATCGCCGCTTGGTGTCCGAGTCGGCCAAGGTGGCGGCCAGCCAGCGCAGCAGGGCGTTTTCGGCGCGCAACGGGCTGTCGCCGCCATCCAGGCTGCGTTCGCCGGTCGCGACATCGGCGGGTAATGCCGCCGCGAACTTGTCCATCAGGTTGAGATCGGCCTTGATCGCGGGCGAATCCAGTTGGGTGAGGATGGCGGCGTCGCCAAGGGGCACCAGCAGGCGCAGGGCCTTCAGGGTGACGGACAGGTAGGGCGCCGCGGTGGCGAACCATTCCTTGGCCAGGGTGACGGTATAGCTGGCGCCGGCGACCGGATGTTCGTGGCCGGGGTGGGTGCACCACAGGGTCAGGATATAGGCCTGGTCGACCATCCTCTTCGGGTTCCAGGCGGCGCGGTCCCGAGGCAACAGGGTGAACAGCGGCGGGCAGTCGCGGACGTCGCTGGTCAGGCCGCGCAGCAGCAGGCGCAATTCGCGGGCGCGCTCGGTCAGGCCGTCCATCTTGCCTTCGATGCGATCCAGCCGGACATCCATCGGGTCGCCGGGGGCGGCGAAGCCGGTCAGCAGCAGCGACACGTCCTGACCCTCCAGGCAGCTATGGCACTGGATGGTCCTTATTTCCCTGCTCCGGGCCAGCCGGGCGGTGGCGATATCGAACCAGCCCGGACAGGCGCCGCCGTCGTCGGCGACCTGGGGGCAGGGGATGGCGAAGACCGGTTTGAGGCCGGGCCAGCGCTCGCGCAGAAGGGTTTCGATGCCGTCGTGCAGCAGGGCGAAGAAATGGTCGGGATGGGGCGCCCGCACGCATAGCGACAGGCGGTTCTGGGGCAACACCTCCACCAGCGCCTCGGACTGATGTTCGGGGTAGTGGAGATGGGCGCCGCCGCGCCAATGCAGGCGGTTGGAATAGCGATGGGTGCGCACCACCAGCCACGGCATCAGCCCCGGCGCCTCGTCGCGCAGCCGGCATTCCAGGCGCAATTGCCGCATGCCCTCGGGCAGGGCGTCCGCCGCCGTCCACGGCAGGGTGGAGGGCCGGGCGGTGGGCAGCATCTGCGCCACCAGACTGTGGTTGGTCTCGCCCGTGGTGGGGTGGACGATGCGATAGCTGGCGTCGAACCGTTCCATCAGCCGCAGGAAGAAGGGATGGTGGACGTGGTCGAAGCCGGGGCCGTCGGGGCCGGGCCTGCCCCAGATCTCGGCCAGCCGGCGGTGATCGAGCACGCCGCCGGCCGTGATGGTGGTCACGTCCTCCAGCACCCGGCTGACCGCCTTGCTGGCCCATTCGGCGTCCAGCACCATGGTGTCCTTCAGCGTCGCCTCGTCGGCGAAATGGATGATGTGCCCCAATTCGTGCAGCAGCCAGGCCAGCACCTCGCGCTGGCGCTGATCATTGATGCCGACCTTGGCGCACAGGGTCTGGTACTCGTCCCAGCCGATGAACGGCTCGGCCTCGCGCCGCGCCGCCAGGGCATCGCGCACCTTGACCCAATCGCGGGGCCAGATTCCGCCCATCTGGGGCAGGCCGGCGGCGGTGTCGGCGATCAGGGCCTTGAGCCTGGCGATGCCGTCGCCGTCTTCGCTGTTCACCGCCACGCAGTCCACCAGCATGGCGCCGAATTCCGCCTCCAGCGCCGCCCGGTCGATGTCGTGGCAGCGGCCCTCGTGGGAATGGGTGGCGACGACGATCACCCGCGCCGTCTTGCCCAGGCGGGCGCGCAGCCGGCGCAGCCAGTCCTCGACCTGGCAATCCTCCACCCCCCGGCGGGGATGCCACAGCAACAGCGTCACCGCCTGGCTGGAATAGAAGAACTGATGGGTGATGCGATAGACGTCCTGGCCGCCGAAATCCCAGATGTTCAGGGTGATCGCCCCCCCGCCCGCCACCCGATGGGGCAGGTGCAGGGCATGGCGTTCGATGCCGTGGGTGGTGGCGCGATCGGCGACGAAGGGCTTGTCCAACAGGGCATGGGCCAGGGTGGACTTGCCCACCTTGCCCTCGCCCACCAGGATCAGCTTGGCCTCGAACGACTTGACCTCGCCCCGTTGCCGGCTGCGGAGATAGGACCGCAGCGCCCCGCTGTCGCCGGCCAGCGACGCCAGCGGTTCGGGGAAGGTGATGGACCCTCCAATGTCCAGATCAACCCCGTCCGGCAGCCGCCCCAGGGCCGCCGGCAGATCGCGGCCGGGGGCGATAAGGTTCAGAGACCGGAGATTGGGGCAGTGGTCGGGCAGGCGTTCGAGCAGGTCGGTGGGGGCGGGGCCGTAGAGATGCATATGAATTATGCCGTGATGGCGGGCCAGGAAGGCTTCGAGTCCCGGCGTGGCGGTATCGGCGAGAACATAGGCTAATCGGGGAAGGATCAGCGCGGCGGGGAGGGCTTCCAGCGGGTTGGCGTTAATAGCCAGGAACTGCAACCTGCCCAGGCGCGCCAACCCCTCCGGCAGCGTGGTCAAGCGATTGTGGTAAACACCCAGAAGTTCCAGATTGACCAGACGGTCGATGTCGTCGGGCAGCGTCTCCAGCCAGCGCCCCGCCAAGTCCAACCGCGTCACCTCCGCGGGGTCGCCGACGATGATCTCGTCGATGCTGGAAGGGCGGGGCGGAATCGAAGGGCGGAGTCTGGCTTCGGCCATGGCGCGCTCGCGGTCGGTAAGGCCGCCATCAGACCACCTTGCCGCACAGCGGTAAATATGACCTTCGCGTATTGGTGGCCGGCAGCAAGGGCGCGGGGGGATGTTTACCCCGCGCCCATCGCTTCGCCCTACCAGGTCATCTTTTCGATGTTGCCGAAGTCGATCTTGACCTCGCCATCGACCAGCACCTGGCCGGAGACGTCGTGGCCGAGGCCGCGCACATGGGCGCCGTGGTCGTCGGCGCTGACGACCCAATCCTGGCCATGCTCGGCCTCGACCACCACGGTGTGGCCCTCGGCGACGATGCCGCTGAGGTCGATGGTGTCGGTCCACTTGCCGGCGCCGCCATCGACGGTGTCGTGGCCCAAGGCGTCAAGCAGGAACAGGTCGTCGCCGGCGCCGCCGTGCAGGGTGTCGTTGCCGGCGCCGCCCATCAGCACGTCGTTGCCGGCGTTGCCCCAGATCACGTCGTTGCCGGCGCCGCCGTCGATGGTGACGTTGCCATAGCCGTAGACCGCGCTGGTCAGATCGATGACATCGTCGCCGCTGCCGCCCCGGATGCTTTCGACGCCGTCGAAACGCGGGCCGGCGGCCGGGGTCGGACTGTACTGGTCGTCGAGGAACAGGGCCTGGCCGCCGTCGCCCATGACGATGGTGTCGGTGCCGGCGCTGCCGTGGAAGACGTCGGTGTTCTGGCCCTTGCCCAGGATCGGCACCAGATCGCCGCTGCCGCCGACGCCGGGGCTGCCGGCATCCCAGGCGTACCAGCCGCCGCCCCAGGTGCCGTCGGCGTTCATCATCATGGTGTCGTTGCCGGTGCCGCCATCGACGATGTCGCTGCCGGCGCCGCCATAAAGGGTGTCGTTGCCGGCGCCGCCGTGCAGGATGTCATTGCCGGTGCCGCCGATCAGCATGTCATGGCCGGCGTTGCCCCAGATCACGTCGTTGCCGGCGCCGCCGTCGATGGTGACGTCGCCGTAGGCGTAATGCTCGCTGGTCATATCGACCACGTCGTTGCCGGCGCCGGCCAGGATGGTCTCGATGCCCTGGATGCGCGGCTGCATGTCGACGGTGGGGTTGATCCGGCTGTATTGGTCGTCGAGGAACAGGGCTTCGTTGCCACCGCCCATGACCAGGGTGTCGGCGCCGTCGCCGCCGATGAAGATGTCGTTGCTCTGGCCCAGCCCGGCGATGGCGACCAGATCGCCGCTGCCGGCGGTACCGGGGCTGCCGACATCGTGGGCATACCAGCCGCCGCCCCAGGTGGCGTCGGTGCTGTAGTTGAGCACGTCGTTGCCGCCGCCGCCGTCAAGCAGGTCGGCGCCGAGCCCGCCGCTCAGGGTGTCGTTGCCGCCGCCCAGGCCGGAGAAGCCGACGTGGAGCGTCTGGTGGGCCAGGGCGGTATCGAGGTTGGCGGTCTCGATGGCGCTGGCGGTGACGCCGAGATCGAAATCGGTGCTGGCGGTGGTGGCCAGGGTCAGGCCGGTCAACTGGTCGGACGACAGCGTCCACGACCCGTCGGCATTGTGGATGCCCGCCGACAGGGTGGCGCCGTCCGGCATGCCGGTGATGGTCACGGCGCCGAGATGTTCGGAGCCGTCGGTGTCGGCCAGCAGGTCGCCGATGTCGAGCGCCACCCGGTGGAGGCCGCCGCCGCCGCCGCCGCCCCGCAGGACGTCGTCGCCGCTGGTGCCGGTCAGCACCCCGCCGGCGCCGTCCGACAGATCGATGGTGGCGGCGTGGGTGGTCAGGTCGGGAGCGTCGGCGACACCGGCGACGGTCAGATCGACGGTGCGGCTGGTGATGCCGCCGTGGCCGTCGCTGACCAGCACGGAGAAGCTGTCACTGCCGCTCCAGTCGGCATTTGGGGTAAAGGTATAGCTGCCGTCGGGCGCCAGCTCGACGGTGCCGTGGGCCGGCGGATGGTCGCCCAGGGCATAGGTCAGGGCGTCGCCGTCCAGGTCGGTGGCGGCGATGGCGCCGGTGACGACGTGGTCCTCGGTGCCGGCGCCGCCGG
>CAIUSV010000034.1 GCA_903901915.1 uncultured Rhodospirillaceae bacterium | reverse complement strand
GACCCTCCCGCTTGTCCGGCAGAAAATCGCACCGCGCACGCAGCGCCGCTATGTATGAATCGAGCCGTTCCACACAACCTATTGAGTCAGACTTCTCCCGCCTTGGGAATCCCCTTTCGTTCCATAATTAGAACTGCTGCCGGAGGCAGGAAAAAGCCGGGGTGGGACGGCCAATCCGTTCAGTTCGCTCGTTCGACTATGTCTTCGCTTCTCCACTCATCCGGCAATCCCCCCTTCATTTAAATGGCGACTAATGTCACAAAAAGACGGTGAATTGTGGATGGCTTACTATAGCGGGGTGAGGTAGGAAAGAGAGAGATCAAACATCGGGTGGGGGGTGGGGTAATGAGTGCATTGCGCATCATGGCGGTGGTCGCTGCTGTGGCGGTGTTGTCGCAGCCGGTCTCTGCCGCTGAGATGTCATCCGAACATGACTGGAGCGGAGTTTATCTTGGCGGCCACCTCGGCGGTGGTGTCGGGATCGGGGGCGGGAAAATGGCGACCTCTGGGTTTTACGCCGCCAGCGGTTATTGGAACACGGGAAATGACGGCGTGGCTCGAACCGTCGGCGCTCGCGACCTGACTTCAGGCGTAGTCGATGTCGGCATCAAGACCGGATACAATTACCAGATGGGGAACTTTGTCCCAGGAATCGAATTCGGGTTAGGACTGTTCAAGACCCAAGCCTCCCAGGACCGTCGCGGGATGTACGTCAACGCCGCCAACCTTGGCAAGGGCTTCGATCTACATACGACAATTGCCACGGACTGGATGCTCAGCGTTGTCCCCAAGCTTGGCTACGCGATCGACCGGTTCCTGTTTCAGGGCGGGGTCGGGCTAGCGTTGACCCGCATCCGAGTCTCCCACACCTTCAACGATGACTACAACACGCACGAAAGCGGGAGTGGAGCTGAACTCAAGCCCGGCCTGATGCTCAGTGGTGCCGCGAGTTATGCCCTCAGCGAGGCGTGGGCCGTCAAGGGTGAATATGCCTTCACCGACTTCGGTCGGGTTCATTCGAAAGGCAGTATCGGCGCTAACCCCGTCATTGATCAATCGTTCGATCTTCAGGCGCATACTTTGCGGCTGGGGGTTGATTACAGGTTCTAAGGGGGAGGGGGGGGGCTGCGCCCCGCTCTATTGCGTCAGATGGCGCAATGCCCCCCCCCCCCTCTGTTTCGCCATGAAACCGGTTTGTTGCTAATTTGGATCGCTTGATTTTGGGGAGGCGATCACCAACCGATACGGGGGCAGCGCCATGACCGAAGGGCAATCACCGAGCTTCAACGATACCTATCTCTGGTCGCCATACATCCCCCTAAATCTCGATTATGGCGGTTATTGCAGCCCGACCGTCATCAATCTCGGAAGCAGCCTCTTCATGGCATTCAGGGCCAATGACGAGATCTATTACGCGCAGTGCGCCGACGGCATCTGGGGTCCATGCAAGCGAGCGCAAGGCAGCGACGGCCAGAAGTTCGGCACCGCCAGCGAAGTTTCGCTGGCGGCCCTACAGTCCGGCGTCCTCATGGTTTGGCGGGGCGCCAATAAGAACCAGAACATCTGGTATTCAACGTTTACTTTCAAGGATGAAAATAAAGAGGAGTATTGGTCGCCGCAGCGGACAGCCGCAGCGGACGGGGTCGAATTCGCCACCTCGGTTTTTCCTTACGTCGTTCCCGTCGGAAAAAAGTCCGTCATGGTATGGAAGGGGGTGGACAACGACAGCCGTTTGTTCATATCGTCTTACAGCCATGAAGGGAATGCCTGGACTGCGCAGACAATTCTGCAAGGGCCTGACAATAAGGCATTCTCATCATCTTGCCGTCCGTCAATCATTTTTGCAGGCTCTTATTTTCTGCTGATGTGGTCGGACGGTGGTTGCAACTATTATTCACGGAGCCTGCCCCGCGACGAAATGCCCCCGAGGGCTTGGTCGTTGGCCCAGCCCATCAATATTTCAGGGAGCGAACCATCGACGACCCTCGTACGCACGATGGACGGTTTACCGATAGTTTTCCTCAATACCTACGATGTCGGTAATATTTTTCAAGCGACCCTCGATCCGTTGCAGCCGGAAAAGGGCTGGACGGCACCGTTTACGGTCAGCAGGAATTCATTTAACGGTGGAAACGTGTTCACCGGTGAAACCGGTCTTCCTTGCAGGATCGGGTCACGGAGCAATGGCCCCCTCAGCAAGTGGATCTGCTATCCTCGAGGCGACCTCTGGTCATCTGCCGAAGTCGCCAACAGCAGCTATACCTCCGCCCAAGGGCCAGCCGTCGTCAACGCTGGAAGCAGCCTGTTCATGGCCTGGGTCGAGCCCGGTTCGACGGAGATCTGTTACGCACAATCCTCCGCCGACGGCTGGGAGGGCAAGAAGATTGCCGGCGGGGACGGCGGCACGTTCGCCGCAGGGGGCGTGCCCGCCTTGGCTCTGGGGGATGCCGCCGTCTTCATGGTATGGAGAGGTGTCGGCAGCGACACCAATCTCTATCATGCCACCTACGACCTGGACGCAGGCCAATGGGACAATCCCAGCCAAGCGCGGTCACCTTTCACGGTGTTCAAGTCCGATTGCAGCCCCAGCGTCGCCGCGATCGGGGGCCAAATAGTCATGGTGTGGCGCAACCCAGCAGATGGGACCATCCAGTTTTCCGCCTACAACCCCGGCTGGGCGTCCTGGCGCGACTCGATTCCGCTCAGTGGCACCGACAAGAAGATGTTCGCGACGTCCGGCTGTCCCGCCCTAATCGAATTCGCCGACAGTCTGTTCCTTGCCTGGAAGGATACCGTCCTGACAAACGGCAAGTATGCCCTATGCTGCTCGCAGGCAAATCCGACAAATGACGATCAACCGGTCCTGGTGTGGTCGTCGCAAGCCAAGGCCCAATTCGGAGCGGAGATCTTTTGCAGTGCGGAAGCGCCCGGCCTCGCTTTCGCCGACGGTGCGATCATGATGGTGTGGAAGAATGCCGACGGAACCCTTCGCCAGTCGCTGACCGGCGCCACCGGCATTTGCTGGGCGCCATCCCAGCCGGTCGTCGGCGCTGGCGCCGCGTTCCGTTCCGATGGCAGCCCCGCCTTGTTTCAGGGGCCGGGCAGAACCGTCATGATGGCCTGGGCCGACCAGAAGGTGGTACGGCAAAGCCTGTTCGGTTCGGCGCACAACGAGCAGCGGAGAAAGCTGGCGACGGTCGATGGCTTGGGGTTCTGGTGGAGTAGTTGGGACGGAGCCAATTGGATGAAAAAACTGGCCGCCGACACGATGTCGAAACCGAAACCCTTTATGAACAAGGGCTTCAAGGACTGGGTCATGCCCGGCTCGCATGACGCCGGAATGTACAACTGGTTCGACGGCTACGCCTCATTCCTCGGAAAGACCCAGGACAAAGATATCAATGGCCAACTCGAATGCGGATCAAGGTATTTCGACATAAGGCCGAGATATGACAAGAGCACTGGAGAGATATATATTTATCACGGCCCAACATGGGGGCCAAATGTAACAGAAGTTCTTTCTAGCATAGAGAAATTCATGACAGTCACGGATCACCAGGAGGTGGTGATTCTGAAATTCTCCCAATTCAACGATTTTGACAAGCCCGCCACCCCCACTGGATTTGCCCAGTACGACAAACTCAAGACCTTAATAACAACCCACCTAGATAAATGGCTTTATAAAAACGCGAGACTAACCACGCGGCTTGCCGATGTTCCGTACAAGGAACTCCTGCTGAGGGATTCGAGCAACAACGTTATTGGAGGCAGAATTATCCTCGCCATGGATTGGGATTTACCCTCCGTGCCCGGCGATGGATTTTTCTTATACCGCGACGGGACGGACAAGGGCTACTGCTACCAAGGAGACATCACCGTCTGGGATAAATATTCCGACTCACTGATCTCTGAATATGTCGCATACGACCAATCCGCGCAGTACGGCAAATTCGATGGCGTCTGCGCAGACAAAACAACGCCTTGCGACATGTTTTTGCTGTCATGGACAGTGACGGTGCCGACGGCTGTTTATTTATTTGCTCTAGAGGCAAACATTGAACTCTTCTTGTTCAGCTGGTTTTGCAGCGTCCCTAACGCCAGCGGGAAGGTTCCAAATATAATCTACCTTGACTATGTCGAATGGAGCTCTGCACTTGATTTGGCGATGGAATACAACTTAGATCTGTGTAATTAGGTCGTTCGGCACGGTTCGGAGCGCACATGAAATAAAGTAGGGGGATACGGGGGGCAGAATATGAGGTTCAGTCACTGCTGCTGTCCCAGAGGGTTCGAAGATCATGGTTCCTTCTCAATCAGCGAGGCATGTGGAGATCATGCGTTTGCAGAGACCTCTGCGACACACAGCCCAACGCCGTGCTATAGTTCGGGGCAGTTCATTCCGCCGACAGGATTTCTCCATGGCCGCCTCGGTCGCACCGTCACCTTCCGTTCCGCCCGCGCTGCTGGATTCCGTGGTGTCCTTCTTCCATCCCCGCCGGGTGATCCTGTTCGGTTCGCTGGCGCATGGCGATGCCGGGCCGGACAGCGACATCGATCTGGTGGTGGAGTTGGATGACGACACACCGCCGGAAATGCTATCGGCCAAGGCGATCCAGGCCGCCAGGGAAGGCTATCACGATCCTGTCGATATCATTCCCTACCGGGCCTCCGTCCTGGCCTCGCGCGCTCGCGCCATCGGTTCGTTCGCTCATACCGTGCTGCGTGATGGGGTGACGGTCTATGAGCGGGCCTGACGAGCAGGACATCATCCAGTGGCAGGACGCCCTGCGCTGGCTTGACCGGGCCATGGACGATATCCGGGCCGTGCGGGTGTTGTTGCGCGACGGTATCGCGATGCAGGCCGCGTTCCATCTCCAGCAGGCCATCGAGAAGAGCCTGAAGGCCTTGCTCGTCGTCGCCCGCCAGGATGTGCGGAAGACCCACGACCTCAACACCCTGGCGGAACTGGCCCGCCGCCACTGGCCGGTTCTGGTCGCCGCGCCGTTTCCGCTCAGCTATGTTTCGCGCTGGTACATCATCAGCCGTTATCCCGGTGACGATGACATTGGTCCCACCGCCGCTGAGGTTCAGGCGGCGCTGCCCGATGTCGAATCCCTGTTCTCGGCGGTGATCGGTCAGGTTCCTGCCGCTTTGGCGTCCGAGGCCGAGGCCATCCAGCGAGCAAGCCGGTAAGAGCCGGTCGTCGTCATGGACGCCCTATGCCGTGCCCGCTCCAGCCGCCATCCTGACCAACGCCCGATGCACCTCCACCATCGCCAGGGTGTCCCGCTCGCAATAGGCCAGCAGCGCTTGGCGCAATTCGCCCGCCGCTTCGGCACCGAGTCCGCCGGATGCCAAGCGATAGAACGCATTCGAGGCGGCCAGACCATCGGCCACTTGGTCCAGGTCGCCGTAACTGAAATCCGGGCACAGGGCGGGACCGACCGTCTTGATCGAATGGCTGAAGTTGAATCCGGGGTGGTAAACGGCACCGCGCACCACCGGCAGCAAGTCCCGGAGGCGGGTAATGATGGCGTCGATGGGGGCCTTCAGATCCTCGAACTGTGCCGCCAGCGTCTTGAGCTGGGTCTGTTCGTAAGGGGAATAGACGATGATCGGCGTCGTCTCCGTCCCGACCGCCCGGATCAGCGATTCCGCAAATTCCCGTCGCGGGTCCGTCGTTCCATCGGCCAGGAAGTCCTGATGGCTCAACACGCCATCGGCGTCCAGGCGGTGCAGCGACCACTGGAACGGGATGGTTTGGAACGGATGGGTTCCGGCATACAGAGGGATCGTCGGGGCGAAGGCCTCGAAATCCAGATAGAGGGCGGGAGCCGCGAAGCCCTGAAGCAACCGAGCCAGATCGGGCGCGACGAACGGGCGACCGCTCACCAGGACATCGCGGATGATGCTCTGTTTGTTCGTCAGCGGGAAATCCTCGGGGATGGCCGAAATGGCTTCGATACCGGCGGCCTTCAGCGCGTCGCGGCCAGCTTCCTTCATGCGAGGGAGCCGCGCCACCCAATCTTCCGGCTTGTCGGCGGTGCAGCGGTCCCAATAGTCGCAGGCGTAGGGCGAGGAGCAGTGCGATCCCGGATCGACCATCGGTTCCTTGCGTTTGCGCAGGCCCGCCATCTGCTCGGCGATGCGGTCGGTGATCCCGTCCAATCGGGCGGAAGCCTGATCCTTGACGTCCTCCCGGAGGAAGAACTCGGTCCATGAGATGCTGCCTTCGCCACGAACGTATGCCTTGTTGACAACGAGCACCTCGACCGAGGCCAGCCGAAGCCCGGCTGCCGCCAGGACATGCATCTGTATGGCGACATCGTCGAGGTAATGGTCCTTGACGCTGCCGCTGCTTTTCACCTCGCGCAGTCCCCAGCGCCCGCGCGGCAGACGCTCCAGCACATCGACCCGGACGCGGATACCATCCTGCTCGAACGCCGCTTCGAAGATCGCCGGGACCGATGGGTCGGCCATCAGCGCCTTGGTGCGGGCCACGGCCTCCTCATGCTGCCACGGCATCTCATCGACCAGCACGCCACCGGGAAACAGCAGATGGGCCTTGAGGCCGATCTCGATGCCGATGTCCTGGGATGACCCTGATGCCGGTTCCGCCCAGTCCGGTGGCTGGTTCACGGTAAGCCATAGCCGTCGCAGGCACTGGAGACCGGCAAGGTAGCGGGACTTGGTGAGATACATGTCGGTCGCTCCGGTGACGGCATCAGCCGCGCAGTTTGCCATTGATCCGGGTGTTGCCAAAGACGGCACCTACGAAAATCGTGTCGGGGACGTTGACGAAGCGTTCGATCAGCCGCGCCCGGTTTTCCGGTCGTCCAAGCTCGTCCTTAATGCGGAAGTCGAGTGTCGCCCCGACGAGGTTGGCGCCGATGAACAACGGTGGCCTGAACTCGGCCCCCCGCCTCCCTATCACCACGTCGTTGAAGAACATCGGAGCAAGGTTTGCCCCCTGGAGATCGGCTCCGCTGAAATTTGCCCCGGTCCACCTGGACCCGTCTGGCGAGGCTTCGGGATGGCGAAGGCAGAAGTCGGCCCCAACGAGGATAGCATCCTGGAAGCTCGCGCCTTCACCGGAGATGTTGGCCTTGATTCCGCTGAGGTCGATCCGCCGGGCGTCGGCGCCGTCGAAAAATAGGCTCGATGCCGGACTCTCGATCCACGGCAGGCACTTTATCCCGGCGAATACGGCACCCGCCATCCGGCAATTCTCGAACATCATCATGCCCGAGAGCATCGTATCGCGGAAATCTGCGGCATCCAGCACCGCATGATCGAAGCCGACAAGGTCGGCGAACTGTGTTCCTCGAAAGCTGGTGCCGGTCATCTCGGCGTGTTCGAAGTAGGTGTCCGTGATGGTGGCGCCACCGATAGTGCAACCGGTCAGATTGGCGTAGCGGAACGAAGTCCCCGTGATCGTAGCCCCCTCCAGCGAGGCACCGGTCATCCTGGCGCCATCGAATCTGCTTCCGGCGATATTGGCTTGGTCAAGCCGGGCGTCCCGCAGATCGGCACGACGGAAATCGGTGCCGTTCATCCGGCAGCCCCGCAGATCGGCACCGGCTAGGTCCATGTCTCTCAGCACCAGCCCGGAGAGGTCGCGTCCCGCCCAAGTCTTGCGGTCGTTGCCGATGACCGTAGGAGCGGCGATAGCCGGAACGGTAAGGCCGGTGCCGATCAAGCTAACGGCGGTGGTGGTCAGAAAGTTGCGACGTTGCATGGGAATACCTCCAGGTTCAGGGGGAGCCGATGATCGAAGTCGAACCACGGCGGCAAGGGAGAAGGGCGATTAAGCACGCGGCGCCTTTCCCCTCTGGAGGTTTGTCCTCCAGACGAGCCCAAGTTGCTCCCTCGGTTCCGTACAGGCCGAGCCATCGGGCAGGAGCAAGCTTGTCGTTGACCCATTCGAGAAATGGTTCGAAGAGATCCGCTGCCCATACCTCTGCACGGGTTGGGAAAACCTTGGTGAATTCCTCGCCAGGATAGGTTCCTGAATGATAATCTTCACAGAGATCGCAGAAGTATCCGGCGCGTCCATGCTTTATGACACAGTCCAGGCTTATCAACATATCCAGGCACTCGCCTTCATACTCGATGACGACACTTAGGCTATGGTCGGATAAACCTGCTGATATGGCGTGGTTGATGCCCACGAATGAGAAGTCGGCATAGCGGTCGGTACGCTTTTTGATCAGGAGATCGAGCGCCAGCCGATGCCGGTTCTGAACCAGCCAATGAAAGAACGCCCTCTGGATGCGGGGGCGTGCCTTCTCCAGGGCCTCTATCGGCTGGGGCTTTAGGGGCTTCTTGGATTGAGTTGGCTTCGATTCGCGAGGCTGACCGATGATCATGGGGCTGACTCCGAAAGAAGGGGGGCATCACGATGATCGCGCGTCAGCCCGCGATTGATGTCATGGTAGGGATGCACCTCATCGTTGGTGATGGTTCCCTCGGCGTCCCGGCGGATCGCATCCAGGTAGGGGGCCGTATGGACCGCAGCGAAAGCTTCGAACGGCTCCCTTCTCGCCTCCAAGCGAGCAACGTGCCCAAGGTCAGCCATCAGGTCCGTGCGGAAGCGGGAAAAATTTGAGTAGGCGTCCGAAGCGGCATCGCCCAACGACAACGGTCGGGTGGTCTGTAGCACTTCCGGCGGGAGGTAGGCCGCGAACCCATCGCGCGTCATGGTGATGCCTCCGCAGCCCGGAGGTCGCGCTCCAACCTCGCCCAACCGCCAGCGATCTTCACCAGAGGATACAGATCGCTGTCGATCTCTCGGCCATGTTGGCGCGTCCGTTCCCAGGCCCGCTCGAATAGCAGCCCGGCGCGGACCAGACAGGTCTTCGCCTCGGCCAATCGGCCGATTACCAGCAGAGTTTCAAACTGCCTCAATCTTCGTGGTATCGTTGTCCATTCATCATTTCGCAGAATTCCAATGAAGTACTTGCCTTCACGGCATTCAAGCTCACGAGCAAATCTCATTGATTCAATGGTTTGCGGTTCTTGACCTGATTTTGCCTGTGCATACGCGCAAGCATTGAAGAATTCTACAAACGGCAGGTAAGTCCCATCCGGGTCGAAGTCCGCCTTGAACCGGACATCGGGATGATTCCGCAATCCCAACGCCATTCCCGCGACATGACAGGCGAGCGGCACGTCCCCCATATCCGCCGTGCTGGTCGCCAATTCCAGCAGGCTCATGGCCCCACGGAGCGGCGAGCATTGCGTGTCCTGGTCGCCGATTCCGGCAACCACCCACATTGCAGTCGATTGAATGAGGGCGCGGGCCTCAGCGTGTTTTTGAATCCCGTAGAGAGCAGCGGCCAGAAATGTCGCGCACCGTTCGCCTTTCCAGTAGTGGCCTTTCGGATCGCAGAATTCCTCTTCAATCGCCGTCATCGCGGTTTCCCTGCCGATCACCAGGGCATTGGAGCGACCGACCAGGGCAGCCGCTTCGATAATCAGGGCGGCGACCTCTGTTCTTTCCTCCCTTCCGGGTATGCCCGATAATCTTGCCAGAGCCTCATCAATGTGATGACCGGCGAAATCCACGTCGCCGATAAGGGCCGTGGCGATTGCCAGTCGAGCCGTCAGTTCCGCGCGGAGGTCATCGTCGATGGTGATCGTGTCGGCCAAGCTGGCAGTTGCCGTATCCAGCACTGAAGCTGCGGCCAAGTGCCTTGTCCGGGCCAAGGACAGGGCCACCTCCACCCACCCCCAGCATTGAAAGACGGCATCGTCGATGCATGGCAGAATATCCCGCGCCAAATTGACCTCGCCCACCGCCGCCATTGCTACCGCCGCCTCACGGAGATGGTCGTTGCGGGTTTCCGCATCGGCCATCGATTGGGCGGTGGCGATATGAAGGTGCATGAGATCGTGACATGTGCTCATGGTCTGACATCTCCAGTATCCTCTGGGGGTCGAACGATTTTGGGCATCACCTTGTTCGCCTCAATCTTGCGGGGGCTTGAACAGGATGAGCGACTCGGGCACGACCAACGTCTTCCAGAACGCCAGGGCGAGGGCCATGGCATCGTCCTTGGCGCGGTGACGGGATGGCGGTGACGGTTCCGCCGCCGCAGCCGGGATCGGCGCATCGACCGCCACCAAGGCCGGGCCACCTTTGATCAAGGTGGTGACCGAGCGCAGATGGAATGCAGGTTCGATGACGGTTTCCTCGAACAGCATGTCCAGCCAGTGCCGGTCGAACTCCGGTGCGTCGCTGAAGACGGCCTTGCCGCCCAGCGCCTCGTTCAACGCCCGCGCCACGTCCATGACATCCCAGCCCTCGGCGTCGAGCTGGCTTTGGCCGATGCCGTGGAGGTCTTCCGCCCCGTCGTCCCAAACGCCGCCGTCCCGCCAAACCACGGCAGGCCGAATGAGCGCCGACCAGCCGATCAGGGTGGAGGCATGCACCAGTCCGACCTCGATGGGATAGCAGCCCTCGCCAAGTCCGCTGGCCTCAATGTCGAGAAAGACGATGTTCGAAAGCCTGATCAGCTTCGTCATGGCATTGCTCTCCAGTCAGATTGCGATATCGGGGCGATAGAGACGAATTCCGTCGGCGTTTGGCGCCAGCAGCAGGCCATGGCCGGGGAACTGGACAAGCTCCACCACGTCCGACAGCCCGGCATGGGCAACAAGGTCGTGGTCGAGGGTGGCGATGCCGAAAGGCCGGTCCCCGCGCATGACCTCCCGCGCATCCGCCAGCACAAGGGAGGACAGCAGCTCACCCGTGATGCTGTCCGTGGCGCCGAACAGGGCCTCCACCAGCGATTCGACGGTCTCCATATCCTGGGCGGGGAACAGGATCAGCGCCGGTCGGTCGAACGCCCGGAAGGCCGCCCATTGAGCACATCCATCGGGGGCGAGCGCGGTCATGAAGTCCGGCGGCACCGCCATCTCGACCCCATCCGGCACCGGGGTCAGGGGCAGGCGATAGGACCGCACCGCGCCATCCATGGCGGCTTGACCGGTACCGTCATCGCTCCTTGCCCTGTTCGGCAGCAGCAGTGCCGACAGCAGGGCGGCGCCTCCCCATTTGAGGGCGGTTCGGCGATTGATCCGGGAAACCATATTCACCTCCTCGGTCATGGGTTTGGCACCTGCACGTCAGAAACGGTCGCCATCCCACTGAGTTCCCGCAGACGGTCGAGGGCGCGGGCGATGTAGCCGAACGTCCTGCCTGTCACCTCGCCGTCGCGGAAGCGGGCGAGCGCCCGCTCGGCACGTCGCACGGTGTCGTCTTCCGGCTGGTGAGCACTGAGCAGGTCGAGGATGGTGAAGAAGTGATCGCGGTCGCCCTCGAACGAGGTGTTGGGCTCCTCGGGGGAACCGGTATCGAGATCGCACCACATGGCGTCACCATTGGGCTGTACCAGGATGTTGCCGCCGCGCTCGAAGTCACCCACGGCCCGGTCCAGCTTGTGGACGGCGGCGATCTTGGCCGCCATGCCTCCCAACACCCCCAGGGCCGCCGCCGGTTGCCACGACCGACGCCAGCGGCAGGGGCGCAGGATGTCCTTCAGCGGCTTGCCCTTGATATAGTCGAACACCAGGAAGCGGATTGTCTTGCGGCGGTTCCGCCGCCACGTGCCCATCCCGCAGCAGGAGGGAACGATGCCGATGGAGTGGAACCGGGCAAAGGTCTCGACGGTGAGGCCGAGATAGTCGGGGTCGGCAAAGCGGTACAGCTTGACCCGGCGCAGCGCCTCGCCGGTCTCCTCGGTGGCGAGGTAGCTGGTGCTTTCCCATCCGCGACCGATGCACCGGATCAACCGGTAGCCATCGACCATGGTGCCGCTCGGGACGCGGTAGGACGGGGTGGGGTTGGGTTCGGAGATCATGGTTCCTCCTCGGTCAACGGGGCGTACCGAAAACAACCGTTTGCCGTACACCGACAGGCGCGGACTGAACCCCAGGCAATCCGGGGCTTTCAAACCGGCCTTGCGGCGACCTTTTCGGTACAGGGGCAACGCTCACCGCCCACGCCGATATTCCGGCCTCCAATGGTCGGCGGTAACGGTGCCGAGCGGTTCGCCGCTCAGCACCCAGACCACATCGGGCTCCGGGTCACCCTGTCCGGGGACATGAGCGGCTGGCGGCAGCCGGTTGCTGCTGGTGATGCCGATGATGGCGGCCTCCAGCGGCGGGCCGTCACCGATCTTCACCGCGATTCGGACCTCGGCACGGTGGTGGCAGCCCTCCAACAGGGCCATCAGGTCGTCAATGATCATGGCGGCAGGTCCCCGGCTTGATGTGCATGTCGCTGGCTCCCTTGGTGCGGACGAATCAGCGACGGTCAGTTCGGTTGGAACGATTCCGCCCAATTGCTGTAGAGGGCACCAACTCCAGGCGGAAGGTCGGCGGCGCTGATCACCGTCAGGATGCCACTGTCGGCGGCGGTGGCCAGGAACGCACCGGTTCGGGTGTCGAGGGCGATGAAGGCTTCGTCGGTCCCACACTTATGCGCGGCGCAGCCTTGGCCGACGAGGAAGCCATCGACCAATGTCATGTCCTGGCTGACTTTCAGACGGTCCACCAATTGGGCGTAGCTCTCGCCGACCTTGGGGGCGATATGGCTGCGCACCCGCGCGTCGGTGATGAAGGTGTAGGGGTGCATCCCTTGATAGGACGTCCAGTCCGAACCACCGCTGGCCACCGCAAGACCCGGCGTGGCGACCGGCGGAAGGGCTCCAACCGCCTTGGGCCGGTCGAGGATGGCCGGGGCGATCACGAGGTCGCGCATGAACACGTCCTTGACGATGCCGCGAAAAGCGACCGGCTGACCGGTGGTCAGCGATTCGATGAACCGTCGATCCTCGTCATTGCGGGGGGTGATGGTGATGTAGGTGCCGATGGCGGTTCGGCTGCCGCTGGTCTGAATCTTGTAGTTGTCGCCGTTGCGCTTGACCTCGTAGACCGGAAGCGTCCAGGCCACCAGCTTGCCCTTGATGGCGGCGAGTCCGGTTTCGCGCTGCACATCAGTACTTTTTGTTCCGTAGGCGAACAGCGCAGCCAGATCGCCGCCGGGGGCGATTGGCGCCGGAACGTCGGTGGCCAGCGCATCAAGCGGATCGCGTTTCGCCTCGGTCTTGGCGCTTCCCGTTGTGCTTGGCTGGTTGGCTCCGATGACGGCGAGACCGACGATCAGCGCGGCGAGGCTGCCGACGATCCCGAGGGCAAACCTTTTCCACTTGCCGGTCTTGGGAGTGGGGGCTGCGCCTTCGATCACGGGGACGAGCACGGTCTCGGCAGTCTTTTTCCGCCCGGCAACCGCGAGGACGCCGCCGACCAGCGACAGCACCATGAATACGGCGACAAAGGTGCCACCCAGCACCGCCCCAGCAAGGCTGGTCACGATCAGGCCAATCCCAGCCCCCTTGGGCTTGGCGAAGGCCACGGCGCCGAACACGATGGAGGCGAACGAGAACAGCACGCCGCCCCATCCGAAGCCGATCACCTGCTTGGCACCATCGGCATCCAGGGCTGCGCCGAGCCCGCCCATGAACAGGGTGGCGATAGCGGCGATGATGCCGAAGATGCCCCCGATGATTCCGAGAATTCCACCAGCTTTACTCATGTGTTCCTCCTGAGATGCGGTCATGCAAAACCGCCCCGCTGCGGCACCAGGGGCGACGCAAGGGGGCGGTTGAGCGGGTGATTGAATCGTGAATAGGCCACGCCGGACTCCATCGAGTTCCGAGCATGGAGCGGCAAAGTGCCGCTATGGCTGGACAGGTGTACGAAAGGAAGGCGACAAGGCCCACGCGCACGGTGTCCCGCGCTCAATTGAACGCGTTACCATGCCCATGCCGTTGGGCGTCCCATGCCGGGGGATGTCGTGGGGGTTTGGCGTGTGTGCCCGAAGGCACTCATCAGGTTTAACGAGGCTCGACCCCCACCGTTGATGAGACGGTAACCTCAATTGGCACTGTACAGATGCTGACCGGTAAAGTCAAGGTAATTTGCAATTGCAGCGCTATCTGCGCAGCATCAAGTGCGCCACATATGAGCTATTCTCATCGGCTTCGGCAGTCAATCCCCCACATGTCGCCGATCATCATTCTTGTCGCGACACATGACTTCTGTTCCGCGTCGGCCTATTTCTGGGGTGGTTGGAAATAGCCGGACACGAACTCGCCTAAGGTCTTCTTCTCATCGGCTACCGAAACGGTTTTCTCCCATGATTTCGATAGCTTGCCTGTGATGTCGTCGGCGTCCATCTCAGCAATATCCAGCCCCATGGCGTCAAACACGGAGGTGATGATTTTTGCAGCCTTGCAACGGGTGTTTGGCTTCGCGGCTTCGACAGCGATCGACTCCCCCCATGACCGGACAAAGCTGTTCCATGCTGCCGTGTCCTGACGAAAACGCGGGAGCTTGGCGAACTCGTAGCCGTCCACGTAGCGACTGCGGAAATCCTCATCCGCAGCCAAGCACAGGTCAGCTTTGATCTTGTCGTCGAACTTCTTGGTAAATGCAGCCCGGTCAACACCTTTCCCATCGCTGAGCAGGTAGTCCGCCGGGTTTATCTCCGCCGCCGTCAACCGCTGCCAAGTCTGGTCAAGGGCACCGAGAAAAGCCTGACGACGACTGCTTTTCCATTTCTTGTCATCGGCATGGTCGAGCAATTCGTTGACCTTCGCCTCTCGGGCTGGCGACGACTTCGCCCGCAGAGTGTGCCCAATAGTGCGGTGGCATTGGCTCGACATCCATTCGCCAAGATGGGTCCAGACGCAGTATTGTGATTTCCACTGGCTCGCAATGCTGTCGTCATTTTCCTCCAGCGGCAATTGGCCGATATAGGGGAAGCGCACGGCATTTCTTGCCTCAAGATCAACAAGCCCCTGATCTGCAAAAATTTCAGCCACCAAATCCTTGGGCAGGGCGCTCTTCAGCTTGACTCTGACGTTAAGGAATTGTTGTGCATCCCTGTATTTTGCCGCCAGCAAGCCTCTTTGCAGCCAAGTGTCGAACGCACGGGCTTCCGTTAACCACGGGAAAATCTTGAACGATGGCATGTGCAGCGTCGGGGGATGTTGCAGAGGCCCGAACGAGGCGGCTTTGATGCGCCCGCCTCCCTCTCCATCAATGGCATCACGCACGGCTTCCAAATAACCCAGAAGTTCAGCGTCATTTCCCGCCGTGAGGTCCACATCGGCAATCAGTTCCGCATTGATCTTGCCGCTAAAAGCTGCCTCCGTGGCGTTGGCCGAGCCGAACAGAAAACGGCGTTTGCGCCGCTGTCGGCCCTCCGCCTTCACGAATTCGAAATAGAACCCCTTTATGTGGACGATCCCGGCTGCGCCCGCCAGGGCCACTTTTACGTCGGTCTTTCCGCACGCCTTCAGCAGTTGATCAATATCTTCGGGGCGCGCGCCGTCATCAACGACGAAACGGACGCGGTTGGGCGACAGCTCCTTGATCAACCGCTTTGCGAATCGGGGATCGAAGTACGGGGCGATCACCAAGGCGAGGTCGGTTTCGTAGCCTTCCGGCACTTCCAGCAGCTCAAAGCCCACCTGCATCTCTCCCTTCGTGCCGGATGCGTGATCACCCCCATCTATTCGGCGGGAGATGAACGCTCATAGCCGCTTCAACCTCTGCCTGAAATTCGGCTGAAGTCCCAATTGCCGACGTTACGCTAACTCCCCCGCATACCGCCAGTTGGCGGTGACGTAGCTTGACTCGGTTATTCTGCACGTACAACGACTAAATACCGCTCTTCGCTCCGTAGCCGAGATCAGGCTACCGAGGAAGACTCCGGTGATGGAAAGCGATGAATTGAAGCGCCTGTTTGGCTTGCGCGTCCAAGGTCTGCGGCGCCGGGTCGGCATGACCCAGCAGCAGTTGGCCGATGCCATCGGCAAGAGCCTGGACACCGTCTCGAATGTCGAGCGGGGCATCAGTAGCACCAGAATCGAGACTATGGACAAGATTGCGACGGTCCTCGGCGTCAGTCTGGCCGAACTGTTCGAACTGGATGTGCCGGTCAGCCGCGACAAGGAAACGCGTAAGGCTGTCGAACGGCTGGTCCGTGTGGTCGAAGGGGAGAGAGCCGAAACCGTCGAGACGTTGACCAAGATGGCTGAGTTGGCGTTGAGCCTTCCTTGGCGATGACAGGAAACCAAGCCGGAAGGGGATGAATATGAGTGTGAAACCTCCTAAGCATCCATACGGATACCGCGTGTCCGAGGTCATTGAGGTAGCAAGGAAATTTGGCTACGGGGCGGAAACCGTACTTTTAAGCTTGGCAGAGGGAATTTTGATTTCCTCTGTGTATGACTGCTTTCATCATCCACACGATATCCCGGCACTATTGTGGAATATTTCCCTTGAGGACTTCATCGATATGAGGGGAGATGATGGCGAGTTCTATGTAAGGCAATTTGAGCACAGCCTGCACGAGCAGGCAGCATCTGATATATATTGTATAACAGAATCTGCATCGCAGAAAAGCGCCATTGGGATAACGGACTATGCTCGCGATATCTTGGGCTCATACTTTAACATCGACATAGATGATTTTGACGATAGCACCTCTGACGTTACATGGAGCGATCTTGAGGTCACGGCACTTGATATCCAAGAGAGATTATTCGACCATTTCTGCGGGGAGAGCAGCGACAACTGTGTATGGGTAAGCCTGACGGCAATGGGAAGATTCGCAAAAAGAATTGAAATGATCGAAGTGCCGCTGAAATTTAACAAATATGCCAAGAAGAATGATTATGGCGGGAGAAATGATCACAGCCAGTGGTCAGACATCTATATCAATCTTATCACGACATTAGTCGCAAGGGATGAGAAGGGCCGCAGCTTGCTGGACATGGCCGAAGCAGATAGCCTCTCTCATCTTGCCGGAATTGTCCACAAGCCCGACCCAGATCCTCGGCTAAATCTTAAGCGTGAGACCGTAGCTGACAAGTTGGGTGAAATTTCCAAGCGCGCGGAAATGAAGCGGGAGCGGGCGCGAAAGGCATTCACGGGAGCACGTCAAGCGGAGAAATCCGAAGGATGAATTAATCTCCCGAAGAATTCCGGGCTCAAATTCTCCGGAATGCGAGGGATCGAGAAGCTAGGTAAAGCTTAGTCATCCGGCGCCAATCAAGGCGCCACATCGGAGACTAGGCCATGAAACGCTCCATTCCGCCCGGAATATCCGGCAATCACGAAAGCATCGCAAAGCCCGATAAGGTCTGGCTGAACGAGCAGGAACTCGCCTCCCGTCTCGGCATCAGCGTCAAGACCTTGCAGAAGGACCGCTGGCAGGGTGGCGGCATTCCCTTCCTCAAGGCGCGCGGCTTTGTGAGGTACAGAATTTCGGACATTCAGGCGTGGGAGCAGGCCCACATGCGGGTGAGCACCACCACCCCCATCACGGATGCCAACACCGAATTCGCCAAGCCCCGCAATGGAGGTGAGCAATGAGCACCCCGTTCTATGCGCGGCCCACCCGATGGCTGCCCGGCAGCCACGATTCGGCCCTGTTCCTCAAAGGGTTTGAAACCCCGGCGCAGGTCGAAGTCCGCCACAAGAAGGATGTCGAGGTTTTCACGCGCAAATTCCCCGGCTGCCCGGTCAGCGCCATGGCGCAATGCCAGCCGGAAGCGCTCTGCAACTCGGGGGCCTGCCCCATCTGCATGAGGTTGTTCCGCCGCTGGTACATCAGCGCGGCTCTGAAGATGTTCGCGGAAAGCAGCGAACCGTTGGTGGCGTTGAGCTTGATCCACCCGAACTGGCAGCGCGGGCCGGGCGAACTGGGGGGCCTCGACCCGGAGTTGGCGAAGCGGCAGTTGGCCAAGTGCATCGTTCGGGCCGGTCTCGGTCGTCTGGTCATCGTGGGCGGCCTGGACTTCAGCTTCAACATCCACGCCGGAAACAGATGGGAGCCTCACTGGCAGCCCCACTTCTACCTGATCTGCCAGGGCGCCAGTCGAATGGCAATCAAGGAGGCGTTGAGTGGAAATGGCAGGTCCTTCAAGGCTTCGCTGTCCATACCCCGTCCCGTCATGGCAACGGATGTCAAAAACCGTATGAGGGCGATCTCATACTCTATGAAGTCCATGTTCTTTCGCCGGTCCACGTACCTGGGAAATGATGGGGCCTGGAACTCGCGGTCATTGTCCCTCAAGCCCGACCAGCAAGCTGAGCTGACCGCCTTCCTCGACCAGCACAAGCCCACGGACCGCATGTTCCTTCGGAACGTTCGTCATCATGGCTTGAAGCTGGTCAAAACTGGCAAGGCCCTCAATAGCGGTGATTAGGTTCTGTCACCGACTCGCAGGGGAATAGGACCATGTTCTATTCGTAACGTAAGCATAGCTTACTCGTAAATACCATCAATCACATGGGTAGAACTGGCAACACTGCAGTGCTGCCAACGGGGAAGCTCTGCCTTTCGGCATGTGTCTGAGTACTGAGCATCGATGTGACCAGTGCTCAGATCATGCCCACCAAGCCCCCTTTTTCTGGAACAGGAGTACGTGATCATGAATACGAAGAAACCGACCCATCAGCCTTCTCGGCTTCGGCAGCCCCCCGAACAGTTGGTCTGGGTGACCCATACGGTCTTCTACGAGGGAAGCCCCATTCAATATGTGCGCGTCGAATTCAAGACCGACTCGGGCGGTGTCGGGGAGTTGATCGTGGAACGCGCTGACTTGCACTCCCCTCGGAAGATGGCTCGGGAACTCCGCAACCGGGGATGCGTTTTGCCCTCCAGCAAGGAGGCGGTGGAGTCGCTCATCGCCAAGTTGGCGCAAATGAAGCCCCGGAAGGTGCTGCGTATCTTGCACAAGATCGGCTGGCATGGCCGTCGTTTCGTGCTGCCCGATGCCACCATTCCTGCGGGCGGGAAAGAGGAACTTGCCTTCAAGGCCCTGGACTCCGCTCGTGTCGGAAATTTTGGCACAGCGGGAACGCTGGAAGGCTGGAAGAATGGAGTTGCCGTCCCAGCGGCTTGCTCCAGCCGGTGTATGTTTGGGATTGCCCTCGCCTTCGCGGCACCTTTACTGCCGTTCTCCGGTGTCGAGGGTGGCGGCGTTCACATCGAAGGGGAGTCGTCGCGCGGCAAGACGACCACCCTGCTCGTGGCGACCTCTGTGAACGGCGATGCTGTCCGCAGCCGACTCATCAACTGGGACATTACCGCAGCGGGGCTGAGTGAGGTGGCTGCGGCTCATAACCACAGCCTGCTCTGCATTGATGAGGTCTCCCAGGCATCGGAAAGTGATGCCAAGCTGGCAAAGAAGGTCAGAGGCACCGCATTCACGCTGTCCAGCGGTCGGGGGCGGATTCGCAGTAAGGCTTACAATCAGTCGGTGGGAAGCATCGATCTTGAGTGGTCCTTGCTTTTCCTGTCCACCGGGGAGAAGGCCATCGCTGATGTCGCCACCGAGGGCGCCATGAAGCGCCTGAAGGGGGAGGAGGTGCGGTTCATCGACCTGCCTGCTCTTGCCGACCCAGTCCTGGGCGTATTCGAGCGTCTGCCGGACGGGGTTTCCGATCCAGCCAAGTTTGCCGAATCCATCGAGGCCGCTTGCCGTGAGCATCATGGCGTCGCACTTCGGGCCTTTGTCGCCAAGTTGGCGGCGAACTACGGCAAGATCGAACAGGCGGTGCGCAGCCGGATGGACAAGTTCATGGTGATGGCGGATGTCCCCGACCACGGATGGGAGCGGCGCTTCGCCAAACGATTCGCCCTCGCGTTCGCCGCTGCCGACATGGCAATCCGGGTCGATATCCTGCCGTGGTCCAAGGAGCAGGCGTTCGAGGCCATCAACATCTGCTACAAGGCAGCGCGGATGCGGGTGCCGGATGCGGACAGCATCCTGGCCGACGGACTTGCCCGCCTCAAGGAGCGACTGGGCAGGAAGGATGGGTTGCTGTTCTACAAGTCGGCATCGCCCCCGTTGTCCGCGGAAGCTGCGGCGGCTGACGGCTTCATGCGCAAGACGGTGGAGGATGGGCCGCATTATCTCATCAAGCGGGACCGGTTTCAGGCTTGGTTCGCCAGCGGTCTCCAGTCCGAACTTGTGTTGCGGCACCTTGACGAGAACGGCGTTCTCTTTAAGGACGGCGATCACTCGCGGACCAGACAGGTCTCTCTCACGGGCATAGCCCAGCGGGGACGGTACTATTTCCTTAAGACCAAGCTCGGGTGAGGTTTCCGGCCAGCGTATCCGGCGGGGTGAGTCTGGCGCTCACCCCACCGATTCCGCCTCATTTCCGAGCCAAACCTTGCATTGTAATATCACTTACTGATATTGGTTGAGACATGGGCCATATCGACGACACCCTCTCCTACCTGCTCGACCTGGACGGCGAAGAGATCGTCTACGATGGCGGTTATATCGCGCGGTTCAAGGTCCTGAAGATCGATGCGACAGCCGAGAAGCCCCACGGGGTGTCCTATTCGCTGACCTTTCATGCGGCGGACGGTCGGCGGCTGATGGGCTACGACAACGCGCACGGGGTGGCGCATCGGGGCGGCAGGTTCGTCGAGCGGCCCGCTGCCTTCGACCACTGGCATCGCGATGAGACGGATGAAGGGCGCCCCTACCCGTTCGTCAGTGCCGAGAAACTGATTGCCGATTTCTTCGACGAAATCGCGCGCATCCTGAAGGAGCAAGGCGATGGCTGAAAAGACCAAGGTTGGCATTGCCACCCACGAGGAGCTTCGCGAGCGCGCCCTTCAGATCGCACGCGGCGAACGGCGTCGGCTGCCCGATGACCCGAAAATCTGGTTCACCTCGCTGGAATCGCTGGCCAAGGTGCTGTCTGAGCCGAACCGCAGGCTGCTTCGGATCATCGACGAACGGCATCCATCGTCGCTTGCCGAGTTGGAAATCATGAGCGGTCGCAAGGCGAGTAACCTGTCGCGCACCCTGAAAACCATGAGTCAGTATGGCTTGGTCCGGCTCGTTCCGGGCAAGCGCGGATCGGTCGCTCCCGAGGTGCTGGTGCGCGGGGTTCAGATGGACCTGTCCATCCTGGGCTGATCGTTCACGTGGCATGATGAAGGCGGGCCGATCCGGGCTTGATGGGATACCTTGCGCTTCATAAGTATGATAAAGTATGCGCGGATTCTGAAGGGAGTGACCGATATGGCTGGGATTGAACGCCTGACCGTTACGCTGCCAGCCGATATGGCCGCGCTGGTCAAAGGAGCGGTGGAGGGCGGGAGCTACGTTTCATCAAGCGAGGTCATCCGCGAGGCGCTGCGGGACTGGACCTTGAAGCGGGAGTTGCGGCTTCAGGAGGTTTCGGCGCTGAAGGCGGAAATCGATAGGGGATTGGCCGATGTCGCCCAAGGGCGGGTCACCGACTTCGATGCCGAACGGATCATCAAGCGGGGGAGGACGCTATTAGCCGCCCGTTCCTCCTCCGTCTAACCGAGGCGGCGGAAGCCGATCTGGCCGAAATCTGGTGCTATTTTGCGCTGGAAGCCTCGGAAGAGATCGCCACACGCTTCGTTGCCGACATCACAGCCCGCTTCACAGAGGTGCAGTCCTTCCCCTTGATGGGAGTCTCGCGGGAGAAACTGGCGCCCGGCCTGCGGGTGCTCTTCCATCGCGATCATGCCGTCTATTACCTGCCGCAGATCGATGAAATCGTGATCGTCAGGGTACTGCATGGGGCGCGTGACGTGGCGAGTCTGGCCGAACGGGGAGAGTTCGTCTTCTGACGGATCAGTGCCCGCCGGGCAAGATGCCAGTGGGCGCTTCAGCGCCGCTTCTTCATCCCCAGCGCAGCCGACACCGTGGCACCGATCCGGTCGGCGGCATCAAGGGCTGGATCGATATCGACGTGGGCGTAGCGTTGGGTGGTCCTGGCCTGGGTGTGGCCGAGGATGCGGCCGATGATCGGCAGGCTCGTGCCGTTGGAGACGCCGATGCTGGCGGCGGTGTGTCGCAGGTCGTGAAGCCGCACGCCTTCGATCTCCGCCCGTTCGCAAAGCCGCTTCCATGGCTTGATCAGATTGGTGAGGGGCTGATCCTTGCTGCGCCCCCGGATCACATAGGGGCAGTCCTGCGATGTGCTGAGGGCCTGTAGCCCCTTCAACACCTCCACAGCCTGCTCGCTGAGGAACAGGGGCTTCTTGCCGGTCTTGCTGTCGGGCAGGTTGATGACCCGGCGGTCCAGATCGACCCAATCCCACTGCGCACGGAGCACCTCATTGAGCCGGGCGCCGGTCAGCAGAAGCAGCTGGATGGCGGCGACCATGTGGGGCGTCTCGGTCTGGGTCTCGAGCCCCTCGCGGAGCGCGGCGCCGAGGCGCACCAACTCGTCGCCAGCCAGATAGCGGTCGCGGGCAAACTCCTTGAACTTGATGACGTGTCGGCACGGGTTGCTGCCGTCCGCGCGCATCTCCCAGCGTTCCGCCAGATTGAATAGCTTCGACATCAGGGCAAGCACGCGGTTGGCGACGTAGGGGCGGTCGGCCAGGGATTTGTGAATGGCATCGATCTCGTCGCGCCGGACCTGGCTGGCTTTCCGCCGCCCGATCTTCGGCTCGATGTAGTCCCGCCACTTCTGACGGTCGTCATATTGGGAGGTCTTCTTCTTCATTGGCAGATGATCCCTGACGTAGCGCTCCCACAGTTCGGCCATGGTGGGGGCCTCGCGGAAGGCGAACTTGTCGCCTTGGGGATCTTCGCCACGGGCGACCGCCGCCAGCACCTGCTGCGCCAGATCGCGGGCCTCTTCCGTCGTGACTGCGCCATGGGTGCCGAGGGTGTACCAGCGCTGCGCCGCCGCCCGTCCGCCGCCCCCAGCCCGGTATTTGACCAAGTATCGCCGCAGACCGTTGGGCAGCACCTTCACGCCGAAGCCGGGTAGTTGATCGTCCCAGAGTAAAACGGGCTTGGCCGTGGGCTCGACGGCCTCCACCGCGCGCTTGGTAATCCTTGCCATGACAGTGTCTTTCGATGGTGGTTGCTGGCCGCGAAGTATAGCGATTGGCGCAGTGTTCAGCAACCACCCAGCAACCACGGCGCAAGGAGTTGTATAGTATAATTGAGTAAAGACGGCCAGCGACCAGCGCATGTCTGGAATGCAAATATTGTTATCCATCAGGAGCTTGTCGGGTGACGTGGCGATATATAGTGAGATATAGAAATGTTTATCACATCTATACTTTTGCGAATGGCATTCAAGAGGTCGTCAGTTCGATTCTGATTGGCTCCACCAAAATTAAAATAAGGGCTTAGCCGGCAACGGCTAAGCCCTTTTCCTTTTCCGGGTTCGCACTGCGTCAGGATCAATGACCAATGGCGGCTGTGCTTCGGACGGCCCCGGCCAAGTCGAGTTGTGGATTGCCACTGAGGAGAACGCCATGCGCCGGGCCCGTGGCTTCCACGATGAGCCAAAAATGAAGGCGCCGGGATCGGCGCCTTCTTCAAGGTTTCCGGGATAAACGGGACGTCGAGAATAACCATCCTCCGGCGGGATGGTGAGGCTGGCAGGCACCGCAACGCCTGCTCCCGCCACTACAATAAAAGCAGACCGGTCGGTCAAATTATTTTTATTGTGCAGCGCAAATTCCGCGCTGATTTACCGTTCTGACGGGAAAATAAATAAGTATTATTAACGCGTTATCCGGCATCCTCCCCTTTGGCGGGCGCCTCGGGATCACGCCATTGACATAATCCGTCCGGCCGGTTTATTAATTGGGGGCATAGGCTGGAGGAGCCATGGCACCGCTGTCGGGTCTTCGGGTGATCGATTTCAGCACCTTGCTGCCGGGGCCGCTGGCCTCGCTGATCCTGGCCGAGGCCGGGGCCGATGTGCTGAAGGTCGAACGTCCCGGCGTGGGCGACGAAAGCCGCCTCATGTCGCCGGTGCTGTTCGCCATGTTGAACCGCGGCAAGCGCAGCTTGGCCCTCGACCTGGGCTCGGACCACGGGCGCGCGGCCGCCGTGGCGTTGATCAGGGACGCCGATGTCCTGATCGAGCAGTTCCGTCCCGGGGTCATGGACCGGCTGGGGCTGGGCTGGGAGATCATGCGGCACGTCAATCCCCGCCTGATCTATTGCTCGGTCACCGGCTACGGCCAGACCGGGCCGTTGGCCGCCGAAGCCGGGCACGACCTCAACTACCAGGCCGAGGCGGGGTTGCTGGCCTCGGCCCAGGGCATGCCTCACGTGCTGGTGGCCGACCTCATGGGCGGTGCCTATCCGGCGGCCCTCAACATCCTGCTGGCCTTGGCCGGGCGAGGTCCGGACGGCGCGGGCTGCCATCTGGACGTGGCCATGGCCGACAACGTCTTTCCGGCCATGCTTCTGGAACTGGCGGGGCAAACTCCGGCGGGCCGCGCCGCGCCGGTGGACAAGGACTTCTTCATGGGTGCTTCGCCGCGCTATCGCACCTACGCGACGCGGGACGGCCGGCTGATGGCGGTTGCGGCGGTGGAAGACCGCTTCTGGCGCCAATTGTGCGACTTGATGGCGTTGCCGTCGCCGTTGCGGGACGACCGGCGCGACCCTGAGGCCGTCGCCGCCGCCCTGGCCGAGCGGTTCGCCCAAAGGGATGCCGGCCACTGGGTGACGCTGTTCCGGGGGCGTGACGTGTGCTGCAATCTGGTACGCGGGCCGGACGAGGCGCTGGCCTCGCCGCATTTCGCCGAACGGGGGGTGTTCGCCCGCCGTGTCCAGGCGCCCGGCCATGGCTCGGACTCGGGCGAGGTGTGGCCGGCGTTGCCCATGCCGCTGGCTCCGGTTTTCCGTGGCGGCGCCACGGTTCGCAGGGCTCCGGCACTGGGGGAGGCCGACGGCCATGGCTGGCTCGGAAATGTTTGACCGATCGGTTGGGGTTATGCACCCTGCGGGGAATGGCCCGCGTTCCTGCGCGCGCCGCAGGCAGGAGAGAATGACACATGGCGAGGACCCGGTCCCAGGATTACGAGTCCATCAAGATGACCATTCTGGACCGGGCGGCGGAACTGTTCGCCCGCAAGGGGTTCGCCGATACGTCCATCGTGGAGATCTCCGAAGCCAGCGGCCTGTCCAAGTCAGGCATCTATCACTACTTCAAATCCAAGCACGACGTGCTCAACACCATGGTGTCCGAGCACGTGGAAATGGTCTTCGACGTGGTGAGCGCGGCGTTGCAGACCTCGCTGGACCCGGTGGAGCAGTTCGAGACTCTGACCGCCATGCTGTTGGAAACCTACAGCCGGTCCAAGAACCGTCACGCCGTGATGATGAACGACCTGGACAGCCTGAGGGAGCGCGAGCGCGAGCGGATCGTCGATCTGGAACGCCGCGTGGTGAAGTTCACGGAAGGGGTGATCGAGAAGATCAATCCCGACCTGCTCTCCGACCCGGCTTTCCGGCGGCCGGCGGTGATGCTGTTCTACGGCATGATCAATTGGACCTATACCTGGTACGACCAGAACCGCGGGGTGAACCCCCGGCAATTGGCCCGGATGGCGGCCGGCATTTTCCTGAACGGCCTTCTGGCCACCCGCATCGGGGACATCAACAGCTGTAAGTGAACCCATGACTTCAATGCGACCATGACACTCAAAAGGCGCCGTATAAACGACCGAACGGACGGATAATTAAACTGGCGGCGCTTGCCAAAGTTAGGGAGGTACACGTGTCCAAGCTTCACCCTTGTCATCCTGACGTTGAATTGCTGGATCGCGACGCGATCCTGGCCCTCCAGCGCAAGAAGCTGGCCGCCCTGGGGGCGCGGCTGGCGGACTCTCCCGAATGGGTGGCCCATTTCGCCAAGGCGGGCATGAAGCCCACCGATCTGGTGGATCATGCCGCCCTGGCGTCGGCGCCCACCCTGGAAAAGATCGATCTGCGCGAGCGCTATCCGTTTCCGTTGCTGACCGTGGATATGGGCCAGGTGCGGCGCTTCATCGCCACGTCGGGCACCACCGGCCTGCCGGTGATGTTCGGTATGACCGGGCGCGATCTGGACCAGCTTCTCGCCAGCCAGATGTGCCGCATCCTGCGGGCCGCCGGCGTCGATCCTTCGGACCGGTTCTACCAGGGCTACGGCTATGGCCTGTGGGTCGGCGGTCTGGCGCTGGATGTGGGGTTGAAGGCCTATGGCGCCACCAACTTCCCCCTGGGGCCGGGACGGTCCGAGCTGGCGGTGACCTATCTCAAGGACCATGGCTATACCGCCTGTTCCATGTCGCCCTTGTGGTTGATGACCCTGGTGAACGCCGCCCGCGACATGGGAGTCGATCCCAAGACCGAGTGGAAGCTGCGGGTGGGGCTGTTCGGCGGCCAGTCGGTATCCGCCAAGTTCCGCGACGAGCTGGAGGCGGCCCTGCCGCCCGGCTTCGCCGCCCAGAACATCTACGGCACCACCGAGGCCGGTGGTCCGGTGGTGGGCATTTCGTGTCCTTATTCCCACGACAGCGACGAGATGCATCTCATCAACGAGGACACCATCCTCACCGAGGTTCTGGACCCCGTCACCATGAAGCCGGTGGCCCCGGGCGAAGTGGGCGAACTGGTCATCACCACCCTGGACAAGGAAGCCAGTCCGGTGGTGCGCTGGCGCACCCACGATCTGGTGCGCCTGTCGGAGCATCCCTACGACTGCCCGTGCGGACGCAAGGGCATGCCGCTCATCGGCCGCATTATCGGCCGCAACGACGACATGCTGAAGGTGCGGGGCGTCATCATCTTTCCCACCCAGATCGAAGACATCATCGCCAACACCGAGGGTACGGTCAAAGAGGCCTGGCATATCCATATCGACCGCGAGGACAAGATCCTCGAGGAGATCACCGTGGAGATGGAAAAGACTCGCGGTTGCAATCTGTCCAACGAGGATCTGGCCGCGAAGGTGCAACACCTCATCCATTCCCGCCTCGGCATCCGTGTCACCGTGGTCTGCCGCGACCAGGGAAGCTTGCCCCGCTACGAGGCCAAGGCCGTGCGCGTTCACATCAAAAAATAACGGAACATGGAGGCTGGAAACATGATGAGGAAATTGTTGGGGGCCGCGGGTGCGGCTCTGTGCGCGGCCACCGCCCTGGTTTCGCTCCAGGCGGGCGCCGCCGAACCCATCAAGATCGGCGCCATCCTGGCGGTCACCGGGCCGGTGGCCTATATCGGCGATCCCGAGGCCAGGACCCTGGAGATGCTGGTCGAGCAGGTCAACGCCAAGGGCGGCCTGCTGGGTCGGCCGGTGAAGCTGATCATCTATGACGACGGCGGCGACGCCGCCGTGGCGCGCGGTCATGCGGTGCGTCTGGTGGAAAGCGACAAGGTGGACGCCATCATCGGCGCCAGCACCAGCGGCTCGTCCATGGCCATGATTCCCCTGGCCGAGCGGGGCGAGACCCCCATGATCTCGCTGGCCGGTGCCGAGGCCATCGTGGTGCCGCCGAAGAAGTGGGTATTCAAGACGCCGCAGACCGATCGCATGATGGTCCTGCGCGTGTTCGAGGACCTGAAGGCGCGCGGGCTGACCAAGATCGCCCTGGTCACCGGCGCCGACGGCTTCGGCAAATCGGGGCGCGATATCACCGTCGAGATCGCGGCGGCCAACGGCATCACCATTCTGCTGGACGAGGTGTTCTTCCCCAAGGACGTGGACATGGGGGCGCAGTTGGCCAAGGTGCGGGCCAACCCAGATGTCCAGGCGGTCTTTGTCATCGGCGCCGGGCCGGGGCCGGCCATCCTCACCAAGAATTACCGCCAGTTGGGCATGACCCTGCCGCTGTACCAGTCGCACGGCGTCGCTTCGCAGAGCTTCCTCGATATGGCCGGACCGGCGGCGGAAGGCGTGCGCCTGCCCACCTCGGCCATGCTGGTGGCCGAGGACCTGCCGCCCTATGACGGCCAGAGGGCGGTGTCGATTCAGTACATCCAGGCCTTTCAGGCCAAGTACGGCAAGGTGCCTTCGCCCTTTGGCGGCTATGCCGACGACGCGTTCAACCTGCTGACGGATGCCATCCGCCGCGCCAATTCGGTGGACCGCGCCAAGGTGCGCGATGCCCTGGAGGCCACCCGGAACCTGCCGGGCACCGGCGGCACCTTCAACATGACGGCCCAGGACCATCTGGGGCTGGACCAGAGCGCCTTCCGCGTCGCCGAGGCCAGGGGCGGCGTGTGGAGATTGGTCGGCAGCAAGTAGCGATCCGTGCGGCCGTAACGTAACCGACCGGACGGAGTTATAAATTGGTTGGCTGTCCGGTCGGCTTAGGAAAAATACGCTTAAACGCCGGTCATTGACAGCGGAGTTGGCGTCTCACTATAGTCAATTAACAGGCCGATCGGTCGGTTAATTAATGGGTGCGGGTCGCGCCGGCGGCCGGCGAAGGCGGAGAGGACCGATGAAGAGAGAAACCGACTACGGATACGCCCTGAAGGGGGCCTATGGGCCGGAGGACGTCACCGGCTTCGACTATTCCAGGGACTTGGCCGATCCGGGGCAGTATCCCTACACCCGTGGCTACTTCCCCCAGGGCTACCGCTCGCGCATGTGGACCCAACGGATGACCGCCGGTCTCGGCACGTCGGCGGCGGCCAATCTGGTGCTGAAGAACTACCGCGAGATGGGCCAGACCGGCGGCATCTGCGTCATCAGCGATCGTGTGTTCTCCGACTGCATCGATCCCGACCATCCGCTGGGCAGGCGCGAAGCCGGCATCCTCGGCTGGCCCGGCTGCTCGCTGCTTGAGTTCGAGGAGCTGATGGACGGCATTCCGCTCACCGGCCAGTCCATCACCCTGCTGGGGTCCTCGGCGCCGTCGGTGATGCGCCTGGCCTATATCGTGGCGTTGGCCCAGAAACGGGGCATCGATCCGTCCGAGGTCCATGGCAGTTGCATGGAATCGCCCTTCGAGAACTATTTCGGCCAGACCGACGTCAGCCCCTTCGATCTCAACCTGAAGCTGTTCCTGGATGCCGGCGAATACGTGCTTAGGAACAAGATCCGCATGCGCGCCTCCATCATCTCGCAGCATTTTCAGGAATCGGGCGGCAATTCCGCCCAGGCCCTGGCCATCTGCCTGTCCATGATCAAGGAGGTCTGCGGCCGGCTGATCAACGAGCGCGGCCTGGATTTCGACACCACCTCGCTGTTCCCCTACGAGTTGGTCAGCGTAGGCACCCGCTTCTTCGACGAGATCGCCAAGATCCGCGCCCTCAGGCGCATGTACGCCCGCATGGCCAAGGAGGAGTTTCACGCCAAGACCGAGAAGGCCTGCCAGTTGTTGATCGCCATCCACACCTCTGGCCGTACCATGACCTTCCAGCAGCCCCTGAACAACATCGTGCGCTGCGCCATCCAGACCCTGGCCGGCGTCATCGGCGGCTGCACCGCCCTGGACAACGCCACGTTGGACAACGCCCATTCCGAGCCCTCGGCCCTGGCGGCGCGCATGTCGCTGAACACCCAGCACATCGTGGCCTATGAATCGGGTGCCGCCGACGTGGTGGACCCCCTGGCGGGCTCTTATTACATGGAGGCCCTGACCAACAAGGTGGAGGAAGAGGGCTACCGCATCTACAACGAGATCCAGGGCATGGGCGGCATGATCGCCGCCCTGGAGCGGGGCTACGTCCAGGATATGCTGTCCGCCGAGGCAGCGAAGAAATTCCAGGAGATCGACCGCAAGGAGCGCCTGGTGGTGGGGGTCAACCACTTGGTCATCCCGGAAGAGGACGACTTCGAGATCCCCATCCAGGAGGTCCACTCCCACGATTCGGAAAAGATCGCCGATCGCATGGAGGCGTGGAAAAAGACCCGCGACCAAGCGGCGCTGCAAACCACGCTGGCCCAGCTTTATGCCGACGGCAAGAAGGGCGACCGCTTCAATCTCATGCCCGCCATCATCGAGGCGGTGAAGGCCTATGCCAGCGTGGGCGAGGTCATGGGCACCATCCGGCTGGCGCGTGGTCTGACCTACGATCCGTTCGACATGATCCAGTGCCCCTACGCCTACGAATAAGAGGAACGGCCATGCACAAGGGAAAAGGAATCAAGGTCATCATCTCCATGATCGGCCTTGACGGGCACACCACCGGCGGCGAAATCGTTGCCCGCGTGCTGCGCGACGCCGGCTTCGAGGTCATCTATCTGGGCGCCACCCAGACGCCCGAGATGATCCTGAAGGCCGCCATCCAGGAGGACGTCGACGCCATCGGTATCAGCTCGCACGCCTCCAACTTCCATCAGATCGAATATCTGGTGGAACTGTTGAAGGACAACGGCATGGGCGACGTGCCGGTCATCTGCGGCGGCAACATCCCCAAGCACGTGGCGTCCCGCCTGAAGGGCAACGGTATCGCCGAGGTGTTTCCGCCCGGCAGCTCCAGCGCCCAGATCATCGACTACGTCACCGCCAACGCCCGGGGCGCCGCGCGGAAGTCCGCATGATCGGCCAGGGCGAGGGAGCTTGACCATGGTCGAGGCCGGCAGCGACGATATCCAGGCGGTCACCGCCGCCCTGGCCAGGGGCGACATCCGCGCCTGCGCCCGCATCATCAGCCGGGTGGAACGCGCGGAGGAGGATCTGGTGCCTCTGCTCCGGGCTCTCTACAAGGCCGGCGGCCGCGCCCAGGTGGTGGGGGTCACCGGTCCGCCCGGTGCCGGCAAGAGCTCGCTGGTCAGCCAGATGATCCGTGTGTGGCGCAAGCGGGGAAAACGGGTGGCGGTGCTGGCGGTGGACCCGTCCAGCCCCTTCTCGGGCGGCGCCGTCCTGGGAGACCGGCTGCGCATGGCCGATCACACCTGCGACGACGGCGTCTTCATCCGCTCCATGGCCTCGCGCGGGCAGCTGGGTGGTCTGGCCAAGGCCGCCGGCGATGTGCTCACCGTGCTCGATGCCATGGACTGGGACGTGATCGTCGTCGAGACCGTGGGGGTGGGCCAGAACGAGACCGCCATCATCCGCCACGCCGACGTGGTGGTGCTGGTCCAGACCCCCATGGGCGGCGACGACGTCCAGGCGGCCAAGGCCGGGATCAACGAAATCGGCGATATCTACGTGGTCAACAAGGGCGACCATCCCGAGGCCGACCGCACCGTCAGCCAGATCCGCGACATGATCACGCTGGATCATCACCTGCATCCCGAAAGCACGTGGATCCGGCCGGTGGTGAAGACCCAGTCCATCCTGGGGCAGGGGGTCGAAGACTTGGCCGACGCCGTCCAGCAGTGGTTCGACCATGTCCGGAACCATCCCGAGACCGCCGCCGCCCGCGCCCGCCACCGGGTCCGCCACCGCACGGCGGAGATCATCCGCGACACGCTGGACAAGCGTCTGCTGCGAGACGAGGAGCAGATCGTGGACTCCATGATCGATCAGGTGGTGTCCCGCCACCGCGATCCCTACACCCTGGCGGACAGCCTGTTGGCGGGCATGGCCTGACGCCTCTGGCCGGCGACGCGCCGTCATGACATGCGCTGACCGCGATGTTAGGCTTGTCGATTGATGGCAGCCGGAGGTGTGAGAGATTGACCGCAAGCCCCCACCCGTCGGCCGCGCCCTCATCCCCAGCCGCCGAGGCCCACCGCGCCGATATCGATGGTCTGCGCGCCATCGCCATCGCGCTGGTGGTCGCCTTTCATGCCTTCCCCACCGTCTTGCGGGGAGGCTTCGTCGGCGTGGATATCTTCCTGGTCATGACCGGCTATCTGGTCACCTCGTCCCTGTCACGGGAACTGGACCGCGACGGCTCCGGCATCCTGCGCTTCTATCTGCGCCGTGCCCGTCGTCTCGTGCCATCCTTGATGGTGGTGCTTGCCGCCTGCCTGATCCTGGGCTGGATGATGATGCTTCCGGGAGAGTTCCTGTCGCTCGGCAAGCATGTGGCGAGCGGCGCGGCCTTCGTGTCCAATATCATGCTCTACAACGAGGCCGGCTATTTCGACGCCGCCTCGGAGACGAAGCCGCTGCTGCACCTGTGGTACCTCGGGGTTGACGCCCAGTTCTGTCTGGTCTGGCCGCTTGTCTTGCTGGTCCTGCGTCGCTGGTGCCGTCAGCTCTGGCGTGGCATGGCGACGGTCCTGCTTCTGTCCTTCGCCTTCAACCTGTTCCAGGTGGTCAATGACCCTTCGGGCGCCTATTTCCTGCCCCTGTCGCGCGTGTGGGAATTCATGCTTGGCGCCATCCTGGCGGCTTGGCAGCTGGCCCGACCGGCCCGCGTGGCGCGGGGCCGCGACTGGATCGCCCTCGCCGGTCTGGCGATGGTGACGGCGGCGGCATTGGCACTGGACCGAACCAAGCCCTATCCCGGCTGGTGGGCGGTGTTGCCGACGCTGGGAACGGCGGGGATGATCCTGGCCGGGCCGCAGACTTGGCTGAACCGACGGATTCTCGCCCATCCCCTGACTGTCGGCATGGGAGGTCTCAGCTATCCGCTCTATCTGTGGCACGTGCCGTTGCTGACCATGTTGCGGCTGCAAACCGAGGGAGATCCTTCACCGGGTCAGGTTGGCCTGGTGGTCGCCGTCAGTTTCGCCCTTGCCTGGGCGACGGGGCAATTGGTCGAGCGCCCGCTGCAAGGACGATGGCGGGGGAGGGTCGCAGATCGGATATCGGCCGGTGGGCTGGCCGCTTGCGCCCTCGCCGGGCTGGTTGTCGCCGCCAGCGGCGGCGTACCTCAGCGCCTGCCGCTGATCGCCAGCTATGACGCCTTCTTCGCCAATCAGAACTACGGCGAGGCGCACGACCTGTTCCATCACGATCGCCAAGAGTGCAACTTCTACGACGTCCGCCACAACTCGGGAAAGGCCGCCATCGATCGTGGCTGTTACGTTCCGCAGACCGACAAGGTGGTCTTCGTGTGGGGGGATTCCCACTCGCAACATCTGCAACATGGTCTGAGAAAGGCCCTGCCGCCGGACGTTTCGCTGCTGCAGGTGGCCGCATCGGGCTGTATTCCCAGCCTCGGCGTGCAAGATGATGATCCCACGGGCGCTTGCAACCGGGCCAATGCATTCGCCATCGAGCGGATCAAGGCATTGAAGCCATCGGTGGTCGTCCTCGCCCAGGAAGGCCATCACGAGGACAACGACTTTCCGGCCCTGATCGCCCGCTTGCACCAACTGGGTGTCGGCCAAGTCATCATGCCGGGCCCGGTGCCGCACTGGAAGCCTTTCCTGTATCAGGTGGTCGAGCGAAAATACCGCGGCCAGCCGCCGCGGCGCACCTGGGATAATGTCCAGTCGGGACCGCTCCGCACCGACCAGCTGATGCGTGATCGATTCGCCCGCTCGGCCGACGTGGTATACATCTCCCTGATCAAGCACCTGTGCGATCTCGAAGGCTGTCTGGTCTATCTCGGCGACGATCCGCTTGAAGGGCTGACCACCTACGATTATGGCCACTTTACCTTGCCGATGTCGGATTACGTGGCCAGTACCCTACTGGCTCCGGCTATTCTCAAGGCGCTGGAGTAGTATCTTCCCGCCGAATGTGGGCGCCACAACACCCTGCTCCGGCCCACTCGATATCCGGTGATCCTTTCTGCCGCGACAGGGACATTATCCGGGACCGCATCATGAAGATCGAAGGCAATGTCCTCGTCACCTTACGCTTGAAGGTTAGCAATCTGGATGGTGAGGTCGTCGACCCTGCGGCCGAGTCCATAAGCTATCTGCACGGCGGGCACGGCGGACTATTTCCCAAGTTGGAAGCGGCCCTCGACGGCAAGACGGCTGGCGACAGCATTCAGGTGACGCTGAAGCCCCGGGACGGGTTCGGAGCCTACGACGACGCCCTGGTCATGGCCGTGCCGCTCGACTGCACCGACGAGCCCCCTGAAGTCGGCGGGACGCTGGAGCGGGATTATAACGGCACCACCTTGCAATACCGTGTGATCGCGGTCGATGACCGGAACGTCGTGATGGACGCCAATCATCCCTTGGCCGGCAGGACATTGGTCTTTTCCGCTGAGGTGACGGACGTGCGACCGGTCGCGCCCGAGGAGATCGCCACCGAAGTCGCCGCCTTGAACCAGGCCGCACGGGATTGGAGGGCAAAAGAAAGGCTCTTGATCCAGGCCAAGGTCGAGGCCGAGGCCGAGGCCGAAGCCGCCATCGTGGCCGAAGCCGAAGCGGCGGGTTTGGTCGAGAGCGCCTATGTGCCTCAACTGGGCACCCGTCTCCGCTTCGTCTTCCGCTCGCAGACCCATAAACTTTGCTGGCTGGCGCCCTTGTTCCTGTTGCCTGCGGCGGCGGCCTGGCTTGGGTATCACGGCTGGGAGACAACCTGTGCCATCCTCGTCGTGCTGTGGCTCGCATGGTGCTTCTTTGCTCCGGCCGTCATCAGCAAGGCGATCAACCGCTGGGGTTACCAATTCCTGTTCTTCGACTTCTCGCCCAACCTGAACCCCAGTCGGCTTGAAAGCGGCATCGTCAACGGCAGCGCGCTCCTTTCGGTACTGGCGCTCCTGGTTTTCACCGTGGTCGCGCTCTTTCATATGAATCATCTGTCCGATCTGCTGAGGATCATTGGCTTGGATATGGCGGTTCTTTTCGCGGTGGGCTTGCCGCTAATGATTTTGTTGCCGTTCCTGGTGATGGTCCTGACCGCATTCCGGGTCCGACCGGTCGTCGACAAGGCTCCCGGGAGCCAGAAATTGTCGCAACGAGCGGGAAAAGAACGGCTCGAGGGGCAATCCGTGCCTTCGTAGGTCGTGAACATTGTCTGGGATCGATCAGCCTACGACGTGCCGACAGGGTCGTTGATAGCGGTATCTTGGAGATGAAGCTGAAGTCGGGGGACAATGGCCAACGGAGACCATGCGCGGATCAGCGTGACCGATCGCGTGTTCGTACGCATCGAGCGGCGCCCTCTTGCCCGCTTTGGTCACGTAGGGCTGGCGCAGATCAAAGCAGCGTTCCTGCCGGAAAAGCTATTCCCTGAACACGGAGGGAACATCCCGAGCCCCATGCCGGGCACGGACAATCTCGATGCCATTCGCGGCACCCCGATAAAATACCAAGTAGTTACCGACCGGAAAGCTCAACACCCCGTCCAGGATGTTACCGCGATCCCGCCCGATGTGCGGATGCTCGGCGAGTAGCGCGCAGGTCTTACCAATCAGTGTCTTCGGGCGTGAGACGCCTAGCCTCGGCCATATAGACGTCGTCACCAGCGCCCTCTCCCAATTGCGCGACAATGCGCTTGGGGAGTTCGCTGGCGGTCAGTGTATCTCGGACGACGGTCGTGATGGCTTTGGCCTTTGGGTAGAGTGACCGTATTCGTACACCCGACATAACGACGATTGGAAGCATTGAGCAGCTGTCTCGGAGAACGACTGCGGGTCACCATCAACATCAGAAGGGGAAGATGATGTCGAAGATCTCCTGGCCATAGCGCGGCTGGGTGACGTCGCTGACCATGCCGCGACCGCCGTAATAGACGCGGGCCTCGGCAATTTTTTCCGAGGTGACGCTGTTGGACGAACTGATGTCCTCGGGCCGGATGATGCCCTGGATGGACAGCTCGCGCATCTCGTAGTTGACCCGGAATTCCTGCCGGCCCGAGATCACCAGATTGCCGTTGGGCATCACCTGGGTGATCACCGCCGCCAGGGTGACGTTGATGGTTTCCGACCGTTCGGTCTTGCCGTTGTTCTGGGCCACCGAGGTAGCGCCGAGATCGGCCAGACTGGCCAAATTGGCGCCCGGCGGCAGCAGCTTTTGCAGCGAGTTCTCGAACCCCAGCAGGGTGGCGTTGGTGCCGGTGGTGTTGGAGCCGGCCTGTTCCTTGCTGCTGCGGTTGTTGTCCAGCTTGCTGGTCAGGCTGGCGTTGTCGGCGATGGTGACGGCGACGGTGAGAATGTCGCCCACGTCCTTGGCCCGCTGGTCCTTGAAGAAGGCGCGCGCGCCCGGCCGCCACAACGAGTTGGCGTTCTGCGGCGGGGCCAGCGGCTGCGGCATCGGCATGCTGACCGGCTGATAGCCCGATTTCTGGGTCGGGTTCTGGATCGGCGAGGTCTGCGGTCCCGAGCCCACCTCGGACATGCGGGTCAGCAGGTTGCAGGCCGAGAGTTCCGAGATGGCGGCGACGATGGCAACCACGCGCACGGCCTTGGCGATGGAATGGCGGCGGGTCATGATCTTTCCTCCCATCTTCTATCAGTTGGCCAGGGCGCGCAGGCCGCCGGGCATCACCGATACCTGGCCGGGGCCATCGACCTTGGCGTCCACCGTCTGCTTGCTCTGGGCGTTGACGACGCGGATGATGTCGCCGGTGCTGCCGTCCTCGACGGCGCGGCCCTGGGCGGTCAGCGTCATGAATTTGGTCCGCACGATCATGGTGACCGAGCTGTTCTTCGACACCACCACCGGCTTTTGGATTTCGGCGGTGCGCACCGGCACGCCGGCGCGCACCTGATAGCGCGGCTCCTGGCCGACGAGCTGGCGGACGCTGGTGGCGACGTCGCGGCGCACGATCTCTTCGCGCACGTCGATCCATTCGATGTCGCGTTCGGTGATGACGTCGCCGTGTCCCATGGCGTGGGTCAGTACCGGAACGCGGGCCGAGGCGAAGACGGTGCCGGTGATCTTGACGCGGGCGGCGTTGGGGGCGCCGGCAGGGGCCTCGATCACCGCCGAGAAGCGATTCTTGCGCGCGTCGTAGGCCACTTCGCGTACCGCGACGGTGGCGGCGGTGCCGGTAGGAACGACGATCTGAAGCGCCTGGCGGTTGGAAACCTCGACGCTGGCGCCGGCGGGGGCGCCCTCCAGGGCCAGGGCCTCGCGCAGTTCGGTTTCGATGGCGCGGATATCCACGGTCTGGCCGGTACGTTCCACCACGGCGCGCTCGAACATGGACGCGGGGCGCCAGTCAATGCCATAGGACTGGGCCACCGCCGACAGCCAGCGCGGCTCCAGGGTGATGCGCTTGCCCGGCTGCGGCGCGTTGGCCAGCGGTGTTTCGGCCTTGTCGCCGATGTTGTCCCACAGATCGCCCAGACGGATGACGTCGCCGTCGACCACGATGCTGGTCTTCAGCAGGGCCGGCAATTGGGCGGCCGAGGCCGGCGCTCCGCCGAGCAGGGCGGCGGCGACCATCAGGCCGGCGAGCAGGCGGCGGGGGGAGGGGACTGAACGTGACGCGGGGAAGCGGGTCATGGCGGCACCCTTACTTCATCTGATTGATGGTGTTGAGCATCTCGTCGGAGGCCTGGATCACCTTGGAATTCATTTCGTAGGCGCGCTGGGCGCCGATCAGGTTGGTGACTTCCGAGACCACGTTGACGTTGGAGGTTTCCAGGTAGCCTTGCAGCACGGTGCCGAAGCCGGGCTTGCCCGGCGCCTGGGTCACCGCCTGGCCCGAGGCCGGGGTTTCCATGAACAGGTTGTTGCCGCGCGCTTCCAGGCCGGCGTCATTGGCGAAGGTGGCCAGGGTCAGCTGGCCCTTGACCTGGCTTTGCACCTGGCCGTCCTGCTTGATGATGACTTGGCCGGTCGAGTCGACGGTGACGCTGACCGCATCCTGGGGAACCGTGATCTGCGGCTGCACCAGATAGCCCTCGTGGGTGACGATGTTGCCTTCCGGGGACAGCTGGAACGACCCGTCGCGGGTATAGGCGGTCTCGCCCGAGGGCAGCAGAATGCGGAAGTAGCCCTTGCCCTGGATCGCCAGGTCCAACGAATTGTCGGTACTTTGCACGCTGCCCTGTTCGGTGATGCGGTAGACCGCGGTGGTCTTGACGCCCAGGCCCAGTTGCACGCCGGTCGGCACGATGGTGCCGGTGTCCGACGACTGCGAACCGACGCGCCGCAGGTTCTGATAGAGCAGATCGGCGAATTCCGGCCGCCGCCGCGTATAGGCGGTGGTGTTCATGTTGGCGATGTTGTTCGAGATGACTTCGACGTTGGTCTGCTGGGCCAGCATGCCGGTGGCGGCGATATTCAACGAACGCATGGCGATAATCCTTCCCCTTGATCCGATCAGGCCGACTTGGCGTTGGACAGGATCTGAATGGCTTTCATCTGACGGTCATGTTCGGCGTCCAACATCTTCTGGACACCCTGATAGTCGCGCAGGATCTGCGTCATCTTGGTCATCTCGACCACCGGCTGGACGTTGGATTCCTCCACCATCCCCTGAACGATGGAGGGATTGGTCACGGCCTCGGCATCCTGGGTGGTCTCGAACAGCGAGTCGCCGGCGTTGCGCAATTCCTGGTCGTTGGCGAACTTGACCAATTTCAGCTTGGCGACGCGACCGTTCTCGGTGGAGACGGTGCCGTCGGTGGCCACCTCGACGCGGGTTTCGTTGGGGGCGAAAACGATGGGCTGGTCCCGTTCGTCCATCACCGCGAAGCCCTGGGTGTTCACCAGCATGCCGGTCTGGTCGAGGCGGAAATGGCCGTTGCGGCCATAGCGCATGCCGGACTCGGTCTCGATGGCGAAATAGCCTTCGCCGTGGATGGCGAAATCCAGCGCGTTGTCGGTCTTGGTCAGCGGCCCCTCGCGGGTGTCGCGCATCACGCCGACGTCTTGGACGAAGGACAGCTTTCCGCCCACCGCCCGCTCGCTGGAGCGGGTGGGAACCAGATATTCGCGGAACATCATCTGCTCGCCCTTGAAGGACGGCGTATTGGCGTTGGCCATGTTGTTGGCCACCACTTCCAACTGCCGCCACAGGGCGGCTTGGCGGGAAAGCGCGATGTAAGATGTGTTCTGCATTGGCTTCAATCCGTCGGCATGACACTGCGCCGTCACCTCTGCATGAGGCGTGCCAAAGATCGAAAGTCCCGGAAAACCTGGGATGTCCGAGAAATCTCGCGGTTTCCTGGCAGCCATTGCCGGGCAGTTATTGCCGCCCGCCCCCCGGGATTGCTATCGTGGCCCCGGCGAATGGCGGGAATGACGGGCGCGCGGGGCTTTCTTCGCGGGGACGAAACCTTCTGTTAACCGCCAGGGTCTAGTTTTCAAGATGCGCCCATGTGGGTCCGATCGGACTCGGGGCCGACCGCCGGATGAGGGCCATGGCCGAAGACCTGGAAGAAGATTTTGAAGAAGGCGAAGGCTCGGAAGAGGTATCCGAGGCACCGTCTAGAAAACTGCCGATCAAGAAGATCCTGATCATCGTGCTGCCGATCCTGTTGCTGGTCGGCGCCGGAGCCGGGGTCTATTTCTCCGGTCTGCTGGACAAGTTCATGGGCGGCAAGAAGGATGACGAGCACCCGGCGGCGGCCGATACCCATGCGCCGACGCCCAAGGCGGTTCAGGCGGCGGCCTTCATGGATCTGCCCGAGATGCTGGTCAACCTGCAAACCTCCGGGCGCAAGCAGGCGTTTCTCAAGCTGCGGGTGGCGCTGGAACTGGAGGCGGTCACCGACCAGCCTCGGGTCGAACAGATGCTGCCGCGCATCGTGGATAATTTCCAGGTCTACCTGCGCGAACTCAGGATCGAGGATCTCCAGGGCGCGTCGGGCATGCACCTGCTGCGCGAGGAATTGCTGACCCGGGTCAATGCCGCGGTCAAGCCGGTCAAGGTCAACGACGTCCTGTTCAAGGAAATGCTGGTCCAATGATGGACCGGCGGGAACACTGAGATGGCGATGGAAGACGAAGGCGGCCAGCCCAGGGGTGCCGAGGACGAAGAGGCCCTCATGAAGGAATGGGCCGCCATGGCCGGTGACGGCGATGGCGGTGGCGGGGCTGCTGCGGCCGGCGGCGATGGCGGCGGCGAGGGCAGCGACGCCATGGCCGCCGAATGGGAGGCCATGCTCGGCGCCGGCGACAGCGACGCTTCCGATACCCAGGCGGCGGTCGCCAAGGATTCCACCCGCGTCCTCAACCAGGACGAAATCGATTCTTTGCTGGGTTTCGACGATGACGGCGGCGGCGCCGGCGACAAGTCGGGCATCCAGGCCATTCTTAACAGCGCCCTGGTGTCCTACGAACGCCTTCCCATGCTGGAAGTCGTGTTCGACCGCCTGGTGCGCATGATGTCGACCTCCATGCGTAATTTCACCTCGGACAACGTCGAGGTGTCGCTCGACAACATCTTGTCCCTACGGTTCGGCGATTACCTCAACTCGATTCCGCTGCCGGCGATGCTGGCGGTGTTCAAGGCCGAGGAGTGGGACAATTTCGGCCTGCTCACCGTCGATTCGTCGCTGATCTACTCCATCGTCGACGTGCTGCTGGGCGGCCGGCGTGGTACCGCGGCGATGCGCATCGAGGGCCGTCCCTACACCACCATCGAACGCAATCTGGTCGAGCGTATGGTGCATGTGGTGCTGTCGGATCTGTCGGCCGCCTTCGATCCGTTGTCGCCGGTGACCTTCCGCTTCGACCGGTTGGAAACCAATCCGCGTTTCGCCACCATCTCGCGCCCCAGCAACGCCGCCATCGTCGCGAAACTGCGCATCGACATGGAAGATCGCGGCGGTCGCCTTGAACTGCTGCTGCCCTATGCCACCCTGGAACCCGTCCGCGAACTGCTGTTGCAGATGTTCATGGGCGAGAAGTTCGGCCGTGACTCCATCTGGGAGACCCATCTGGCCGAGGAACTGTGGTTGACCGAGGTGGAGTTGGAGGCGGTGCTGGACGAGCAGGTGATGAATCTGCGCGAAGTGCTGAACTGGAAGCCCGGATCGAAATTCATGCTGAATGCCACCCCCGATTCCCATATCGACATGCGCTGTGGCGATGTCGCCCTGTTCAAGGGCCGGATGGGGCGCAAGGGCCAGCATATCGCCATCCAGGTGGACGACACCTCGCGGCGCGACAAGGGGTGAATGCGGTGGACTGGAAGGTCGTTCTCGACATCGTCGTTTCACTGCTGCTGATCGCCACCATCGGCTATGCGGTGATGCTGAACTCACGGCTGTCGTCCTTGCGCAAGAACCGCGACGATCTGGCCAAGACCATCGTCAATTTCAACGAGGCGACGGTACGCGCCGAATCCTCGATCCCCAAGCTGCGCAAGGCGGCCGAGGAATCGGGCCAGATCCTTCAGGAGCGGGTGGAAAAGGCCCAGTCGTTGCGTGACGATCTTGCCTTCATGATCGAACGCGCCGACACCATGGCCAACCGGCTGGAAAACGCCGTCCGCTCGGCCCGCGCCGATGGCGGTCGCGTCGCCGCCTCGGCCGCTCCCGCCGCCCCCGCCGCGCCGCTGCCCCGCGCTACCGGAGGCTCGCGCGCCGCCCAGCAGGCGGCGGTCGCCGCCGCTGCCGCCGGAGCGGAGGCCGAGGGGGATGAACGCTCCGAGGCCGAACGCGAATTGTTGCGCGCCCTGCAATCCATGAGGTAAGGGCATCGCCATGGCCACCAAACCCCGCAAACAGATGAAATCAAGCAGCACCGGCGTCCGCCCGCCTTCCGGTGGCGGCGGTCGTGGGCCGATGGTGCGCATCCTGCCGCTGCTGATCATCGTCGGCGGAGTGATGCTGTCGGTGCGGGTCACCGATATTTTCCGGGGCACCTTCGGTGTCGGCTCGTTGTCGGTGGCGGAGTTGCAGGCGCAACAGCCCGCCGCCGCGCCGCCGCCGCCGCCGGCCCCGGCCCAACCCGCCGCCGCCAAGGCCGCCGAACCCGCCCCCGCCGCCAAGCCGGCATCGGCGGACGGATCGGGTTCGAGCATGACGCCGACCGAGCTGGACGTATTGCAGAAGTTGCAGGAGCGCCGAGGCGCCCTGGACGTGCGCGAACGCGATATCGAGCGGCGGGAGGCGTTGCTCAAGGCCGCCGAGGATCAGATCGACCGTAAGGTTGCCGAGTTGAAGACCTTGCAGCACACCATCGAGGGGTTGCTCAGGCAGTACAACGACCAGGAAGACAATAAGATGCGGTCCCTGGTCAAGATATATGAGAATATGAAGCCCAAGGAAGCCGCAAAAATATTTGAGCAGCTCGATATGAGCATCCTGCTTGAAGTGCTGGAGCGGATGAAGGAACAGCGTGTTGCGCCGATCCTGGCGGAAATGGACCCGTCCAAAGCCAAGGCGGTTACTGCCGAATTGGCGCAAAGACGCCAGATACCTATGCCTAAAGGATCTTCAGGCGGGTGATTGTCGCGGCATGCTAAAAAATGACTTGCGCAGGTGGGTCGCTGTATCTTAACTAGGTCGATTCGTAGGTTGCCGGTTTTGTCGGTTTCTGGCGGCTAGTATCTCGAGGGAGCGGATGGATGGCTGTCGATAAGAATATGAACGTCCTCATCGTGGATGATTACAAGACGATGTTGCGTATCATCCGAAACCTGCTCAAGCAGCTGGGTTTCAATAACGTGGACGAGGCCACCGACGGCGCCATGGCGTTGCAGATGTTGCGTGTCGGTACCTATGGTCTGGTGATTTCCGATTGGAACATGGAGCCGATGACCGGTCTCCAGCTGCTGCGCGAAGTTCGCGCCGATCCCAAGTTGAAGCCGGTACCCTTTATCATGGTGACCGCCGAATCCAAGTCGGAAAACGTCATCGCCGCCAAGGAGGCCGGGGTTTCCAACTACATTGTCAAGCCGTTCAACGCCGAGACTTTGAAGACCAAAATGGTCAGCGTATTGGGCGATTTCTAGCGCCTTGGGGGGCAAGGCCATGTCGGCTACGGGCGTTGACCGGGACCTCGAACTGCGGCTCGATGCCATTCGCCGCGAGCATGGCGATACCGTCCACATCGATAAGGTCGGCGAGGTGGTGCGGGCGATGCTCGACACCATGGCCGGCGATATCAGTTCCGGTGATCTCCAGCTCTATCGCGAGCTGGAGTCGCTGTCGCGCTATATCCATGCCGCGAAGGAAGAGATCGCGGCGTTGCGGCCGGGCGAGATCAAGAACGAGTTCATCGCCTCGGCCACCGACGAACTCGACGCCATCGTCGGGTCCACCGAGGCCGCCACCAACGAAATCATGGATGCGGCGGAAAGTCTTGGCGGCTTGTCCCCTCTCCTGGATCGGGACATGGCGAACCGGTTGGAAGAGATCACCACCCGTATCTTCGAGGCATGCACCTTCCAGGATATTACCGGACAGCGCATCACCAAGGTGGTGAAGGCGCTGAAGGAGATCGAGACCCGGGTCGAGGGGCTGGTTCGGATGTTTGGCGGCGACATCGACGGCGGCGCGGAAAGCGCGGGCGGGGCGAAGCCGCTGACCGACGAGGACCTGCTCAACGGTCCCCAATTACCCGGTAACGCCACGAATCAGGCCGATATCGACGCGCTTTTCGGCTAGCCCGGATTCCGTGACGTTGCAAGGCGCGTGAGGGGAGCGATGGCGGCCCGCGGAATTCTCAGAGCGATGCTGATAATCGCGGCCGTGCTGGGGCCGGTCGCGATGGCGTTTGCTCAATCCACGCCCCGCGCCGCCGATCACGATGGCTTTGGCCGGATGGTGTTCGATTGGGATGGGCCGGTGACGTTCTCGGCCGATGTGGTCAACAGCCAACTGGTGGTCCGGTTCGACAAACCCATCGTCGGCGATGCCAAGGCGGTGCTGCGGCCGTTGGCCCATTATCTCAAGGGTGTCACCCTCAGTCCCGACCGGCGGATGGCGACCTTTCCCCTGGCGGTTCCGGTTCAGGTCAAAAGTTTTCAGACCGGCAACTCGGTGGTGCTCGACCTGACCGAGACCAAGGCGCCGACCGCTTCGGCGGCACCGCCACCGCCACCGGCCTCGGTCACGCCACCCGATCCCAAGCCGGGCAAGGCGGCCGCCACCACCGCCCCGGCTCCGGCTGCCGCCCCGGCCGGGCCGCCCACCGATCTGATGGTGCGCGGCGGCGAACACACCGGATTCAATCGTCTGGTGTTCGATTGGCCAAAGCCGGTGGGGTATACCGTCGAAGAGGCGGGCGGACAGGTCTCGATAAATTTCGATCGTCTCGCCAACGTCAACGCCACCTCGCTGCGGGCGGCGCTGCCGCCCGATGTCGGCTTCCTGGAAGCGCGCAACACCGGCAAGGGCACTTCGGTGGTGCTGTCGCTGCCGCCGGGCATGCGGGTGCGCCACTTCACCAGCGGGCCGCGCGTCGCCGTCGATCTGGTCCGCCCGGCGGGGGAGGCCCCGCCGCCTCGGGCCAACGGCGCTCCGGCGCCACCGCTGGCACCGGCGCTGGGCGCCGAGGAACAGCCGCCGGCGCTGCAACCGCTGTCGGCGGCACCGGCGGGCAAGGCTCCGGCCGCCGCGGCTCCGGCCAACGGCAGCCCGCCGTCCGAGGCGGCGGCCAAGCCGGGTGGCGAGATTCAGGCGGCCCCCATCGGCAAGGTGGTCAGCCTGGGATTTTCCTTCGACAAGCCCACCGGGGCGGCGGTGTTCCGTCGCGCCGGTTGGCTTTGGGCGGTGTTCGATCTCAAGGCCGAGATGGACACCAAGCTGCTCAAGCGCACCGGCGGCGACGTGGTGCTGCATGTCGAACAGATACAGGGTTTCAAGGGCACCGCCATCCGCATGATCACCCGCCCCGGCTTCAACCCGTCGGTGCGCAAGGAAGGGCAGTTGTGGGTGCTTGATATCCACGAACAGCCGATGGCGCCCAAGGTCGCGGCCGAGGTGACGCCCCAGCTCGATTTCCAGGAGCGCGGCCGGGTGGTGATCGCCGCCGCCGATGGTGCCCCGCCCATGGTGCTGCGTGATCCCGAGGTCGGTGACAACATCCAGGTGGTGACGGTACCCGCCATCGGTCTTGGCGTCCGCAACGGCCGTGACTTTCCCGGTGTCGAGGTGCTGCCGAGCGCCCAGGGCGTCGCCGCCGTACCCAGTACCGATACGGTGCGGATGGACGTTTCGCGCACTCAGGTGGACGTCACCATGCCGGGCGGTCTGTTCCTGTCGCCGCCGGCGCTGGCCGGCGATGGCGGCCCGGTCGCCGTCGAGGCGCCGCTGGCGGCCGACGTCATGGCCACCGGTCCGCTCGATATCGGCAAGTGGCTGCGGGGTGGCAACGATAAATTCGTCGATGACCACCGAAAGCTGCAACTCCGCCTGTCCCAGGTCCGGCCCGATGACAAGAACGCCCAGCGGCTGGAGATCGCCCGCCACTATCTGGCCAACGGCTTCGCCGCCGAGGCTCTGGGCGAATTGCGGGTGATGGCGGCGGCCGACCCGGCCATCGCCGAGACCCCGGCGTTCCGGGCGGTACGGGGCGCCGCCAGCTTTCTGATGCACCATGACGCCGATGCCGTCGCCGACCTGTCCTTGCCGGCGTTGAAGGGCGATCCCCGGGTCGAGCTTTTCCTGGCGGCGGCGTCGGCCCGGTCGCTGCCCGACGCCAACAAGCACGCCCTGGTGCTGCGGTTGGCTTCCGAGGATATCAAGGGCTGGCCGCGCACGCTCCGCATGGAGATCGGCGAGGTCGCGGCCAAGACGGTGGCCGCCGCCGGTGATTCCAAGGGCGCCGCCAAGATCATCGACGCCATGATGGGGCCGGGGCTGTCGCGGCGCGATGTCGGCAAGCTATCCTATCTCGGCGGTCTCGCCGCCGTCGCGGGCAAGCAGTACGATCAGGCGATCAGCCGCTTTCGCGATGCCGAGGACAGCGAAAGCCGCCCCGACCGCGCCTATGCCGCCCGCGACCGGGTCGAGCTGATGCTGAAGCTGGGCAAGATGACCCCGGCCGAGGCCATCGCCGAACTGGAGAAACTGCGTTTCGCCTGGCGCGGCGAGGATTTCGAGTACCAGTTGATGAAGCGGCTGGGACAGTTGCAGATCGCCGCCGGCCGCTATGGCGAGGGCCTGCGCAGCATGCATGCCCTGGTGACCAATTTCCCCGACAATCCCGACATTCCCAAGGTGACCGAGGAGATGAGCGAGGCGTTCAACCGCCTGTTCCTCGGCGGTGAGGCCGACAAATTACAGCCGGTGGTCGCCATCGGGCTTTATGACGAGTTTCAGGAACTGACGCCGTCCGGCACCAAGGGCGACGAGATGATCCGGCGGCTGGCCGACCGGCTGGCGGCGGTGGATCTGCTCGACCGTGCCGGCGAGTTGCTGCGCCATCAGGTCGAGTTCCGCCTGTCCGGGCTGGACAAGGCCCGGGTTGGCGCCCGGCTGGCCTTCATCAATATCGCCGACCGCAAGCCCGGCTTGGCGCTGGAGGCGCTAGAAGCCAGCGAGGTGCCGGACGTTCCCACCGAACTGGCCACCCAGCGGCGCTATCTTCGGGTTCAGGCGCTGGATGATCTGGGGCGTACCGCCGAGGCGCTGGCGCTGATCATCAACGACCAAAGCGACGAGGCCGCCCGGCTGCGCGCCAACATGTACTGGCGGCTGAAGAAATGGCCCGAAGCGGCCGCCGCGCTGGAAGCCACCATCGCCAAGCCGCCGGGGAGCAAGCCGCTCGATCCCGCCATGGCGCGCCGCCTGCTCGACACCGCCACGGCGATGACCCTTGGGCGCGACGAACGTGGTCTGGCCCGGTTGCGCCGTACCTATGGTCCGCTGATGGCCGCCACCGAGCTGCGCGAGGCGTTCGAGCTGCTGACCAGCGAACCGGAACGCGGTATCATCGATTACCGCCGTATCGGCGACAAGATCAAGCAGGCCCAGGACTTCCAGACCTTCATGAACGAATGGAAGAAGCGGGTGAAAACCGACGGCCTGTCGTCGTTGAATTGACAACCCTGGGAGAGCGAGATGGCCGGAGCGGTGCGAAGCGGAGCGATGGTGGCGCTGGGACTGGCGCTGCTGGCGGGCTGCGCCATGCTGCCGCCGCCCGATCGCGTCGATCTGGCGCCGGTTCCCGGAGTGGCTCTGCCGTACAAGGCCAGGGTGATGATCTATGCCGGCCGGTCCGAGCTTGATCGCAAGTTGCTCATCCAGATGTCGCGCTTTCAGACCGAAGAGTCCGAGGTGAAGGACGGCGAGGCGCTGGCCCGTAGCGCCCGGGTGGTGCTGGCCAAGGGATTTCAGCAGGTCGAGATCAACGATCCCACCATCCGGCCGCAGCTCGTGGTCAAGCTGATCGGCAAGGGGACCTGGAACCGCCAGGATGCCAAGATCAAGGTGGGCTGCGCCCTTGACGTCTGGACCGCCGACGGCATTCCGTTGGGCAGTTTCCCCAACCGCTACGACTCGCCCGAGAGCGATTACCGCTACGATCTCGACGCGGCCTATGCCCTGTGCCTGAAGAAGCCGGTCGAGGATCTGCTGCGCTCGCCCGGTCTCGCTACCCTGGCCGGTGCCGGCTTCAAGGACCCTCCGGTGGCGGCGGCCGACGCCTGGATACGCACGCTGGGGCCGATTCCCCGCTCGCGCTAGAGGTGTTCCGGCGTCATCGCTGAAAGTCTTCGCCGGGAAACGAGATGGCGACGGCATGGCGGATGACCGCCATGTCATCCGCGGCGGGGGCGGTGCCGCCCTTGCCCTTGGCCTCCAGCCGCGCGGCATGATGGGCGATCAGGGTAAAGCCCAGGTTCAGCGTGGCGCCCTTCAGGGCATGGGCCGCCCGGGCGGCGGCGGCGGCATCATGCTGCGTCGCGGCTTCGGCGATGTCCTTCATCAACCGGCCAAGATTGTCGCGCAGGGCGTCGAGAATTTCGTCGAAGATGTCGTCGCCCAGGGTGTCGCGCAGATCCTGTTGCGCGGCCGCATCGACCACCGCCGGATCGGAATCTTCCGCCGCCCCGGTGGCGGCGCCAATGCCAGGGGGGCTCATACGCCCCTAAGCCGCTTCAGCACCGCCAGCAGGGTTTCGCGGGTAAAGGGCTTCGCCACGTAGCCGTCGGCGCCTTTATCATGGGCGAGCTTGGCGTCTTCCAGGCCGCTCTTTGACGTGACCATGACGACCTTGATACCGGGAATCAGCCGCTTGGCGTGTTCCAAAACCCCGATACCGTCCAGTCCAGGCATAAGCCAGTCACAGATGATGATGTCGGGCTGGGTGGCGCCGCTTTCCAGTTTGCTCACGGCATCGGCCCCGTCCACGGCGGTGACGACCGTTCTGGCACCCAGGCCGCGCAGCAGGCTCGCTTCCAGCAGGCGGGAACTGGAGACGTCCTCGACCACGAGAAAGGATTTGTCCGACATCCACTCCACGAACCCTTGATCAACCTGAGTAGTCATATCCGTGCCCTTCTCTCCCGGCCCGCGGGGTTGCGCCTGACGTGGTGCACCATACGGCGCAAATCCGAGACGGCTACTTTTATCGACGAGCGAATGTCGGCCAAACTGAGGGAAAAACCGGCGTCAGACTATCATCCATCGCCTGGGAACAAAATAGGGCAGCAACATCTTCACCCCCGACGTGCCGGCCCTGGGGGCGCCCGAGTTCCGCCATTCAGCGGATTGATCGGGCCATCGGTATAAATCGGGCCTCTGCATTGAGCCAAAAGCAGCCTATTGCACATTCTTCGATGGGGCCATTTGGGCTATTATGCAAATAGAGTCAGTCGGGTAGACTCTTTGTCGGGAAAATGTCGAACTCGTTGAAGACCGAGGGCATCATGGCCGCGGCATCGACCTTTATCCGTTCCGGCATCATTGTACTTAGCCTCATTCTGACGGGACCGGCGCCGGCCTGCGCCGCCGAGCCTCCTGCTTTATCCCTGGACTTGGCGCGCGCCCTGATCGATGCCGAACAGTTCGAGGATGCGGTGATGGTCCTCAAGGAGCTTGACGCCGGCGGAACGGTGCCTGCGGCCCGGATCGACCTGCTGATGGGGCGCATCTACCTCGCCATTGCCAAGCCGGCCAAGGCGCTGGACTTTTTCGAGCATGCCGCGATGTCCTCGCTTGAAGGCGAGGCCGAGGCCGATCTTGGCATGGCCGAGGCGAAACTGGCACTGGGCAGCCTCGCCCAGGCCCGCAGCCACGCCGAATGCGCGTTGCGAACCGATCGTGATCTGGTCGACGCCCATCTGGTGCTGGCCCGCATCGACCAGCGGTTGGGCCGGTCCGAGGCGGCGATCCGGCGCCTGCGCACCCTGGAGCGCGACCGAGCCGATTCCGAAGACGTCGCCATCGTCTTCGCCCGCTATCTGGTTGACCAGGATGGCATCGAAGGCGGCATCCGCCACCTGGACGGCTTTATCCGTCGAGTTCCCACCGCCGCCGCCGCCCGCGACACGCTGGGTCAGTTGCTGTGGACGGCGGGACGGCGGTCCGAGGCGGTGGCGGCCCGCATCGCCGCCGGCGAGATGTTTCTGGACCGGCGGCAGATCGGTCGAGCCGGGGCCATTGCCACTTGGCTGAAGGCGGTCGATCCCACCGGCGATCTGCAACGCCAGGCTAGGCTCGGCCCGCCCCCGGCGTCCTCGCCGCCGCCATCGGCCGAAGTCGCGCCCCCCGCCGCCGCCACTCCCGAACCGGCGACACCGGCACCCTCGCCGCCGCCTCGCAAGGGCTTTGTCGCGGCGGTGCTGCCGTTTCCCGAGCCGCTGCCCTTCGCGCCGGGGTCGTCGATCATGACCGGCAGCGGCATCGTGGTGGAGGGCGGACGTCAGATCGTCACCAACCGCCATGTCGTCGACGGCATGAACCGGGTGGCGGTTCGCAACGGCACCGGGCATGTCCGCATCGCTCGGGTGGTTCGGATCTCGCAGGATGACGACCTGGCCTTGCTGGAAATCGATTCCGCCTTCCCCGAGGGCGCGGCGACGCCGCTGGCCGATATCGTCGAGCCGTCGCCGGGGCGTCAGGCGGTGGTGATGGGATTTCCCGCCATCGGTATCTTCGGCGACGAGCAACCGGCGCTGACCGAAGGCGTCATCGCCAAGACCGTCGGGTTGGGCAACGACCCCAACACCTTCCAGATGACCGCCAAGATCAACAAGGGCAATTCCGGCGGGCCGGTATTCGACCGCCGCGGCCGGCTGATCGGCATCACCGTCGCCAAGCTTGATGTCGCCGGCATCTTCGAGAAGCAGGGCATTTTGCTCGAAGACATGAATATCGGCATCAAGGCGGGACGGGTGCTGCGCTTCCTCGGCCGTCCGGCCACCGCCACCGTCGCCGCGGCCCGCGACTCCGATATCGATCTTGAGGATCTGTACCAGGAGATGCTGCCCCGGGTGGTCCTGATCGCGGCGCAAAAATGATGCGGCCGGCGCTCATCCTCGCCGTCGGGGCCGTGGCGCTTGGCGCTTGCACCAGTCCGGTCTATGTCGATAAGGGCCGCGATGAGCAGGAGGTGCCGTTGGCGCTGAATTCGGTGGTGTTCCAGGTGCACGAGGCATGGCGCGCGGCGCCGCCCGGCTGCATCGCCATCCTGCCGTTGCGGGGGCCGGAGCGAGGCGGCGAACTCGCCTCGGGACGGATCGAGGCGATCCGTCGCGCCATCTACGCCCATCTCGCGCCGCAGGGCCGCCGGGTGATCAAGCCGGCCAGGGTCGATTTCGTGCTGGCCGGATTGCCCGACGACGAGCGTGGCGATACCGCCGGATTGGGGCGGCGGCTGGAGTGTGACGCGCTGCTGTCGGGGCGGGTCACCGAGTCGGGAGCGCAGTTCCTGGGGGTGTATTCGCGGGTGGCGACGGGGGCCGATCTGCGCATGGTGCGGGCCAGCGACGGCGATTTGCTGTGGGAGGGGCGCCACGTCGCCTCCCAGCATGGTGGCGGCCTGCCCATATCGCCGGTCGGGGTGGCCATGGGCATTCTGGACGCCGCCCGCAACATGGACGAGGAACAGACGCTGCGGGTGATCGACGATCTTGCCCGGCGGCTGGCCACCACCATTCCCGACGACCGCATCGTCGCCCTTGATGATCCGGCGGCTCCTCCGACGCCGGTTCGGGCCGAGCCGCTGGTTTCGTCCGCCGCCCGGGACGGCGTCGATGCCTTTCTGGCCGACCTTGCCGGTCAGTCGGCGGAGGAGCGCCGCGCCCGGCTGATCGCCGCCCTCGACGATCGCCGTTTCGGCGACAAGGCGCGGATTGCCCTGCTTGACGCCCTGGTGGCGGTCGAGCCGCCCCGCGCGGCCGATGCGCTGCGCTATGCCGAGCATCTGGCCGAGACCGGCGATTACGCCGGGGCGCTGGCCCGTGCCGATCGGGCCGTCGCCATCGCCCCGGACAATGCCGCCGCCCACTTTACCCGTGGCCGCATGCTGATCAAGCTGGGCGATCTCGCCCAGGCCGAACCCGCCGCCATTCGTGCGGTGGCGCTCGACGGCGGCAACCCGGCTTATCTCAACGGACTGGGCTACATCAACAGTCTGGCCGGACGGATGGACCGGGCGCTGGCGGCTTATCGCATGGCCATCGACGCCAGTCCGGCCAACGGCTTCGCCTGGTACAATTCCGGCGTGATCCTGCTGGAGCGGGGTGAGGTCAGGGAGGCGTCCGACGCCTTCTACGGCGCCGGCCTAGCCTATCTCAAATCGGGAAATTTCGGACAGGCGGGCAAGGCTCTCGCCGACCTCAGGGAACTGGCCGCCCGGGGAATCGATCTCGCCGACGAGATCGGCACGCTCGAAAGCGCCCTGGCGGCCCTGGCCAAGAAAGGATGACAGCCATGATGGTCCGCACCTTCATCCGCGCCATTGTCGCCTGCGCATCGCTTGGCGGGGTCGTGGCCTGCGCGCCGCCGATGTTCGTGGCCGGGCACACCGCCGACTTCAGCGAGGTCTTTACCGGTCAGGGTGTCGGTGGACCGGGCTCGAACTGGATGATGCGGGGACTGTTTAGCGGGGTTACCTGTTCGGGGGCCGCCACCCCGACCGGCCTGTTCAGCAGTTCGGGCAACGTGTCGTGTTCCGACGGCCGCTCCGCCCGGGTCGATAACGCGCCCTACCAGGGGCTGAGCTATTGGCGCGGCCAGGGGATGTTTCCCGACGGCACCGGCATCAGCCTGTACTACGACCTTACCGCCGACACCATCACGCCGCAGCTGGAGCGGTTCAAGCAGATGGCGGCGGAAAAGCAGCGCGGCCCGGCCCGGGCGCCGGTGGCCACCGCCTCGCCGGCGGTAGCGCCTCCGGCCGCCGTCGCGGCCGCCGCCTCGCCGCCGCGTTTTCCCAGCCAGCCGCCGGTCGTCCGCTTTCCCCGGGGCGGCGACCGGCCCGACGATATCGCGGTGATCATCGGCAACGCCGACTACACCCGCCAGGGCAAGGACATTCCCGACGTCAAGCCGGCCCATGCCGATGCCGAGGGGATGCGGCTTTACGCCACCCAGGCATTGGGCATTCGCGACGGCAACGTCATTTTTTTGAAGGACGCCACCGGGGCGCAGATGACGCGGGTGTTCGGGTCGAAGGACGATGCGCGCGGCCAGCTCTCCGACTGGGTCAAGCCGGGCAAGAGCCGGGTCTTCGTCTATTATTCCGGCCATGGCGCCCCCGGCGCCCAGGGCGGCAGCCCGTTCCTGGTGCCGGTGGACGCCGACGCGGCCCGTATCGAGCTCAACGGCTATCCGCTCCGGACGCTGTACGACAACCTCGGCAAGCTGCCGGCGGAAAGCGTCACCGTGGTGCTCGAGGCCTGCTTCTCGGGTCTGTCGCCGGCCGGCAGCGTGCTGGGCAAGGCGTCGCCGCTGTTCCTTGAGGTCAAGGCGCCGCCGGTCCCCGCGACCCTGACGGTGATCACCGCCGGTGCCGCCAACCAGATGGCGAGCTGGGACACCGACGAGAGTTCCGGCCTGTTCACCCGGCATTTCCTGGAAGGCATGAGCGGCAAGGCCGACGCCAACCGTGACGGCAAGGTCACGCTCGAGGAACTCGATCATTATCTCAAGGACACCCTGACCTACTACGCCCGGCGCTATTACGGTCGCGATCAGAACCCGCAGATCATCAAGGGAGGCGGGCGATGATCCGGGGATTGGCGGCGGCGCTGCTTGCGGCGGCGCTGTCCTCGATGGCGACGGTGGCGGAGTGCGGTTGGCTGATCACTCCCGAGGAGGCTGCGCGGGCCGGGCCACCCCCCGTCGCCGACGCCTTGCCGGCGGCCGCCGAGGAGGGGCCGGGGCCACTGATCGTGGTGATGAATCCCAAGGCGCTGGAACGGCTGCATTCGCCCGTCAACATCCTGGTCCGGTTCGAGGCCGGCGGCAGCGGCGAGCCGCCGGACATGCAAAGCCTCACCGTCACCTTGCGCGGTTTCATCAGCATCGATATCACCGACCGTCTGCGCGCCTATCTGCTGGGCGCCACCCTGGCGGTCCGGGAGGCCGAGCTGCCGGTGGGAAACCACCGGATTCGCCTGATGGTCGCCGACGTGGCCGGCAACTTGTCGGCGCGCGACGTGACCTTGATCGTGGTGGCGACAGAGTGAGACATCTCCGCAATTCCGTCCTGGCTGTTCTGTTCTTGCTGGCGCTGACGCCCCGGGCTTTCACCGCCGAGCCCGCCGGCCGGATCGGACGACTGGGCGGGGAGGTGGCTATCGTCCGTGCCGGCATCGAGGTAATCCCGTCGTCCGGCGAGGCGGTCCAGGCGCGAGATCATCTGACCACGGCGGCCGGTGGGCGGTTGGAAGCGGTTTTCACCGATGGCACCATCATCGTTTTGGCGGACGCAAGCGAGGTCGTCATCGACGCTTGGGCCTTCAATGCCGACGACGACCAAGGCCGTCTGTTCCTCCGGCTGATGGGTGGCTCGATTATGGTCGATGCCGGGCGGTTGGCCGAACAGCAGTTGCGCCTTCGTACGCCGGTGGCCACCGTGGGTGTCCGGGGAACCCGGTTCTGGGCGGGATCGCTGGACGGACGGTTCGGTATTCTTCTGCTCGCGGGCAGCGTCTCTGTCGAGAACACCTCGGGCCGGGTCGATCTGTCGGTGCCGGGAACCGGCGTTTTCGTCGCCGTGCCGGAAGGAGGCGCGCAGCAGGATCTGGCCGAACCCGCCGAGGCGTGGATCGGGCCGGGCGCTCCCCCGGCGCGCGGTGGCCCGCTTTCCGAGCCGGAGCCATGGGCCGCCGACCAGGTCATTCAGGCGCTGCGGGCGGTTTCGTTCTGACTGGGACACCCGGGGCGGCTGCCGGGTTCATCGTTCGTGCATGGCGGTATCGGCATAGCCCAGGAACGGTTCCATGATGTAGGCCAGCACGGTGCGTTCGCCGGTGCGGATGGTGGCGGTCACCTGCATGCCCGGATGCAGCCGATAGCGTAGCGCGCGATGCTGGAAGTGATCGCTGACGGTCTCGATCCTGACCTTGTAGAAGGCGTTGCCCTTTTCGGTGACGGTGCTGTCGGGGCCGATATGGATGACGGTGCCGTCGATGGTGCCGAAGCGGACCGAATCCGATGATGCCAGCTTGATCTTGGCGCTCTGGCCGACGGCGACGTAACCGATGTCGAAGGTCGGCAGCTTGGCCTCGACGATCAGCCGGTCGCCGGCGGGGACGATGTCGACCACGGTGCCACCCGGCTTGACCACCCCGCCCAGGGTGGCGACGTAGATGGTCTTGACCACGCCAGCCACCGGCGAGCGGATGGTGGTGCGCTCCAGATTGTCGCTGAGCTTGCTGAACCGCTGGCTGAGTTCGTCCAGGTCGCGCCGCGCGCCGGCCAGTTGCTCGACCACCTCCTGGCGATAGGCCTGGCGTGTGGTTTCGATCTGGGCGCGGGCCTCCTTGATCGAGGATTGGGTGCGGCGCAGCCCGGCCTCGTCCTCGTCGATGCGCGAGCGCAGCGCCGACTGGTCGCGCAGCAGCGCCAGATGGGTATAGCGGTTGGACAGCCCCTCCTTGATCATCGCGTCGCTGATCTGCACCTGTTCTTCAAGATGGCGCAGGGTGTTGCGGGAATTGCGCAGGCGGGCCTCGACCTCGCCGGCCGACTGTTCGCGCTGGGTCAGTGCCTCGTGCAGGCCGCCGAGGGTCGATGCCAGCCGGCCGCGACGGCTGCGGAACAGGTTCTCGGCCGCCGCCACCAGCTCCGGGTTGCTTTGGCGCACGTCGGCGGGGTAGCCGACGGCGGTACGATCCTCGCTCTCGGCCTCCAGGCGGGCGACGTTGACCCGCAAGGTGGCGAGGCGGATCGCCATCTCGTTGACGTCGGCGCCGGTGGCGGTCGATTGCAGCACCACCAGCGGCTGGTCGCGCGCGACCGCCTCGCCTTCCCGCGCCAGGATTTCCGAAACGATGCCGCCCTCCAGATGCTGCACCGATTTGAGCTGGCTCGACGGGATGATTTCGCCGCTGGCCTGACTGACGATGTCCAGGGTGCCGAACTGCGCCCATACCAGGAATCCCACCACCAGCAGGCTGCCGCAGGCGACGAACAGGTGGGTTCCCCGGCGGACCGGGTCGGCCTCCAATCCGGGGCCGGGATCAGCCATTGGCGGCCTCCCGCGCGATCGGACCGGTCAGGACCGGTACCGGCTTGACCCCCAGGTCGAGCAGATAGGTGGCACCGCGTATCACCAACGGATCATGAGAGAACACCACGATGGTGGCGCCGGAGGCGACCAGTTCGTTCATGGCGGCGTACACCGCCGCGCGCCCCTCGGCATCAAGCGATTCGGTGGGTTCGTCGAACACCACGAAGCGGCCGCCGGTGGCCAGGGCGCGGGCCAGCGCCACCCGACGACGCACCCCCAGGGCCAGATTGCGGCCGCCATTGACGATGGGGGTGGTGATGCCGTCGATGGAGGTGTCGAGCCACGAGCGCAGCCCGGCGGCGCGCAGCACCCGATTGAATTCGCTCTCGGTCATCGCCGGGTTGGCGGTGCGAACCGCCTCCTCGATGGTGCCGTCCAGCAGCTCCGGTTCCTGCGGCAGATAGGCCACCTGCTTGCGCCACCATTCCATCGCCAATTGGCGCAGCTCGACTCCGTCCACCAGGATCTGGCCGCGCGCCGGTTCGATCAGGCCCATCAGCAGACGCGCCAGGGTGGTCTTGCCGCTGCCGTTGGGACCCGACACCGCCAGCACCATGCCCGGCTCCAGCCGCACCGACAGATGCTCGGCCAGCGGTCCGCTGGATCCGGGATGGGCGAAGGCGACGTCCACCAGTTCCAGCCGTCCCGCCACCCCCTTCAACGCCATGCCCGACTGCTGTTCGCGCGGCAGGCGCATGAAGTCGGCGACCCGGCGCAACGCCAGATCGGCGCGGGCGAACATCTCGGCCATGCCGGCGATGCGGTTGATCGGTCCCAGCGCCCGTCCGGCCATGATGTTGGCGCCGACCAGACCGCCCACCGACAGATCGCCCTTGACCGCCAGCACGGCGCCGACGGTGACGATCAGGATGCTTTGCAGCACGGCCACCGTCTGGGTGACGGACTGCACCAGGCTTTGGGTTTCGCCCAGGCGCCGCCGTGCCGCCAGCACCCGCTCGCGCGCCTGACGCCACAGGGCGATGGTGCGGCCGGCGGCGTTGAAGGCGCGCAAGGCGTCGGCGCTGTTGATGGCGGCGCCCAGCGCCGCCTGGGCGGCGGTCTCTCCCTCGCCGGCGGCGCGGGCGGGTACCTTCAGCAACCGCTCGCCCAGCACGACGGTGCCGATCGAGGTCAGCATGAAGCCGGTGGCCAATACCGCCAGCAGCGGGCTGAGGAAGGCCAGCGCGACCAGGGTGACCACGGCGAAGGGCACGTCGAGCGCGGCGCACATATTGGCGGGGGTATAGATGCGGTCAACCGCGTCCAGCCCGCGCATGACTTCCTGCAACAGGCCGGCGGGCAGGCGCTCCAGCACCGCGACCCGGGTCTGGGCCAGGGCGGCGAAGGCGCTTTCGCCGCGTAGCGCCTCGCCCGGCGCGGTGATGGCGGCGGCGAGACGGATGCGGGCCTCGCGAAAGCCGAATTCCAGCGCGGCCGCCAGCAACACCCCCGACGTCAGCGTCGCCAGGGTGGAATCGATGCCGTAGGGGACATAACGGTTCAGCACCAGCATGACGAACATGGTGGTGGCAAGGCCAAGCACGTTGATGAACAGCGACGCCGCCAACAGCTCGGTCAGGATCAGTGGATGGGCGAACAGGCGGCGGATAAGCTCGTTCATGGCTTCCTACCGTTCCGTCGCCCCCGGCAAAGGCGAATCAGCGGATGAAGCCGGGGTCGAGGCTGCCGATGACCGCCAGCACGGTATAGGCGGCGATGACCACGTCGGCCTCGGCCGAGGCCGCCTGGCTCTGGGCGTTGATCAGCGCGGTTTCACCGGCCAGCACATCGATCAGCGAGCGGTTTCCCAACTGGCGTTCCTTGCGGGCCAGCTCAAGGAATTCGTTGGCCAGCACCGCCTCGTTGCGCAGCGAAGCGGCGCGTTCCTTGGACAGGATATAATCCTCCCAGGCGTTGCCGACATCCTTCTCCAGCAGGTCGCGGGTGTCGGACAGGCGCCGGTCGTAGGCCGCCAGCGAGCTTTCCGCCGCCTTCAGGCTGTTGATGGCGGTGAAGCCGAGATTGAACGGCATCGACACCTCGACCTTGGCCAGCAGTTCCTGCTGTGCCCCCATGGTGCCGCTGATGTTGCGTTTGTCGTTGGCCTCGCCGACCAGCTCGATCTTGGGGAAGAACGCCTGGGCGCGGGTGCCTTCCATCTGCTGGCGATAGTATTCGACGGTATGGCCCGCCGCCTTGATCGCCGGACTGTTGGCCCGCGCCGCCTTCAGGGCGTCGTCGTGGCTGGCCGGCATGAGGTCGAGCGGAACCCTCGGCATCCTCATGGTCTTGGCATCCGCCATCGCCTTGTTGAAGACGTAGCGGAAGGCGTTCTGGGCCTTGCCCAGGTCGATCTCCGCCTTGACCCGGCTGGCATCGGCGCCGGCCAGTTGCCGCTTGGCCTGCAGCACGTCCGACGAGAGGCCCGAACCCAGCGCCACCTTGGCCTCTTCCAGGCCGGTCTGGCGGCGGATGTTGGTCACGGATTCTCGAGCATAGTCCATCTGTTGCAGGTTCTTCACCAGATTGGCGTAGGCGGTGACCCCGTCGAGAATCAGGCCCTGGCGCACGACCTCCTGCTGGGCCTCGGTTCGTTTGTGGCTGGCTTCCGAGGCATTGATGCTGGCGTTGACGGCGCCGAAGTCCCACAGCAGCTGCTTGAGCGACGCGGTGTACTGATTGCGGTAGGCCTGGGTGTCGAGCGAGCCGCTGGGCTTGTTCTGCTTCTCGTAGCCATAGTTGATGGTCGAGGTCAGGGTGGGATACCAGCCGCCACGGGTATATTCCATGGTGTTGCGGGCGCTTTCGGTGTCCGAGGTGGCCGCCGCGAGCCGGTCGTTGCCCCTAAGCATGTCGTCGATCAATTGGCGAAGGTCGTCCGCCCGCGCGTTCCCCGCCATCAAGCCGCAGCACAGAACCGCGACCGGACCAATCGAAGTCCCCCGTCTCATGCGCTAGCCCCTTCATGTTGGTCTGCGGCCATGGTATAGTCCGATGGTTGAATAATTCAACATGAACTTATATCATTGCATCCGACAATCATTCCAGATCAGGGGTCGGCCATGTCCACTTCCTCCGCGCGGATCTTTGGTCAGGCGATTCCCTCGGCCGTCATCGACGCGGCAAGCGCGTCGATCCTGACCGTTCCGTCCGGTTTCCCGCTGGCCTCGGCCGAGTTCTCGCGCTTCGGCCCCAATCTGGTGATCGACGGCCGCGACGGCACCCAGGTGGTGGTTACCGACTTCTTCTCGGTGCCTCAGCCGCCGGCCCTGGCGACGCCGGCCGGGGCGATCATTCCGGCCGATCTGGCGATGCGTCTGGCGGGGCCGATGGCGCCGGCACAGTTCGCCCAGGCTGGCGGTGTGGCCAGCGATGCCACTTCCGCCGGGCCGATCTCCATCGGTGAAATCGATCAGGTCAGTGGCGTCGCCCAGATCCGCCACGCCGACGGCACCTCCGATAGCCCGGTCAAGGGCATGGCGGTGTTCGAGGGCGATGTGGTCGTCACCGGGGCGCGCGGCACCCTGGCCATCGTCTTCAACGACGGTTCGACCTTCTCGGTCGGCAACAGCGGCCGGGCGGTGCTGGACCAGTTCACCTACGATCCCGCCACCAACACCGGCAGTTCGACCATGTCGGTGACCAACGGGCCGTTCAGCTTCGTCAGCGGCGAGATCGCCAAGACCGCGCCCGACGCCATGACGGTCAAGACCCCGGTGCTGACCATCGGCGTGCGCGGCACCACCGTGGCCGGCGTCGCCGCCGCCGAGGGCAGCCAAAACACGGTGTCGCTGCTGGCCGATTCCAGCGGCACCATCGGTCAGATCGCGGTCAAGAACGGCAGCGGCGTCCAGGTGATGTCGCAGCTCAACCAGACGGTGCAACTGACCAGTTCCTACCAGCCGCCGCCGCCGCCCAGCATCCTGGCGCCGCAGCAGATCCAGCAATTGTACGGCAGCGCCACCCAGTCCCTGCCGCCGGTGCAGCCGCCGATCCAGCAGCGTGTCGAGCCGCCGGCCTCGCCGCAGCAGCGTCAGCAGCAACAGCAGATGCAACAGAAAAGCGAGGCGGTCAAGGCGGCCCCTCCGTCGGCCGAGGCCAAGGCCACCGCCGTCAAGACCGCCGAAGCCGCCAAGGCCGCCGCCGAGGCCAAGGCTGCCGATGCCGCCAAGGCCGCGGCCGGTACCGCGGTCAAGGCCGCCGACGCCGCCAAGGCCGAGGCCGTCGCCGCCGCCAAGGCCGCCGACGCCGCCAAGGCCGAGGCCGCCAAGGCGGTCGGTGCCGCCAAGGCCGCCGCCGAGGCCAAGGCCGCTGCCGCCGCCAAGGCTGCCGCCGCCGCCAAGGCCAACGCCGAGGCCAAGGGGGCCGATGCCGCCAAGGCCGGAGCCGCCGCCGCCAAGGCCGGTTCCGATGCCGCCGAGGCCGCCAAGACCGCCGGTCCCGCCGCCGGTCCCGCCGCCGCTCCCGCCGGCCCGGCCGGTCCGGCGGCTCCCGGCGGTCCCGCTGCTCCGGCGGGGCCGGGTGGAGCCGCCGCCCCGACCGGCGGCCCGGGTGCCTTCGGTCCCGCCGGTGGACCGGCTGGCGGTCCGGCCGCGCCCGCCGGCCTGGCCGGCGGCGGTGTGTTCGGGCCGGTGGTCGCCGCTCCGGCCGGGTCCGCCACCAATCCGTTCGCCAGTGCCGCCGGCAAAGGATTCGCCAATGCCGCCGGCAACGGATTCGCCGCCGCCGTCCTCGGCGGCAAGGTCGATTCCGGCGAGATCGCCAAGGCGGTGATGAACACCGTGGTGAGCCAGGTCGCCAACATCGACAAGCTGTCGACGGTGGTCGAGTCCCAGAAGAACGCCAACGCCATCAACACCGTCATCGCCGATGCCGTGAAGGCGGCGATCGGTGGCGAAGCCGGTGCGGGCCAGCAGCATGGCGCCCAAGGTCCGGGTTCAAGCATGACGCCGACCTCGGTCGAGGGCATGGCCCCGTCCGTGGCGGCCGGAATGGTGTCGGCGGATCAGGCGGCGGCGATTCAGGCCGCCGCGCAGGGGGGCGGCGCGCCGTTGGGGGTGTTTGGCGGAGCGGGCCAGGGGGGGCTGGCCCCCGCCGGGATGGGCGGGGGGGCGTTTGCCACACCCGGCATGTTCGTGGATGCCGCCGCGCAGGGCCAGTTCATCACCTCGACCACCAATTTCTTCGGTCAGGTCGTCACCCAGGTGGTCAATACCGTCATTCAGAACCAGATCGAAAACATCATGCAGCAGGCGGCCGGTCAGACCTCCTCGACCTATTCCCTGACCAGCGGCTCGATCACCATCACGCCGGTTTCAGGTGTCAACGACAGCATCGTCGGCTCGATCCAGAACAACACGGTCACGGTCAATGCCCCGTTCGGGGTCGGCGACGGCTTCATCGATCCCAGCACCGGCGACAGCGACGTGCTGAACGTCACTTCCGGTCCCAATGTCTTTCGCGTCGCCAACGTCGAGACCGTCAACCTGTCCGGCTCCACCGGGTCCAATGCGCTCGCCATCGGCAGCGACGGTTCCACCACCATCTACGTCTCAAGCTATGCCGACACCATCACCGCCGCGCATTTCGCCGATTATCCCAGCTACAGCACCACCGGTAACCAGACCTGGGCCATCGTCGGACTTCTGGGTGCCAACGGCGCCACCGATTCCATCAACATGGCCGATGGCTCCGACACCCTGGCGTTGCAGACCGCCGGCAGCCATACCGTCACCATCACCGGGGTGGAGTACGTCACCCTGGCCGATGGCGGCAACACCCTGACCTTCGGCCAGCCGGTCACCGGGGTCAACGTCACCGGCGGCATCGGCACCGATGTGCTGGTTCTGACCGGCGCCGGCAACACGGTGACGGTGAACAATATCGAATCGGTGACCGGCGGGCCCGGCACCGACAGTGTCATCCTGGCCGCCGGCGGCCAGACCGTCACCGTCAACGGCGTCGAGCAGGTCACCGGTGGCACCGGTAACGATTCCATTACCATCGGCACCGACGGCGCCGGCGGCACCATCGTCAACGATACCGGCGGCACCGACACGGTGACGGTGAGCAACGGCAGCCATACGCTCAGCACCTCGGGCATCGAGACGGTGGCGATGACCAGTGGCGGTACCCAGAACGTGCTGACCCTCAGCCCGTCCTCGGGCACCACCGTCACCGGCTCCGCCAACAGCAATGATTCGGTCATCTTCGGGTCGGGCGGCATAACCGCCACCGTCAACAGCGTCGAGACCATCACCGGCGGCAGCGGCGACGACACCATCACCATCAATACCGACGGCGGCATCGGTTCCATGGTCACCGGCGGCGGTGGCTCGGACACCATCAGCCTCGGCAACGGCAGCCATTCCCTGGGGGCCACCAATATCGCCCATATCTACATGGATACCGTTACCACCGCCGCCGTCAATTCCGTGGCCTTGCTGACCACGGTGTCGGGCACCAGCATCCATGGCAGCAGCCGTACCGACGATGCGGTTACCCTGGCCGATGGCGGCAATTCGGCGACGATTTCCGGTATCGAGAACCTTAGCGGCGGCAGTGGCGCCGATTCCATCACCGTCTCCACCGGCGGCGTCAGCTTCGCCGGCGGCGGCGGCGGCGACGCCATTACCCTGGCCAGCGGCGGCGCCGCCGGCACCGATATCATCCGCTATAATGCCACCGGCGAGATCGGTGCCGGCGCCAATATCAGCAACTTTACCCATGGCACCGATCAGCTGTCGTTCGCCACCGCGTTCACCACCGCCCATGCCGTCGTCGCCACCGCGCTTGACGCGCTGGATTTCAGCTCGGGCGCGGGGCAACAGGCGGTCACCGGGGCGAATTTCGTCTACGACACCACCAGCCACACCCTGTATTACAACGCGGCCGCCGACAACAACTCCGCTCACTCGACGGCGGTCGCGACCATTCACGCCGATACCGGTGCCACGGCGGCCGGCGTCACCGCCGCCGATATTCATATTTCCTGAGCTCGATCCGGTTGGTGGCCGCCGGATAAGGCGATCGCCCCTTCCAAGTCCGCATCCGCTCCCCCATGTGCGGAAAGGGATATGGTTCGGCACGCCGACCGGGGGGCCGCCCTGCCTCCTCCTGTCCGCACCGAGCCGAAGGAGGCCGCCGTGAACCGCAGATCCCGAGACCGTGCCGACCCCGTGCCGCCGGACGCCATGACCGGGTCCGCCGCAATTCCGTTCGCCGACGCGGTCCGCACCTGGGTCCGGATCGGGCTTCTCAGCTTTGGTGGTCCCGCCGGCCAGATCGCCGTCATGCACCGCATCCTGGTCGAAGAGAAGAAGTGGATCGGTGAGAGCCGCTTCCTGCATGCGCTCAATTACTGCATGCTGCTGCCCGGTCCCGAGGCCCAGCAGCTCGCCACCTATATCGGCTGGCTGCTGCACCGGACCTCCGGCGGTCTGGTGGCGGGGACCCTGTTCGTCATTCCGGGCATCATCGCCATTCTTGGCCTCAGCCTGATCTATGCCGCGTTCGGGCAGATCGGCGTGGTCGGCGCCCTGTTCTTCGGGCTGAAGGCGGCGGTGTTGGCCATCGTGTTGCAAGCGGTGCAGCGGATCGGCCGAAAGTCGTTGAAGAACAGGGTGATGATCGGTGTTGCCGCCTTGGCCTTTGTCGCCATTTTCGTCTTCAACGTGCCTTTTCCCGCCATCATCCTGGCGGCGGGACTGCTGGGGTTCCTTGGCGGGATGCGGAAATGGCGTCCGTTCCTGGTTTCCTCCGGTCACGACAACGGCACGGGTAGCGCGGTCGATGCCGTGCTCGACCGGGGTATTGCCGCTCATGCCCGGCCCAGCCTGGCACGGTCGGCAAGGGTGGCGGCGATCTGGCTGCCGCTGTGGCTGGCGCCGGTTCTGGCCCTGTCGGTCTTCGCCGGCGGCGGCAGCGTCTTTACCGAAATCGCGGTGTTCTTCTCCAAGATGGCGGTGGTGACCTTCGGCGGGGCCTATGCCGTGCTGGCCTATGTCGCTCAGGAGGCGGTGGGCCACTACCACTGGCTGGGGCAGGGCGAGATGCTGGACGGCTTGGGCATGGCCGAGACCACCCCCGGACCGTTGATCATGGTGTTGCAATTCGTGGGTTTCATGGCGGCGTTCCGCGATCCCGGTGGCTTGCCGCCCCTGGTGGCGGGGACACTGGGCGGCCTGCTCGCCACCTGGGTGACGTTCGCTCCCTGCTTCCTGTGGATTTTCCTGGGCGCTCCCTTCATCGAGGTGCTGCGCGGCAATCGCGGGCTGGAAGCGGCACTGGCCACCATCACCGCCGCCGTGGTCGGAGTGATTCTCAACCTCGCCCTGTGGTTCGCGCTGCACACCATCTTCGCCGTGGCGCATCCGGCGACGGTGTTGGGTGGTGTGGCGACGCTCGACATTCCGGTTCTCGCCAGCGTCAACGTCTGGAGCCTTGGTCTGTCGGCCGTCGCCGTGCTGGCGGTCTTCCGCTTCAGGGCCGGCATGATCACCACCCTGGCCGCTTGCTCGGGTGGTGGGGTCATCCTCTATCTGGCCGGTATCATCGCGTGACCGCGCCCCCGCCTGCCTGCCGCTCTTGCCCGGTCGTCCGGGCATCCAATTCAACGGCGATGCCTACCTGTGTAACGGTTCCAACCGGCGGACCATAGGACGGCGCATGATTCCTCTCAGTGGCGGGCGGCTCATCGAGCCGACGCCGAACAGGAGGTTCCGATGCGTGCGGTGTCAGTTTTGGTCGCTTGCGGGTTGATGTTGAGTGTGTCTGCCTGTGCGATACCGATAGATCCTTCCGCTTTTCAGTACGCGGGCGGCGGCTATGGCGGCGGCTATTCCGGAAGTTATGTCGGCAACAGCTACGGGAGCAGCGGCTATGGCAGCCCGGACTATGGGCGGCAATCCTCCTACGGATCGCGTCATCATGACGGGTATGGCGACAGCCGACGCCACCACGGCTATCGTTGATCGCGTCCAAGGCGAGCTCGATTTGGCCGGTGCCGATGCCCAAGGTATCTGCGAATAAGAAAGGGGCGCGTTCCGTCGATGAGTCTTTCGGTTTCCATCTTGTCGGAAACCCTGAAAACCCCATCGTTTCCGCCAAAAAGAAAGCCCCCGGTTATGCGCCGGGGGCTAAGTCATACAGGGAGGCTTCACGTCTAGGAGACTGGTTCTATACCATTTTTGGGTGTCCGCTGGCGGATCGAAGCGGACGAGGGCGAACATCATATCTCGTTGAAAATGTGTGGTTCCTGGGGCAATATGCCACTTGGATGTGTTTGCTGCTGTTCGCCCCCGGACGCCCTGGGCCAATCTTTTTTGCCACTTCGTTGCCACTTGGAGGCAAGTAATGCCGAAAGCCGCTCAAGTATTCACCGATCATGTCGTTAAGACGCTTCGTCCCACACGGGGGCAGACCGGCGCCCGAGAGATATCTGACGGTGGCTGCCGGGGGCTGCTGATCCGCATTACGGCCCGTGGTGAGAAGCTCTGGGCGGTGCGCCTGATGGTCAACGGAAAGCGCGCATTCCACACCCTGGGTGCATATCCCGAGGTCGATCTGAGCACAGCCCGCCAGCGGGCGCGGGATTATTTGGCGGCGGCCAAGGACGGCGCGTCTCCTGCCGAACTGGATGCCCGGCAGATCGCGGAGACGCTGACCGTGTCGAAAGCGCACGAGGCGTATATCGACGCGCTGCGGTCTTCGCTGAAGACCAGGACGGTTGGCCTCAAGGAGCAGATGTTCCGCGACCACGTCGTGCCGGTAATCGGTGGGCGCCTGATTCGCACCGTCCGCAAGGCTGATCTGATCGAGGTTGTTGCGGCGGTGACGGCCAAGGGCTTTCCGGTCCAGGCTAACCGGGTCTATTCGGAGGTGATGGCGTTTCTGCGGTGGTGTGAACAGAAGGACTACATCGACGGGGTGCCGTCTACGCGCAAGAAGGACATGCGACGTGTAGCCGGTGCCGCCAAGGAGCAAGCCCGGCGCAGGACCTTGACCGACGCCGAACTGGGCGCCGCGTGGACGGCTGCCGGCACCCTGGGCGACCTGACCGGCGATTTCCTCCGGTTGCTGATCCTCACCGGCCAACGCCGGGACGAAGTGCGGCTGATGGCCTGGGCCGAAGTCGATCTCGCCGCGAAGCTGTGGACGATCCCGGCGGCCCGCTACAAGACCAATATCGACCACACCGTACCGCTCACCGAGGAGGCGCTCGACGTTCTTGCTCGGCGCCGGGCTGACGGCGCCACAGGCTACGTGCTCCCCGGCAGGGGCGATTCCGGCAAGCCGTTCAACGGGGCCTTAGGGGCGCTGCGCCGCCTGCGTAAGGCGGTCGGCGGCAAGGAGGACTTCACCCTGCACGACATCAGACGAACCTTGCGCACGGGCTTGGCGCGGCTCGGTGTGGATGAGACGACGGCTGAACTGGTGATCGGCCACATCCCCCAGGGGATTGTCCGGGTTTATGACCAGCACGACCGGATGGACGAACGCCGGGAGGCGTTGAAGAAATGGGCGGGCTTCGTGGCGCGGTTGGCCGATGGCGCGAGCAACGTCGTCGCCCTGCGCCGGGACGCCGTTTGATGGTTGCCGCCCGCGATTTCGCGGTCGCAATCTCCGGCGAAGAGACGCCACCGGATTGGTTGCTTCGGGCCGTGCCCACCCTGGCCGACATTGTCCGTGGGAATATCGCCGCCGAAGCCGTAGCGTTGTCGAAGCCCGACTTGCGGCGGCAGTTGGCGGCCACGGCCGACGCCGCTAGCTTGATCCTAACGCAGTTGGGCTGTGAGCCGGGCGCCGATTCGATCCATGACATGCTGCTGTCGGGCGACGAGCGGAATCTTCCCCACCTGAACGAGCTGTACCACGGTCTGACCTTCCTGGTTGGGCGGTGTGCAGAGAAACTCGCCAGCGTCCCGGCGGGGTCGGGCCGCGCGGTCGTGCGGGCGGAAGTTGATAACACGCCGTCAGCCCGCGCGATGTGCGCCCTGATCGTGGCGGTCTCATGGCGGCATGCGCGTGGCGCGGACGTGCCACATACCAGCCGGAGCGCGCAGGCGGCTTGCGCCAACTTGTGGGCCGTCGCGGGCGGCGCAACTTCTGGCGGCGGCTGGGGCACCACGGCTGGGGGCTGGCGGCATCACCTCGCCGCCGTTAAGGCGGACTGGCTCCGCAGCTATCAGGCCGGTGTGCTCCATCGGGTGCTGGGCCAGCCTGCCGACTAAATCGCGGCGGACAGGTGCTTTCACGACAGGCGACGGCCACGAACACACGAGGATAATAGCGGGCAGTGTTCATCAGTAGAACGGTGCCAAAAATGTTTCAGCCTCAAGATTTCGGCCTGACGAAGGCCGCGTACTCGGTAAAGGAAACCATCGAGACCACGAGCCTCGGCCGCACGTCGATCTACGCCGCCGTAAAAAACGGCCGGTTGCGCCTGACCAAATCGGGCAAGAAGTCCCTGATCCTGGCGCCCGATCTCGTTAACTTCCTCGCTGGCCTGCGGGGGGAGGCGCACCATGCCTGATCCGGAAATCATCGCCGTGACCATGCCAGCGGCGGACTGGCGTGGCATCGTCGTGGTGCTGGACGCCACGGCATGCGGCGACCGTCCCGGCGCGTCGATGCAACGGCTCGGCGCGCTCCTTTCTCAACGCATCGCGTGTGCTGGCGGTGTCGCGCCTGAAGCAGAGGAGGTTCCCCAGCCATGAAAGAGGATGAACACCCGGCGGCGCCTGCCAGCGCCGACCGGGCGTCGGACGTCGTCGTTTCCCGCGACAGCGCCGACTATACCACCGCCAGCGCCACAACTTCCACCATCGCCGCCCACGAGTTCACACTCCTCGACCGCTGGCGGATCATGCTGCTTCTCTCGGCTGATCGGCGCGTCACCCATGCCATGCTGGCCGTCGCCCTCGTCCTGCTGGACCGATGGCACCGTAAGTTCGGCACTAGCATGGCGTCGATCCGATACCTTGCCAAGGCGACCGGCATGCACCGCACCACCGTCCATGCCGCCGTCCGCAGCCTGATTGAGCACGGCATTTTCAGCGCCGATCTCGGCAAGGGCACCGCCGCCAGCCGGTTCAAGTGCCTGCTTAGTGTCAGTGTCCAGCGGGACGCTAGTAGCGTCAGTGTCCAGCGGGACGCTAGCGCCGCTAGTGTCAGTGCCCAGCGGGACACATGTGTCAGTGTCCAGCGGGACGCTAGCGGCGCTAGTGTCAGTGTCCAGCGGGACAAAACCCTCTTAGGGGTCCCCCGGAGTACCCACGGAGGGGGACCGAACTTAGAGGGGGAAAAACACGCCGTAGGGTCGGCCCCGGGTGGGGCCTCCCCCGGCGGTGTTTTTCCCCGAACCCGCAAAGCCAAGCCGCTGGTCGCAACGCCGATTAGCCCGTTCGACAATGATCCCCGCTTTCGCCTGTAGGAGGCCAGTGCCATGACCAACACCGTCACCCCGGTGGTCGAAACGCCGAAGTTGACCATGCTGGAGGACATCACCGTTTTCGACCGCATCGCCCAGGCCATGCGGAGTGGCTTGGACGGAGTGCCGCTGGTGCAGCTCGATAAGGCCTGGGCCAAATGCCGGGAATGGAGCAACATCCAGAACCACGCGGATGAGGCGGAGGGCCGGATCTCATACGCCAAGCATGTCGCCGACCGGCTGTTGGATTTGTACCCGAAGAGCAGCGTCAAGCGCGCCACATATGCCGACGAGGTTGGACGGGTGCTGGGTGGCTTCTCTGCCGACATAATTCGGATGGTGTATCGATGTTGGGTTGACGAGGCATCCGGCCTTCCTGCCCCGGCCGATTTGCGCAAGCGCGCTCAGGCCGAAGTGGATCGCCGCCAATCACTGTTGCGGCACTTGACGCAGGAACGGGACGCGGCAGAGAGCGAACAGGACGATGGATACGAATTTCTTTCCCTCGCGACGGATCGTGCTCAAGAGCGTTTCGGCGATACCTGCCAAATTCGCGAAAAGGCAGAAAGTGCCCTTCTGTTCGGCGACCTTGTGGCCCGCATCCGCAAGGCTGGAAAGCGCCTTGGGCTGTTGTTGGCGCGGGGCGACCAAAGCGCCTGGGCGTGGGTGTGCGAGGTCAGTGCCGTCCAAGAGGAGTACGCCCGCAATTGTGATGAGGATGGCGTATTGCCGGATTTGGAATACGTCGCACCAGAACATGAGGACCTGTTCCAGCAAGGCCTTGCCTTGCTCCGGGCCGTAGACCCGGATGCGCGGTTGCCGCCGATCTCATTTGCCGTACCCGAACTGCTACCCCCGAAAACCATCGTCCGGTTAAAGGATCGGGTGACGGAGGTTGTCGGCTACGGCCTGTATGACCCGGTGACCGATAGGTGCTGGTGCGCGACGAAGGCGGACGAGATGCAAGACGGGCATTGGTTCGTTGGCTATCGCCTCGGGTCCGGTTCCCCTTGGGTTAATCCGGCAGACGTGATCCCCGTTTATCAGGTGGGCACGCGGGCTTACCACAAGCGACACGGCTGGGGGCACATCGTCCGTATCGGGAGCGCTGCCAAAGGCAACTGCATCATCGATTTTGATCACGGCGGCCAGCACGTAGGACCGCTGGCGGCGCTAGTTCCTGCCGAGGACTATGAACGCGGCGACGAGTGCTATGACGAGCCTGCTGCCATCGCCGCTTACAGTTCGACCCGCTAGCCGCTAGGAGGCCCCTGGAGGCCCGGAGAGGCGTGCCGGGCTAGGACAGGATACCCAGCCCACCTTCGGGCCTCCCTGGGCCTTTAAAACGGCTCCGTGCGCTGCGGAGCCGCGCTGGCGAAGCTGGGTCGTGTTGCCACGGTGGCAACTCGCCCGGAGAACGGCGGAAATGTTGCTCCCCAAAACGGGGGAGCAACAAGATCAATCACTTACGCCGTGCCACGGTGCACCGCGCGACGTCGATGTTGACGCGTCACGTCGCCAGGAATAGAATCCTAACTACGGGTGAAGTTGAGGAGCGTGGGCATGTCGAGTGCGGCCGAAAGGATGGCGATCATGCGCGAGCGCCGGGCAAAGGGAGAAGTCGTCGTCACCCTGTTGCTCGGCCGCAATGTAACTTCGCCCCTCGTCGAACGCGGCTTCCTGGATTCGGACGAAGCCTTGGATGCCAACGCCGTGACGGTGGCGATCTGCCGCCATCTGCGGGACACATTGGTCAATGGGGTGTTGGCATGACCTCCCCGGCGAAGCGCGGGACCGGCCGCCCGGCCGTTCGCCCCAATCCGCTGGACCCCGGCATTGTGGAAGCGATATGTGACCGGCTTGTCGCGGGTGAGGGCATCAACTCGATCAGCCGCGATCCGGCCATGCCGTCCATGAACGCGATATATCTCGCAATGGCGAATGACGACGGCTTCAGGAGTAGTATCGCCCGCGCCCGTGAAGCCCAGCAGGAAGCCCTGATCGACGCCACGGTGGACATGGCCGACGCCGCCACGGCGGACGATTGGCAGGTCGTGAAGCTCAGGATCTGGGCGCGGCAATGGCGGGCGGGTAAGCTTGCCCCTCGGAAATACGGTGAGCGGCTGGAGATAGATCAAACGGTCAGCGTCCGGGTGCAGTCCATTGCAGACCGCCTGGACGCCATCTCGGCCCGTCCGATGGTCGACGTCACGCCAGCGCCGGGCGCTATTGCCGAAGGCTAACGGCTGTCGCGGGCCTCGGCCGCCGCCAGCACTTTCTTTACACCCACATGAGAGATCTCAAGCCCCTCGGCCTGGATGGCTTCGGCGATGGCCCGAAGCGACCGGCCATCGTCCCGCAGTTCCCGCATCCGGATGATCGCGGCTTGCTCGGGGGCGTGAGGTACAAGGGCACCGTCGCCGCCCAGGCGGAAGCCGAATGGGACGGAGCCGCCGAGATATCGGCCGCGCTCCCGCTGATCCCTTTTCACGTCGCTGATCCGCTCGCGGATGCGGTCGCGCTCGGCTTCGGCCACCGCAGACAGGATAGTAAAAACCAGCTTTGATATGCCATTGCCGGTCACGTCGCCACCCAGGTCGATCATATGGAGTGAGGCACCCATTTCCTTGAGCTTGGCGAGGCTGTCCAGGGCGTCGAGCGCCGAACGGAACATGCGATCAAGCTTCGGGGTAATCACCGTGTCGCCGGGCTTCAACGCGGCCAGCAGCTTCGCGCCCTCGGGCCTGTCGCCCAGCGGCTTGGAACCGGAGACGCCGCGCTCGACGTAAGCGTGATCGACGGTCATGCCGCTCATCAGGGCATAACCCTCGACGGTGCGCTGCTGGGCGCCGAGGCTCTCGCCCTCGTCGGCCTGCCGGTCGGTGGACACTCGGCTGTATGAATAGGTCGCCATGATCGGAAGCCCCGTATACCTGTTAACGTGCGATCATGTTACAGGTAACAAGGCGGCAATGTAAACCCCCTACAACAGGTTTATACGGGGGAGGTGGTGCCCCCCGAAGATATCGGGGCAGCCCCCACCGAAGGGGTCGCCGTTCCCGAAGGAGGCACCGAGGCCAGTTTGCCCTCGATGCTGGAAGGCCGCAATCTGAATCCGCCAACACCGCAGCCGGTGCTATCCGGGTCTGGGGCTGACGCCGCCTTCGCCCTAGCGACGGTGCCCAGGTTGGCTTCGTCGGCGAGGGCCTTGGCTTCGTCGGAAAGGCTCTCGGCCTTCACGGCGCGGCGGGCGGTATCACGGGTGATGCCAAGTTCGCGGGCGGCGGCGCTGATGCCACCCTCGATACCCCGACCGCCCTTATCGGAAACTTGTGCACCATGCACAGGTTTCTCTGCCGCCTGCTTCTCCTCGGTAAGACGAACCCACTCGGCGATGTGCTGCCGCCGCTCCGTCTCGGTAAGCTCCGCGACGTTTTCCACCCATACCGAAATCGGCGCCCGCAACCCGATCTGGGCGAGTTGCCACCGTGGCAACACGACCCAGCTTCGCCACTTTCTCCGGCTCCATCTTCGCCAGGGGTGGCTACACTGTGGCCGCCCTTCACGTCCCACAGATCCTTGCGCCGCTTCAGATGTTCGGCGATCTGGGCCGTGGTGGTGGTGTGCCCAGGCCGTCCCCCATTACCCGGCGGGGGCGGCCCTCGTGTCTGACCCAGGCTTACGCCTGTCCATCCTCAGAGCAGACCACCGGTAAGCCGTGTTCGGCGCCCCCGCAGGGACCGTCTGCTCAGTATCTGGGCATCACCTTGTAGCGCCGCCGTGGCTCGTCGCGCAGGCCCAGCTTTACCGGCTACACCCCGCTCTTCCCTTTCGGGTGGCCGGCCACGGCGGCGGACCTCCAAGATATCCCGGCGCATCTCGCGGACGAGCCGCTTACTCAAACCGCGCAACAAGGAGGCCCAGCGCCACGATAGCGTCATCGCCGCGCCGCCTGCAATCTAAAACCCGGCCAGCCCCCAACTGGTGATATTCTCCGACCCAGCAGAGAAAGGGACCCTTCGCAGTGAACGCTTTCCGCCCCCGGCCGTCACGGGTTCAGCAGCGACGGACATGGCGGCAGCGTTTCCTGCTGATCGCCGTCATGGCGGTGGCTGGTCTGTTGTGGTGGGTAATTCGCTGATGATCCAGGCTTTGAAATGGACCGGCACCGGCCGCAATGCTAGCCCTGGACACGGGGGGATGCGCGCCCGCCGGTAACTCTCCCAAGAGAAACCGCACAGCGTGGACGCTAATGCGGAGGCCCCTGGGCCGTCGGCGGGCACTAGGCTGATTCGACATTCAATCGCACCAGACTGGTAAGGTTGCGAGGCAAAGGAACGCCATGAAATTGGCGATCTTGCGGTCATAGCGGGTTGCAATACGGCGAAAGTGCTTGAGTTTGTTGATGGCGCGTTCGACGAGG
>CAIUSV010000033.1 GCA_903901915.1 uncultured Rhodospirillaceae bacterium | reverse complement strand
GCGGCCGCTATCCGTTGCCGGAGATCTTGTGACAGAGGTCGTGCCATCCCCGCTGGCCTCCTATCCAGCCAGCAGTTTGAATCACATTCTTGGCACAAGGGGAATCCAAAATCCGATTCCGCCTAACCCGGACAGACTCTAGCGCAGCGTGCCGGCCTCTCGGGCGGCGGCGGCGGCTTTGACCGATTTCTGTACCTTCTCGAAGGCACGGACCTCGATCTGGCGCACCCGCTCGCGCGAGATCCCATAGCGTTGCGACAGATCTTCCAGTGTCGCCGGCTCGTCAGCCAGACGGCGTTGGGTCAAGATAGCCCGTTCACGGTCGTTAAGACCCGCCAGTGCCGTCGATAGCAGTGAGCGACGCTGGCCCAGTTCTTCACGCTCGCCCAGTTCGGTTTCCTGGTCGGTGGTGTCGTCAACCAGCCAGTCCTGCCACTCGCCCTCGCCGTCGATGCGGACCGGTGCATTCAACGAATGATCGGGGCTGGACAGCCGGCGATTCATGCTGACCACTTCATCATGGGTGACATCAAGGTTGTGGGCGATCTTGGCCACGTTCTCCGCCGATAGGTCGCCCTCCTCGATGGCCTGCATCTGGCCCTTGAGCCGGCGCAGGTTAAAAAACAGCTTCTTCTGCGCGGCGGTGGTGCCGATTTTCACCAATGACCACGAATGCAGGATATATTCCTGAATGGCGGCGCGAATCCACCACATGGCGTAGGTGGCCAAGCGGAAGCCGCGCTCGGGGTCGAATCGGCGTACCGCCTGCATCATGCCGACGTTGCCCTCGGAGATCAGTTCCCCCAGGGGCAGGCCATAGCCGCGATAGCCCATGGCGATCTTGGCGACCAGACGCAGATGGCTGGTCACCAGCTTGTCGGCGGAAACCAAGTCGCCATGTTCGCGAAAGCGGGTGGCCAGGAGGTATTCCTCCTCGGGTGGCAACATGGGGAATTTGCGGATGTCCTGAAGGTAGCGCGAAAGGTTACCTTCGGGTGCGAGCGACAAGCTGCTGCTGACTGCCGTCATCATCATCTCCTCTTCCGGCGCGGGGGGATCTGACCCGCTTCAACCCCTGGGCGCCGTGCCGCGCCGGGGTTGATTCACCGTTCCATGGTCGAGATAATGACACAGCGGATAACTCAGGTATAGGGAATTTATAGCGTATCTAAAAACTCTACCAATTCATTGATATCAGGTGGCATACCCCTATTGAACGTAAGGGAATGCCCTTTGGTAGGGTGGGTGAAGCCAAGCAGATAGGCATGAAGTGCCTGACGGGGAAAGGTGGTCAGCCGTTTTTGCGCCTCTGGAGGTAGGGCCGCGGTCCGTTTGGGTCTGGCGCGACCATACGAAAGATCACCAACCAAAGGATGCCCAAAGCTGGTCATGTGGACACGGATCTGGTGGGTACGGCCGGTGGCGAGCCGGCATTCCACCAGACTGACGACGCCGCCGGCATAGGCTTTCAGGACCTTGTAGCGGGTGAGCGCCGATTTACCGCCGCCTTTGACCACCGCCATGGTTTTACGATTGTGGGGATTACGGCCGATATTGCCCTCGATTTCGCCCTGGCGCGGATTGGGTACTCCCCAGACCAGAGCATGATAGGCGCGTTCCAGGGAGTGGGCGGCGAATTGGGCCGACAGCGAGCGATGGGCCGCGTCGGTCTTGGCCGCCACCATCAGCCCGCTGGTATCCTTGTCCAGGCGATGGACGATACCGGGGCGGCGCACTCCGCCAATGCCGGCCAGAGAGTCGCCACAATGGGCGAGCAGGGCGTTGACCAGGGTGTGGTCGGGATTGCCGGCGGCGGGATGGACCACCAGTCCGGCGGGCTTGTCGATGACGATCAGGTCGTCGTCCTCGTAGACCACGTCCAGGGCGATGGCCTGGGGCTGCGGCTCTGCCGGCACATCGGGTGGCACGTCGATCCGATAGGTCTGGCCGGATTTGACCCGGTGCGAGGGGTCGGCTATGGTCGCGCCATCGGCACTGACCCGGCCGCCCTCGATCAGCGCCTTGATTCGGCTGCGCGATAGTTCGGGCAGGCGGCCGGCCAGCCACTTATCCAGGCGGCTACCGGCGTCGGCCGGGGTCGCCGGCGATGGCTCAAGGATGTCATGCGTCACGCTTGTCATGGCTCCATCATGGCTGAACCGGACGGGTTCGGCGAACACGGATTGAAGGTCGCGGCATGAAAGCGGTCAAGGCATTGGTGGCGTTTCTCGGCGTGTTGCTGGTGGTGGGCCTTGGCGTCCTGATCTATGGCCTGTCCACCAAGGCCCATCTCAAGGGCGGCGGCGCGGCGACCGCTTCGGCTGGCGTCGTTGCCGAGTTCGGCTCGGTGACGGTGCCGGTTCCCGTCGGCAGCCGGATTGAACAGATGGTTGTGGCGGGGGGAAATGTGGTGCTGCGCCTGACGGGGGGCGGGCCGGAGCGGGTGGTGGTGCTCGATCCAGCCCAAGGCAAGGTGGTGGGCAGTTTCGCGTTGGCCCCGGAACCGGCTGTGCGGTGATGCTGGAGATCGGCGCCGATCTGTTGGCCGCCGTCGCCGATGCTGCCGAAGCGGCCTTTCCCGACGAAGGCTGCGGCCTGTTGGTGGGGTCTGGGCGGCGGATCGTCCGGGTGACGGAGGTGGTGACGGCGCCCAACCTCCGGCGTGGCGAGGCGTCCGACCGGTTCGAGCTCGACCCCCGCATCCGCTTCGCGACCGAACGCCGCCTGCGCGGCGGTGACCTCCGGATTGTCGGCCATTGGCACTCCCACCCCGACGGTTCGGCCCGGCCTTCGGCCTCCGATCTGGCCGAGGCCTGGGAGCCGGATCTGGTATGGTTGATCGTCGGTGTTACCATCGGTTTCACCGGCCAAGCCCAGGCCATCCAGATCCTGGCCCACCGCCTGGATCGTGTCGCCGGCCGCTCCCACCCGGTCCCTCTGCGTTTACCGGAAAAAAGCGCTTGCAACACCAGGGGCTTTCGGGGATAAAACCCCCCTCGCGCCTCGACGTCCCCATCGTCTAGAGGCCTAGGACGACGCCCTCTCACGGCGTAAACTGGGGTTCGAATCCCCATGGGGACGCCAAGCGAATTTTCCAGAAGATCAAGAAATTCATGCCAGCTGGCCCAGGATTTGGGCCAGTTGGGTATCGCTGTACGGAAAAATGGACTCTGAACCCATTTTCACCATTTTCATGAAGCCGCTGTTTCTTGCATTCCTGTGGGACAGCAGTGACTACAGCGCCTCCGTCCGAGGGTCGGACAGCAGATCGGGGTCGTGGAGAAACTGCCGGACAGCAAGCATTCCCATCCGCTTTTGCCCAGATCGATCGCAGCTCACTATGCCGGGGAAGCGCTCGATGAACCTAGATGGCTCACAACCTGGGCCTAGTCGGTCAGAGTGCACGGCGCAGAACCAGCCCTGTAGGACCTGCATGGGGATTGGAGCCCTGCGGTTTAGCCGGAGGTAGTCTTCGACGCACACGTACAGCAGGAAGTCATTTGCCTCATCGGTGAACTGCCCCAGCGCCTCCAGGTGGCCGCGCTGCTCGCCCGCATCTCGTCCGACATGCTTGAAGGCGTTGCGATAGAGATTGAACGCTGCGCGAAGTTCCGTCGAGCTCTTCCCCGGGTGCGAGGCGCGGACGTCCTCATGCAAGGGGTCAATGCGTTGCTCACGGCACAAGCCTTCTAGGATCTCCTGCGCCGCACCAGCGAGCGTATGTACGGAGACCGGATCCTGGTCACGGAAGAAGAGGTCGATGGCCGTGAGCAATTGAGACCGGGCAACTTCCAAGAACGATAATGCCACCTGCCTCCCCCCTTAGCGCGTAAGCTCAACTGCCAGTGGCTAGCCCCCGGGGTACGGGAGGAAACCGACGTTCGCATCGCGATGAATAGCGTCGCAGATTCCTGCCATTTTTTGACCCCCAAGACCCAGGACTTGCGTAGGCTACATGAATAAAATTGGGGTCAGAGTCGATTTTTACGACATCCCCAGCGCAACGCCCCAGTTATCAGTTTCGACCACTACGGCACGCCATTCGCGCCGTCAATTAAAAGACAATGCTTTTGCCATATGTGCCCAAGATAAATATGGGCGCCCTTGGCGGGACGTGTCCGCAGGCGCTGGCGGCTATTCCGCCGCCGCCACCCGGCAAACCCAGTCCAGATCACACTGATGGCGAAGGTCGAGGCCGTCCGGTAATGACCAAGTGGGCTCGGCGTCTTGCCGCAGATCGGGCCAAGTCATGGCTGCTTCGGTCCGAGCCAGGAGCAACAGAAGCTCCCAGTCGATATCGCCTGAGGTAGTGGCGTCACGGGTGACGGGGAGCGTCTGCATGCTCTCCTCCTATTCCAGATCAAGGGGCAACTGGATGCTTATGCCGGGGCGCGGTGGCGGATAGACCACCGGCGGCGGCACATAGATTACGCGGGGGCCGCCATAGACCATCGGCGGAGGACCGTTGCGGTAGCCGTACCAGCCGTCCCGGTCGTACCGGCCTCGAGACTCGGACCAGCCCTGATGATGCCTGGACCAGCCGGGCGGGCCGTCATGGCGCCACGGAGGATCGGCCCGGGCGGGGCTGACCAGCGCCATGGCGACGGCGGCGGCCAGCAGCGAATTGCGTAACGTCGAGATGTTCATCACCGCCTCCTGACGGTTCTACTTGGACGTCGGGGTCTGGGACGACGGCTTATGGCCGGTCCAGCCGTCGGGCAGCAGGGCACCGATGGCGGCACCACCGCCAGCCCCGATCAGGGCACCGGTCACCAAGCCGCCGCCAGCCATGGCGGCGATGGCAGCACCGCCGGCAGCGCCCATGGCGCCACCCGACAAGGCCCGCTGCTGCTGGTTGGTCATGTTGGCGCAGCCCGACAGGGCGACGGCCAGGGCAACCACGGAAATGACGGGGATCTTGGAGTGGATGGTCATAGCCCTATTCCTTCAAAGCTGGGAGGAACCCATCCCTGATAGGAATACGCCTGCGGCCGGGACCGGCGGGTGAGAAGGCTGTGACTAAGCTGTGACCGGAGCCTCACGCGCTCAGGGGCAGGGCGACCGAGACCTCCAAACCGCCGCCGGGAAGGTTGGCGGCCCAGGCCCGGCCGCCCATCGCCTCGGCGTTGCGCCGCACGATCCACAGGCCCAGACCGTAATGCTTCACATCGCGGCCCTGCTCTTGGGGGCGCCGCGACACATGGCGCTCGAAGATGCGCTCCTGCTCGCCGTCGGGCACGCCAGGGCCGGTGTCTTGCACCCGGAACAGCGCCATGCCGTCTTCTTCCCATAAATCGATGGCGACCCGCCCCCCGGGCGGCGAGAAGTCGATGGCGTTGTCCAGCAGGTTCTCGGCGATGACTTCCAGCATCTCGTCGCTGCCCGATATGCGAAGGTTGGCGGCGACGCCCAGTTCCAGGCCGATGGAGCGTTCGGCGGCCATGCGGATGTAGCCGCGCCCCAGGCGGTTGAG
>CAIUSV010000032.1 GCA_903901915.1 uncultured Rhodospirillaceae bacterium | reverse complement strand
CCCGGCACCGGCATCGGCCTGTCGGTCTGCAAGGGCATCGTCGAACAGCACGGCGGACGCATCTGGGTCGAGTCGGAAGAAGGCCGGGGCGCCACCTTCCACTTCACCTTGCCTCCGGCCCCGGACAAGCCCTTAGCGGTCTCCGAAGGCCGATCCTGACCAGCCATCCGACCGGGTCGAGCGCCGTTCATCTCTCATTCAGCTCACGGATGTCAGCCTCCGCTCGGTTGGGCCAGGAGGTAGAGGATAACGGCTATGTTGCACAGATTGCGCGATGCCACGATTTCGGAGCGGCTGTCTTTTCAGGGGGCCATGGTATTGCTGGGGTTTCTCCTGGTCATGGGCATCTGGCTGTTCACCCGGGCGGGCCAGGACCGCGCCTTTGAAACGCAAATGAAGGAAATGAGCGATCTCCGGGATGCGGTGACCCTGGATTTCTGGATGCTGAAGGCACGCTACTTTGAAAAGGAATTCCTGATCCGGCCGGACGAAAAATATGTGACCGAAATGGCGGCCCCCCGAGAAGGAATTGCCGCCGCCCTGGCGAAAGCCACCGAGGGATTCGACGAAAGCCCCGACAAAGAGGCCGTGGCCGCCATCGCGCAGGCGACCAAGACCTATTTTGCCCAATGGGATAGCTTCGTCGGCCATTGGCGCCAATTGGGCATGACGCCCGACCAAGGGCTGCGCGGTCGCCTGACGGCGGCGTCGCAGGGACTGATGGCGGTGTTTCTCGCCGTCACCGAAGAGCGCCCCCAGGCCGAGGACGAAGCCCTGGAACGCGCCATCGCCGAAGCCCGGCGCCTGGAAGGCGAACTGCGCGCGAGCGTCAACCTCGAAACCTATCAGGCGACGTTGGCCGCGGCGGAAAAGACCGCCCAAGACATCGCCGCATCGCCGAAGCTGACATCGTCGGAACGTGACCGCCTTGCCAAGGCCTGCGCCGACTATATCGCGGAGGTGAAGAATGGCGGCAACCTGCTGTTGACCATCAGCGCCGAGGCCGGAGGGTTCAAGACCTATTACGCCCCGGCCAAGCAGGCGGTTGACAGTCTCATCGTCTCCAGCACCGAGACCCAGACCCAGGCGCAGCGGCAATACGAAAACGCCCGTCGCCTTGGCACCGTCGCCATGGCGGGATTCTCGGTGGTCATCCTGATGATCGTGTCGACCATGGCATTGCTGCTGGCGCGTTGGCTCAGCGGGCGGGTGCGGCGCCTGTCGGACCAGATGCTGGCGGTGGCCAATGGCAACCTGGATCAAGAGATTCCCTACACCGAAGGGCGCAGTGAAATCGCCGTGATGGCCAGGGCACTGACGGTATTTCGTGAAAACGCCCTGGCGCTTTCCCGATCGCAGGACCAGCGTAAACAGATGGAGCGGGAAAACGCCCTGGCACGCCAGCGCGACCAGGAAGCCATGGCCGGACGTTTCGAGCAGACCATCCAGGGGGTTGTCGAGTCTCTGTCCCGCATGGCCAAAGCAGTTCATCAGGGAGCGGGCACATTGGCGGCGATCACCGGGGAAACCCGCAACATGACCGCCGCCGCCGAGGGGTCCGCCCGACAGGCCTGCGCCAGTGTCGAGGCCGTGGCCGCCGCCGGCGAGGAATTGTCGGCCTCCATCAACGAAGTGCTGCGCCAGATCAACACCACGGTCGAAGCCGTCGAACGCTCGCGCGGCAGCGCCGACCGGACCGCCGCCAAAATCGAGGCATTGGCCCAGGCCGCCACTCGGATTGGTGACGTGGTGCAGCTTATCAACGACATCGCCTCGCAGACCAATCTGCTGGCGCTCAACGCCACCATCGAAGCGGCACGGGCCGGGGAATCGGGCAAAGGGTTCGCCGTGGTCGCGGGCGAGGTCAAGACCTTGGCTAACCAGACATCGAAGGCGACCGAAGAGATCGCCGCGCAGGTCCAGGCGATCCAGGGCGAAACCAATGCCGCCGTCCAGGAAATCGCCTCGTTCGTGCACGCCGTCGGCGAGGTCGATGTCATCGCGCGCTCGGTTGCCAGTGCAATGGAGCAGCAGGATTCCGCCACCCGCGATATTGCCGGCAATATCCAGATAGCGGCGCAAGGGGCGATGGAGGTTTCCCGCCAACTGGGCAGCCTGTCGAACGCGGCGGACGACGCCGGGCTGGCCGCCAGCCGTCAGTTCGAGCTGGCCGACGATCTGTCCGGCGCCTCCGGCGCTTTGAACGACGCGGTGAAGGCGTTCCTAACGGAGGCGCGCTCGGGCGCCGTCACCCCACCGCCAGAATGACGTGGGAGGCCTTGAACAGCGCCCAGGCTCGGGCGCCGACGGCCAGCCCCAGGTCGTCGGCGCCGTCGCGTGTCACCACGGCGGTAATGGTCTTTCCGCCGCCGATGTCCAGGGTAAGCTCGCAACTCACCGGGCCATCCTCGCGGTGGGCGACAGTGCCGGGAATGCGATTACGGGCCGACACCGCCGGCGCCGTCTCGCCCGTACCCAGCATGACGAACGGTGCCTTGATCAGGGCGGTAACCTCGCGACCGGGGCGAATATCCAGATCGCGGACGCTTTCTTCGGTGACGACGGCGTCCAGGGTCACCGAATCGGTCAGGCGTAATATCACCTCAGAATTCACCGCGCCGCGGCGGACCTCGATGACGGTGCAGCGCAACGCGTTGCGGGCGGTGGTCTTCATGCCGAGACTCCACAACAGGGCAAGGGGATCGAAGGGAACACCATCGGCCGCGCCGGCCACCACGGCGGCGGCCAGCGCCAACTTGTCCTCCAACAGATGAAATGCGGCGATCAGCGCCCTGCCATCCTCGGTGACGGTGGCGCCACCGCCCCGGCGTCCACCGGTCTGGGCAGTCACCGCCGGGCGCGGCAGCAGGTTGTTGACTGCGTTCAGCGCGTCCCACGCCGCCTTGTAGCTGAGGCCGACCGCCTGGGCCGCCTTGGTGATGCTGCCGTTTTCCGCCACCGCCTCAAGCAGGGCGATCCGGTCGTGCCCCACCACCGAGCGGCCGCCGCGCCTAAGCGCCAATATGGCTTCGACCTTGGATTCCGCCACGATACCTCCATTCCCGATTGCCCAGACGCCTCAAGCGTTATATACCACGACTATACGCCGAAATGAAACGGGAGCGTCGCCATGCCGTTCAAGCGTCTATTGGGTGTCGTCGCCACCCTCGTCCTGTCCCTTGCCGCCACGCCCGGCCACGCCGACGACGTGAGCGTGTTCGCCGCTGCCTCGCTGACCAACGCCCTGAATGAGGTCGCCGAGCAGTACTCCGCAAAGACGGGCAACCGCGTCTTGCCATCCTACGCCGCCTCGTCGGCCCTGGCCCGGCAGGTGGAGCAAGGCGCGCCAGTCCAGGTCTTCGCCTCGGCCGACCTCAAATGGGTGGACTATCTGGCCGAAAAGAAGCTGATCAATGCCGACAGCCGCTTCAACCTGCTGGGCAATACCCTGATGCTGGTCGCTCCTCTCGACAGCAAGCTGGAGCGGATCGAGATCACCGCCGCCACCGACATCGCCGCCCTGGCCGGAACCGGCCGCATCGCCACCGGCGATCCCGATGCGGTGCCGGTCGGCCTCTACTTTCGCCAGGCGATGGAGCGCGCCGGCCAATGGAAGGCAGTGGAACCAAAGCTGGCCCGCACCGATTCGGTACGGGCGGCCCTGACCCTGGTCGAGCGCGGCGAAGTATCGCTGGGCGTGGTCTATGCCACCGACGCAGCCATCTCCAAAAAGATCAAGGTGGTGGGCAGTTTCCCCGAAGCAATGCACGACGCCATCGTCTATCCTTTCGCCCTGATCGCCGGACGCGAGACGGCAGCGGCGCGCGCCTTCCTCGATCACCTCAGAACCGCCGAGTCGAAGGGCGTGTTCGCCCGTTACGGCTTCAAGGTCAACTGAAGCGATCCACCGATGTTCACTCTGACCCCCCTGGAAATCGAGGCATTGCACCTGTCACTGCTGGTGTCGGGATGGGCGGTGGCCGCCAGCCTGCCGCTGGGGATACTCTGTGCCTGGGTCTTGGCCCGGTTGACGTTTCCGGGCAAGACCTTGCTCGACGGCATCATTCACCTGCCGTTGGTACTTCCGCCGGTGGTGGTGGGATATATCCTGCTGGTGATGCTGGGGCGGCGGGGGCCGGTCGGATCGCTGCTGTTCGACTGGTTCGGCGTCACGCTGGCCTTCACCTGGAAGGGTGCCGCCATCGCCTCGGCGGTGATTTCGTTCCCGCTGATGGTCCGCGCCATCCGGCTGTCGCTGGAAGGTGTCGATCGCGGACTGGAACAGGCGGCGCGTACCCTGGGCTGCGGCCCGGTCCGCACCTTCTTCACCGTCACCTTGCCGCTGGTGACGCCGGGGCTGCTGACCGGCCTCATTCTCGGCTTCGCCCGTTCGCTCAGCGAGTTCGGCGCCACCATCACCTTCGTTTCCAACATTCCCGGCGAGACCCGCACCCTGCCCATCGCCCTTTATGCCCTGACCCAGGTGCCGGGGGGCGACGAGGCGGCGATCCGGCTGTGCGTCATCTCGGTCATGGTCGCCTTCGCCGCACTGCTGGCCTCGGAAATCCTGGCGCGTAGGGTCCAGGCCCGGATGAAAGGCTAGTCCGATGCTGGAGCTTTCGGTCAAACGCCGTCAGGGGGACTTCCTGCTTGATCTCGACCTGACGGCAGGGCCGGGAGTCACCGCCCTGTTCGGCGCCTCGGGTTCGGGCAAGACGTCGGCGATCAATCTGGTCGCCGGATTGGCGCTGCCGGATTCCGGCCGGATCAAGATCGATGGCCGGGTGCTTTACGAATCCGCCTCCGGCATCGACGTGGCCCCGGAAAAGCGCCGGATCGGCTATGTCTTCCAGGAACATCGGTTGTTTCCGCATCTCTCGGTCCGCTCCAACCTGACCTTCGGTTGGAACCGGGTGCCCAAGGCCGAGCGGTCGGTGGCATTCGACGCCGTGGTCGAGGTACTGGGCATCGCCCCCCTGCTCGACCGCCGCCCGGCGGGATTGTCGGGCGGCGAGAAGCAGAGGGTGGCGATCGGCCGCGCCCTGCTGGCCAGCCCGCGCATCCTGCTGATGGATGAACCGCTGGCATCGCTGGATGCCGGGCGCAAGGCCGAATTGCTGCCGTTCATCGCCGATCTGGCGCGGCGTTTCACCATCCCCATCCTCTATGTCAGCCACGCCATGGACGAGGTCCTGCGTCTGGCGGATACCCTGGTGCTGATGGCCAACGGCCGCGCCGTTGCCTCCGGCCCCACCGAGGAAATCCTGTCGCGGGCCGACCTGCGCCACCTTACCGGGCATGGCGAGGCCGGCGCGGTGATCCGCGCCACCGTCAGCCACCACATCGACGAATTCGGCGTCACCGCCCTCGGCTTCTCCGGCGGCACCTTGCTGACCGGCCGGGTCGAGCTGCCGCCGGGGGCATCGGTGCGAGTGCGCATCCATGCCCGCGACGTCGCCCTGGCCACCGATGCCCCCGGCCGCCTCAGCGTGCGCAACGTCCTTGCCGGCCGGGTATTGTCGGTGACCGCCACCGCCGACCATCAGGTGGACGTGATGCTTGATTGTGGCGGAGCAGTAATCTGGTCGCGGATCACCGCCCTTGCCCAATCGCAGCTTTGCCTCGAACCGGGGATGAACGCGTTTGCGCTGCTGAAAGCCGTCACCGTCACGGGGGGCGACATCGCCGGTCGTCCCTGATGATGACAGGCTGGGGAATCCGGGATAAGAACGGGCGCTCGGGTCCCCTTTGCCGGACGGCCATGCCCTCTCCGCTCGATATCCTCAACAGCGTCTTCGGGTTCCCCGCTTTTCGCGGCCAGCAGGCCGAGGTGATCTCGCATGTGGTTGCCGGCGGCGACGCCCTGGTACTGATGCCGACCGGGGCGGGCAAGTCGCTGTGCTATCAGGTGCCGGCGCTGTGCCGGTCCGGCGTCGCAGTGGTGGTTTCGCCGCTGATCGCCCTGATGCAAAATCAGGTCGAGGCGCTGGGACAGCTTGGGGTGCGCGCCGCCGCGCTCAATTCGGCGCGCAGCTTCGCCGAGGCCGGCACCATCGAACGGCGGATGCGGGCGGGCGAGCTTGATCTGGTCTATGTCGCCCCCGAACGGCTGGTGACGCCCGGCTTTCTCGCTCTGCTCGACACCTGCCGCATCGCGCTGTTCGCCATCGACGAAGCCCATTGCGTCTCGCAATGGGGCCACGACTTCCGGCCGGAATACCTGCAACTGGCCCTGCTGCGCGAACGCTTCCCCGCCGTTCCCTGCGTCGCCCTGACCGCCACCGCCGACGGCCCCACCCGCCGGGACATCGTCGAGCGCCTGGGCCTTGGCGACGGCCGCGTCTTCGTCGCCGGATTCGACCGCCCCAACATCCGCTATCGCATCGCCGCCAAGAAGAACACCCGCGAGCAGTTGCTGCGCTTTCTCGACGCCGAACACGGCGGTGCCGGCGGCGATTCCGGTATCGTCTATTGCCTGTCGCGCGCCAAGGTCGAGGAGACCGCCGCCTGGCTGGAGGAAAAGGGCTTTGCCGCCTTGGCCTACCACGCCGGCATGGATCAGGCGAAGCGCGCCGCCAACCAGGAACGTTTTCTGCGCGAGGATGGAGTGGTGATGGTGGCGACCATCGCCTTCGGCATGGGCATCGACAAACCGGACGTCCGCTTCGTCGCCCATCTCGACCTGCCGAAAAGCCTGGAAGCCTATTACCAGGAAACCGGCCGCGCCGGCCGCGACGGGCTGCCGGCCAACGCCTGGATGGCCTACGGCCTGGAGGACGTGGCCAAGCTGGGCCAGTTCATCGCCGGCAGCCAGGCGTCCGAGGCCCAGAAGCGGATCGAGCGCCTCAAGCTCAACGCCCTGCTGGGACTGTGCGAGACCACCCGCTGCCGCCGCCAGGTGCTGCTGGAATATTTCGGCGAAACCGGTGCGGACCCTTGCGGCAATTGCGACACCTGCCTGGAGCCCATCGCCTCGTTCGATGGTACCGAATTGGCGAGGAAGGCGTTGAGCTGCGTCTATCGCACCGGCGAAAGTTTCGGTGCCGGCCACGTCATCGACGTGCTGCTGGGGCGCGACAACGACAAGATCCGGCGGTTCGGCCACCACGCCCTCAGCACTTTCGGCATCGGCACCGAACTGTCCGCCGAGGAATGGCGCTCGGTGCTGCGGCAACTGGTCGCCGCCGGCCTGCTCTCCATCGACGTCGAGGGACACGGCGCCTTCCGCCTGACCGAGACTTGCCGGCCGGTGCTGCGCGGCGAGGTGCGGGTGGATCTGCGCCGCGACCCGCGCCCGGCCGGCAAGGCCGCCAGGGGAACCAAGGCCAAGCATTCCGCGCAACTGGCGACCCCGGACGACGAGGCCCTGTTCCAACGCCTGCGGGCCGAGCGCCTAGCCCTGGCCAAAGCCCAGGGCGTGCCGCCCTATGTCATCCTGCACGACGCAACCCTGGCTGACATCGCCCGCCGCCGCCCCCGCCGGAGTGACGAATTGATCGGCATCGCCGGCCTCGGCGACATCAAGCGCGAGCGCTATGGTACGGTCCTGCTGGCAACGGTGAAAGCGTTCGAGGCCGAAGCGGGGCCTTCAACCGCCAGTTAACGGCGACAACGCGGAAAATCCCGGCTAGGATCGAAACGCGATCTAAAGGGGGGACGACATTGTCTGCTGCGGATGTCGAAAAAGGTGCGGAGCGCAAGCGCCGGTTCGCCAGCGAACGCTGTCGCGAGGTGATCGGCAGCATCGCGCCTTTCTCCGAACTCGCCCCCGAGGCCCTTGACGATCTGGCCTTCGGCGCCCAGTTGCGCACGGTGGCCAACCAGGGGACCATCTACGAGGCCAGCGATCCCTCCGACGCACTTTATATCGTCGAGAACGGCGCGGTGATCCTCGGCTGTGCCGCCGACGACCCCGAAGGCAAGAAGGTGGCGGCCCACTGGATCGGGCGCGGAGAGATGTTCGGCGAAATGGAATTCGTCGAAGCCGCCGACGGTACCCCGCCGCCACCGCGCCAGATGCGGGCCTTCGCCGCCGCCGACAGCGTCATCGTCGTCCTCGACGGCCGTTCGGTGCGCCGCATGTTCGACACCTTTCCCAGGATCACCCTGAAGATCGCCCGGTCGGCGGCGACCCGGCACCGCCGTCTGGTCGAGGTGCTGGAACGCCAATCCTTCATTGGGCTGGTCGAAATCCGCCTCGGCCAGATCCTGCTGGAACGGGCCAGGGTTCTCGGCGTGCGCGAAGGAGCCGCGATCCGCATGCCGACCAAGGTCACCCACCAGCAATTGGGCGACCTGCTCACCGCCGACCGGCGCAGCGTGCTGGAAACCATGCGGCTGTGGGAAGATGCCGGCCTCGTCCATGTGGACCATCAGGGCGTCATCACCATCTTGGACCTTCGCGGCCTCGAAGCCATCAGCCGGATGCGGTCGGGCCAGCGGAAGACCTGGGAGGCGGAGTCCTGGCTGGCGCTGATCGATGCCGATCTGGCGCGCGGCTACAATGCCCGCGCCTTCGACGAGGCCTGCGACGCGCTGCGGCGGCCGTCGCTGGCGCGCCATCCGCAACTGCGCCACCGCGCCGTTCTGGCGGCGGCGCGATCCTTCGCCACCTCGCAGGCACTGGCCATGCTGTCGTCGTTCGGCTTCGACCACACCTCGGACGACGACGATATCGCCGCGCTGGAACCGCGCCTGCTCAAGGATCTCAGCCGGTCGGTCATCGACGAGGAAGCCCGGCGCGACTACGCCCGCCGGTCGGCGGAACTCTATCTCGCGATCTTCTCGCGGTCGCGGAACTACTATCCCGGCATCAACGCCGCCGCCATGTTCGTGGTCGCCGGCGAGTCGCAGAAGGCGGCAAAGGTGGCCGCCCGCGTGCTTAACGCGGTCGAGGCCGACGACCCGGCGTATTATGCCCATGCCACTCGGGCCGAGGCGGCATTGATTCTGGGCGAGTTCACTCGGGCCGAGCGCCATCTCGGCCGCGCCCTCGCCGCCGAGGATGCCAATCCCGGCGCCATCGCCGCTACCCGCCGGCAGTTGCGGATGCTGGGCGGGCAATTGGGCATCGCCGAGGTGGATCGCCTGCTGGAACAGGCCCGTCAACGCCGGGTGATCTTTTTCACCGGACACATGATGCCAGCGCGCACTGTCGAGGAATCGGCGCAAGGGCGGTTCGCCGGACGGTTGGCCGACGCGGTCGGCGAGGCGTTGGCCTCGGCCGAAGCGGGGTGGGCCTATGGCTCGCTGGCCTGCGGCAGCGACATCATCATCGCCGAGGCCATTCTTGAAGCCGGTCACGAGCTCAACATCGTCCTACCGGTAAGGAGTGGCGATTTCATCGCCGGTTCGGTGGCATCGGGGGGCAAATCCTGGGTGGCGCGCTACAACCGCTGTCTGGAACAGGCCCACCGGGTGATTGAACTTGGACGCGCCCGGTTCGGTATCGACGACCAGACCTACTACCTCGGCCACCGCTTCACCATGGGCCTGGCGCTGCGCCGCGCCGCCGAACTCGATACCGAGGCGGCCCTGCTGGCGGTATGGGACGGCCGGAAGCCGACCGGAATCGCCGGCACCGCCCGGGCGGTCGGGGAGTGGTCGGCTACCGGCCGGCAGCTTATCCACATTCCCTGCCCCTGGCCGCGCCCGGCGGCGACGGAGCAAGACACCGGCGGTGATGGCGAGACGTTCGGCTTCGTTCCGATGCTGTTTTGCCAAGCTGCGGCGGGACAGTCGGCGCCGGTTCTGCCGGCGGCGGCAAGGACCGATGCCCTGGTGGCGGAGTCGAGCCTGGGCGACGGCCAGACCACCTGGATCTTCCAAGATCTTGCCTCGGCCGCCACCGCCGCCGGCCTGCTGACCGAAGAGGGCCGGCGCAGCGGATTTGAACTGCGCGCCATCTGCGACGTCGGCCCTCGTGGCGACTGCGCCGAAACGGCGGCATGGCGCTCGGCTGCCGCCATCGCCCGACCGATCTGCCCGGCCAATGTGCCGTTCGCCACCGAAATGTTCATGGCCGAGGCGGCGTTGCGCGACATTCCGCTTGCCGGCGAATACGCCGGCCGCGTCCAGACCCAGGACGATAGCGGCCCGTTGCCGATCTATACCCTGAGGCCATAGTCAGCATCCCGTTCTTAAGGTGAATCGTTTCCCTCCGCCCCCGGTCGAGGTGAGTCATCGTATGTCCAGAGCTTACCGGCGGAGCCCGATTGATCCCGCCGCATTCTGGAGGAAACGATGTCCAGATTTACTCTTCTTACCGTCGCCATGCTGTCGCTGTTCGCCCTGTCGGGCTGCGTCGTGGCGCCGACCTATTACGACGCCGAACCCGGCTGGCATTCGTCGGGCTACGGCCATCATTCCCCCTCGTACAACCACTGGAACTCCGGCGCCAGCCGCGGCTGGCACTAAGGCTCCAGCCGGTTGACGGTGAAGGCACCGGGAATCTGGGGCTTGCGCAGGTGACGGGTGGCGAGATGAAGAACAGGCGTACGCCCCCGACACATGCGCACCACATCCGAGGTGCCGCCGGCGGCGGCGAGATGCTCGCCATCCCACAACGCCAGGAGAAGCCGGGAGCGCGCCACCAGTTCCCGGCCCACCCGCAGATAACCGGCCTCGCGCCGCTCGCCGGCGCAGGCACCGGGAACCACGAAGGATTCCGCGGCGGCGGCCAGCAATTCGCGAAATTCGCGTTTACTGGCCTGGTCGGCAAAATCCGCCTCGTAATCGTCAGGCGGGAACGGCAACGGCACCACCAACGCCGCACCGCACCGGAGCGCGACACGGGCGACCAGACGGTCGGCACCCTCGGCCAGGGCGGAAAGCACCATCGGCGGCGGGGACAATTCCGCCAGCAGGCCGGCCACCACCTCTTCCAGGCGGGGCACGTCGTCGGGCAGGAGATCGCGGTGGCCGGTAACACCGACGACGGCGGGAACGGTGTGATCCATGCGGCGGACCTCGAAGCCTCGGTCAACGGCTATTGTCGCGGCGTCAACGGCACCGTGCAAGGGGTGTCGGTCCGATCACCCGGCTTTCTTGTTGAAATCGTCCCGACCCAGCGGAGCTTGTGGACCTTAATTAAACTTTTGTTCATAATACCACGGCCATCCGATCAGGCGATATCAGTGGAGGGGACGAATGCTGGACAATTCGCCGGATTTGCTGTGGGACGATCTCCTGGAGCACATCGAGGATCGCCGCGTCATTCCGATCATCGGTCAGGAATTACTGGAGGTCGGGCCACCCGGCCAAACCGTTCCCCTCTACAGCCGGATCGCCGAACGGCTGGCCGAGCGGCTGAAGCTGCCGCTGGCGGACTTCGCCGCACCGCCCATGCTGAACGACGTGGTCTGTAAATATCTGGAAAACCGGGGTCGGCGGGAAGAGATCTATCCCAAGATCCGCGCCATCATGAAGGAAGAGACCTTTGAAATTCCCGAACCGCTGCGCAAGCTGGCGGCCATCGAGCATTTCAATCTGTTCATCAGCGTCACCTTCGACTCCCTGCTCAAGCAGGCCATCGACGCCGTCCGCTTCCACGGGGAATCACGGACCGAGGTTCTCAGCTACGCGCCCAACAACGTGCAGGACCTGCCCTGCGAAAAGGCCGACCTTAAAAAGCCGACGGTATTCCATCTGCTGGGCAAGCTGTCGGCGTCGCCCGATTATGTGATCACCGAGGAAGACACGCTGGAATTTCTCCATTCCATGCAGTCGGATTCGCGGCGGGCTCAGTTGCTGTTCGACGAGTTGAAAAGCAACCACCTGCTGATTATCGGCTGCAATTTCTCGGACTGGCTGGCGCGCTTTTTCATCCGCATCGCCAAAAGCCGGCAATTGTCTTTGCAGCGTGGCGAAATGGAGGTGTTCGTCGATAGCCGCCTACGATCCGACAACAACCTTGTGTTGTTCCTCCAGCACTTCAGCTACAACACCAAGGTCGTCGAATATTCGCCGATCGAATTCGTCGACGAATTGTCCGACCGGCTGTCGAAACGCCACACCCCCACCGTTGCCGTCCAGGCACCGGCGGCCCCCTCGTCCCAGCGGTCGTCGCGGTTCGATGACGATGACGACGAGCGGCCGGGGGGAATGGTGCCCGGTGCCGTCTTCATCAGCTACGCCAGCGAGGACGTGGAGAAGGCCCAAGCCCTCATGGCCGGACTGGACGAGGCCGGGCTCGACGTCTGGCTCGACAAGCAGGAACTGGAAGCCGGCGACGAGTATTCCGACAAGATCCGCCGCAACATCCGCAGCTGCTCATACTTCCTTCCCCTGATCTCGCAGGCATCGACGACCCGCCTGGAGGGCTTTTTCATCCGCGAGTGGAAGTGGGCGCTGGAACGGGCGTCCAGCATCGCCGACAGCGTTCCATTCATCCTGCCGGTGGTGGTCGACGATACCGGCGCCTACAACGATGCCGTTCCCGAAGGCTTTCAGCGGGTGCAATGGACCCGATTGCCAGGCGGCCAGAGCACGGCGGAATTTCAGATGAAGCTGGTCCGGCTGGTCCGCGACTATCGCAAGCGAATGAGGGCCTGAGGATGGACGAGATGGCTGATCGGCTTTTGGACCGAGAACATCCTTGGCCCGGCCTGATGTCCTTCGACGAGCAGGCCCAGGACTTCTTCCATGGGCGCGATACCGAGACTCAGGAACTGATGCGCCTGATCAAGCGCAATGTGTTGACCGTACTGTTCGGGCAATCGGGTTTGGGCAAATCCTCGCTGCTGAAGGCGGGCCTGTTCCCCAAACTGCGACAACAGGAATTTTTACCGATCTATATCCGCCTCGACATCGCCAATCAGCAGATGTCCTTGATCGATCAGGTCAAGAACGCACTGGCCGAGGCCCTGGCGGAAAACCGCATCGAGGCGCGCCCGCCTCTGCCGGACGAAACCCTGTGGGAATACTTCCACCGCGAGGATGTGGATTTCTGGACGGAGAAAAATCGGCTGGTGGTCCCGGTGCTGGCGCTCGACCAGTTCGAGGAGATTTTCACCCTGTTGCCGCGTGATCGCGACAACGCCGGCAGTGACCGCCGCCACCAGCTTATCACCGCGCTGGCCGAACTGATCGAGAACCGCACGCCGCCTTCCGTCACCGAGCGGCTGGAACGCGATCCGGACAGTACCGCCGAATTCGACTTCTCCAAGAAGAACTGCAACATCATCCTTGGCTTCCGCGAGGATTTCCTTGCCCATTTCGAGGAACTGCGGCGGATCATTCCCTCGATCATGACCAACCGCATGCGGCTGACCCGCATGACCGGCTTTCAGGCGTTGCAGGCGATCGAAAAAAGCGGCGGCCACCTTATCGAGGAAGGGGTGGCCGACCGCATCATCTATTTCGTCGCCCGTGGCCGCGAGACTCACGACAATGGCGAAGCCGTCGACCTCGACTCGCTGGAGGTGGAACCGTCGCTGCTGAGCGTAGTCTGCCAGGAACTCAACAACCGCCGGATCGCCACCGATCGACCGCAGATATCGGCTGATCTGCTGGCCGGTCACCATAGCGCCATCATCACCGACTTCTATTCCAAAAGCACCGCCGACGTGTCGACGGAATGCCGCGATTTCATCGAGGACCACCTTCTGACCGATTCCGGCCACCGGGATTCCCGCGCGCTCGAAGACGTCCTCGCCATGGAAGGCGTCAGCCGCGAGGCGATCGACAGCCTGATCGCCCGGCGCCTACTGCGTCTTGAGGAACGCTTCGGGGTGCTGCGGGTCGAACTGACCCACGATCTGCTCACCAAGGTCATCAAGGAAAGCCGCGACCGCCGCATCGAGCGGGCGAGGCAGGCCGAGGTCCAGCGCCGCCAGAAGCAGCGGGTACGTCGGATGACGGCGCTGGGCGGTGGACTCGCGGCGGTGGCCATCGCCTTGTCGGTGGCCGCGTTCCGTTTCCACGAGCAGGCGGAAGCCGCCAAGCGGGACCGCGAAAAGCTGTTGAGCTATCTGACGGCGATGACCACCGAGGTCGCCGATCAGGTCCGACTTTACCCTGGGGCGGGCGACCTGATTCAATTCGTGATCGCCGACGTCGAAGGGTTCGCCGACCGCTGGCAGGAAGAGACCGGCCGGCACGAGGAGGCGGTGGATCGCCTGAAGGCCAACGACCTGGTCCTGCGGGCCGGCGCCGCCGCCGTCCACGGCCACCCCAGCCATGGCCTGACCCACCTTGCCGAAGCCTCGGCCATGCTCGACCATGTGGCGGATTCCTCCACCAACGCCCGGAACTGGATCGAGCGGGTAAGGCTGGACCTGTTGCTTCAACGGGGCGCGATCTACAGCCAGCAGAGCAATTACGCCGAGTCCCATCGGGACTATCAGGAGGCGGTCAACCTTGCCGATGGGCTGGTCAGAACCTATCCCGATATCTTCCGCCTGAAACATCGCCTGTCACGGGCGCTGGGCGGCTTGGCCAACGCCACCCTCCAGGACAAGCCGAAGGACGAGGACGAGGCCCAGAAGCAAAGCCGGATCGCCACCGCCGCCGCCCTGATCGACCGGAGCATGATTCTGGCCGAAGAGCAGCAGGCGATCGCAGCTTCCATGCTGCGGAAATCCCTGGCCGACGGACATGATGGCGTGGCCTTCAAGCGGGCTTGGGTGCTGTGGTCCCGCGAGATGTCGGTCGTTCACTCTCGACGGGCAAGTCTGTATCGCGAGAGCAATCAGCTGGACGAGGCCGAGGCGGAACTGCGCATACGGATGAAGATGACCGCCGATCTGGTGCCGGACGACCCCTTCAATTCCCGCATCAGCCACGCCTTCTCGCAGTATCAGTTGGCGTCGCTTCTGCTGAAGCGGAAACGTCCGGACGAGGCCCAGCAACTGCTCGATCGTTCCGGCGGCATCATCGATACCCTTGCCGACCTGGATGGCCAAGTGGTCAACTGGGCCAACATGCGCGCCCAGATTCTGATGACCCGCGGCGATGTCGCGGCGGCCGAGGGGCGGAATGCCGAAGCCATCGAACGCTATCTGGCGGCAAAGGCGACGTTCCAGGATCTCGCCGGCCGCGACTCCACCATCGGCAACGCCAAGCGAGGCATTGCCGACGTCGAGGAAAAACTGGCCAAGGCGCAGGCCAAGAAGTAGGCCCTGAATCCCATCCCCCCTGTCTCTCCTGGTGGAGGAGCAGGGGGGATGATGGTCACGGCGATCACGGTCTACCAGCGGCCGCGATCACGCCAGTGGTGTTCGCCCCAACCCCGGTGGTCGTGCCGGTCCCAGGAGACGTTGTGGCGCCCATGGCCGCCCCACGACGAAGCTGCCTGCCGATGCTGCCCCCCGCCCCACGACGAAGCCGAGCGTTGCTGGTGCCCGCCCATGGACGACGACCGGTACTGCGACGTCTGCTGCTGCCCGCCCCAACCGCCGTGGGACGATCCGCCGCCTTGGTGGCCGTAACCGCCGTGGGACGATCCGCCGCCTTGGTGGCCGTAACCGCCGGCCAGGGCGGAACCGCCGGTAAGGGCGACGAGGGCCAGGGCGAAACCGGTGCGAAGCACGGCGCGACGAAGCATGGTGTAGGCGTACATTTGATCCTCCTGCATCGGGACCTTTGCCGGTCCCACGGGTCCGTTCGACCCATGCAGGGATCCTCCCACACCGGCGGACCGGCGCCCAGCCGGCCAAGCCCGTGCGCTGTGAGCCGATTCACCGGTGAAGAGGGACCGCCGGCGCCTACCCGATCAGGCGCGGCAACGGCACCGACACCACATCCATCTGAGCGGGAGCCGCCAGCAGGGATTTCTGCGTATCGCACAGTTGGCGGAACAGGTTCGGCCGTTCCAGCAACTCGGCCGGGGTACCGACGTCGCTGAACCGCCCGTCCTCAAGGCAGCACACCTCATCGGCCATGGCTCGCACGAATTCCATGTCGTGATCGACCATCAGCACCGTCAGGCCGGTGCAGCAGGGCCTCAGAATGGTGGCCAGCATCTGGCGCCCGATGGCGTCGATGCCGGTGGTCAGTTCATCGAGCAGCAACACGCCGGGCTCCAGCAGCAGGGCACGGGTAATGGCCAACAGCCGTCTCTGACCGCCCGACAGCCCCTGGCTGGTCTCGCGCGGCAGCACAAGATCCAGCGCCCCGGCCCCGGGAGGAGCGTTGCGCACCAGGATGTCCCACAACCCGGTACGGCGGCATACCGCCTCGATCTCGCCGTCGCTGGCATCGCCCTTGGCCAAGCGGAAATTGGCCCGCACCGTATCGTTGATGAACAACGGGAACTGGGAGATCTTGACGATGGAGCGGTGCAGGCTGGTCTCCTCGATCCGCCCCAGCGGCTTGTCGCCAATGGAAATCAGGCCGCCCTGTGGTCGCTGTAGCCGTGCCACCAAATTGAGCAGCGACGACTTGCCGGCGCCCGAGCGGGCGACGATGGCGCTGACGGTACCCGGGCGGAAGGTATGGGACAGCCCGGTCAGGATGGGCGGAACCTCGGGGGTATAACCGAAAACCACGTCCTTGAAGGCGATGGCCCGGTCGGACGGGGTCAAGGCGAGGTCTCCGCCGACGACCATCGGTTCGGGCTGGTCAAGGATTTCCACCACTTCCTGAACCACCGGCCAGTTCTGGTTGATGGCCTGGGCAAAGGAAACAATCTCCTGCACCGGCGTCACCACCTGGGGAACCAGGAAATAGATCGCCAACATGGGCGCGGCAACGCCCGGATCACCCGACTGCACCACCAGGAAGGCGCCGAAGATCAGAATGGCGGTCTGGAGGATGGTCGGCAGCTGGCTCTGGATCTGGCTGCTCAACTCCATGCGCAGATTGGCGGTGGTGGCGGCGCGGACCACGTCGCCCACCACGGCGGCGAACGAGCGCGAGCGTTGCTCGCGCGCGCCCATCAACTGCACTTCCAACGGCTGGCCGGCGGAATTGAGAAACTCGTTGGACAGGCGCGCCCGGTTCATGTTGACCCGCTCGAACGCCTTGCGCACCGAACCGCCGGTCAACCATCCCGCCAACGGCATCAGGACCAGCACCGCGCCCAGCGACAGCGCCATACCCACCGGCATGGTCGGCATGGCCATCAGGCTATCGACCATCAGGGCGATGGCGGTGACCAGGCTGATTCCCCGGGTCAGCGGAAACGCCACCATCTCGCGCAGAAACTGTTGCGCGCCGGTAGCGTATTGCAAGACCACCAGCGACGTGCGCGAAACGTCGTGGCCGGTATGATAGACTGGACCGAGCCGCAGCAGACGGTCATGCAGCCGGCATTGCAGCCGTCCCAGCATCACATTGTTGGACCACGCCTGGACCATCCGGTTGGCGATGCTGGCGATGATGACCAGAATGCCGACCACGGCGAAGGTGACGGCAATGGCAGGCAAACCCGACGGCAGCAGATGACCGAGAAAACCCCGGGCGGGCTCGCCGCCACCGCCCTGCCCCAGGGCCGGCAGCAAGGCGCCGAGTACGACGGCGTTGTACTGGGCCAGCAGGCGGTCGGCCAGCGAAAGGCCAATGTTGATGGCAAAGGCGGCAAAGGCGGGCGACACCACCACCCAGCCCCAGCGCATCAATTTCATGTAGGGAACGCCATCCGACGGCGGCTGACCCTGTACCGGCCGCCCCTGCATCGGAACCGGCCGGCCCATCTTGGGAGCCCCCGGACCATCACCGGGCGCCGCGACCTTGCTGCCGACTTCCCCCATCTGCCCCCTCCACCGATCCCCCCAATGTGATCAATTCGGACGCCATCCGCCTCGGGGGGCTGGGGCGGCGACGGGAGAACGGCAAACGCCGCTCTCCCGCACGAAACACTCGATCGTCAAAAACACCGCGTCAAGGGAGGGGACGGCGCCGCCGCCCCCCCAAGCGACATCAGACAGCGAACATCTGGCCGCAGGACCCGCACCACACATTGTGCCAGTGGCGGTTGGACACGCTGGCCACACCGACCGCGCCGCAATAGGGGCAACGCACCCATTCGGCATGGCTCTGGCCTTCGACTTCTTCCTGGGCCGGACGGGCCACCAGCAGGGCGACCTCGTTCTTGTTGACTTCCTTGGCCTGCTCGGGGGTGATCTTCTTGCCCTGCTTGACCGTAAGCTCCTTGCTCATCTTTTCTACTCCTGTTGTCGAAAAGCGTATCTAAGAATACGCAAACTAATTCATGCGTCTGAAATGGTCTTTAGAAAAGACTTTACCTCAAAAGGAGAAAGATCGTTAAATGCTCCGACAATTACGGCACAGATGCCGGATATCGCTGGCGTCGCAAAGCTCGTACCAACCACTGTCGTGTACCCACCACCCGGCGCGGCTACTGTTACTTCTTCGCCGTGGGCGATGAATTCTATCTTATCGCTGGACTGATAGCGAAAGCGCAGCGGGTCCTCGAATTCTTCGTTGTCCACGCCGATGCAACTGGACAATTCGGCGGGAAAGCCGTCATCGGAAATCGGCATGTTACGCCGGGCGGCGACCAGGATCTGATCCTGGTAATAGGCCCGTTCGCACAAGGCCTGTAGTTCGGTGATTGAACTGCCGGCCAGCGCCAGACTGAGATTGACCACCTTCCAGCGGTGGGTTAGCGCCAGCCGCAACCCGGCCAACGTCGCCGCGGCGGCACCGGAATTGGCCGCCCCCAAGACCCGAACGTCGATGATGCGGGCGTTCGGCGCGATGCGGGCGATGATGCTGGCGACGCCGGTGCCATGGCCGTAGGCATCGTTATTGATGCCGACTTCGACCTCCTTGACCTCGGCCTTGCCGTCCACCACCTCGACCGCGAAGGCGCGGGCAATGCGGCCAACGAGATCCGGATGACTGGCATCGATACCACTGTCGAGCACCGCCACCTCGATCGGGGCCAACGTCCGCCGGGACAGTACCTCGAACCCTTCATCCAGGGCGGCTTTGAGCGAGCCTGCGGACATGATTTCAGCCTTCGCCGAGAGCCAGCGTTTCGACTGCCGCCAAGATCGCGGCAAGCTGGCGGATCGCCGCCGGTCGCTGGGCACTGACCCGCCGCAGCGACTCCAGGACCTGACGTTCCGGCCCGGCCAGCGTCGAGAGTGCCGCGGGAACATCCGAGTGTTCGCCTTCATAGGCGGCCAGACGACGGCGCTGATCGACGACGACGCCGGCGATGGTCGCCAACCCGCCGTAAAGACTGCCGTCGGCGCTGGTAAAGCGCTTGCCCTCCTTGAAGCTGACCGCGGTCATCACCCCGACCAGGGTTTCGCCCACCAGCATCGGCGCGGCGATCACCGCTTCCGGCCCGGCGCGCTTGGCATCATCCTGACGGACGCCGCCGAAGGTCGGCGCGCCGATCTGCACCTGATGGGTGGCGGCGGCCAAGCCGGTAATCCCCTCGCCCAGCGGCACGGTCTGTCCCAACAGGGTCTGTTCGCTGGACCCGATGGTCATGGCGAAGCGCAACACCCCGCTGGCCTCGTCAAGAACCAGGAGCGAGCCTTCCCCGGCTCCGACCGCAGTCACCCCGGTCTGAACCAGCAGGCGCAACACCCCTGCCTCCGTGGTGTTGGGCAGAATGCCGAGATAGGTGGATAAGACGTGTGACATGCCCCTGCCTCCAAGTCACCGAGACGGATCCCAGGCATCAGCCTGACCGGCGCGGACCAAAACCGATGGCCGTCGCGCAAATCCAACAATGCCGGAAAGCCCCCCCTGGCCGTGTGAACCGTTTCACCGCAAACCGTAACTCATCCCGTTCGGATGGGAAACGTGATTCCGAAACCTGGACGCGCACATCCGGCAGGCCGTTTACAAAAACAGGCCATTTCCGGGCGGCGGTTAGATCATTCGTCGGCGTAACGAATACATACGGAAGGCGCCGAATCCCTTGGCACTGTCGAGTACGCCCACATAGTCGCAATTAAAGCGGTCGGGCGCCGCCAGTTGCAGATGACTGGCCAGTTCCTCGGTGACGTAGCATTCCCCGGGTGGCGTGATCGGTTCGATACGGGCGGCGCGGATCACTTCGGTACCGAAGAATTTGCGAAAGCCGGTGACCGGATCGATCGCCGGCAGAACCACCCCGACATGGGCGGAAACCCGCAATGCCAAAGGCGGCAGCCCCGGAACCGAGCCAAGACGCTCCATGCGCCGGGTCAGCGCCACGCCGCAATCCGCCGCCGCCACCACGTCGTCGAAAACCACATAGATGCCGTCGCCGGCGGTCTCGCGGTAGGCGATAGCATGATCGAAAACGGCAATCTCCTTGGCCAGACCGCCCAGAACGTGTTCGATGAAGGCGGGCATCTGCGGCTCGGCCACGGTCGAAAAGCCCTTGATGTCGCAGAACAACAGGGCCTTCAGCTCGCGTCGCGGGGCGATAGCCCCGGCTTTGGCCGCGACGCCCGCACGCCCGCGACCACTGGGAATTATCGTCACCGGATTGCCGGTGCGGCTCCATTCGTCCACATCGCGAACGGTGGCGGCGGCGTCCTCCTCCGGCGACCGATCCCATACCGCCAGATGCTCGGCGGTGGTGGCCAGAAAATCGGCACGCATCAAGGCCATCCCCATCCCCACCATGGCGGCGTGCCGGAACAGCGGATCGTCCAGATCGGCCCCCCGGCTGACCACGGTCTGACGCGCCGCCGCGGCGCAGGCGTCGAACCGCGGCCACCAGCGCTCGGCCACGAAAGCTTGCCTGAAGCTCGCGACATCACAGGGGAAGATCAGGTGCAGGTCGATGTCGCGGGCCAACAACGCCTCGGCAACCAGGATTTCAGCGTCGTCGGCCAGCGAGCCGAAGCCGGCGGCGACATGACGGCTATCGAGAAAGCGGCCGATCGCCGTGGCCACATCGGCCTCGCATGACGGATCGGGCGCCGTCGCCGCGCCGCCGATGCCGTGGCCGCGATAATGCAGCACGATCGGTGCGCCGCCCCGGTCAAGCTCCGACCACGGCATGCCCGAGATGTCGCAGATCAAGCGCAACTGCCGCCGGGTCGCCGCCGCCGCCGCCGGATCGGTCGCCGCGGCTTCCATGGCGGTAGCCAGCGCCGCCGCCGCCGCCTCGCCCTGACCAAGCAGCAACAGCGCTTCGGCCCGGGTGGCCAAGGCCCAATAATCGGCGGCATCCTCGCCACCGAGGGCATCGAGCACCACCAGCGCCCGGCGCGCCATGACCGCCGAGCGGGAGAGATTTCCCGCCACCAGCCACATGGTGGCGGCGTTGATGGCCGGATAATAGTCGTCCGCCCCCGCCAGCGCCGCCTCGTAGCCCTCGGCCGAACGGGTGGCCAGAGCGCGACGCTCCTCCCCTTCGGCCTCCAACGCGACATTCTTGATCAACTTGGCGTCGATCGCGGCGAGATCGGCCGCCAGCCTGGGTTCCATCGGCTGGTCGAGCAGACCGCGAGCCTTGAGGTCCTCCAGGCAGGCGCGGGCCTGGCGGTTGGCGCAACTGCGCGCCAAGGCCAACAACGCCAGATGATTGAGGCGCAGATCATCCGGATGGGACTTCAACTCGGAGGAAGCCAGGTCGTAGGCGTGAAAATAGTCGCCCCGCTTCAAGGCCGCTTCGGCATCCTTGGACATTGATTTCCACCGTTGCCATCACCTGACGGCAAGGATAGCCTGCGGCGACGGTGGCGTCAAAACAGCGACGTATCCCGACGATACCGCCGGCGGTGAAACGGTTCACAGTGCCTGCGTCCGGGCTGGCCGACAGTGGTGTCTCGGCAACATCTCCCCTGACAAAGAGTCGACATGGCCATCTTCGCTTCGGCAAGCAGTTTCTTACGTGACCTCTGGGCCCTGGCCCGTCCCTATTGGGTCTCGCGCGAGCGTTGGACCGCGCGCGGACTGCTGGCGGCGGTGGTCGCCCTGAACCTCGGGCTGGTCTATCTGAACGTGCTGTTCAGTGAATGGAACAGCGCCTTCTTCGATTCCATGCAAAACAAGGATTTCGACGTCTTCCTCCGACAGTTGGCGGTGTTCACCGGCATAGCGGCGGCCTTCATCGTCGTCGCCGTCTATCAGACCTATCTGCGCCAGATGCTCCAGATTCATTGGCGACGGTGGTTGACCGAGCATCTCCTGGACGACTGGCTACACGGGCGGGCCCACTATCTGATGCAGATGGACCACGCCGCCGCCGACAACCCCGACCAGCGCATCGCCGACGACGTCAACATGTTCGTCGATCGCACCCTGGGGCTGGGGCTGGGGCTGCTCAGTTCGGTGGTGACGCTGGGGTCCTTCGCCGCCATCCTCTGGCAGTTGTCGGGAACCCAGACCATCGCCGGCATCGCCATACCCGGTGGCATGCTGTGGGCGGCATTGCTGTACGCCGCCGCCGGCAGCGTGCTGACCGACCGCATCGGCCGGTTGCTGGTCCGCCTCAACTTCGAGCAGCAACGCTTCGAGGCGGATTTCCGCTTCTCATTGGTCCGGGTCCGCGAGAACGCCGAAAGCATCGCGCTCTATAATGGCGAGGCCGACGAGTCCCGCCGCCTCGGCGCCGGTTTCCAGCGGGTGGTGGGCAACTGGTGGCAGATCATGCGCCAGCAGAAGCGATTGACCTTCTTCAACGCCGGCTACAACCAGATCGCCATCGTCTTTCCCTATCTGGTGGTGGCGCCCCGGTTCTTTTCCGGCGCGCTGTCGCTGGGTGGATTGATGCAGACCGGACAGGCGTTTTCCCAGGTGCGGGTAGCGCTGTCGTGGTTCGTCGAATCCTATCCCAGCCTCGCCGAATGGAAAGCCATCGTCGATCGCCTGACCGGCTTTCGTGCCGCCCTCGCCGCCACGCGCGATCCCAACGCCGGCGGACGCGCCATTCGCCGCACCGAGGGTGATGCCGACGGTCTGGTGGTCGATGGCCTGGCACTGGCCCTGCCCGACGGCAGCAACCTCTGGCGCAATCTCAACATCAGCTTCGACCCCGGTCAGGCGGTGTTGCTGACCGGCCCGTCGGGCACCGGCAAGAGCACCTTGCTGCGCGCCCTGGCCGGATTGTGGCCGTTCGGCGAGGGCCGCATCGATCTGCCGGCGGGCGCCAGCCTGATGTTCCTGCCGCAAAAGCCCTACCTGCCGCTCGATACCCTGCGGACGGCGGCCAGCTACCCGGCGGGTAGCGGTGCCTTCACCGACGCCGAGATCATCTCCGCCCTCGATGCCTGTGACCTAAGCGGCCTGACGGGATTGTTGGACGAAACCCACCACTGGACCAACCGCTTGTCACCGGGCGAGCAGCAGCGCCTGGGGTTCGTCCGCGTCCTGCTCAACCGCCCCGATTGGGTGTTTCTCGACGAAGCCACCTCGGCTCTGGACGAGGACACCGAGACCCGCCTTTACCAGTTGCTGCGCAACGCCTTGCCGGCAACCTCGGTGGTCAGCGTCGGCCATCGTGGCAGTCTGGTCAGCCTCCACGACCGCCAGATCCATTTGCCGACCTTGTGGCAACAAGGCGCCCTGGCGGCGGAATGAGGTGCCGGACGCTTGGCCACCGAACAGCAGCGCGATGGCGACGGCGACAATTCGCAATTTCATAACGCCCCCGCCTCCATGATAAAATCAGTGCGTCAAGTTATGATTTGCGCGCACGAATAGATAAGCAACCAAACGGCGAGTGTCGATGGCAAAAATTCCGGCGATCAAGAATAGGATCGATACAACCACCGTGTGGCTGGATGCCGCCGGAACTCCGGTCGCCTGTCTGGAAAAGATCAAGGTGCTCAACCAGAATCTGGTCGAAATCGCCGATATCATCCGCGAGGCGCTGGAAGATGCGGTGCTGATGGGCTGCGACGAAGGCTATTTCCGCAGCGTGCTTCATACCCTGGTGGACCGCGCCGACTGCGACTTCACCGGACGTAGCGACGACGATTGACCGTCAGAGAATTTCCTCGGCGGTCGAGGCATCGCCCAGCGGCGGCGCCTTGCCGCCATCGGGCAGCGGTCGGTCGTCGCCGCCCAGGGTCCGGTGCATGATCACCACATCGACCCAGCGCCCGAACTTCAGACCCACGCCCCGCAACACTCCCTCCTGGCCAAACCCGTGGGCACGATGAACGGCGATCGAGGCCTGGTTGGCGGAATCGCCGATCACGGCGATCATCTGGCGATAACCCAGCGCGGTGCAGCGTTCGATCAGGGCGGACAATAATATGCCGCCGATACCACGCCGGACCACGAAGGGAGCGACGTAGATCGAATCCTCCAGGGTATAGCGATAGGCCGAACGCTGGCGGAATGGTCCGGCATAGGTGTAGCCCAACACCTCCCCCTTTTCTTCGGCAACCAGAAACGGCAGGCCGCGTCCCGTCACCTGCGACCACCGCGCCGCCATCTCCTCGACTCCGGGCGGCACCTCCTCGAACGACGCCGCCGTCCGGGTGACGTAGAAGGCATAGATCGCCTGAACCGCCGCCATGTCGTCGGCAACGGCATCGCGGATCACCACCGGCAAGGGCGCTCCCGGCGTCATGTCCGATGATACTCCCGGGCGGCGGCGGCCAGGGTCCGGGCCATCACGTCGAGATCGGCGCGAAGCCGTGAAAAATCCGGGCCGTGGCGATGCTCGGCCTCATCCATGTAAAGCCCCCGGTTGATCTCGATCTGAAGCGCGTGGCTGCCCTGGCGGGGATGGCCGTAATGGCGGGTGGTAAAGCCGCCGGCGTAGGGCGTGTTGCGCACCACCCGATACCCCAGGCCGAGGAAGACGTCTTCCACCACCTGGGTGAACTGCGGCGCGCAGGCGGCGCCATGGCAATCACCCAGCACCACATCCACCCGCGACACTCCGGAATCCCGGTCCATCGGCCCCCCCACCGACGGCATGGAGTGGCAATCCACCAGCAGCGCCCAGCCGAAGGCGGCGCGGGTGTCATCCACCAGCCGCCTCAGCCGGTCATGATAGGGAACATAGCACGCGGCAATGCGGCGCTCGGCCTCGGCGACCGGCAGCTTGCCGGCATAGATCTCGGCACCGTTGGCCACGACGCGGGCGATAGTCCCCAACCCGGCAAGCACCCGGGGACTGCGGGTGTTGGCGTAATCCGGCAATGGCCCGGAAAACATGGCGGGATCGAGCTCGTAGGGCTCGCGATTGGGATCGCAATAGGCCCGCGGAAACAACGCGCTGATCAACGGTGCGCCCGACTCGACCACCCCGGCATACAGTTCGTCGATGAAACTGTCCTCGGACCGGCGCAACGCCCTGGCATCCAGGCGGGACATCGCGACGAAGTCGGCGGGATAGTCGCAGCCGGAATGGGGGGAGGCGAACACCAACGGCACCGTTTGGCGATCCGGCGCGATGACTCTCAGGACGGAACCGTCATCGACGGTAACGGTGGGTGCGATATCCATGGCGTATGCCGCATTGTTATCAGGTCCCCGCCCACCTGTCATATCCGCTGTCGTCAACGCCCTGCTTCCTTCCGCGCGGCCCCTCCGCGCCCTTGCCGGGCTGCATTGTGCCGGGTTTCCAGAAGGGCTTGCAATGCCCGAAAAACGACGCTAAAAGAACGACCCTCGGCGGCCGGCGGAACCGGTGCCGAAAAGGGCGCTTAGCTCAGCGGGAGAGCACTTCCTTGACATGGAAGGGGTCACAAGTTCAATCCTTGTAGCGCCCACCATCGAAGCCCCCAGGGAAACCTGGGGGCTTCGTCCTTATACGGCACCCTTTCCGGATATGACGTCCTTTTTCCGGAATTGCCACGAGACTCCGACCGTTCGCGTGAGTACCATCGCTCCGAATCGACCATCAGGGGAGCATGATCGCGATGTCGAAGCGGACCGCAGCAACCTCTTCCATCGACCTGGAATCCAAGGAACGGTTCATCAATCGCGAGCTGTCGTGGCTGGCCTTCAACGGCCGGGTCGTCGAGGAAGCCTTCAATCCTCACCATCCCTTGCTCGAGCGGCTGCGCTTCCTATCCATTTCGGCATCCAATCTGGACGAGTTCTACATGGTCCGTGTCGCCGGACTGAAGGGCCAGGTCCACGCCGGAATCACCACCACCAGTCAGGACGGATTGACCCCCGCCCAGCAGTTGGAAGCGATCAACCGCTATGCCACCGAGTTGATGGCAACCCAATATCGCGGCTGGCGCGAGCTCAAGTCGGAGATGCGGGCCGTCGGAATCACCGTGGTCGAAACCGCCGAGCTGACCGATGATGACGTCAAATGGCTGGCCACCGCCTTCGTCGAGCAGATTTTTCCGGCACTGACTCCGCTGGCCATCGACCCGGCGCATCCGTTCCCCTTCATCCCCAATCTCGGCATGGCGCTGGTGGCGACCTTCCGGCGCATCGCCGACGGCGAAACCATGCGCGCCCTGGTGCCGCTGCCGCCTCAGCTCAAGCGATTCGTCCGCCTGCCCGGCGAGGCGGTGCGACTCCATCCCCTTGAAGACGTCATCGCCCTATTCCTCGACCGGCTGTTCCCCGGCTTTCAGGTCGAAAGCAGCGGCATGTTCCGGGTCATCCGCGATTCGGAAATGGAAATCGATGACGAGGCCGAGGATCTGGTCCGGGTGTTTGAAAGCGCACTCAAACGCCGCCGCCTCGGCCGGGTGATCCAGCTGACCTTCAAGGCCGGCATCTCCGACGACCTCAAGCATCTGGTCGTTACCGAGATGCACGCCGCCGCCAACGACGTGTTCGAGTATGACGGCCGCCTCGGTCTGGTCGATATCAAGCAGATCATCACCAACGAACGGCCCGAACTGCTGTTCCCCCCCTACGAGGCCCGCTTTCCCGAGCGTATCCGCGACTTCGGCGGCGACTGTTTCGCCGCCATCCGCCACAAGGACATCCTGGTCCACCACCCGTTCGAGAGCTTCGACGTGGTGGTTCAGTTCCTGCGTCAGGCCGCCGCCGATCCGGCGGTGGTGGCGATCAAGCAGACACTCTATCGCACCAGTAACGACAGCCCCATCGTCAAGGCCTTGATCGAGGCCGCCGAGGCCGGCAAGGCGGTCACCGCCATGGTCGAGTTGAAGGCCCGCTTCGACGAGGAGGCCAACATCCACTGGGCCCGCGACCTTGAACGCGCTGGCGTCCAGGTGGTGTTCGGCATCATCCAGCTCAAGACCCACGCCAAGATTTCGCTGGTGGTGCGGCGCGAGGATGGCCGGCTTGCCTCCTACGTTCATTTCGGCACCGGCAATTACCACCCCATCACCGCCAAGATCTATACCGACCTCTCGTTCTTCACCTGCGATCCGGTCCTGTGCGCCGATGCCGCCAAGGCGTTCAACCACCTGACCGGCTACGCCATTCCCGAGGGCATGGAAAAGCTGGCGATCGCCCCGATGTTCCTGCGCAAGCGGGTGATGGCCGGTATCGAAAACGAGATCGAGAGCGCTCGCGCCGGACGGCCGAGCGGCATCTGGATCAAGGTGAACTCCCTGGTCGATCCCCATCTGATCGACGCGCTTTACCGGGCCTCCATGGCCGGGGTGCCGGTGGAACTGGTGGTTCGCGGCATCTGCTGCCTGCGGCCGGGCATCCCCGGCCTGTCGGAGACCATCCGGGTACGCAGCATCGTCGGCCGTTTCCTGGAACACTCGCGCATCGTCTGCTTCGCCAACGGCCATCCCCTGCCCTCCCCCGATGCCACCATTTACATCTCGTCGGCCGACTGGATGGGGCGCAACATGGACGGGCGGGTGGAGACCCTGGTCCCCATCGAGAATCCCACGGTGCACAGCCAGATCCTCGACGAGATCATGGTCACCAATCTCCGTGATACGGCGCAATGCTGGCTGCTGGGAGCGGACGGGACCTATACCAGGGTGCCGGTAACCGAGGGGGCATTCAGCGCCCACACCTATTTCATGACCAATCCGTCGCTTTCGGGCCGCGGCAGCGGCGTCCCCGGCGAAGCGCCGCCCCGCCGGAAATCGGCCAAAACCCACTAAGCAAAATGCCGCTCCCCGGAGAGGGGAGCGGCAGGAAGAGTGGCCGGCACCGCCATGGGGGCGGGGATGAGGCGGTGCCGGCACCGATGCCAACGTCACGACGAGGCATCGAAACCACCGTCGGCCACTTTATGGTTCTTGTCCCGTTGGCCCTTCTCCAACCTTGGCAATCGACGGTCTAGTGCGGTCGCCGCGTCGTGAAGTAGGCGCAGGCGATTTGCGGTGAATCCGTCCGCAGCCGCTCATGGCCGTCGATGGCCACATAAAAGCAGCGATCCTGCGGGCAGAACGAAAGGCTCCAATGGCGTTCCGGAGTGATGTCACAAGCGGCGACGATGATTTCCGCATCCCGCCGTCCCCAGTGCTCGCCGCTCATGGCGGCGATGGCGTTCGACAGCAGCCCTTGCGGTTCGATCATTTCCGACAGCATAACGGCATCCTCCCTAATGATGCACGGCAACCAGGGCGTAATGACTGCGGCGTTCTATCTGCGACAACAGCCACTGCCCCAATCTTTGGGCCTGCGCCTCGGTGCAGGCCAAACGAGCCCGGTTCAACACGCCAAAGCCGTCGGCCATGGGCGCGAAGTCGCGGGCTGCCCGCTGGTTGATTTCCACCAGCACCTCGATATCGTCGTCATCGACCCCGGTTCCCAGCTTGCGGGACTTGGTAATGGCGTAATCGGCATCGCGCAAAACGGGAAAAGTCCAGCGATTCAGCGGTGCCATCTCCACCAAAATCTGCCACAGCCGGTGATTGGCGTTCAGGGCGGTGACGAACTCGGACAGGTCGGCGGCGGCGGTCAGCTCATCGGCGGCATTGAGCAGGGCGGCGGCGCAGACTTCGGCCAATGTCAGCTTCACGGGAATCTGATAGGCGTGCATTGGAGCCCCCGGGGAACAAAGCTAATCACCCCCCTACCCTAGCGGCCCGGAAACAATCGCGGTAGTGACAGCATTACCTAGGTATTGCTACCACCTCCGTCATTCCGCCCGTGGCACCGCGGCCCTATCTGCCGACGACACCGGCGGCAAGGGCAAGGCGAACCAGATTGGACAGCCCGACCACACCGAGTTTGTCGCTGACCCGGGCACGATGGGCATCGACGGTACGAGGGCTGATGCCCAACCGATGCGCGATCGTCTTGGTGGTATGCCCCGCCACCACCGCCTCCAGAATTTCACGTTCACGGCCGGTAAGGTCCGACAGCCGCACACGGACGGAAGCCAACTGCGGGTCATCCGGAACGGAAGGCGACACGGACAGACGCGCCTGCGCCGCCGCGATCGCCGCCAGCAACGTCTTGAGAACGAAGGGCTTCTCGATGAAGTCGACCGCGCCGGCCTTCATCGCCCGCACCGCCTTGGGCACGTCGGCATTGCCGGTCATGATCACCACCGGAACGTCGATACCTCGGCTGTTAAGCTGTTCCTGCAACGCCAGACCGTCGAGGTCGGGCATGGTGATATCGACCAGGGCGCAGCCGCATGGGCGCGGGGTAATGGCATCGAGAAATGCACGGCCGTCATGATGTTCCCGCACGCTGAAGCCGCTGGCCTCCAACATCAGTCGCAGCGATTCGCGGAAGCTGGTTGAATCATCGACCACATGGATCAACCCATCAGCCATCGGCATCCTCCTCGATCGGAATACTCATACGAAAGACGGCACCGCCGCCCGATCCGGCCTCGACCCACAGATTACCACCATGGGACCGCATGATCGTCAATGAGGTCGACAGGCCGAGGCCGGTACCGTCGGGCTTTGTGGTCATGAAGGGCTGGAAAAGACGGGGACGAATTTCTTCGGCGATCCCAGGACCGTTATCGGCCACCACCACATCCAGCATGGTGCCATTGGCGGCCAAGAACGCCGAAATCCGCAAACTCGGCTGTTCTGTGTCGTGCAGGGCGTCGGCGGCGTTGCGGATGACGTTGACCAGCACCTGTTCGATCTGCACCCGGTCCACCAGAACATCGGGAAGGTCGTCCGGCACATCCATCGTCAGCCCGATGCGATGGGCGGCATCACCCATCAGGCCGAGAAAGCAGGCGTCGCGGATCAGCGGACCGATGGCCTCGGCCTGACGGTCATGGCGCCGGTTGGCCGCGAATTCCCGCACCTTGGAAATGATGGTCGCCGCCTTTTGCATCTGGTCGATGCCTTGATCGAGCAGTTCGTTGATCCTGCCATCGGGCGACAGGATACGCGCGGTATGAACGTAGTTGGAGGCGGCACCGATGGGTTGATTGACCTCGTGGGCGATGGTCGAAGCCACCTCGCCGATGGCGGTCAGCCGGGCGGCGTGCAGCACTTCGGTGCGGGCGCGCAGTACCGCCTGCTGGGCAGCGCGCTGTTCGGTCAGGTCGCGGGAGATGCCGATCATGCGCGCGACGTCGCCGCTTGCGGGATCGCGGATGATGCGCCCGCGCCCGGCCAGCCAGCGGACCTGACCGTCGGGCCATACCACCCGATATTCGCTTTCGTAGACACCGCTTTCCTCGAGCGCCTTGCCGATTTGCATGATGGCGCGGTCGCGATCGTCAGGATGCAGTGTGGCGACCCAATCGGCGAACGAGGATGGACCGCGCCCCGGGTCAAGGCCGTGATGACGGTAGGTTTCGGGCGACCAAACCACCGAATCGCTGCCGCTGATCCAGTCCCAGGTGCCGATTTCCGCCGCCTCCTGAGCCAAACGCAGCCGATCCTCGCTTTCCCGGCGCGCCTCCTCGTCGCGCCGACGCGGCGTGATGTCGGCGAACACGGCGACGAAATGTTCCGGCTTGGGGCAATACAGCGACAGCGACAGCCACTTCCCCAGGGTCTCGACGTGGAGTTCCAGCCGTTCCGGCTTGCCGTCCAAGGCCACCCGGCCACAGACGTCAAGAAGTGCGCGATCACGGTCATGAATGCCGGGAAGAACTTCGCTCGCGCGCCGGCCGGCGGCATCCTTCAGACCGGTCACGGTCTCGAACGCCTCGTTGACGCTGAGAAAAATGAAATCGCTGGGCTCGCCCTCCTCGAACACCATCCAGCAATAGGTACAGGCGTCCAGCATGTTGTCGAACAGACTGCGATGGCGCTCGTTGGCCTGATCCAAAGCGCGCACGGACATCAGTTCGGCCCGGACCCGCCGCAACTGCTGCCGGTGCCAGAGATACCCCAGCGCCGCCGCCGCCAACGCCAACGTCATCAACACCAGAATGGCGGTAACGGTGGCCAGTCGGCGAATACCGTCCATGACCTCGGCTTCGTCCACCTTCGCCACCAGGACCCAAGGTGTTTCGGGCACCGCAAGCGCAGCCGCCAGAACCGGCACACCGCGATAATCCTCACCTTCCATGGCGCCGGAACGACCGGCCAGAGCCGACGCCGCCGGAAGCCCCGCGCGGTTGGCCGGCAGCCTCAGGCCCAGGGGGTCCGCCTTCCAGTGCCGCAACTCGCTCAGAAACACCACGTCGTCGCCATCGCGCCGCGCCAGCAGGGTCTCGCCGGTCACCGCCGCCAGATGCCAACTGCCGACGAAAGGAAAAAGGAACAGACGCGGGTCCATTTCCACCATGGCCACCGCCAGCACCCGCCCCGGTCGCGCCGGGTCCATGAACGGTGCCAGATAGCCCATGTGAACCGATCCGTCCGACCGTTGAATATGGAGGTCGAGGAACACCATGCCGCGACTGCTGGCTACGTCGCGAACCGCCCGGTCGATAAGCTCGGGGTCGCCATCGTCGTCCTTGTCGTCCACCCCGAGCAGGTGGCGGCCGTCAGGCGACAACACCGATACATGGACCACGTCCCGATGGGTGAAGCGCAACGCCTCCATGGAATGCAGCACATGCTCGCCGGCGGCGGAATCACCGGTGCGCAACCAACGCGCCAGGGCCGACCGGGTTTCGGGATTGCCGGTGACATTGCCGATATCGGCGCGACGTTCGGCCAGCCAGCTCGACACACCCTCGACCTTCAGCTGGGTCACCCCCTCCAGTTGGCCCAATTGGTCGTGCCGCATGGCGCCGGACAGGATATGGAACGACGCCAGGCCGATGGCGGCGATGCCGACCGCCATCACGGCGAATACCCCCGACAGCGACCATCTGCCCCCGGCTTCATCCTCTACCGGTGTGGAACCGCGCAGGACCACATAGAGCGGCACCGAGGTTACGGCGACGAAGGCCAACCCCTTGACCATCGAAAATCCGATGAATCGGGCGGGGTCGGCTATCCCTTCGAGCAGAAGGTCGGACAGCACAATCCACAGCGAAGCGAAAATCGCATAGCCGAGCATACCCCGCAGCACGAATCTGTTCCGCGGCGACGTCATCGGAAGGCCCCCCGCCCGAACTGGCTTACTGCCAATGGGATTATACCCGTCCCGGTGACATGCGGCAAATTCCCTGCTTCTGACACAGTCCGACCGCGTTATCATGGCCGCCATGGATACGTGGAAGATCATGGTGCTGGCCATTGCCGTGCTGTTCGGAGGGACGGTCGCGACCGCCCGGCCGGTAGGGGCCGGGTCGGCGCGCGGCTTGGTGATTCACCAGTCGCCGCAGCCGCTCCCGTCGTTCGCCATCCACGATGGCGACGGCAATCCCGCCGGCATCGAGGCCCTGCGCGGTCGCGCCGTGGTACTCAACCTGTGGGCCAGTTGGTGCCCGCCTTGTGTCGCCGAACTGCCGGCACTGGACCGCCTCGTCCCCCTGGCCACGGCCAAGGGGGTGGCGGTGGTGGCGGTGTCGCTGGACCGCGGCGGCGCCGAGACCGTCACCAGGACCTTCGCCCGGCTGGGCATCAAATCCCTGGCGCTCCGCCTGGCCTCGCCCCATGCCGCCGCCCAGCAACTTGACGCCACGGCGCTGCCGGTGACCCTGTTGATCGACGCGCGCGGCCGCGAGGTGGCCCGACTGATTGGTGGCGCCGAATGGGACGACGCCAAGGCGCTGCGACTGCTGGACACGCTGGCCTCGGGCCAACCGCTGACCCGGGATATGGAACCGCCGCCGGTCAGGCGCGGCGGCGCTCGCTGATCTCGTCCGCCGGGGACGGTCACATTTATTTCATTTTGATGCACAGCAAAATGGCGCTAACATCAACGCCATGATCGAGACCTTTGAAATCGTCGCCAAGGCGGTCGCAGACCCCAGCCGGGTTCGTATCCTTAAATTGCTGGAGGGGGGCGAGCTTTGCGTCTGTCAGATCACGGCGGTGCTGGGACTGACGGTGGGCACCATCTCGAAACATCTGGCGGCGTTGCGCGGGGCCGGACTGGTGCAGCAGCGCCGCGACGGCAAATGGGTCTACTACCGCATCGCCGAACGCGACATCAACGCTTATGCCCGCTCGTTCCTCAAGGTCGTGGCGACTTCCCTGGCCGACGACCCCACCACCACCGCCGATCGCCGCTTGCTGGGGCTGGTGAATCAGGTCCCGGTCCAGATTCTGTGCGATGGAGGCCGAGCCGCCCTGCCCCCCGACGCATTTTCCGAGCCATGCCGAGGAGACTCGAATTGAGCGATACCGTCACCACCGTGCTGGTGCTGTGCACCGGCAATTCCGCCCGGAGCGTACTGGCCGAAGTGCTGATCAACGACCTTGGCGGCGGCCGCTGGCAGGCCTACAGCGCCGGCAGCCATCCCGCCGGCCGGGTCAATCCCCTGTCCATCGCGGTGCTGAACGAGAATGGCCATTCCACCGAAGGATTACGGTCCAAATCGTGGGATGAATTCGCCCAGGCCGGCGCCCCCCGGATGGATCTGGTCATTACCGTCTGCGACAACGCCGCCGGCGAAGTCTGCCCAATCTGGCCAGGGCATCCGTCGAAGGTTCATATGGGCTTTCCCGACCCCGCCGCCGCCGAGGGCAGCGACGAGGAACGGTTGGCCGAGTTCCGCAAGGTCTACGCCATGATCAAGGCCAAGGTCGGCCGGCTGATCGAGCTTGGGCCGCAACGAGCCGAAGAAGTCTCGCAATGACACTGTTCGAGCGATACCTCACCCTGTGGGTGGGCCTGTGCATCCTGGCCGGCGTGGGGCTGGGCCATCTGGCTCCGGCGCCGTTCCAGGCGATCGGACGGCTGGAGGTGGCGCAGGTCAACTTGGCCGTGGCGGTGCTGATCTGGCTGATGATCATCCCCATGCTGCTGAAGATCGATTTCGCCGCGCTGCATCAGGTCGGCGAGCACTGGCGGGGAATCGCCGTCACCCTGTTCATCAACTGGGCGGTCAAGCCGTTTTCCATGGCGCTGCTGGGTTGGCTGTTCGTCAGCCATCTGTTCCGCCCCTGGCTGCCGGGAGACCAGATCGACAGCTATATCGCCGGGTTGATCCTGCTCGCCGCCGCCCCCTGCACCGCCATGGTGTTCGTGTGGTCCAACCTCACCAACGGCGAGCCCCATTTCACCCTCAGTCAGGTGGCGCTCAACGACCTGATCATGGTGGTGGCCTTCGCCCCCCTCGTCGGTCTGCTGCTGGGCCTGTCATCGATTTCGGTGCCGTGGCAGACACTGCTGCTGTCGGTGGCGCTGTACATCGTGGTGCCGGTGATCGTGGCGCAACTCTGGCGCCGCAGGCTGCTGGCGCGTGGACCGCGGGTTTTGGCCGGAGTGCTGACCAGACTGGGGCCGGTTTCGCTGGCCGCGCTGTTGGCGACCCTGGTGCTGCTGTTCGGCTTCCAGGGTGAACAGATCATCGCCCAACCGCTGGTGATCGCCATGCTGGCGGTCCCCATCACCATCCAGGTCTACTTCAACTCCGGCCTCGCCTACCTGCTGAACCGCAGGCTGGGTGTCGCCCATTGCGTCGCCGGTCCGTCGGCCCTGATCGGCGCCAGCAATTTCTTCGAGCTGGCGGTGGCCGCCGCCATCAGCCTGTTCGGGTTCCAGTCCGGCGCGGCGCTGGCCACCGTGGTCGGCGTACTGATCGAGGTGCCGGTGATGCTCTCGGTGGTGAAGATCGTCAACGCCTCCAGGGGCTGGTACGAATCCAGGAGTATACCATCATGAAAACGCTCGAAATCTATGACCCCGCCATGTGCTGCTCGACCGGTGTGTGCGGCCCCGAGGTGGACCCCGCGCTGGTACGCTTCGCCGCCGACCTGCAATGGGTGGCGGCCCAGGGCGTGACGGTGATCCGTCATAATCTCGGCCAGGAGCCGCAGGCCTTTGCCGCCAATCCGGCGGTGGTCAAGGAAATGGAGGCCGGCATCGACCGGCTGCCGATCACCGTGATCGACGGCCGTATCGTCGCCATCGGCGTCTACCTGTCGCGCGCGCAACTGGCCGACAAGCTGGGACTTGCCGCCAAGGAGACCGCGCGAAGCTGCTGTTCGCCCAAGTCGGGCTGCTGCTGATGCCGGACATCGCCGGCACCACCCGGGTGCTGTTTTTCACCGGCAAGGGCGGTGTCGGCAAGACCTCGCTGTCCTGCGCCACCGGTCTGGCCCTGGCCGACGCGGGACGGCGGGTGTTGATCGTCAGCACCGACCCGGCCTCCAACCTGGACGAAGTGCTGGGAACGCCGCTGGGCCAGCGGCCCACCGCTATCACTGGCGCCGACGGGCTTTTCGCCCTCAACATCGACCCCGAGGCCGCGGCCCGGGATTACCGCGAGCGCATGGTGGGGCCATATCGCGGCATCCTGCCACCGGCCGCCATCGCCAGCATGGAAGAACAGTTCTCGGGCGCCTGCACCGTCGAAATCGCCGCCTTCGACGAATTCGCCAAGCTGCTGGGGGACCCCGCCGCGACGGCGGATTTCGACCATGTCATCTTCGATACCGCCCCTACCGGCCATACCCTGCGGCTGCTGACCCTGCCGTCGGCCTGGGGAGATTTCATTGCGTCATCCACCGGCGGCGCCTCGTGCCTGGGACCGTTGGCCGGGCTGGAGAAACAAAAGGCCCTGTATGCCGCCACCGTGGCGCAACTGGCCGATGCCGCCATCACCACCATCGTGCTGGTCGCCCGTCCAGAGGCCTCGGCCCTGCGCGAAGCCGAACGCACCCGGGGCGAACTTGCCGAGTTGGGCGTGCGCAACCTGCGTCTGGCGCTGAACGGCATGTTCAGCGTCGAAGCCGGTCGCGGCGAAGATCCTGTCGCCCTGGCCATGGACCGGCGGGGCCGCGCCGCGTTGGCCGCCATGCCCACCGGGCTGGCGGCGTTACCGCGCGACGAAACCGGACTGCTGCCGGGCGGCACCGTCGGCCTCGACTCCCTGCGTGACCTGAAGCGGCCCGTCGTGGCGGAAAGCCGCATGGACGCGACGGAGGCGATTGCCGCCACCCCGCTCCCTGACGGCCTCGCCCCGCTGCTGGCCCAGTTGGCGGCGGCGGGACGCGGCATCATCATGACCATGGGCAAAGGCGGCGTCGGCAAGACCACCGTGGCCGCCGCCGTTGCCGTGGCGCTGGCGCGGTCGGGCCGTCCGGTAACCCTGTCCACCACCGACCCCGCCGCCCATATCAGCGAAACCGTCGAGGACAAGGTGGCCGGGCTGACGATCAGCCGCATCGATCCCGAACGGGAGGTGGCGCTTTATCGCGACGAAGTATTGGCCAAGGCCGGTGCCGGTCTCGACCCCGCCGGGCGGGCCATGCTGGAAGAGGATTTGCGCTCGCCCTGCACCGAGGAGATCGCGGTATTCCGCGCCTTCGCCCGCGCCGTCGATGCCGGCCGCGACGGCTTCGTGGTGCTGGACACCGCACCTACCGGCCATACCATCTTGCTGCTGGACGCCGCCCAGGCCTACCACCGCGAGGTGTTGCGGACCCAGGCCGACATGCCGGACTCGGTGCGCGACCTGTTGCCGCGCCTGCGCGATCCCGACTTCACCCGCATCCTGATCGTCACCCTGGCCGAAGCCACCCCGGTCCATGAGGCCGAACGGCTACAGCGGGACCTGGGGCGCGCCGGCATCACGCCCTTCGCCTGGGTGATCAACCAAAGCCTGCTGGCCAGCGGCACCGCCGATCCACTGCTGGCGCGGCGGGGTCGCTGCGAGGCACCCTTCATCTTACGAGTCGCAACCGAACTGTCACGGCGCACCGCCCTGATTCCGTGGCAAGCCGAGGCCCCGGTCGGCAGCGACGGGCTGCGCCGCCTGATGGAACGACCCTAGATATACTGACCCGAATCCACCTTGATCACCTCGCCGGTGATGCAACGCGCCGCGTCGGACAGCAGAAACAGCACGGCGTTGGCAATGTCGGAGGTGTCGGGAAGAATAGTCAGCGCCGCCTCGGCCAGGGCCTTGTCGCGGAATTGCTGATCCAGCTTCAACGTCATCTCGGTCAAGACCATTCCCGGTGCCACCGCGTTGACGGTAACGCCCTTGCCGCCCAGTTCCTTGGCCGCCGTCTTGGTCAGTCCGACCATGCCGGCCTTGGAAGCGGCATAGTTGCCCTGCCCCACCTTACCGCGCAGCCCGTTGATGGAAATCATGTTGACGATACGACCGACGCCGGCCTGCACCATGCCGGGGCCAGCGGCGCGGATGGTATGGAAGGCGCTGGTCAGATTGACGTCGATGACCGATCGCCACTCGTCGTCGCTCATGCGCAGCAGCGTGCGGTCTCGAGTGATACCGGCGTTGTTGACCAGAAGATGGACCGGCTTGCCGATGGCGGCAAAGGCGGCGTTGACGCTGGCCGAATCAGAAACATCGACGGCGTGGGCGGTCATTCCCGCCGGCAGGTCGCCGGTTTCGCGGTCGAACACATGCACTTCGGCGCCACCGGCCAGCAGTCCATCGGCAATGGTGCGGCCGATGCCGCGCATGCCGCCGGTGACCACCGCCACCCTGTTCGGAAACTCCCACTTCATGACCACACCCCGCTATTGACCGGCTGGAGAAAATCGGTATTATCGTACCGAATTATTCATTTAACAGGGTACCGCCCGCAAATGGGTGCCGTCAAGTGCGGCACCCGCCCATCAACAGGGCGGCCCCTCCAGACGGGGGAGGTTCGCGAGTTCCATGAGCACCACAATCCGCGACGTCGTCGCCACCGACCTTGAACGGGTGATCGAACTCGATCGCCGACTGACCGGCAAATCCCGCCGGAGCTATCACGAGAAGCGCATGGCCGCGGCCACCGCCGAACCGGCCAGCTTCGTGACCCTGGCCGCCGCCGATGGCGCCGTGCTGAAGGGCTATGCCTTCGCCCATATCCTCGATGGTGAGTTCGGCGGCTCCGGCCCCGTCGGCGTGCTCGAGACCATCGGCGTCGATCCCGACCAGCGCGGTGCCGGCCTCGGCCGCAAGCTGATGGCGGCGGTCGAGCAGGCGATGAAGGCCCGCGGCATCAAGGAACTGGTCACCCAGGCGACCTGGACCGAACACGGCATCACCCGCTTTTTCCAATCGGCCGGCTTCGAGCTGGCGCCCCGGCTGGTGCTGGAACGGTCCACCGCCGACACCACCGATTTCGACGCCCCCCTGGCCCAGCGCGAGGACAGCAGCGAAGTCGATCTGTCCGATCCGTCGGGCGACGATTTCGCGGCGCTGTCGCGTGATCGCGTCCCGGTGCGCTCGCTGACCGAGGCCGACTTCCCCTTCATCGTGTCCATCGACCGCAAGGTCACCCGCCGCGACCGTTCCGCCTACTACAAGCGCAAGATCGCCGAAGTGACCAAGCAGTCGGGCGTGCGGGTATCGCTGGTCGCCGAAATCGACGGCCAGTTCGCCGGCTTCGTCATGGCGCGTACCGAGTACGGCGAGTTTGGGCGCGCCCAGGCCACCTCGATCCTCGACACCATCGGTGTCGATCCCGCTTATGCCCGCCACAGCGTCGGCCGTGCCCTGATGAGCCAGCTGCTCACCAATCTGGCCTCGCTGGGCGTCGAGAAGGTCCAAACCCAGGTCGCCTGGAACAGTTTTGACCTGCTGGGCTTCCTGGCGCGATGCGGCTTTGCGCCGTCGCAGCGCGTAAGCTTTTGGCGTCGGTTGGGGTAACCCTCCCCGACCGATAAGCGGGTCCCCCCCCCTCATCCCCCCGACCCGCTGACGCCCCGGAGCCGGAGGTCGTAAGACCTCCGGCTCCAACTCTATCGCGACGAAACCGGGCCGGAGGTCGTAAGACCTCCGGCTCCAACTTCATGCATAACGAATCAGGGCCTGATGTCGCGAGACTCCGGCCCTGAAACACTATCCAGCTGATGCGGTAAACTAGAGTCTGTCCGGGTTAGGCGGAATCGGATTTTGGATTCCCCTTGTGCCAAGAATGTGATTCAAACTGCTGGCTGGATAGGAGGCCAGCGGGGATGGCACGACCTCTGTCACAAGAT
>CAIUSV010000031.1 GCA_903901915.1 uncultured Rhodospirillaceae bacterium | reverse complement strand
GCCAACATGCTGGCCCTGCAGACCCGTCAGCAACTGGGCATCCAGTCGCTGTCGCTGGCCTCGCAGGCCAACCAGGCGGTCATGCGCCTGTTCGGCTAAGTCGCCGCAGGCACGTAACCAGGGGGCGGCCAAGGCCGCCCCCTTTTTTTTGATCTTTCAAGATATGGATCAGCAAGTCCCCTTTGCCCGGACCATGACGAAACTGTGGGGTGTCAAGGTCGTGCCGTTCCTCTACATTGGCAGCGGCAGCAGGAGACTGGAAAACCATGGCGACGTCATCGATGGACGAGATTTTCGACAAGGCCATGCGCTCGCATCAGGCGGGCCAGCTTTCCCAGGCCGAGGCCCTGTATCGCGCCATCCTCGAATCCCACCCGGATCACGCCGGGTCGCTGACCATGCTGGGCATGCTGCTGAGCGATTCCGGCCGTGCCGACGAGGCGATCGAGACCATCGGCAAGGCGCTGGCGCTGCATCCCGAAATGGTCGAGGCCCATATCAATCTTGGTTCGGCCCTGCGGCGGATCGGGCGGGGGGACGAGGCGGTGGCCAGTTTCCGCCGCGCCATCGCCCTGGCTCCCGCCGCGCTGAACGCTCATTTCAATCTGGGCAATGCCCTGATGGACCTCGACCGCTCCGCCGAGGCGGCGGAGTGCTATCGCGAGGCGGTGCGTCTGGCGCCGGAGATGGCGGAATGCCATTACGGCCTCGGCCGGGCGCTGCGCCTGACCGGCCAGTTCGAGGAGGCGATTGCCGCTCTGCGGCAGGCGATCGCGCTTCGCGCCGACCACGCCGCCGCCTATGACGCGCTGGGCAGCGTCGCCTGCGACCTGGGCCAGTGGCCGCAGGCCATCGCCTTTCACGGCGAGGCGATCCGTCTCGATCCCCAGGGGGGCGGCTATCACACCAATCTCGGCATCGCGCTGTATAATTCCGGCGAGTTGCTGGCGGCCGAGGGGTGCTTCCGCTGGGCGATCGGTCTGCGCGAGGACGACGTCCTGGCTCATTTCAATCTGGCGGCGATCCTGCTGCGTACCGGCCGCCTGGCCCAGGGCTGGCAGGAATACGAGTGGCGGCGACGCCTCGCCGGTTTCCCGCCGCTCAACACCACCCGGCCGGAATGGCAGGGCGAACCGCTGGACGGCAAGACCATCCTGCTCTACGGCGAACAGGGGTTGGGCGACACGTTGCAGTTCGCCCGTTATGCCGTCATGGCGTCCGAGGCGGGGGCGCGCGTGGTGCTGGCGGTACAGCCGGCCCTGGTCGGGCTGCTGCGCAGCGTTCCCGGCGTCACGGCGACGGTGGCGCTGGGCGAAACGACGACGGCCGACTGTCACCTGCCGCTGCTGAGCGCTCCCCGGGTGTTCGGTACCGAGGTCTCGACCATTCCCGCCCCGGTTCCCTATATCACCGCCGATCCGGGCGCGGCGGCCCGGTGGGGCGAGCGGCTGGCCGGTGCCGAAGGGTTGAAGGTGGGGCTGGTCTGGGCCGGTGATCCCCGGCCCGGCGACCGTGGCGCCAATCTGGTCGATCGCCGTCGCAGCCTGCGGCTGGAGCAGTTCGCGCCCCTGGGGGCCATTCCCGGCGTTACCCTGGTCAGTCTTCAGAAGGGCACCCCGGCGGCGCAGATCAAATCAGCGCCGGAGGGGTTGCGCCTGATCGATCTCATGGACGAGGTCCGTGATTTTGGCGATACCGCCGCTCTGGTGGCCAACCTCGATCTGGTGATCTGCGTCGATACCTCGGTGGCGCATCTGGTCGGGGCGATGGGCAAGCCGGTGTGGATACTGTCGCGGTTCGACGGCTGCTGGCGTTGGTTGCTCGACCGCGACGACAGCCCCTGGTATCCCAGCGCCCGGCTGTTCCGCCAGATTACCCCCGGCGACTGGACCGATACCGTTGCCGAGGTCGCCGCGGCCTTGCGCCGGCTCGCCCAAACGGGTAAGGCGGAGGGCTGAACGGTATCAGCCGAAATCCACAGCGGAAGGCGAAGTCATGACGGGTAAGCAGCGGCGGAATGGCGCGAAGCCGACCGGAGCCAAGGCAGCGCCCAATGCCGCCGTGGCCGATATGTTCGCCCAGGCGGTCAGCCATCATCAGGCCGGGCGTCTGGCCGAGGCGGAAAGCCTGTACCGCCGGATCATCGACATGGATGCCGGCCATGCCGACAGCTTCCATTGCCTGGGTCTCATCGCCGGGGCCGCCGGCCGCTCCGACGTCGCCGTGGCGCTGATCGGCGAGGCGATCCGGCTGCGGGGCAGCGTCTTTTCCTATCACAACAACCTGGGTATCGCCCTGCAACAGCAGGGCCGGCTGGACGCCGCCGCCGACAGCTTCGCCCGGGCAGCGGCGCTGCGGCCCGATTTTGTCGATGCCCATCTGAATTTGGGCAACGCCCGCAAGGATCAGGGCCGGCTGGACGAGGCGGAGAAATGCTTCGAGACGGTGCTGGCCCTGGTTCCCGACTTTGCCGATGCCCATCTCTTTCTTGGCAACGTGCTCAGGGCCCAGGGGCGGTTTTCCGAGGCAATCACGCGGTTCGAGCGCGCCCTGGCGATTCGGCCGGATTTCGCCGATGCCCGTGCCAATCTCGGTATCGTCCAATTGGATAGCGGCCGTCCGAGCGAGGCGGAAGCCAGTTTCGAGCGCGCCCTTGCCCTGGCGCCCGACATGGCCGAGGCGCTGTTGGGCATGGGCAACGTCATGAAGGCGCAGGAGCTGCCGGATCGGGCCGTGCTGTGGTACGAGCGGGTTCTGGCCATCAAGCCGGAGATGGCCGAGGCCCATCTCAGCCTCGGCACCGTCCTGCACGAGCTGGGCAGGATGGACGAGGCGTTGGAATGCTATCGCCGCGCCGCCGCCCTCAAGCCGGGCTATGCCGATGCCTGCAACAACATGGGTATCGCCTTCAAGGACATGAAGCAGCCCGACGAGGCGGTGGAATGGTTCGAGCGGGCCATTGCCCTCAAGCCCGACTATATCGACAGCCTTCTCAGCCTGGGCAACATCCGGCAGGACCAGTGCCGCTATGACGCGGCGTTGCAACTCTACCGGCAGGCCATTACCGCCAAGCCGGACCGGCCCGACGCTCATTTCAATCTGGGCGCCGTGCTGGGGGAAACCGGACGGCTGGACGAGGCCATCGTTGCCACCCGCGAGGCCATTCGCCTGGAACCGGACCGCGCCGATGCCTGGATCTGTCTTGGCCTTCTGGTCAAGGCCAGTCGTTTCGTCCGCTCTCGTGCCGGGGGACAGGGCGCCGCCGCCGATGACGCCGAGCGCCCGCCCGAGGGCGATGTGGCGGCGGCTTTCGCCCTCCATCGCTTCTACCTGGACAGCTTCACCCCCGATGACGCCGGCGCCAGTTTTGACGCCGCCATGGCGGCACTGCCGCCGGACCTGCCGGTGGTGGTGGACGGCGCGGGGGGGGGGGCCGTTTCTCCCCAGCTTCCCGACCGGATGGTGGCCCTGCTGCATTTCGGCCGTAGCGGCACCGGTCTGCTGCACAGCCTGATCGACGGCCATCCGGCGATTTCCACCCTGCCCGCCACCTACCTTCAGGGCTTCTTCAACGGCGGCATGTGGAAGCGGCTGGCCGCCGAAGGCTGGCGCCATCTGCCCGAGAGGTTCGCCGAGATCTTCGACGTGCTGTTCGATGCCCGCTCTTCCCGGCCGGTTCCCGGCGTGCCGGGAGAGGACGGCCATTTCAAGGGCGAGAAGGAGGGGATGACCGCCGTCGGTGAAGGCCGTGATCAATGGCTGTCGTTGGACCGCGAGCGGTTCTGTGCCGAGGCGTTGGCCCTGATGGCGGGGCTGAAGACGGTGGACCCGGCGTCGTTCCTGCGGGTGGTTCATGCCGCCTACGAGCGGACCCTGGGCGGCACCGCCGACAAGCGGACCATGTTCTATCACATCCACCATCCCGCCGGTTACACCAGCCTCAACTTCATGCGGCATTTCCCCGACGCCCGCTTTGTGATGATGGTGCGCGAGCCGGTGCAGTCGTGCGAATCGTGGCTGCGCGAGCCGTTCCAGGAGATGAGCTACCCCAAGATTTCCAGCCGCATGGTCCGAATGCTGTTCGACATCGACAAGATGGAGTTCCGCCGCCACGATGCCGTCGGCGTCCGCCTGGAGGACCTGAAAGCGCGCCCCCAGGCCACCATGCGCGCCCTGTGCTCGTGGATGGGGGTCGATGATGACCCCTGCCTCTACCAGATGACGGCGCAGGGCAAGAAGTGGTGGGGCGATCCCTCCAGCCCCAGTTACAGCGCCGACAAGGCCATGGACCCGTTCGACCGCTCGTTCCTCGACCGCAAGCCGGCACAGACGTTGAGCGACGGCGACCGCTTCGTTCTGCGCACCCTGTATTATCCCTTCAGCATCCGCTTCGGCTATGCCGCTCCCGATCCGGACGGGTTTCGCCGCGATCTCGATACCGTGCGCTCCATGCTGGGCGGCATGCTGGATTTCGAGACGACCCTGTGCACCCACCTGGGGTTGGAACCCCGCCAGTTCCAATGCCGGAGCGATTACCTGTACTTCCGGGGGGCGCTGTTCGATCGCTGGAACACGCTGAACCGTTTCGGCGATTATCCCGGCATGCTGCGGCCTCTGGCGGTGGAGCAGGGCTGAGCGATGAACAGACACCAGCGTCGGGCGGCCGGGAAGGGGGCGCCGGCTTCCCCGCCGTCGCAGGGTATCGAGCAGCTGTTTGCCGAAGCCGTCCGGCTTCACCAGGGCGGTCGGGTCGCCGAGGCCGAAGGTCTGTACCGGCGCATCCTGTCCGCCTCGCCGCCGCATCCGGTGGTTCTGGGCAATCTGGGCGGTGCCCTTCAGGCGCAGGGAAAACTCGACGAGGCGGTCGCCGTCTATCGGCAGGCCATCGCCGTGGCGCCGCAATATGGCGAGGCCCACTACAATCTGGGCGTGGTGCTGCAAGGCCAGGGCAAGCTTGCCCCGGCGGTTGCCGCCTATCGCCAGGCCATCGCCCTCAAGCCCGACCATGCCGAGGCCCAATTCAATCTCGGACATGTCCTCAAGGCACAGGATTTGCCCGCCGAGGCGGTTGCCGCCTATCGCCAGGCCGTTGCCATCAGGCCGGATTTCGCCGAAGCTTGGTGCGGCCTTGGTCTCGCTCTCAAGGATGAGGGCCGGGTCGACGAGGCGATCGCCGCCTGTCGCCAGGCCATCACCGTACGGCCGCGCTATGCCGAGGCCCATTCCAATCTCGGTACCGCCCTGGAAGCGTCGGGCCGAATCGACGAGGCCATCGCCGCCTATGAACTGGCGGCCGCACTGGACCCAAGCTTAGCCGAGCCGCATTGCAACCTCGGCAAGGTGATGCAATATCGCGGCAGATCGGACGAGGCGGCCGCCGCCTATCGCCGGGCCATTGCCGCCGCGCCACGGCTGGCGGCGGCCCACTACAGCCTGGGCATCGTGCTGCGGGCGCAGGGGCGGACCGACGAGGCGATCGCCGCCTATCGTCAGGCCGTCGCCTGTGATCCCCGGCATGCCGAGGCCCTCGCCAATCTGGGAAACGCTCTGCGGGAACGGGGCGGCATCGATGAGGCGATCGACATCTACCGTCAAGCGGTGGCCGTCGCCCCGCACTCCGCCGTGGCCCACTCCAACCTGGGCAATGCCCTGATCGATCTTGCCATCCTCGACGAGGCCATCACCGCCTGCCGCCGCGCCATCGCCATCGATCCCCGCCTCGCCGTCGCCTATTCCAACCTGGGCAACGGGTTGCAGAAGCAGGGCAAGCTTGACGAGGCGATTGCCGCCTACCGCCAGGCCATCGCCATCGATCCCAAGTACGAATCCGCCTACGACAACCTTCTGTTCATCTCGTGCTTCAAGGATGACGCCGACCCGGACGAGGTTTTCCAGGACCACCTGGGTTTCGATCGGACGCTGATCGCGCCGTTCGCCCGTATCCAGCCCCATGCCAACGACCGCGATGTCGAGCGCCGCCTGCGGATCGGCTATTTGTCTCCCGATATGCGGATGCATCCCGGCGGCAACTTCATCCTGCCGATGATCGAGCACCACGACCGGTCCCAGGTCGAAGTGTTCTGCTACTACGATAATGTCGCCAGCGACGACATAACCGAGATATTCCAGGCCGCCACCGACCATTGGCGGCCCTGTTTCAATCTGTCCGACGATGATCTGGCCGACATGATCCGGGCCGATCGCATCGATATCCTGGTGGAATGCGCCGGGCACATGGCCGGGTCACGGCTGATCATGTGCGGGCGGCGCAAGCCGGCGCCGCTGGTGATCAGCTTCCCGCTTTATCCCAACACCACCGGGGTGTCGGCCGTCGATTACCGTATCATGGACCCCCATTTCGCGCCGCCCTGGGCCGACGGTTGGCACAGCGAGGCGCTGATCCGCATGCCGGACGCCCATGTCTGCTATCGCCCCAGCCGGTCCGATATCCTGCCGCCCGCCGTGCCGCCCTGTAGCGGCAACGGCCATGTAACCTTCGGCAGTTTCAACAATATCGCCAAGCTGGGGCCGGCCACCCTGGCGACGTGGGCCCGGATTCTCGATGCCGTTCCCGGCTCGAAGCTGATGGTGAAATGGCACGGCCTGCGCCGCGACGATTCGGACTGGAAGTATGATCTTTTCCGCACCCACGGCATCGCCGACGCGCAACTGGTGTTCGAGAATTTCGCCCCCGACCCCTACAGCTCGTACCGTGGTGTCGATATCGCGCTTGATCCCATCGGTGCCAATGGCGGCACCACCACCTGCGACGCGTTGTGGATGGGGGTACCGGTGGTGACCCAGTTCGGCCGGACGCCGTTCTCCCGGGTGGGACTCTGCCATCTCGGCAACGTCGGACTGACGGAGCTGATCACCGGCGATGGCGAATCGTATGTCGCCACGGCGGTGGCGCTGGCGACCGATCGCGATTTTCTGGCCCGGATGCGCCATGGCCTGCGCCAGCGCTTCGCCGGATCGCCGCTGATGGACGGGGCGCGCTACACCGGTCATCTGGAACGGGGGTTGCGTATCATCTGGCGGCGATGGTGTGCCGGCGAGGCGCCGGCGCCGCTTGCGCTATAGCCGCGCCACGATGAAATCGAACAGCCTGGCGGCGCACCGCTCGGGCGGTTCGGCGGCGGTGTCGATCGTCAGGTCGGGGTGTTGCGGCGGTTCATAGGGATTGCCGGGGGCGTAGCCGATCATGTCGGGGATGTCGCCCCGGCGGGCGCGGGCATAAAGGCCCTTGGGATCGCGAGCCATCACCGTGTCGAGGTCGGCGGAAATCCAGACCTCGTAAAAGCCCGGCGACAGGATGGCTCGCGCCAGGGCGCGGCCGTCCGCCAGCGGCGATATCACCGGGACCAGCACGGCATCGGCATCGCCGCGACGGTCGGCACAATGCCGGGCGATGCGACGGTTGTTCTCCAGCACGTCGTCGCGGCTGAAACCCAGGTCGCGGCCGAGGGTGGCGCGCAACTCGTCACCGTCGAGGATCAGGGCGGTTTTGCCGGCCTGCCGCAACAGCGAGGCGGTCCCGGTGGCGACTCTGGTCTTGCCGGCGCCGGACAGACCGGTGAACCAGAACACCCGGCCTGCCGCCATCAGCAGAAGATCTCCTGGCCCGCCGCCAGTTCGCCCAGCAGCACGTCCTGAACCACCGGCCGGATCGCCCAATCGGGCAGCGGCCGGCCCTCGGTCAGGGTCTTGCGCACCTCGGTGCCGCTGATGGTCAGCGCCTCGGGATGGTCGATCATGCTGACGTAACGCCCCAGGTCGGAGGCATAGCCGATGGGGTCGAAAAACACCGGATCGATTCCGATGTCGCCCACCGTGTCGAACATGCGGCGGTTCTCGTCGGGGGCATAGAAGTCACCGACCCCGGCATGGTCGCGGCCGATGATGAAGTGGCTGCATCCCATGTTCTTGCGGCACAGGGCGGTGAACACCGCCTCGCGCGGGCCGGAGTAGCGCGGATAGCTCATGAAGGTGCCCAGGGTGACGCGCCCGCGCGGATAGAAGCCGAAATTCAGCAACGCCTCATAGGATTTGACGATGGCGCCGGGAAGGAAATCGCCGGCCTTGCGGGGGCCGACCACCGGGCTGATGAACAGTCCATCGGCGTGGGTGATCTCCAGCGCCTTCAGCTGGATGTATTCGTGGGCGCGGTGGGGGGCGTTGCGGCCGTGGAATGCGACCACCCGGCTCCACCCCTTCTGGGCGAAGACGAACCGGCACTGATGGGGGGAAAGGTCGTAGGCCCGCCACTGCGACGACAGCCGCTCGACCAGGGTGACGCGGCCGGCGACGAATTTGTCGCTTCCGGCCAGCAGGCGCGCCACGCCGGGATGGTCGCTCGATCCGGTGCCGAACCAGCGGGGCGCCAGGGCGCCGAGATCGACGGTGTAGATTTCCGCGATGTCGAGAATGGAGTGCACCGCCCCGCCTGCCGAGGTCAGCGCCACCCGTTGTCCGGCGGCCAGATGGTCGGCGCCGGCGGGCAGCGGCAGAATGATCGGCATGGTCCAGGCCGGGCCGTCGGGAAGGCGATTTTCAGCCAGGACGCTTTCCAGCGTTTCACGCCCCATGAAACCGTCCACCGGGGAGTAGACGCCGGTGGCGATCTGCTCGGCGTCGCGCAGCACCGTTTCCGCCACCGCCAGGGTGGGCAGGCGGCCAAGGTCGGCCAGGGTGGCGGCATCGGCCTGGGCCAGATGCAGGCGTCCGCCATGGGCCTCGGGCAGCAGAGAGAACGATTCGCCGATGGCGGTCAGGGGGACCGGCACCTCGAATTCGCGGATCAGCTTGACCACCATCGCCGCGCAATTGATGGGGAACTTGCCGATGGCGGTCTCGGCCGCCATCACCAGTCCGTCGGCGCCGTCCAGCAGGGTGTTGAAGATGTCGTTGACCTCGGCCCGCGTCGGCAGCGGCGTCGATACCATGGTTTCCAGCAGGTTGGTGGCGACATAGACCTTGCGGCCCAGCCGCTTGGCGGTGCGGATGATGTGCTTTTGCGCCGCCGGGATGCGCTCGATGGGAATTTCGCGCGAAAGGTCGCCGCGGTCGATCAGAATGGCGTCGGATCTGAGCGTGATGGCGTCAAGACGGTCGAGGCCGTTGCGGCACTCGATCTTGGAAATCACGAAGGTCCCTTCGCCGGTCAGCGCCCGCAGCTCGTCCACGTCGTCGGGAGAGTTGGCGAACGACAGCGCGACATGGCGGATGCCCAGGCGGCGCCCGATCTCGATGGCGGCCTTGTCCTTGTCGGTCAGCGCCGGCATGGCGATGGGCCGGTGCACGGTCACCGCCTTGTTCGATCCGACGTCTCCGCCGTTGATCACGCGCACTATCACCCGGTCGGATCTGGTCTCGACCACCTGGGTGAGCACCGAATTGAAATCGATGCTGATGAAGTCGCCGGGCTGGAACTGGGCCACGGTCTGGGGCGGGTAGAACCCGATATTATAGGGATCACCGGGAACCAGGCGCGAGTGCACCGCCACCATGGTGTTCTCACGCAGATGGACCGCCCCGTCCACCAGCGCGGTGGTGCGGATCTGCGCGCCTTCGGTGTCGAGGCAGACCGGAACCTTCGAGTGGTCCTGGATGAACCGGATTACCCGTTCCACATCTTCCAGCCGGGTGTGCGACATGTTGATGCGAAACAGCGAGGCGCCGAGATCCTCGAGACGTTCGATGACTGCGGCGTTCAACGAGGCGGGGCCGATGGTGCAAAGGATTTCAGCAGTCATTCCGTACCTTTCCAGACGGGTGATCAACGGAAAACAGGCGACGGCCCAGGTTCGCGCTCATCCTGTCACAGCAGGGGGGGGGCGCAACAAAATTCTGGGGTGATTCCCGCGTCCGGACTCCAGGGCAAGCCGGCCGCCGACGCCTGGCGATCCCTTGTGGCGACCGGTCTGCCGGGGCGTCCTATTTTCATCTGTTGGGCGGGGGCGTTCTCGTGTAAAATACGGAATATACGTGTCGGTCGCTTTTTTGAGGAATTTCATGAGCCTTAAGCTCAATCTGGCTGCGGGAGAGTCCCTGCTCATCGGCAGGGCACGAGTTACGAACGGTGGCGACAAACGCTGCATTTTGATTGTGGCCGGCGAGGAGAGGATCCTTCGCGAGAGCCTGTTGATGCTGGAGAAGGACGCCACGACCCCGGCACGGCGTATATGCTTCGTCGTCCAGGGGATCTATCTCAGTGACAAGAGCGAGGAGCTTTTCCCGCTCTATCACGAAACGGTAAGGGAACTGGTGGAGGTGTATCCAAGCCTGACCATGGCGGTCACCGATGTCAGCCAAGCGATTCTGGCGGGCCGATATTATGACGCTCTTAACCAGGCGCATGCTTTAGTGGAGATGGAAGCCAGGATTCTCGAAGGCGTGCAGAGGGAAGCTTAACTTATGGCCATCACCGGGTACGAACGGATTGGTATCGAGGTCACGGAAGGGCGGGCGCTGGAAGCGCGGGCGCTGACCCGTTGTGCCATCGCCTTGACCGAGGCGTTGAACTCTGCCGATCTGGCCACGACCGAAGAGGCGGTGACGCTGAACAACCGGTTGTGGCTGTTCTTTTATTCCGAGATCGAATCCGGACGGGTATCGTTGCCGGCCGAGGTGGCCACCAATATCGCCTCGCTGGCGAGCTATGTGGTCAGCGTGGCCCAGCGCGCCTATTCCGGCGAACGCAAGGTGCTGGAGACGCTGATCTCGATCAATCGCAACATCGCCGCGGGCCTGATGGAAGCCGGAGGCCAATCGGCCGACCAGTCCGATCAGACCGCCGCTACCGGACCGGCGGTCAGGACCGCCTTCTCCACGACCGCCTGAACGCGAGGCAGCGCGGTCCGTCAAACTGGCAATTAGCAGGAGGCTAGCCATGTCGGATACCACCATCACCGCCGCGACAACCGCCAGCGGCGTCCACGCGTGGAAGAAGACCCTCTACGAGAAGGCCAACCAGACCAACGCGACCGCGACCGATATCGGCTGGCTGCGCAACAACGACAGCCGCCTGAACGTCGTCTCGGAGATGACCAAGGACGACAAGCAGCAGATCTACAAGATCAAGGCCGTCACCGACGGCAAGTTCGCCATCACCTCGCAAAGCGATTCGGCCGTCCGGATCCAGGTCTATAACGCCGCCAATCAGGTGGTTGCCGACAGCAACGCCAACATGGGCCAGGCCAGCGCCAACTTCGAGGCGATGAAGAGCAGTTCCTACGACATGAAGGCGGGGACCTACTATGTCAAGGTGACCCGCGGCACCGGCGTTGCCCCCACCGCCGACGTCCATTACGCCCTGCAAATGCAGCAGGGCACCAGCTACAAGAACGACTATGTCACCACCCAGGTGGCGCTGACCCAGGACGGGCGCGCCCAGGCGGTGATGAGTGCCATGACCAATCCCACCGGCAAGACGGCCGGCACCAGCGCGGTTTCGCTGTTGAGCGAGTCGTCGTCGCAGCAGAGCGGTCTGCTCGGTGGTGTCAGCTTCTCCACCGGCGGCAATATCTTCGGCATGAAGAATACCGTGTAGCCCATTCGTTCGGAGCCGCTTTCGCCGAATGCCCCGCCCGCGGTTCGCGGGCGGGGCTTTTTCAAGACCGTGGAGCATGGCTTCCCCGATTGATTAATTTTAAGTCGCGACGCCGGTTGGGGCTTTACCCGACGCTCCGGGTATGAAAGAGTGCGCCACGATGATCGCCATCGAACACCTCACCCACGTCTACCCCGCCGGCCGCAAGACTCCCGCCCGCACCGCCATCGCCGATCTGTCGATGCGGGTGGAAAAGGGCGAGTTCGCCATTCTGTCCGGCCCCAACGGCAGCGGCAAATCCACCTTGTTCCGCATTCTGTGCGGTTTGGCGCTGCCCAGCGCCGGCAAGGTCGGCATCGCCGGTTTTGACCTGCTGACCCAGCCGGCCAAGGTGCGCGAGGTCATGGGAGTGGTGTTTCAAAGCCCGGCGGTGGACAAGCATCTGTCGGTCGCGGAGAATCTGGCGATCCATGGCGATCTCTATGGCCTGTCGGGGGCGGAGTTCCGCAAGCGCCGGGACGAGTCGCTGGGCTGGACCGATCTGGGCGATCGTCTCGACCAGAAGGTCGATACCCTGTCCGGCGGTCTGGCGCGCCAGGTCGAACTGGCCAAGGTCTTGATGACCGATCCCCAGGTATTGCTGCTGGACGAACCCACCACCGGGCTTGATCCGGTGTCGCGGCGCAATTTTCTCGACGCGCTGCACCGGCTGCAAAAGGCGCGCGGCATGACCGTGCTGATGACCAGCCACGTCTTTGCCGAGGCCGATGACGTCGATCGCGTCGCCATCATGCGCGAAGGCAGGCTGCTGGCCCATGATACTCCGGCGGCGCTCAAGGCGATGATCGGGACCGAGATGGTGGTGATCCAGGCGCGTGACACCGAGGCCCTTGCCGTGCGGTTGCGAGACGAGATGGGGTTGGCGGTGCGCTGCGTCGGCGACGAGCTTCGCCTGGAGGAGACCGAGAACGGCAAGAGCCTGCCGCTGCTGGAAAAGATCCTGGACCGTTGCCGCACCGATTTGCGGTCGATCTCCATCAAGCAACCCGGTCTCGATGACGTGTTCGTTCACGTCACCAGCCGGGCGGGCGACATCGGGAGGACCGGCGCATGAGTTCTCTGGCGCGGGTATCGGCCTCGCTGGCCCGACGTGAATTCACCCGGTTCATCCGCCAGCCCCAGCGGGTGGTCGGCACCGTGGCGCAACCCCTGCTGTTCTGGCTGTTTCTCGGCTTTGGCTTCGGCGGCTCGTTCCGCCCGGCCGGAATGGAGAACGTCACCTATCTGGAGTACTTCTTCCCCGGCGTCATGCTGATGATGATGCTGTTCGCCAGCATCTTTTCGTCGATCACCATCATCGAGGATCGCGACGCCGGCTTCCTTCAGGGGGTGCTGGTGGCGCCGGTGTCGCGTCTGGCCATCGTGCTGGGTAAGGTGCTGGGGGCCACGTCCATCGCCATGGTGCAGACCCTGATCTTTACCGTCGCCGCGCCGTTTCTGGGGCTGCATCTGGGGTTCGGCAGTCTGGTCATGGTGTTGGGTGGCTTCGTGCTGACCGGCATCGGCTTTTCGGCGCTGGGCTTTCTGCTGGCCTGGGGGATGAAGTCCACCTCGGCTTTCCATGCGGTGATGATGGTGTTCCTGATGCCGCTGTGGATGTTGTCGGGCGCCCTGTTCCCCATCGGCAACGTGCCGGCGGCCATGAAGGTGGTGATGTTGGCCAATCCGGTCAGCCACGCCCTGATCATCATCCGGGCGCCGTTCTACGCCGGCCCCGCCGTTCTGCTCGCCGACAACGCCTATCTGCTATCGCTGGCGGTGACGGTGGCGTGGGCGGTGGGCTGCCTCGGCCTGTCCATGGCTCGGGTCAACCGCCGTGACAAGGGCGTCGAGGCGGCCTGAATATCCCCTCTATTTTATCGACGGCAGGGCGGGCGCTGCGGTGCGTCCGGCACGGGCCGGGCCGACGGCGGGCGATGTCACCGCTTTGGCCGGGGGTGTCGCCGCCGCTGCTGCGGCGGCGGCCAGCGATCCCTTGCGGGTATCCTTGGCCGGCAGGCCGCTGTCGAGATCGATGGCGAAGGCCAGGGCTTTTTCCGAGGCCTGGCGCATGCCGGGCAGGCTGCGCGGCCACGGCCGGCAGCTTTCGATATGCCGCGCCAGCTTCTGCATCGCCCAGATGGCGCAGTGCGAGCCCATGGCTTGGCGAAAGCCTTTTTCGCCCAGGCGGGCAAAGGCCGCGAACAGGAAAACGGTGACGCCCCGCAGGTTGGTCTCCAATGCCGGGATCAGCATTTCGACCGCGCGAGGATTGATCGAGGCGATCTGTGCCACGGCGCGGCGCAGATGGGCATCGACCATCTCGGGGAACAAGACGTCCAACTCCAGCTTGGTGAAGGCGTCTTGCAGGGCGTTGGCGTCGATGCCGTTGTCGGCTCCCCGCAATCGCTTGGCATCGTCCAACAGCAACGGCAGGCGGCCGTCAGGGGTCAGCCCCTCGGCGGCCAGAATGTCGATCTGGCCCGGTTCGCGCAGCGCCAGAATGCGAGACCCCAGCCGATGCACCGTCGGCGGTTCCAGGGTGGCATAACCGGGAATCAGCGGCACCTGCCACTCGAACAGCAGGTTCTGGCGAAAGGCGCCGTACAGCCGGTCGGCAGGTCCCAGGGGCGGCGGCAGCAGGCGTGGCGGCGGCGGCGATTCCTTGAGGCCGAAGCGTATGGCGGTCCGCTCCATCAGGCCCAGCCGTACTGGTCTCGGCGCCTTCGGAGTCGGCGCCGGCGGCAAGGTGGCGCGGAAATATCGTTTGGCCGAGGCGCGCACGATCAACCGGACCACGTCGGCGACGGTGCGGCCACACCACAATTGTTCCTGATCGGACGTTACCGGACGCTTGTCGGGACGGACCATCACCGTCCTGAACAGGTCGGGCTGGCCCCGGAAAATATGGAAGCATTCGTGCAACAGGGCCGGGGTATCGAGAACTTGGTCATAGACCAGATGCTGGGGCAGCGTCGCCAACGGGCCGACATGGAGGCGCAGAATGTCCGCAACCTGGGTCTTCAGAGTGGTGCGAACGGCTTCAAGGTGATCGGTCGCAAGGCCCCGATCGCCAGCGAGACTGATGGCTGTCACGCGCTCCCCCCTCGAAAATCGCTCTCACCCACTCTTCCCTGCACGAAAGTGACTTAATGCGACGAAATCGTCAATAAAATGTCAACAAGTGTATGGCCGACGTATGGGGTGGCGACGGCGCAATACTATTATAGATAGAATTGTTCCGGGCGCCCGGTGTGCGATGGCGGTGCGCCATTTCCGACGGCCCGCCATTTCCTCATTGTCGCGTCCAGCCCCCCTTCCATAACCGCGGGGTGGTCGATATGGTGACGCGAGCAACCATCCTCCAGCCGGCCTTGTCCGTGACGACCGCACATCAGGCGCATCCCCATCCCCACCCTAGCCACCGCCATGTCCACCGCCGTCGGACGCTGCGGCGGACGGTCTATCACATGCTCGGCGGCGAGGGGCATTCCGACCTGCTGGTCAAGCTGGTGGATTCGTTCCTGATCGCCCTGGTGGCGCTGAATGTGATCGCGGTGGTTCTGGAGTCGGTCGAACACCTGTCCATCGCCCATGGCCCGGTATTCCATGCCTTCGATCTGGCCTCGGTGGCGATCTTCAGCATCGAATATGGATTGCGGCTGTGGACGGCGGTCGAACACGACGATACCAGCTTCCATCACCCGGTCTGGGGACGCCTGCGCTTTGCCATCTCGCCCATGGCGCTGGTGGATCTTCTGGCGGTTCTGCCGTTCTTTCTTGGCGTCGTTGTCGAGATCGACCTGCGCGCCATCCGGGTGCTGCGGGTGTTGCGGGTGTTCAAGCTGGGCCGCTATTCCATGGCCATGAACGTCATGGCGGCGGTGGCGCGCCAGGAGGCGCGTTCCATCGGCGCCGTTCTGTTCGTGATGGGGGTGATCCTGGTGCTGGCCTCCAGCCTGATCTACCTGTTCGAGCACCGCGCCCAGCCCCATGTGTTCAGCGATATTCCCACCTCCATGTGGTGGGCGGTGGTGACGCTGACCACGCTGGGTTATGGCGACATGGTGCCGGTGACGCTGATGGGCCGGATGCTGGGGGGCATGACCGCCGTTCTGGGTGTCGGCATGATCGCCCTGCCCGCCGGTGTTCTGGCGTCGGGCTTTTCCGAGCAGATGCGCATCCGTCGCGAGGAGTACCGCGAGGCGGTGGAGAAAGCCCTGGAGGATGGCAGCCTGAACCGCAGCGAGCGCCGCCTGCTGGAACAGACCCGCCGTCACCTCCAGCTTTCCGACGAAGAGGCGGCGTTGATCCTGCGCCAGGCGGTGGAAACCGGTCACCTCTGTCCCCACTGCAACCAGCCTCTCAGGCTGCATCAGCGGTCGGAAGAGGAATAATATCGGCCGCGTCCAGGACGTTTGGCCTGGACGCGGCCGCCGTTCTATTTGCGTCCCTTGCCGTCCGACAGCGGCAACGCCACGTAGCGCAGTTGCTGGGGGTTCTCGACCCGGAGCAGCATCGATCGCGCATCGGTCTTACGGGCATCGTCGATCTGCTTGACCAACTCCTGGGCCGAGCGTACCGGCTTGTGGTCGGCCTCGATGATGAGGTCGCCGGGGCGCAGGCCCTTCTCGGCGGCGCCGCTGTCGGCCTTGACGTCGGTAATCACCACGCCCTTGACCTCTTCGTCGATGCCGAACCGTTCGCGCAGTTGCGGCGTCAACCCCGACACGACGAGTCCGGTTCCGGTCAGCGCCACGGCGCTTTCCTTGCCCGGTGACGGCTTTTGGACTTCGGCCTTGGCCAGATTCTCGGCCGGCTCTTCCGGCATTTCACCGACGCTGGCGGCGAGGGTCTGGCGCTTGCCGTCGCGCCACACCACCACCTCGACCTTCTTGCCGATGGGGGTGCCGGCGACGGCGCGGGGCAGACGGCGCATCTCGGTGATGTCCTTGCCGTCGAAGCGCAGCACCACATCGCCATCCTTCAGGCCCGCCTTCTGGCCGGGGCCGTTGGGATCGACCTTGGCCACCAGGGCGCCGTGCTGGTCGGCGAGACCGACGCTTTCGGCCAGTTCCTTGTCCAGCGACTGGATGCGGATGCCCAGCCAGCCGCGGCGCACCTTGCCGAACTTGCGCAGATCGTCCAGCACCGGGGTGGCCAGCGAGGCCGGGATGGCGAAGCCGATGCCGATCGAACCGCCCGACGGCGAGATGATGGCGGCGTTGATGCCGATGACCTCGCCCTTGACGTTGAACATGGGGCCGCCGGAATTGCCGCGGTTGATGGCGGCGTCGGTCTGGATGAAATCGTCGTAGGGGCCGGCGTTGATGTCGCGGGCCCGGGCCGAGACGATGCCGGCGGTGACGGTGCCGCCGAAGCCGAAGGGGTTGCCGATGGCCAGGACCCAGTCGCCCACCCGGGATTCGTCGGAATTGCCGAAGGCGACCGCCTGCAACGTCCGCTTGCCCGGATCGATCTTGAGCAGCGCCAGATCGACCTTGGGGTCGCGGCCGACCACCGAAGCGGAGAACACGGTGTCGTCATGCAGCTTGACGCTGATCTCGTCGGCATCGGCGATGACGTGGTTGTTGGTGACGATGTAGCCGGCGGCATCGACGATGAACCCCGATCCCAGCGAGGTCGCCTTGCGCGACGGCGCATCGGGGCGACTGCCGCCCTGCTGGCGCTCCATGAACTCCTTGAAGAACTCCTCCAGCGGGGAACCCGGCGGGAATTGCGGCATTTCCAGGCCACCCTGGGGGCTTTTGATGGTCTGGGTGGTGGAGATGTTGACCACGCTGGGCAGCAGCTTTTCCGCCAGATCGGCGAAGCTGGCGGGCGCGGCCGCCTGGGCATCGGCGGTGGCGGCGTGCAGCAGCATCGCCACCATCGCCAGTCCGGCGATCATGGCGCGAAGCGAACGCCGGCGAACGGGAGTTATGGAGATGAACACCGGAACATGCCCTCCTGAGGGGAGACGGAAAACGGCCACATGGATTTAGTCTTCTCCGCCGCCGGCCGCAAGCCGCGCAGAGTGCCGATCACTATCTTCCGGAACTATGGCGTAACCAAGGCGGCACGTACCACCCACACCCCGGTGACGCCGACGATGGCGGCGATCAGGCCGACCATCCGCAGTGTGGCCGGCGGCGCGGCGAGCGCACGCAGCATCATGCGCTGCATGGATTCGGGAAACAGCGCCCAGGCGATGCCTTCGATCACCAGGACCAAAGCCAGCGCGGTCAGCAGGTCGGTCACCGCACCTTTGGTCCGCTGCCCAATGCCCGGAGGAACTCGTTGTCGGGAGAAAGAACCAGGGTGGTGTTGCCGTCGGCCAGGGCGTGGCGGTAGGCCTGAAGCGAGCGGTAGAGCGCGAAGAACTGCGGGTCCTTGCCGAAGGCCTCGGCAAAGATGCGGTTGGCCTCGGCATCGCCCTGGCCGCGTTCGATCTGGGCCTGGCGCTGGGCCTCGGCCAGGATGACGGTGCGTTCGCGGTCGGCGCGGGCACGGATCTGCTGGCCCCATTCATAGCCCTGGGCGCGGGCTTCCTTGGCTTGGCGCTCGCGCTCGGACTTCATGCGGTCGTAGATGGCCTGGCTGGTCTCTTCCGGCAGATCGGCACGGCGCAGGCGCACATCCACCACCTGGATGCCCAACTCGGCGTCGGCGCGTTCCGCCACTTCCTGCTGGATCTGCTGCATGATCTTGGCGCGCTCGTCCGACAGGATCGACGGCAGCATCACCTGTCCCATCACCCGGCGCATGGCCGACGACACGATCTGGGCCAGCTGCGCCCGCGCCAGGGTCTCGGTGCGGACCGACTGATAGAACTTCAGCGGATCGGAGATGCGGTAACGGGTGAAGGTATCGACGACGATACGCTTCTGATCGCCCAGGATGATCTGCTCGTCGGGCGGATCCAGCGCCAGCAGGCGCAGGTCATAGCGCACCACGTCCTCGATGAACGGAATCTTGGCGTGCAGGCCGGGTTCCTTGATGGTGGCGCGGTGGGCGCCGAAGCGCAGCACCAGCGCCTGTTCGGCCTGGTTGACGATGAACAGCGACGAGCCGGCCAGCATCAGCCCGACCATGGCGACGACCACCGCTATCAGAAGGGGGCGGTTCATTTGGCGGCTCCCGCGTTCTTCTTGATCTCGGGCAGCGGCAGGTAGGGCACCACGCCCTGCGCTCCCTTGGCCGAGGGATCGATGATGATCTTGGTGGCGCTTTTCAGCACCTCTTCCATGGTCTCGATATAGAGCCGCCGCGCGGTGACGTCCTCGGCCTGCTTGTAGGCGCCGTAGATGGCGAGGAAACGCTTGGCGTCGCCCTGGGCCAGATCGACCACCTGTTCGCGATAGGCCTGGGCCTCCTGGACGATGCGTTCGACCTCGCCGCGGGCGCGGGGGATGATGTCGTTGCGATAGGCCTCGGCCTCGTTGCGGGCGCGCTCCTGGTCGGCGCGGGCACGCTGGACGTCGTTGAAGGCGTCGATCACCGCTCCCGGTGGATCGACCTTCTGCAACTGTACCTGCTGCACCTGGATGCCCGAGCCGTAGTTGTCGAGCAGATGCTGCAATTCCTCCTGGGCCTGGATGGCGATCTGCTCGCGCTTGTCGGACAGCGCCGCCTGGATGGGATTGCGGCCGACCACCTCGCGCAGTGCGCTTTCGGCCGCCACCTTGACGGTGGCTTCGGGGTCGCGGACGTTGAACAGGTATTTGCCGGCGTCCTTGATCCGCCAGAACACAGCCGAATCGGCCTCGACGATGTTCTCGTCGCCGGTCAGCATGCGGCTTTCCTCGGGGACGTTGCGCGACGACGAGCCGCGTTCGCCACGGGTATCGCCCAACGAACGGTAGCCCAGCTGCAACTGGTTGATCTTGGTCACCTTGGGCAGCAGCACCGTCTCGATGGGATAGGGCAGGTGGTAGTGCAGGCCCGGCTCGGTGGTATCGACCCAACGGCCAAAGCGCATGACCACGCCCTGTTCGTCGGGGCTGACCTTGTAGACGCCGGTGGCGGCCCAGGCGGCCACCGCCAATACCGCCAGCGCCATCAGGCCTTGGCCGCCGCCGAAGCTGGTGCCGCCTGGAAAGGCGCGGCGCAGCTTTTCCTGGCCGCGGCGGATGAATTCCTCGATGTCGGGGCCGCCGGGGATGCCGCCGCCGCCGTTGCCGCCGCCGGGCCGGCCGCCGCCGCCGTTACCCCAAGGGCCGCCGCCGCCGCCGCCGCCCCAGGGGCCGCCACCACCGCCGCGAGGATTCCAAGCCATGCACCATCCCCTTATCGGTTTCGTCGACGCCAAGCGCCGTCTCGCCCACGGAACATAGGGCAGCTTTCCCTCCGGCGCAACGCGGGCAGAAACGAATTAGCGGTTTTCAATCGCCGGCCGCAGCCCTATATGAAAAGGCCCGAGTAGGGGCGAGGTCGCTAAAGACCCCTGATTCCGTAAGTCTTTTCACCCAAGAGGACGTTCATGGCCGAAGTCACCGAACAGCAGATCGTCGAGGCGTTGGCACGGGTTCAGGACCCCGACCGCAAGGCCGATATCGTCAGCCTGGGCATGGTGTCGGGCCTTGTCGTCAAGAACGGTCACGTCGCCTTCGCCATTGACGTCGATGCCGAGCGCGGTCCCCACCTGGAGCCGCTGCGCAAGGAAGCCGAGAAGGCGGTGCATGACCTGCCCGGCGTGCTGTCGGTATCGGCGGTGCTGACCGCCGAGCGCCCCCAGGGCGGCGGCCATGGGCATGGCCATGGGGGCCACGGTCATGGCCACGGTCATGGCCATCAGGCCGAGACGCCGCTGCTGCCCCACGTCAAGGCGATCATCGCGGTGGCGTCGGGCAAGGGCGGTGTCGGCAAGTCCACCACCGCCACCAATCTGGCCTTGGCCTTGTCGCGCATGGGGCTTCAGGTCGGGCTGTTCGATGCCGACGTTTTCGGCCCCTCGATGCCGCGCATGCTGGGGATCACCGGCGAGCCGGTCAGCCCCGACGGCCAGACCCTGCTGCCCATGGAGAACCACGGCATCAAGTGCATGTCCATGGGCTTCCTGGTTCCCCAGGATTCGCCGGTCATCTGGCGCGGCCCCATGGTGATGGGGGCGCTGGAGCAATTGCTGCGCGACGTCCATTGGGGCGAATTGGACGTCATGGTGATCGACATGCCGCCGGGTACCGGCGACACTCAATTGACCATTACCCAGCGGCTGCCGCTGACCGGGGCGGTGATCGTCTCGACGCCCCAGGATATCGCCCTGCTCGACGCCACCAAGGGGCTGAACATGTTCCGCAAGGTGGACGTGCCGGTGTTGGGGCTGATCGAGAACATGAGCTATTACATCTGTCCCAAATGCGGCGACGAGGCCCATATCTTCGGCCACGGCGGCGCCAGGGCCGAAGCGGCGCGGCTGTCCGCCGACTTTCTGGGCGAAGTGCCGCTGGACATCTCGATCCGCCAGACCTCGGATTCGGGCGAACCCATCGTGGTGTCCAAGCCCGACGGCGCCCACGCCAAGATCTACATGGAGATCGCCGCCCGGGTCTGGGACAAGGTCCAGGTGCTGCAGGGCGCCGGCGGCCGCAAGGGGCCGAAGATCGTGATGGGGTAGGGCGTCACTCCCCGCCCACCGTCTTCAGGAAATCCTTGAGTGTTTTTCCCGGTTCGTCGCGGAACCGGCGTTCGCCCATTTCCAGGCGGCTGATGCGGTCGGCCCGGAAGTGGCGGAAGTCGTCGCGCAGTTCGCACCATGCCGCCAGGGTCCAGGTCTTGCCCCAGAAATACAGGGCGAGCGGCCGGCAGGTGCGGCTGGAGGCTTCGCCGTCCTCGCGGACGTAGTCGAAGGTCAGCACCCTGGCTTCATTGATGGCCAGGGTGATGTCGTCGAGGGTGAGGCGCAGCTCTCCGGGCATCGCGAAGCCAAGGGCGAAGACCTTCGACTGGGCCATGCGCTCGCGCAACGGATCCGGCACCACCGCCCCGATCTTGGCCAGCGCCTCGGTGGCGGCGGCGGCCAGTCCCGAACCGCCCCACGCCTCCACCATCCGTGCCCCCACCACCAGCGCCTCCAGCTCGGCGCGATCGAACATCAGTGGCGGGATGTCGAAGCCGTCGCGCAGCAGGTAGCCCACTCCCGCTTCGCCGTCCACCGGCACGCCCGAGGCGATCAGGTCGCGGATGTCGCGATAGATGGTCCGTTCCGATACCTCCAGCCGTTCGCCAAGCTGGCGGGCGGTGGTCAGCCGCCCGCCGCGCAGCAGTTGAACGATCTGGAACAATCGGTCAGCCCGCCGCATTCCGGCGACCTCCGCTCAGGTCATGGAATAGAGGCCCACCCGGTTTCCCTCGGTGTCGAGGAACATGGCGATGAAACCGTGCGGGGCGATGGAGGTTTTCGGCATCAGGACGGTACCGCCCGCCGCCTCGGCCCGTGACAGCGGCGCGGCCAGATCGTCGCCGCCATCGAGATAGACCAGCGCGCCGTCCTGGGACGGGCGGAAGTGCTCGCCCTTGGCCACGCATCCCTGCGGGCAGTCGGTCCCGTCGGGGGGCAGGAACAGGGCCATTTCCATGGTGCCGCACGGCGCCATCTCCCGTCGCATCGGGCGGCCGGTGACGGCCTCGTAGAAGGACTGGGCGCGGCCGAGATCGGTCGCCGGTAGCTCGAACCAAACTGCAACGGTATTGCTCATGATCATCTCTCCGAAACTGAAACGTGTGTCTGTCGCGACGGGAGATGCATATACCAGACGCCTCCTGACAGCGTGGTGTCAGGAGAGAATTTTTCTACTCATGGGTGTCGCTGCCGGTTTCGACCTTCTGCTCTTCCTCGGCTTCCATCTCCTCGACCACTTCCTCGGGCAGCATCAGCACGCCGGAATTGTAGTCGTAGTCGAAAATCTCGGCATAGCGGCCCCAGGTGATGGCGATTTCCAGGACCCGCTCGGCCTCGTCGTCGGTGAGGTAGTCCTGGAGTTCCTGGAGAAAGCGGTCTTCCGGCGCCCGGTGGTCCTTGCGCTCGTCCAGCACCCGGCGGATGTGGGCGGCCAGCGGGATGTTCTTGACCAGGATCTCGGCGAACATCTCCTTGCGCCGGGCATCGTCGGCCTCGACGAAGCTTTGTCCCGCCGTGGTCAGGAAGATGTCGCCGGCGGCGATGCGCGCCAGCCCGAGAACGCGCAGCCCCTCGAACAGGTGGAACAGCGCATCGTCTTCCAGCTCGGTTTCCTCGGCCAGCTGCGGCAGGTCGGCGCGGCCGTGGAACGGGGCCTCGGCGACGGTTTCCAGCAGACCGGCCAGCTTGCCCGGCGTGGTGTCGGGCAGGCGATAGCCCAGGGTCAGCTGTTCGGCCGCGCCGGCGCCGCCGCCGCGCACATGGGCGGTCATCAGGGTATAGACCTCGTCGACGATCTGGCGGAAGGCGGCGGATTCGACGTCGCGCGGGCGGGGCAATCCAACCCGGATCTCGGCCTTGACCCGGCCGGGGTCGCTGGAGAACACCAGTACCCGGTCGGCCATGGAGACCGCCTCCTCGATATTGTGGGAGACCAGCAGGATGCCCTTGGTGGGGATCTTGCGTTCGTCCCACAGTTCCAGCAGATCCTCGCGCAGGGTTTCGGAGGTCAGCACGTCCAGCGCCGAGAACGGCTCGTCCAGCAGCAACACGTCGGGGCGCATCACCAGGGCGCGGGCGAAGCCGACCCGCTGGCGCATGCCGCCGGACAATTCCTTGGGATAGGCGCTTTCAAAACCGCCAAGGCCGATCAGGTCGATGGCCTCGGTGGCGCGCGCCTCGCGCTCGGCGGTGCCGACGCCCGCCGCCTCCAGCCCCAGTTCCACGTTCTCTTGCACCGTCAACCAGGGGAACAGGGCGAAGGACTGGAACACCATGGCGATGCCTTTCGCCGGTCCGGTCATGTGGGCGCCCCGGTACTTGACGTCGCCGCCGTTGGCGCCGATCAGCCCGGCCATGATGCGCAGCAGGGTCGATTTGCCCGATCCCGACTTGCCCAGCAGAGCTACGATTTCGCCTTCCTCCAGGCGGAAATCGACGCCTTCCAGCACGGTGCGCTCGCGGCGCTCGGGCGTCCGGAAAGTCTTGCGCACGCCCCGAAGGTCAAGCAGGGCGGTGGCGGTGCCGACGTCGTTCATGTCCACTCTCCTCAGTCGAGGCGCAGCTTTTCTGCCGCCAGCATGTACATCCGGCGCCACAGGAAGCGGTTGAAAGCCATCACGAACAGGCACATCACGGCGATGCCCAGTGCGATGCGGGGAAAGTCGCCGTCGGCGGTAGCGTGGGCGATATAGGCGCCAAGGCCGTGGGCTTCCAGCTTGGTGTCGCCCCAGCTCACCATTTCCGCCACGATCGAGGCGTTCCACGACCCGCCCGAGGCGGTGATGGCGCCGGTGACATAGGACGGGAAGATGGCCGGGATGTAGAAGCGTTTCCACTTCAGCCAGCCCGACAGCTTCATGTTGCCGGCGGCGTCCTTCATGTCCTGCGGTATGGCGGAGGCGCCGGCGATGACGTTGAACAGGATGTACCACTGCGTGCCCAGGATCATCAGCGGGCTGGTCCACACATCGACGTTGAGGTCGAAATGGACGATCAGGATCACCGCCACCGGAAACATCAGATTGGCCGGGAAGGCGGCCAGGAACTGGGCGATCCACTGGACGTTCTGGGCCACCAGCGGCCGTTGGCCGATCCATACCCCGACCGGAACCCAGATCAGCGACGCCAGGGCGATCAGTACCACCACGCGGATGGTGGTGGCGATCCCGTAGAGGAGGACCATGCCCACCTCGTGCAAGGCCACCTCGCCGTTGATGAACAGCGCCACCTGGACCAGGGCGGCGAGGGCGCCGGCGATCAGCACCGCGTCCCAGGCGCGGTCGACCCAGCCGGGCAGGGTGAACAGCGGCCCGGGGGCGCGGTGGAACAACCGGTCGCTGTCTTTGCGGCGCAGCATTCCGGTGAAGGCCGCCCACACCGCCGTGGGAAGCTGGGTCATGAAGCGGAAGAAGCGGGCGCGCTGCATCAGGGTCAGCAGCCAGGAATCCGGCACCTGCTCGCCCGGCATGTAATCGACCTTGAACTTGTCGGCCCAGGCTACCAGCGGGCGGAAGATCAACTGGTCATAGACCACGATGCCGCCCAGCACCGCCAGCACCGCCCAGCCGATGGCCCCCAGGTTCTTGTCGGCGATGGCCAGGGCGATATAGCTGCCGATGCCCGGCAGGCTGATGCTCTGCCCCGACACCGAAATGGCTTCGGACGCCACCACGAAGAACCAGCCGCCCGACACCGACATCATCATGTTCCACACCAGACCGGGCACGCCCCACGGCAGTTCCAGCCGCCAGAATCGCTGCCACGACGACAGATGGAAGATGTTGGACGCTTCGATCAGGTCGTTGGGCACCGTCTTCAGCGATGAATACAGGCTGAAGGCCATGTTCCACGCCTGCGAGGTGAAGATGGCGAAGATGGCGGCGCATTCCACCCCCAGCAGGTTGCCGGGAAACAGGGCGATGAAACCGGTGACGGTGATCGACAGGAAACCCAGGATGGGAATCGACTGCAAGATGTCGAGAATGGGAATCAGCACCTTTTCCAGCGCCGGCACCTTGGCCGCCAGGGTGGCGTAGGTCAGGGTGAAGATCAGCGAGCAGGCCAGCGCCGCGCCCATGCGGAGCGCGCTGCGCAACAGGTAATAGGGCAGGTTGCTCGGGTCCAGCGACACCGACAGCGGCTCGCCGATATCGTAAGGGATGCTCATCTGGGCGCCGCCATAGGCCAGCAGCGCCAGCAGGGCGAAAATCACCGGGACCAGCGCCAGATCCCAGAAGTTGGGCTTGAGATTGGGGGCTATCGCGACAGTGGGTAGGCTGAACCGCATCGGGATGCCCGTTCTTCAAGGTTGGCTGCCGGCTTCTTAGCCCTGTCGCCGGCCGATGTCGAGCCGGTAAACGATGACCGTACGGTTACGGTTTCGGCTCCAGGATGACGAAGTCGAAAGCCGGGTCATCGCCGCCGTGTTCGCGGCCGGTTTCGCGCCAGCCGGCGCGGTCGAAGGGGGGAAAGACGGTGTCGCCGTCATAGGCGCGGCCGATCTCGGTCAGATACAGCCGGTTGGCGCGGGGCAACGCTTCGGCGAACAGGGCGGCACCGCCGATCACCATAAGTTCGGCGGCCTCGGGGGCCAGCCGTTCCCCCAGAGCCAGCGCCTCATCCAGGGAATGGGCGGCGTACGCCCCCGCCGCCGACCAGCCGGCCCGGCGGGTGACGACGATGTTGGGCCGCCCCGGCAGCGGCCGCCCGATCGAGTCCCAGGTCTTGCGCCCCATGATCACCGGCTTGCCCAGGGTTTGGCGCTTGAACCACTTCAGGTCCTCGGGGAGGTGCCAGGGCAGGGCGTTGTCCTTGCCGATCACCCCGTTGGCGCCGACGGCGACGATCAGGGCGACCGGCTTCATACCGCCACCGGCGCGGCGATGTGGGGATGCGACTGGTAGCCTTCGATCCGGATGTCGTCGATGGTGAAGGCGAACAGGTCGCCAACCTCGGGATTGAGCGCCAGCCGGGGCGGCGGCAGCGGCGTGCGCGACAATTGCAGCTCGGTCTGCGCCATGTGGTTGGAATAGAGGTGGGCGTCACCAAGGGTGTGGACGAAGTCGCCGGGCCTGAGGCCGGTGACCTGGGCCATCATATGGGTGAGAAGGGCGTAGGAGGCGATGTTGAACGGCACCCCCAGGAAAACGTCGGCCGACCGCTGGTAAAGCTGGCACGACAGCCGGCCTTCGGCGACATAGAACTGGAACAGGCAGTGGCACGGCGGCAGCGCCATGCCGGGGATATCGGCGGGATTCCAGGCCGAGACGATCAGGCGCCGCGAATCGGGGGTGGTGCGGATCATCTCGACCACCTGGGCGATCTGGTCGATGGTCGAGCCGTCGGGACAGGCCCACGACCGCCACTGCTTGCCGTAGACCGGGCCGAGATCACCGTTGGCGTCGGCCCATTCGTCCCAGATCGACACCTTGTTGTCGCGCAGATAGGCGATATTGGTGTCGCCCCGCAGAAACCACAGCAACTCGTGAAAGATCGAACGGGTGTGCAGCTTCTTGGTGGTCAACAGCGGGAACCCCGCCTCCAGGTCGAAGCGCATCTGGTGGCCGAACACGCTGGTGGTGCCGGTGCCGGTGCGGTCGGACTTGAACACGCCTTCGGTGCGGATTCGCTTGAGCAGGTCGAGGTATTGCTGCACTGGGGGTCGCTCCCGATCTTGCCGCCGGGGCGCACTCTAACCCAGGGCGCGGCGCATCGTCGATACTGTGCTGGCGCGCCGCGTCGCCCTGCACTATATTGAAAGGGTCGGGAAACCGACTATGACGCTAAACGCCATGCGGAATAGACGTTGCGGACCCGGGGGCGGTACCCGGCGCCTCCACCATAACTCTCCGGCCATTGCGGCGGCCGGAAACCTTGGGGGCGAAACAGGATCGACGCGCGCAGTAAAGGTATGGTCTGTGTTCGGCATGATACCACCGTTATCGGGTCAACCCTAACAAGTGCCAACGACAACGTTGCTCTTGCCGCTGCGGCTTAACCCGTAAGCGCGGTCCGGGGGGACACCGGGCAACAGAAGTCCCCCCACTTTTCTTCCGGCCCGACGGCCGGAGACCGATTTGTTGAAGGGGTGCCGGAGCAGATGCCGGTCGATGAACTGCGTTACGACAAGATGGTTGAAGAGGCGTTGAGGGGGGTCGTGCGTGATGCGCTGACCCTGGCCGCCGAACAGGGGCTTCCCGGCGATCATCATTTCTATGTCACCTTCCGCACCCATCAGTCCGGCGTGGTGCTTCCCGACCACGTCAAGGCCCGCCATCCCGACGAGATGACCATCGTGCTCCAGCACCAGTACTGGGACCTGGAGGTCAACCACGACCAGTTCTCGGTGACGCTGTCGTTTTCGGGCAAGTCCGAGCGGCTGGTGATACCGTTCGATGCCGTGACCGGCTTCGCCGATCCTTCGGCCAAGTTCGGTCTTCAGTTCCAGGCGATCCCCGGCGACGGGGACGATGGCGACGAAGAGTATGGCGACGACGACGGGGACGAACCCGCCCCGCCGCCCGACGCCGCCGCTCCCAAGCCGGATGCCGATGGCGACGGCAAGGTGGTCACGCTGGATCGCTTCCGCAAGAAGTAGGGCGGGTCGAGGCCCCCTTTGTCCCTTCCCGCCGCCGCCCTTCCTCAAGGGGGAGTGGACGCCGGCGGTGGGGCGATCGCCCGGCGAGGGTTCCGCCGGGCTTGACAATTCATAGGGGCTGTCGAAGATGGCTTTCTCTCGTGGGGGGAAGTCATGCCGCGCGTAATCGACGAGATCATCGGGCGTCTGAAGCGAAACCGCGAACGTTCCCTGGGCTGCAATCTTCTGATCGGGGCCGGTTGCTCCAAGACCGCCGGCATTCCGCTGGCCGCCGGCATCGTCGAGGATATCCGCCGCGACTATTTCCAGGATTACCGTCGGGCCGAGGACGGCGGGCGCGCCGACTATCCCGGCTGCATGGCGAAGCTGGCCATCGATGACCGCCGTACGCTGATCAACACCTACATCCGGAAGGCCCGGATCAACTGGGCCCATGTCCACATCGCCCGCCTGATCAAGGGCGGCTATGTCGATCATGTGCTGACCACCAATTTCGATCCCCTGGTGGTCAAGGCGTGCGCCCTGTTCAATATTTTTCCGGCGGTGTATGACATGGCGGCGATGAAGGGGTTCGAGCCCCAACGCATCGGCCATGACGGTGCCTCGGTCTTCCACCTGCACGGAACCGGCAGCGGCTTTTTCCAGGCCCATGACGACACCGAGGTGCAAGAGCTGAGCGGGAAGCTGCCCCCCTTGTTCGAGCATTGCCACGATCGCGCCCGCCCGTGGATCGTCGTCGGTTATTCCGGCCGTTGCGACCCGGTGGTCGAGCACCTGAAGAAGGTGACGTCCTTTGACCAGCGGCTGTATTGGATCGGATACCAGGACGAGCCGCCGGGTGACGACGCCCAACCGCTGGTCGGCGGCACCCGCGCCGACGTCTTCCTCGTCAAGGGCTATCATGCCGACGGCTTTTTCGCCGATCTGGCCGACGGCGTCGGCTGTCCGGCGCCCCCCTTTCTTGCCCAGCCCTTCAGCCACCTGGAAACGGTGCTGCGCGACATCAAGGGGTTCCGCGAGGAAGACGGCGAGACGCTGGCGGGCTATGCCCGCGAGGCCATGGCCCGCATCCGCCGCGCCAAACATTGCATCGAATCGCACCGCGACTGGACCTGCACCCCCGGCGGCGGTGGCGGCGACGCCCCGGCCGGGCCAGAGACCCCCGACGCCCCGACCTCCCTGGCCGCACAACTGGAAATGCGCCTGATGGCCGCGGACTGGAACGCGGTGATCGCCCAGGACGCCGCGGTCCGGCGCGACGGCACGGAAGCGGCGATCCAGGCCCTCGCCTGGGCCTATACCATGCGGGGCAACGGGATCTACGAGGAGGGCGAAAGCAAAACCGGCGCCGAGGCGGCGGCGCTGTTCCGCCAAGCCGGCGAGGATTACCGGCAGGCGGTCGCGATCAAGCCCGACCTGCACGAGGCGTTCTATAACTGGGGCATCGCCCTCGCCGCCGAGGCCAGGGCGTCGAGCGGCGCCGAGGCGGCGGCGCTGTTCCGCCAGGCCGGGGATGCCTTTCGCCAGGCGGTCGCCATCAAGCCCGACGACCACAAGGCGTTCAACAACTGGGGCAATGCCCTTGCCGCCGAGGCCGGGGCGGCGAGCGGTGCCGAGGCGGCGGCGCTGTTCCGCCAGGCCGGGGATGCCTATCGCCAGGCCTTCGCCATCAAGCCCGACAAGCATGAGGCGTTCTGCAACTGGGGCAATGCCCTCGCCGCCGAGGCCGAGGCGGCG
>CAIUSV010000030.1 GCA_903901915.1 uncultured Rhodospirillaceae bacterium | reverse complement strand
TTCCGGCCACCGACCGGAGCCCCGCCGCCGAGGACGCGGCCGAGGCTCCGCCCCCCGCAGCCGGCGGCGACGCCGTCACCTTCTGACCAGCGGATGGGGCGGCGCATTGGGAACGCCGCCCCGCCCCGAGAGCACTAGGTTCACCCGAAAGGAGGCCCACGATGAACGACACCCCCCGCATGATCGACCTGGTATCCGTCGCCCGGAGGATGGGGCGGTCGAGGTCTTGGCTCTACCGCAAGCTCGACGACCTCAACCGGCTCGGATTTCCGCCCCCGCACCCTGTGATCGGACGCTGGGATTCCGCCCAGGTCGAGCACTGGCTGGACATGCAGGCGACCGGCGCCGCCGATTCCCCGGCGAACGACCAGGCCCAGGCCTGATCCCGCGCCATGAGCAGCCACGAGCGCCTTGAACGCGAGATCGTCATCGCCGAAGGGCGCCTCTGGCGTTCCGCCGCGCGAAAGCCCGCCCGGCTGGTCGGGAGGGTGGCGGGGGTGTGGTATTATCAGGGCGCATTTGACGACATCACCTGTCGCGCTCAACCCGGCGCTCGGCGATGGTCGTTCCTCGCCGCCATCCGCGAACCGGACAACCCCCACGACCCCAACGCCATCGCGCTATGGACGCCCACCGATCAGGTCGGTCACGTCCCCGCCGTTCTCGCCGCCGAGTTGGCGCCGATGGTGGACGCCGGCAACGCGGTGTGGGCTCGGGTCGTGCAGCAGGCCACCAGGCGCAATCCGACATGGGTCGAGGTTGCCTATTTCGGGCCGGCCATTGAGGTGATGGAGAGGGGGCGGATCCTGGGGCCGATCGTGACCGGCCGAAAGTTGCCTCTTGAGCCCTGATCGGGGGCGTTGTCTCGAGGCACAAAGGTGGGGCACAATGGCCTCGGAATGCCAGAAGTGCCGGAGGGTAAAACGGCGAAAACCCTTGATTTTCAAGGGGGTGGCGGAGGGGGCGGGATTCGAACCCGCGCTAAGGTTTGACACCCTAGGACGGTTTAGCAAACCGTTGGTTTCAGCCACTCACCCACCCCTCCGCAGAGGCGGTTGCTTGCCGCCGTGGCCGGAGCGACGTTTCTAACGGAAACTCCTTGGGTGCGTCAACGCTTCCTTTCCCGGAAAGGACGGAGGATGGTGCCGTCGGTGCCGAGGCGCGCCCCCGGGTTGCGGCGGATCATCGGCCGGCGTAAGGTGGCGCGGCGTCGGATTTCGGGTGTTCGGCGCCGCGCTTGGGGAGACGACATGCGCAGTACGTGGCCGTTTGTGGCGGGTGTGATCGTGGCCGCACTGGTGACGGCGTTCACCCTGCCGATCATGGGCACCACCGCCATCGTGATGATGGTGGTGGGGGCGCTTGGGCACGACGACGCGGTGTTGGGCGGCGGGTCGAGTTTCTCGATCAGGGACGAACGCGGCCATTATACCACCCGGCTGATCAATACCACCTACAACATCCTGAGCGTCCCGATCGTCGGTGAACCCAGGCCGAAGCGTCTGTTGCTTCGCCAGCACATGGTCGTCGGCGATGACGGTCGGGGCCGGGTACAGGTCGATGCTTGGCCGATGGGGGCGCCGGCCGAACTGCGCAAAGCGCCGCTTTACAGCATTCGCGCCATCGCGTCCGCCGCCAACCTGGGCGACGACGCCACCCTGTGGACGGAACGGGAGGGGCGGCGCACCGCCTATTCGCTGGTCGATGGCACCTGGCTGTTCGATGCCGATCTGCCGCTGGCGCAGTTCACCTTCGAGCCCGATATCCGGCGCGTGGCGGCGCTGGCGGTTGCCGACGAGGAATACGCCGCGCGCGGTGGCGTCGCCGTGATCACGTACGCCGCTCCCGGCCGGGTGTTGCGCCGCGTGGTCCTGGTGGCCGATGATGCCATGCGGGCCAACACATTGCGGGCCACCCTGTCGGCGACCCGGCTGGTGTCATTCGCCGATGACGGGGCCGGGGCGTCTCCCGGCGGCCGGCTGATCGAGCTGCCGCTGGCGGCGGGGCCGGTAAGGTTGCCGGTGGCGGTTGGCGATCTCGATCTGGCACGGGCGAGCGTGCCGCCCGGCCTTCGGCTGGTGGCGATCAGGCCGTGGGGTAACGGGTAGGGGGCGCGCGCCGGGGAGGGGGTTCAGCCCACCATCCGCCACCACTTTCGTGCTTCGCGCACGGTCCATTCCGGGCCGTGACCGCTGAACAGCACCACGTCGTCTTCCAGCAGGCCCAGCAGACGGTTGATCGAGGCCCAAAGCTGCTGCTCGCTGCCGCCGGGCAGGTCGGTGCGGCCGACGCCGTTGCGGAACAGGGTGTCGCCCGTCAGCACGAAGCGCCCGAAATCGAAGCAGACCCCCCCCGGAGTGTGGCCGGGGGTGTGGATGACGCGAATGGGGGCGCCGCCCAGGGTTTCGCCCTGTTCGCCGGCGAAGGTCTCCAAGCTGGCGGGGCCGGTCTGTTCCTTGCCGGTGAACGAGCGGTTGAGGGCGCTGGCATTGGCGATGACCGGAACCTCGTCGGCATGGGCGCGCGTGGGGATCTTCAGCGCCGTCTCGATCTGGTTGGCGGCGCCCAGATGATCGGGATGGCCGTGGGTGAGCAAGATGACCTCGGGCGTGCCGCCAGCCGTCTGCATCAGGTGCAGGATGCGGTCGCCGTCGCTGCCGGGGTCGACAACCGCCACCGCGCCGCTCGGCTTGTGCTGAACGATGTAGCAGTTCTCGTACCAGGGCGGGCTGGTCACCACGAGCGTCAGGGAGAAATCACCGAAATCGCCGAGGGTCTGATGTGTCATGAAGCTGGTCCTGCCGTTCCGATGGGCCTGTCATAGCGAACGTCGCGGCGGTTTCCAAGTCTTTACGCGGTGGTAACGATGCCGGGGTGACACTTGGCGACAATATTGGAGGCGGGTATTTCATGAGCAAATCCATCAGGCGTGGTCCGTTTCCCTCGGCGCGGCGCGAGGCCCTGGCCGCCGGGCGGGCGAGGGGGCTGTCGGCGCAGACCGCGTCGCCGTCCTACCGGCTGGCCTTCGAGGACGTGGATTTTCTGCTACGCCAGGATTTGCGGCCGATCCGGCTGCAACTGGAACTGCTGAAGCCGGAATTGCTGCAACAGCAGCACGGTATCAAATCGACCGTGGCGGTGTTCGGCTCGGCCCGCATTCCATCGCCCGATCAGGCGGCGGCGGCGCTGGCCGAGGCCGAGGCGGCGGTGGCGGCCAAGCCGAAGGACCACGAGGCCGTCCACCGGCTCGCCGTCGCCCGGCGCATGGTGACCAACAGCCGCTATTATGACGAAGCCCGACGGTTCGCCCAGATCGTCACCGGTGCCTGCTCGACCGATCACATCTGCGACTTCGTGATCAAGACCGGGGCGGGGCCAGGCGTCATGGAGGCCGCCAACCGCGGCGCCGCCGACGTCGGCGGCAAGTCGATCGGCCTCAATATCGTGTTGCCCATGGAGCAGGACCCCAATTCCTACGTCACGCCGGACCTGTGTTTCCGCTTCCACTATTTCGCCATCCGCAAGATGCACTTTCTGACCCGATCCAAGGCGCTGGTGGTGTTTCCCGGGGGGCTGGGCACCATGGACGAACTGTTCGAGGCCGCCACCTTGATTCAGACCAAAAAGATCGAGCCGCTTCCGATCCTGCTGTTCGGGCGCGAGTATTGGAACCGGGTGGTCAATCTGGATGTGATGGTGGACGAGGGAATGATCTCGCCGGGCGACCGCGACATCTTCACCTTCGTCGAGACCGCCGAGGAAGCCTGGAGCCACATCGCCGAGTTCTATCACCTGCCGCATTGACTCAGCGGGTCAGGGCTTCCTCGAAATAGCGCAATGTCCGCTCGCGCAGGGTGTGTTCCAGGCCGGAATCCTCGCGGCCGCCGAACTGCCCGTACAGTGAACCCGCCATGGTGAAGAAGACGTCGAGAATGGCCGGATCGAAATGGCTGCCGCGCGCGGCGGCCATGATGGCGGTGGCTTCGTCCACCGGCAGTGCCGCCTTGTAGGGCCGCTTCGAGGTCAGGGCGTCGAACACGTCGGCAATTGCGAATATGCGAGCCGTGAGCGGGATCTGCTCGCCGGCCAGGCCGGCGGTATAGCCGCTGCCGTCGAACTTCTCGTGGTGGCAACCAACCACATCGGCGGCGTCTTGCAACCACTCGAACCGCTCGACCACGTCGAGACCGTGGTTGACGTGGGTCTTCATCACCGTGAATTCCCCATCGTCGAGCTTGCCCGGCTTCAGCAGCACGGAATCCGGAATCGCCAACTTGCCGACATCGTGAAGGAAGGCCCCCTTGATCAGGCTGCGGATGCCCTCGGGGGGGAGGCCCACCGCTTCGGCCAGTCCCAGCGCGTACAAGGTGACACGGTAATTATGACTGTTGGTGTCGCTGTCGCGCTTGGCGATGGCGCTGCCCAGCACCTCGATGGCGCCGAGGTTGGCGGCCAGCAGCGCGCGCGCGCCCGCGACCAGACCGCGATTGAGCTGGATGATGATGGGATACAGCAGGGCGGTGGTGGCCAGTACCGCCAGGATCACCAGCAAGGTGGCGCGCACGCCGTCGCTGGTCGCTTCGGCGATACGGGCGGCGGAAACCCGGTAGATTCCCTCGAAATAGCCGATCGGCTTGCCGTCCCGTCCCGTCAGCCAGGTGACGACCTGAAGGTAGACTTCGCCATCGACGGTATGTTTCAGGTACCAGTTGTCGTCGGGGGCCGGATAGGGATGACGAGTCCGGTCGATGATTTTTTCCGATGCCTCGTCGTCGGGCGAGGTTGCCTCGGCGATCGAGGCGTGATCGAGGCCATAGATTTCGGTCCCGGCGAAATGGGACGATTCGAGGTGGCGATTTTCGCGCAGGAAGTCCTCCAACGCCTGCTTCACCTGCGGGGCGGTGGTGGTATCCAACCGTTCGGGCAGGCGCAGCGATAATTGCGCGGCTTGCGCCACCGCTTCGTCGACGAAGGTGTCGTCGATCCGCTCGATCTCGTGCCAGAACAATCCGCCGCCCAGGACGATGGCGATGGCTATGCCGCCGAGGCCCAGCCGAAGAGCCAGCCGCCGTCCCAAGGAGTGCTTTGTCGTCAGCGGTGCCATGGGCGCTATCTCTTCTTGCCCAGGTCAGGCAGGAAGCCTCCCATGGTCTTGGGATCGGGTGTGGCCGCTGCAGCCTTGGAAGGGGCGGACCCCGGGGGGAGCGAAGGGGGGGAGGCCCTGCCTGGTGTGGTTGTTGCCGTCGCCGTCGCGGTGGACGGTTCGCCGTCCGGTGCCAGAGCGGCCATGGCGGAGTCCAGCGAAATCGCGGCGGGGGTGTCGCCGGTGCCGCCCTGTCTTAAGTCGCGTCGCAGCAAGGCGATCTTGCCTTCCAGCTTGGCCAGGGCCTCGCGGTCGCCGTCAAAGCCCTTTTTCCACTCGGCCCGGTCCTTGCTGAAGGTTTCTTCGATGGCATCCAGCCGTTTGGTCAGCGGTTCGGTGAGGTCGTGGAACTTGCGGGCGTTGTCGGATTCCATGGCGGTCTTGATCTTCTCGATCTCTTCCAGCAGATCGCGCTTGATCCAGCGGCTTTTCTTGTCGAGGTCCTCGCCCATCTTGGTCAGGCGTTCCTCGACCTCGCTATTGATCTGGATCTTCAGTTCGTAGGCGTTCTTGACCAACTGGGCCATGTACATGACCAGTCCGCCGCCGACGACCAGGACTACACCCGCGGCGAAACTGATCAAGAGCACTGACGTCATGTTCATTGGGAAACCGCCGGCGGCAAACGCGAAAAATACTGAAAGTCGCCCCACTCTCGTTCAATCGCCGATGTGATGCAAGCCTGCTGGCCGTGACGAATTCGTTTCCACTTGCGGCGTTCGGTTGCAGTTTCCACTGGGGCGATGGCAGAGTGGCCCGACCCGTGATCAGCCGGATTTTGTCGCCATGTCGTCCGCCGCCGTTGCCATTTCCGCCCGCTCGGCCCGCGCCTCGCTGGCGTTCTCGTGCGTCGGCCATGCCTATGCCCATATCTTCGAGCCGATCTTCTTTATTGCCGCGCTGGTGCTGCCGGCCGAAATGGGCATGAGCTACGAAGAGGTGCTGGCGCTGATCGTCGCGGGAAAGCTGTGCTATGGCCTGTTGGCGCCCTTGGCCGGCTGGCTGGGCGATCGCTGGAGCACGGTCGGCATGATGGCCGTGTACTTCCTGGGCCTGGGCGGAGCGGCCGTTGGGGTCGGATTTGCCCAGGGGCCGTGGATGCTGGCGCTGGCGTTGGGGTTGATGGGGGTGTTCGGCTCGATCTACCACCCGGTGGGGATCGCGTGGCTGATCCGCAACGCCGTCGACAAGGGCAAGGCCATTGGCCTGAACGGCGTATTCGGTGGTATTGGTCCGGCCCTGGCCGGAATCGTCGCGGGGGGATTGATCGCGGTCTCGGGCTGGCGCGCGGCCTTCATCGTACCGGGAGTGGCGGTGGTGGCCACCGGGGTGCTGTTTCTGGTGATGGTGCTCCGAGGGGTGGTCGTCGAGGTCCGGGGCGATCGCCGACCCGAGCCGGCCGCCAGCCGCGAGGACGCGGTGCGCGCCGGTCTGGTGCTGTCGGTGACCATGCTGTGCGCCGGCCTGATCTATCAATCGACCCAGCCGGTGCTGCCCAAGCTGTTCGCCGAGCGTCTGGGGGATGCCGGCGTCGCGGTGGCGGCCGGTGGCGTCACCGTCGTCTATCTGTTGGCTGGCCTGACCCAGATTCTGGCCGGCCATCTTGCCGACCGGCTGTCGCCCCGCCGTATCTATATCTTCGCCGCGCTGGCGCAGGTTCCGCTGTTGCTGGGGCTGGCCTACGCCTCGGGGTATGGTCTGGTGGCGGTGGCCGTGCTGGCGGTCAGCTTCAACATGGCCGGCATTCCGGCCGAGAACCTGCTGCTGTCGCGCTATACCCCGGCCAGATGGCGGGGCACCGCCTTCGGGCTGAAGTTCGTGCTGTCCTTCGGGGTGTCGGGGCTGGGGGTGCCGCTGGTGTCGGTGATCCGCGGAGCCACCGGCGGCTTCGAGGCGCTGTTCCTGCTGTTGGCCATCGCCGCGGCGATGGTCGCCCTGGCGGCGTCGCGTCTTCCGCCCGAGCGCGTCGTCCTGGCCGAGGTCCCGGCGGAGTAGGGCCGATCCGGGGCTAAGGCGCCGCGCCCGGCAGCAGGTTGCGGTCGAACAGGCTGATCAGGTCCTCGCCCGAGACCGGCCGGCTGATCAGGAAGCCCTGAACCTCGTCACAGCCCTTCGAGCGCAGGAAGGCGGCCTGTTCGGCGGTCTCGACGCCTTCGGCGATGGCCTTGAGCTTGAGGTTGTGGGCCAGATTGATGATGGTCGAGACGATCTCGGCGCCTTCCTCGGTGACCTGGGAATCCTCGCCGAAGATGTCGTTGACGAACGAGCGGTCGATCTTCAGCGCGTCGATGGGCATGCGCTTGAGGTAGCTGAGGCTGGAATAGCCGGTGCCGAAGTCGTCGATGGAGATGCGGCATCCCATGGTCCGCAGTTCCTTCAGCACCTGGACCACGTCGTCGACCCGCTGCATCAGCACGGTCTCGGTCAGTTCCAGTTCCAGGAACTGGGGCGCCAGACCGGTTTCCTTCAGCGCGCGGGCGACCACCGCCGGCATGTCGGTCTCGCGGAACTGCAACGCCGAGACATTGACGGCGATGCGTACCGGCGGCAGCCCCAGGTCATGCCAGTGCTTGCATTGGCGGCAGGCTGCCGTCAGCACCCATTCGCCGATGTCGGAGATGACGCCCATGTTTTCGGCCAGTGGGATGAAATCGACCGGCGACACCAGGCCGAGTTCGGGATGGTGCCAGCGCACCAGTGCCTCGACGCCGGACATGTGGCCGCTGACCAGATCGACCTTGACCTGATAGGCCAGCCGGAACTCGTCGCGCACCAGGGCGTGGCGCAGGCTGGCCTCCATGGACAGGCGCTCGAACGACAGGGCGTTCATGGCCGGGGTGTAGAGCTGGAAGCTGTTGCGTCCCAGATCCTTGGCCCGGTACATGGCGGTATCGGCGTTCTTGATCAGCGATTCCACCGAGGTGCCGTCGGCGGGATAGACGGCGATGCCGATCGAGGTGGTGACGTAGAGTTCGTGGTCACCGATCAAGAACGGCTGCTTGACATGGGAAATCACCCGTTCCGCCAGCTTGGCGGCATCCTCGACATGGTCGATCTCGGGCAGCAGGACGGTGAACTCGTCGCCGCCCAGACGGGCCACCGTATCGCCTTCGCGCACGCAGTGGCCGACGCGGGTGGCGGTCTCCACCAGGACCTGATCGCCGACACCGTGGCCCAGCGAGTCGTTGATCCGCTTGAACAGATCGAGATCGAGAAACATGATCGCCATCAGGTGGCCGTGGCGATGGGCGTTGGCGATGGCCAACTGCAGGCGGTCGGTGAAGAGACGGCGGTTGGGCAGGCCGGTCAGGACGTCGAAATAGGCCAGGTTCTTGATCCGCTCCTCGGTCTTCTTGCGCTCGGTGATGTCGCTGAAGATGGCGGCGTACTGGGAAATGGCGCCGTCATCCTCGCGGATGACGTTGATGGTCAGCCATTCGGGAAAGATTTCGCCATTCCGGCGGCGGTTCCAGATCTCGCCCTGCCAGTAGTCCTGGCGGGCCAGGGTGTCGAACATGGATTGATAGAAGGCGGCGTCGTGGCGGCCGGATTTGAGCACCCGCGGGTTCTGGCCGATGATGTCTTCCGGGGCGTAGCCGGTCATCTGGGTGAAGGCGGGGTTGACGAACTCGACCTTGGCGTCGGCCCCGACGATCATGATGCCGTCCAGCGACGCCTCGATCACCCTGCGGGCTAGGCTGAGGTCCTTGCGCGAGCGCAGCAGCGCTTCGTCACGTTCGCGCAGCGCCTCGTCCAGGCGATGGACGTATTCGTATTGCAGCGTCGCCAGGATGTCGGAAAACGACAACAGCCCCACCAGTTCGCCGTCGGCATCGATCACGACGATGTGGCGGATGCCCTTTTCTTCCAGCAGGTTGCGCGCCGCCAGCAGCGAGTCGTCGTCGCGGATGGCGATCAGTGGCCGGCTGGCCAATTCCCCGACCGTGGCCGCCGCGGGCCTCTGGCCGGCGATCAGGCGAACGACGTCGCGTTCGGTGATGATGCCGGGACCGTCGTGGCCATCGCCCAGGACCACGGCGGCGTCGGCCCGTCCCGCGTGCATGCGCGCGACCGCGTCGCTTGGGCTTACCGAGGGGGGGATCAGCACCATCGGACGGCTGATGGCCGTACGTACATGGCGCAGCACCAGATAGTGCTCGACGCCATGGTGAAGGATGACGTCACTCTGGCTGACGATACCCATGGCGTTGCCGTCGTCATCGACCACGACGAAGTGGCGGACGCCGTCGAGTTTGAAGCGCATGCCGGCGTCGCCGATGCTGGTGTGGCGCGAAATGGTCTTGATCGGCGCGCTCATCACCGTGGCGATCGGCTGGCTGAAGGCTTGGGGATCATCGATGTCGATGGCCAGGGCGTCATGTTCCGTCCAGATGCCGACCGGTTTGCCGTTCTCGACGATGAGGATGGAACTACAATGGGCCGCGGCCATGCTTTGGGCGGCTTCGAGAATGGTGGCGTCGGCTCCGCAACTGAGCAGCGTCTTCTGGACGATGCGGTCAATGGCGTTAATGGAGGGCAATGGACCGTCCTAAACCTTGGGATATGGCGCCGGGGCGGGCGGGCCCGGCTGGCGGGACCGCCGTCTTTGGCGAATATGCGAACTCAGTTTCACCGAAGTTCATCGCCCGCGCAACAAGGCTGTTGAATCGGGCGGTTCCGATCCGGCCGCGCCCAAAACCGTGGTCATGATGACCGGGGTCGACTACACTGCGCCGGTCGATCGAACACGACAGTCGGGAGGTGGGCCGGTCCATGTCGGATTCAGCAAATGGGCAGCACGGCAAGGGGGGCCACGAAGTCGTCGATCAGCTTCGCCAGGAGTTCATCGACGAGTTGGTCGAGACCTTGCAGTCGCTTGACGTCGCGTTGGATGCCCTGCGCAACGGCCGTCTGGACTTGGTCAAGGTCGTCACCGACTGCCGCCGCGCCGCGGTGCTGTTCCGGGGGCAGGCGTCCAATTTCGCCATGCATCAGCTGGCGACCGTCGCCCATCGTCTTGACGAATACCTGGCCAACGCGCCGACGGGGGCGCCGCCACCGCGCATGTGGGATGACTTGCAGCGGTTTTTCGATACCATGACCCGCCTTGCCGTCAGCGGCACGGCCGCCGCCGCCGAGAGCGATCCCGCCAGTCTGGTGCGCAAGCTGCCGGTCAAGCTGGGTTTCGATCTTGGCGACATCGAGATTCGCGACGTCGAGGTTCTGCTGGTGATGCCCCACGGCGCTCAGACCCGCTTCGTCGAGCGGGAGTTGCAGCAGTGCGGCTATCGCGTCTCGATCATGCCCGATACGCTCAGGGCCTTCGCCATGGTGGTGGAGACCAAGCCGGATCTGGTGATCATTTCGGCGATGATGCCCGATCTCGAAGGCATCGATCTGGCGGTGGCGTTGGCCTCGATGCCGTCGACCCGGAACATTCCGCTTGCGGTCATCACCAGCCTGGACAAGGACGACGACACCCTCAAGCAACTGCCGGCGCGGGTGCCGGTGCTCTACAAGGGGGCCAGCTTCGCCGACGATCTGTTCAAGGCGTTGGACAACCTGTTCCTGATCTAGCCAACCGATCCCTTGTCGGAGCGTACCGAGTCCATGAAGGTGTGGACTTCGCTTTCCAGATGGTCGGCCTCGCCGGTCAGTCGCTGCGCGATGGTCAGCACGCTGTTGGCACTGCCGCCGGCCTCGGCGGTGACGGCCGAGAGCTGCCCCAGCACCGACGTCACCTCCTGGGTGCCCGCCGCCGCTTCCTGGACGTTGCGGGCGATTTCGGCGGTGGCGGCGCCCTGTTCCTCGACCGCGGCGGCGATGGCGCCGGCGATTTCATTCAGGGTGCCGATGGTGCCGCCGATGCCGCGGATGGCCTCGACCGCCTCGCGGGTACGGGCCTGAACGGTGGAGACCTGCGAGGTGATCTCCTCGGTCGCCTTGGCGGTCTGGTTGGCCAGGGTCTTGACCTCGTTGGCGACGACGGCGAAGCCCTTGCCGGCATCGCCCGCCCTGGCGGCCTCGATGGTGGCGTTCAAGGCCAGCAGGTTGGTCTGGCTGGCGATATCGGTGATGAGGTTGACCACCTCGCCGATGCGGTTGGTGGCCTCGGACAGGCCAAGGACCAGGGCGTTGGTGCGGTCGGCCTCGGTCACGGCCTGTCCCGAGATCGACGACGAGCGGTGGACCTGGCGGGAAATCTCGTGGATCGAGGCCGACAGCTCTTCGGCGGCGGTGGCGACGGTGGCGACGTTGGCGGATGCCTGCTCGGCGGTGGCGACCACCCGGGATGCCTGATCGCCGGCGCTTTCGACCGCGCCCGAAACGGTACGCGCCGCATCCTCCATTTCGGCGACGGCTCCGACCAGGACGTCGGCGACCCGCTTGATGGTGGTTTCGACGTCGTCGGCCAGCTTGATCCGTGCCTCGTGGCGCAGGGTCGAGGCGGTGGCGTAGGCCTCCTGCTGCTTCTGTCGCGCCGCTGCCGTCTGGGCGGCTTCGTCGCGCAGCACGGCGATCGCCCCGGCCAGGGTGCCGATCTCGTCGCCGCGGCGGTTCGGCTCCAACTTGATGTCGTATTCGCCCTTGGCCAGACGCTGCGCCACTCCGGCCAGACGGATCAGCGGCCGGGCGATGTCGCGGGCCAGCAGCGTCACCAATCCCAGCGCGGCCAGGGTAACCACCAGGGCGATGCCGCCGAACCGCCAGGCGGCGGCGCGGAATTCGGCATCGATGTCATCGATGTAGATGCCGGTGCCGATCATCCAGTTCCAGGGGGCGTATCCCATGGCGAAGGACACCTTGGGGGCGGGGACATCCGAGCCGGGGCGGGGGAATTGATAGAACGCCAGGCCGCCGCCGGCCTTGGCACCGGCGATCATCACGCGGATGTAATCGACGTTGAGGAAATTCTTGCCCTCGCGCTCCGGCCTGATCGGATGCATGAGGTTGTTGCCGTCGAAATCATAGATGAAGAAATATTCCTCGCCCTGATAGCGGATCTGCCGCAGGTTCTCGGCGGCCTGGGCCTTGGCGGTGGTTTCATCGAATTCGCCGGCCTTGGCGCGATCGTGAAACGACTTGACGGTGCCTCGCGCCACTTCGGCAAGGGATCTCACCTTGGCGACGCGGTCGTCCAGCATGGACTGACGCAACTGGCTGAGCGCCACGATGGAAAGGATGGCGAAGCCGACCACCGCCAGCAGGGCGGTGGACAGCAGTTTGACGAGAATCCCGGCTTTTCCCATGAAACGCTCCTCCCCGTCGAGCCTGCCCCAGGGAAAGACTGTATATCAGGGAGTTATGACGCGCCAGTAACGAAAGTCTAGCTGGCGCCGCCCGGATTACGGCGTCCGACCATATTGACGGCCCGCATGCTGAGGACGACGTCGTCGGCCTGGTTCAACACCTCGATGAACGAGGTGATGACGCCGCGATCGGGCTTGGAGCGCGACGGCACCGCGTCCAGCACGGTGACCCGCACCGACAGGGTGTCGCCCGGCCGTACCGGCTTGATCCACCGCAGTTCATCGACACCGGGCGACGCCAGACTGGCCACCTTGGTCAGGTAGTGTTCGGCGTACATCCGCATCATCAGTCCGGCGGTGTGCCAGCCGCTGGCGATCAGGCCGCCGAAAATGGTGTTCCGGGCCGCCTCGGGATCGGTATGGAAGTCCTGGGGATCGTATCGCTTGGCGAAGGCGATCACCTCGTCCTCCTCGACCAGCACCGAGCCGAAGCGATGCACCGCGCCGGGCTGGTAGTCCTCGAAATAGCGATCATCAATGGGGCGGGAAAAGATCATGGCTGCCTCAACGTCCTGCCGCGCGGGCCTTGGCGCGGGCCTGGACCCGTTCGTCCTTGAGCTGTTCGGCCATCAGGAATGCCAGTTCCAGCACCTGGGTGGCATTCAGCCGGGGGTCACAGGCGGTATGATAGCGGTCGCCCAGGATGTCCTCGGTAATGGCGGTCATGCCGCCGACGCACTCGGTGACGTCCTGGCCGGTCATCTCGAAATGGACGCCGCCGGCATGGCTGCCTTCGGCCTTGTGGACGGCGAAGAAGGCGCGGACTTCGGCCAGGATGTCGTCGAACAGCCTGGTCTTGTAGCCCGACGCCGCCTTGATGGTGTTGGCGTGCATGGGGTCGCACGACCACACTACCGAGCGACCTTCCCGGCGCACGGCGCGGAGCAGGCCGGGCAGCTTGGCTTCGACCTGACTGGCGCCCATGCGGGTGATGATGGTGATGCGGCCCGGCTCGTTGTCGGGGTTGAGCCGCTCGATCAGGCCCAGCAGCTCGTCGGCCGAGACTCCGGGGCCGGCCTTGAAGCCCAGCGGGTTCTTTACGCCGCGAAGGAATTCCACATGGGCGGCGTCAAGTTGACGGGTGCGCTCGCCGATCCACAGCATGTGGGCGGAACAGTCGTACCAGTCGCCGGAGGTGGAATCGATGCGGGTCAGCGCCTGCTCATAGGGCAGCAGCAGCGCCTCGTGCGAGGTGAAGAAGTCGGTTTCGCGCAGCTGCGGCGTGGTCTCCGACGTCATGCCGCAGGCTTCCATGAACGCCAGGGTCTCGTCGAGCCGGTTGCACAGATCCTGGTAACGTGCCGCCTGCAAGGTGCCGGCGACACAGCCCAGCGTCCACTGATGCACCTTGTGCAGGTCGGCATAGCCGCCCTGGGCGAAAGCCCGCAGCAGGTTGAGGGTGGCGGCCGACTGGTTGTAGGCGCGGATCATCCGCTGAGGATCGGGCACCCGCGCTTCGGCGGTGAACTCGCTGCCGTTGACGTTGTCGCCGCGATAGCTGGGCAGGGTGACGCCGTCGATGGTCTCGGTGTCCGACGAGCGCGGTTTGGCGAACTGTCCGGCCATGCGCCCGACCTTGACCACCGGCATGGCGGCGCCGTAGGTCAGCACCACCGCCATCTGCAACAGCACGCGGAAGGTATCGCGGATGGTGTTGGCGTGGAATTCGCCGAAGCTTTCGGCGCAGTCGCCGCCCTGGAGCAGGAACGCCTTGCCCTCGGCCACGTCCGCCAGCGCCGCCTTCAGCCGCCGCGCCTCGCCGGCGAACACCAGCGGCGGGAAATTGCGCAGGGTCTCTTCCACCTCGGTCAGCTTGGCGGGATCGGGGTAGGTGGGAACCTGATGGATCGGCTTAGAGCGCCAGCTGTCGGGCGACCAATTCTCGGACATGTACTCTTCGTCTCCCAGCATTTCGCGGCGGCGAAACGTAAAACGGCGTTCTCTATACGACTCCGAGGCGGACATTTCCAGTCCGGCCGTCAGTCCATGGTGCCGTTGTCCGCGCCGGCCTGGACCCTGGCCAGCACTTCGCCCAGCGCCGGGTCGTGTTCGCCGTCCCAGCGGTCCAGCGTTACCAGATCGGCCAGCGGCAGGCGCCTGGTCCAACCAGCGGTTTCCAGTTCGGGGCGGGCGAAGAAGTGGCTGACCCGGCCAAGGCAGAGATAGGCCACCGGCACCACCCGCTTCGGCAGGCCGAGGATGTCCTTCAGCGCCGGTTCCGAGATGATGCTGACCCAGCCCAGGCCGATTCCTTCGGCACGGGCGGCCAGCCACAGATTCTCGACGGCGCAGACGGTGGAATAGAGATCCATGGTCGGGATGTGGGTGCGGCCCAGCACCACCGGCCCGGCGCGGTCGCGGTCGCAGGTGACGCAGATGTTGACCGGCGCCTCCAGGATGCCTTCCAGCTTGAGGGCGCGGTAGCTGTCGCCGCGTTCGCCCTCGAACATGGCGGCGGCTTCGGCGTTGGCCGTCTCGAAGGCGGTCTTCACCCTGGCCCGGACCTCGGGCGAGCGCACCAGGATGAAGCTCCACGGCTGCATGAAGCCGACCGAGGGGGCGTAGTGGGCGGCGACCAGGATGCGGGCCAGCACCTCGTCGGGGATGGGGTCGGGCAGGAACTGGCCGCGCACGTCGCGGCGCGACAGCAAGACGCGGTAGAGACTGGCGCGGTCGGCTTCGGTCAGGGTATCACCGCTCTGGATGGCGGCCCGGCGATCTGTCATTGTTCGGTCCCTTTATTTTCGCGGCCACTTTAGCCATGACCAGCCATCGTGATCTATGGATATTCGGCTACGGCTCGTTGATGTGGCGGCCCGGATTTGAATACGTGTCGGTGGAGCCGGCGGTACTCGACGGCTGGCACCGCGATTTCTGCGTCTATTCCCGCCACTGGCGCGGCACGCCGGAGCGGCCGGGTCTGGTGCTGGGGCTGGATGCCGGCGGCAGCTGTCGGGGGCTGGCGTTCCGGGTGGCCGCCGCGCGCCGCCGCGCGGTGATCGACTACCTCGACGAGCGCGAGCTGATCGGCTACGCCTATGCCGCGCGCACCCTGGCGGTCCGGTGCGCCGACGGAAGGGTGGTCGATGCCTACACCTTCGTCGCCGACACCGGGCACCGGCACTATGCCGGCCGTCTGCCCATCGAACGGGCCGCCGCCATCATCATGGATGCCGAGGGCTGCGCCGGCCTTAACCGCGACTATCTGATCAACACCATCCGTCACCTGGAACAGGACGGGTTCGCCGAGCCCGAACTGCATGCCCTGCTGGTCGAGGTCGAGCGCCAGACCGGCATTCTCGATGCCGGCGCGGGAATCTGATCCGCTCCGTACGCCGATTATCCGAACGTCAGTATGCTTTCGGCAGGGCCGACTAGCCGGGAGGGTGTCTCCTTCGTCCGTACGGACTCTCCTATATTGGTATGGGGTTTCCACAATTTCCTTCGGGAAGGATCGGGACGGGGAGGGGGGGCATGCTGCGCAGACGCGAAGAGATATTTCAGCTTAATGCCATACTGGAGGCCGAGCTTGAGGGGCGTCAGATCGACCACGAGCACGCCCGTCATCTCGCCCAGAAGTTGGCGACGATGTTTCCCGGATGTGCCATGACCCTGGGGCGGGTCGCCGAGCGGATGTCTGAGCGCTGAAACCAAGCGGGCCGCATCTGCCCTCGGCGAGGCATGACTCAGCCGGAGTGCTTCGGGGGCTCTACCCCCGGTCCAGCCGCATCAGGAATTCGCCGAGAGCGTCGTGGGTCTGGTCGCCCCACCGGGCGCGAATGCCGCGCGGGTCGGTGCGCAGGCTGGTCGCCAGATCTGCGAACAAGGCCCGCATCAGCGCCGAGAAGGCACTGTCGCCCAGTCGCCAATGCTCGTCGGGGGCGCCATGGGCGGCTGGGGCGAGGTGGCTGTTGACCAGTTCCATGAACCACGCGCGACGCTTGTCGAAGCTGGTGAAATAGTGGGCGACCACCACCAGGACATGATCGACCAGCGCGATGCATTCGGGATCGGCGTAGACCGTCTCCCAGTCCCAGCCACCGCCGGGCAGGGCGTGGCGGTCCAGCACGGCCTCGCACTTACCTTGGCATTGCTGGTGCAGGGTGGGGCCGATCATCTTCTCGATGGCCAGATTGAACCCGGGGATGATGCGCCGAGACAGGATGCCGACGCCGCCGTCGTCGCCGGTACGCGGCGGAAACAGCGGGGCGAAGCGGCGCATCAGGATGCGGTCGAAGGGCATGCGCCGCCCGCTTTCCAGCTGATGTGTCTCGCGCATCAGGGAGCACTCGTCCCAGGCGCGCTGGTAGAGGGCGCCGAAGCGGGCCTGCTCGCGTTCGACGAAGCGGTGGGCCAAGGCCCGGATCTGCGCCGCGGTCAGCGCCCCGCCGGCCTTGCCGGCCTCGACCTCCAGGCGGGTGGCGAAATGTCCGATCATGGTGGCGCCGATGGTTTCGCAACAGCGCGCCCCGGACGGTGCCTTGGCGGTGGCGGCAGGCTTGCGGAGGGCGGGGCGGTCGGGCATCCTGGAGTCTCGGTATCGGAACCAGGGGTAAGGATACCCCGAGGCCGTGCCAATCGCCACCACGGAACCCGATGTTTCAGTCGCTTCCACCGATGCGGACCATGGCGAGCGTCTTCGACGGGGCCTATTACCGGCCGGCGCCGTCCGACTGGCTGGCGGTATCTACCGACGTACGGGGCTCGACCGCGGCGGTGGAGCGGGGGCAGCTGAAGGCGGTGAATTTCGTCGGCGCCTCGGCCATCGCCGCGCTCAAGAATCAATGCGCCCCCGACGAGATCGCCTTTCAGTTCGGTGGTGACGGCGCCATGGCCCTGATCCCGCCTCAACACGCCGAGGGCGCGCGGCGTGCCCTGGCCCGGACCCGCGCCTTTACCGCGCGGGAATACGGCCTGCCGCTTCGGGTCGGCATGGTGCCGGTGGCCGAGATCGAACGCCGCGGCGGCCGCATCCTGGTGGGGCGCTATGAACCTTCGCCCGGCAACGCCTTCGGCATGTTCGAGGGCGGCGGCATGGACATGCTGGAGCAGGCGGTCAAGGGCCGCGGCGATGCCGAGCTGACGGCGCTGTCCGAGATTCCCGAGGCGGCCGATGACGGAGAGCCGCCGGATCTGTCCGGCCTGTCCTGCAGGGTGGCGCCGCTCCGGTCGCGGCGCGGTCGGGTGATCGCCCTGCTGGTTCAGGGCGGCATCGATCATGGTGAACTGTATGGTGATCTCTGCCGCTTGGCCGACAGTGTCGAGACCGGGCTGCGCGTCGCCCATCCCGCCAACATCCGCCACGGCTGGACCATGGCCGGCGCGGCGATGGAGGCCAAGGCGCGCAAAGGGCGCGGCCCGCTGGCGCCGTGGATGATCCGGGTGATGGTGGAATGCGTGGCGGCGAAACTGCTGTTCCGCTTCATGCTGCCGGTGGGGCGGTTCGATCCCCGCCGCTATTTCCGCGAACTGGCCACCAACACCGATTTCGTGCGCCACGACGACACCGTGGCGGTGGTGTTCGATTGTCCCGCCGACGGGATCGCCGCCATCCAGGCCTATCTCGACCAGCGCGAGGGCCGGGGGGAACTGCGTTACGGCATCCAGGTCTCCGACGAGGCGGTGATGACCTGCCTGGTCGCCGATCCGCTGGCCAACCGCCATGTCCACTTCCTCGACGGCGGTAGTGGCGGCTACACCATGGCGGCCAAGCGGCTGAAAGCGATGGCGGCGGTGACAGGGTGAAAAATCCGCGATAGTGTGCGCCCGACTCACATTTTCCGGCCGATCGCTTCATGTCAGAATCCCTTGCCATTGCCCTGGCGCAAGTCAATCCTGTGGTTGGCGACATCGCCGGCAACACCCGGCTGATCCGCGACGCCCGCGCCCGTGCGGCGGCCATGGGCGCCGATCTGGTGGTGTTCGGCGAGTTGTGCGTCTGCGGCTATCCCCCCGAGGATCTGGTGCTGAAAGGGGCCTTCATCGACGCCTGCGAGGCGGCGGTTAACGAACTGGCGGCCGAGACCCTGGACGGTCCCGCCATGCTGGTGGGGGCACCGTGGCGGGTGGCCGACAAGGTGCACAATGCCGCGTTGCTGCTTGATCACGGTCGTATCGCCGCCACCAGGCTCAAGCATCACCTGCCCAATTACGGCGTGTTCGACGAGGCCCGGGTGTTCGCCGCCGGCCCCCATCCCGGGCCGGTGTCGTTTCGCGGCGTCCGTCTCGGCGTGCTGATCTGCGAGGATATGTGGTTCTCCGATGTCGCCGAGACCCTGGGCGAGGGCGGAGCCGAGATTCTGGTGGTGCCCAACGGGTCGCCGTTCGAGATGGATAAGCCGGGGGTGCGGCTGCGCCATGCCCAGGCGCGGGCGGCCGAGACCGGCTTGCCGCTGATCTATGTCAATCAGGTGGGCGGGCAGGATGAACTGGTGTTCGACGGCGCCTCGTTCGTGGTCGGCGGCGACGGCCGGACCCTGGCCAGCCTGCCGGCCTGGACCGAGGACGTCGTTCTGACCCGCTGGACCCGCGAGCCGTCCGGCTGGCGCTGCGAGGGGCCGGTGGCGCCGCCGGCCTCGCGGCTGGAAGGCGTCTACCGCGCCATGGTGACCGGCCTGCGCGACTATGTGGGCAAGAACCACTTTCCCGGCGTTGTGCTTGGCTTGTCGGGCGGCATCGACAGCGCCCTGTGCGCGGCGGTGGCGGTGGATGCCCTGGGCGCCGACAAGGTGTGGTGCGTGATGATGCCGTCGCCCTACACCTCGGCGGAAAGCCTGGAAGACGCCGCCCTGGTCGCCCGCCTGCTGGGGGTGCGGCTGGACAGCGTCGATATCGGCCCGGCGATGGCGGCGTTCGACACCATGCTGGCGCCGGCATTCCTGGGTCGGGACGCCGATATCACCGAGGAAAACCTGCAATCGCGTTCGCGCGGGCTGACGTTGATGGCGCTATCCAACAAGTTCGGTCCGATGGTGCTGTCCACCGGCAACAAAAGCGAGATGTCGTGCGGCTATGCCACCCTCTATGGCGACATGTGCGGCGGCTTCGCCGTGATCAAGGACGTCTACAAGACCACGGTGTTCGCGGTGTCGTCGTGGCGCAACCATCATCGTCCCGACGGCTGCCTGGGGCCGCAAGGCGCGGTGATGCCCGAGCGGGTGATCACCAAGCCGCCCTCGGCCGAATTGAAGCCCAACCAGACCGACCAGGACACCCTGCCGCCCTATGACGTGCTGGACGGCATCCTGGAATGCCTGATCGAGGGAGAACTGAGCGTCGCCGATGTCTGCGCCCGAGGCTTCGACGAGGCCACTGTGCGCCGGGTGTGGCGCATGCTCGACCGCGCCGAGTACAAGCGCCGCCAGGCACCGCCGGGGGTGAAGGTCTCGTCGCGCTCGTTCGGCAAGGAACGGCGCTATCCCATCACCAACGCCTTCACCGCGCTGCCATGACCGTCACCGTCCGCTTCGCCCCCAGCCCCACCGGCCTGCTGCATGTGGGCAATGCCCGCATCGCCCTGATCAACTGGCTGTTCGCCCGGTCACGGGGCGGCCGCTTCATCCTGCGCCTCGACGATACCGATCTGGAACGGTCGCGACCGGAATTCGCCGACGCCATCGTTGCCGATCTTCGCTGGTTGGGGCTGGAATGGGACCGTCGCGAGGCGCAGTCGGCGCGGCTGGACCGCTACGAGGCCGCCGCCGCCGCGCTGAAGGCCGCCGGACGGCTGTATCCCTGCTGGGAGACGGCGGACGAACTGGAGTTCAAGCGCAAGCTGCAACTGGCCCGCGGCCTGCCGCCGGTCTACGACCGCGCCGCGCTGGCGCTTTCGGCCGGCGATATCGCCGGGCTGGAGGGCGAGGGGCGTCGGCCGCACTGGCGCTTCCGGCTCGACCATGCCGAGGTCCGCTGGGACGATTGCGTGCGCGGTCCCAGCCACTATCACGGCGCCAACCTGTCCGATCCGGTGCTGATCCGGGGCGACGGCAGCTTTCTCTACACCCTGCCCAGCGTGGTCGATGACATCGAATTCGGGATCAGCCATGTGGTGCGCGGCGAGGATCACGTCACCAACACGGCGCCGCAAATCCAGCTGTTCCAGGCGCTTGGCGCCCAGCCCCCGGCCTTCGCCCATCTGCCGCTGCTGACCGGGGCCGGTGGCGAGGGGCTGTCGAAGCGGCTGGGCTCGGGCTCGCTGCGGGAATTGCGTGAACGCGGGGTCGAGGCCATGGCGCTGAATTCGCTGCTGGCCAAGCTGGGCACCTCGGACCCCGTCGAGATCCGCCATTCGCTGACCGAGCTGGCGGCGGAATTCGCCTGGGACAAGCTGGGGCGCGGCACCCCCAAATTCGATGCCGCCGAGTTGGAACGGCTTGACGCCCGGCTGATGCATTCGCTGTCCTTCGCCGAGGTCGAGGCCCGGCTGGGTCTGGCCGGCGCCGACGAGGCGTTCTGGCTGGCGGTGCGGCCCAACCTGAGCGTGCTGGCCGAGGCCAGGGACTGGTGGGCGATCTGCCGTGCCGAATTGGCGCCGGTGATCGAGGACGGCGACTTCACCGCCGCCGCTGCCGCCCTGCTGCCGGCCGAGCCCTGGGATGCCGGCACCTGGGCCGCCTGGACCGAGGCGGTCAAGCAGGCGACCGGGCGCAAGGGCAAGGCGCTGTTCCATCCCCTTCGCCTGGCCCTGACCGGCCGCGAGAATGGACCCGAACTCAAGAGTCTGTTACCTCTGATCGGACGTGCCCGCGCCGAGGCGAGGCTGTCGGGACGGACGGCGTGAGCATGATTCCGGGAGTCTGATCGGTGCCCTTGGTTCTCTACAACACCCTGACGCGGCGCAAGGACGTCTTCGAGCCGCTGAATCCCGGCCATGTCGGCATGTATGTCTGCGGCCCCACCGTCTATGACCGTGCCCATATCGGCAACGCCCGGCCGGTGATCGTGTTCGATGTGCTCTACCGTCTGCTCAAGGCGCTGTACCCGTCGGTGCGCTATGTCCGCAACATCACCGACGTGGACGACAAGATCAACGCCAGGGCCAAGGATTCGGGCGAGACGATCGCCGTGATCACCGAACGCACCACCCGCTTGTTCCACGAGGACATGGCGGCGCTGAACTGCCTGGCCCCCGACGTCGAGCCGCGCGCCACCGCCCATATCGCCCAGATGATCGCCATGATCGGCCGGTTGATCGCCACGGGCCATGCCTACGAGGCCGAGGGCCATGTGCTGTTCGCCGTCGGCTCCATGGCCGAATACGGGGCATTTTCCGGCCGCAGCAAGGACGAGATGATCGCCGGTGCCCGCGTCGAGGTGGCGCCCTACAAGAACGATCCCGGCGATTTCGTGCTGTGGAAGCCGTCGCCACCCGAGCTGCCGGGCTGGGACTCGCCGTGGGGACGCGGCCGTCCGGGCTGGCACATCGAATGTTCCGCCATGAGCCTGGAGCATCTGGGCGCCACCTTCGACATCCACGGCGGCGGCCAGGATCTGGTGTTTCCTCATCACGAGAACGAGATTGCCCAAAGCACCTGCGCCAACGGCAAGCCGTTCGCCCGCTATTGGCTGCATAACGGCTGGCTGATGGTGGAAGGCGAGAAGATGTCCAAGTCGCTGGGCAACTTCTTTACCGTGCGCGATCTGCTGGACCAGGCCCCCAACGAGACGCAAGGGGGCGAAGCCATCCGGCTGGCCATGCTTGCCACCCATTACCACCAGCCGTTCGACTGGACCGCCGAGGCGTTGCGCCAGGCCAGGACGACGCTGGATCGCCTCTATACCGCGCTACGCGCCGTGGCCGACATCGACGCCAACGGCTATGACGTGGTGCCGACGCCGGTGCTGGCGGCGCTGGAGGATGATCTGAACACGCCGCTGGCCATCAGCCACCTCCACGAGCAGGCCTCCGCCCTGAACAAGGCGGCCCACCTGGAAGACAAGGCGCGCTGCAAAGGCGCGCTGCTGGCATCGGGCCGTCTGCTCGGGCTGCTGGGCCAGTCTCCCGAGGCGTGGTTCCGGGGCGCCGCCGTCGGAGGTCCGTCGGATGCCGACATCGAAGCCGCCATCGTCGCCCGCGCCGAGGCTCGCAAGGCGCGGAATTTCGCCGAGGCCGACCGCATCCGCAAGGACCTCGCCGAGCGGGGCGTGGTGCTGGAGGACGGCGCCGCCGGCACCAGTTGGAAAAGGGCTTAAGGCTGATGGCCAGGGTCCCCCTTACCGGCTGGAAGCTGGCGTGGCACGCGCTGACCTTCGTGCTGGTGGTGGTGCTGCTGATGGCGCCGGCGCTGTGGAACGGCTATCCGCTGATCTACTTCGACAGCGAGGACTACGTGGAGATGGCCTTCACGTTCCAGCCCATCGTCTGGCGCATCATGACCTATGGCATGATGTGCACGGTGGCTCGGCTGTTCGGCACCTTGTGGGCGATGCCGCTGCTGCACGCCATTCTGACCACCTGGGTGCTGCATGAAGCGGTGATGGGCTTCATCGGGCGCTGGCGCCACATGGTGTTCCTGGGGGTCGGTCTGGGGCTGGCGCTGTTCACCGGCCTGCCCTGGGTGGCGTCGCAGCTGCTGGCCGATGTCTTCGCCGGGGTCGCCGTCCTGGGCATCGCCGCCCTGGCGTTCGGCGAGGGGTTGTCGTATCGGCGCCGCTGGGCGCTGGGCATCGTTACCGCCCTGGCCATCTGCGTCCACATGTCGCATGTGGCGGTGGCGGCCGGACTGCTGCTGGTGCTGCTGGCGATGTGGGGGCTGTCGCGGTTCCTGCGGCGGATGCCGCGGCCGCGGCTGGGGGTGGCGAGCGCCGCCATCGTGTGCGGCATCCTGACGGTGCCGACCGTTCATTATTTCGCCATGGGCCGCTTTGTCTTCAGCGAATCGGGACAGGTGCTGCAACTGGCGCTGTTCGTCCAGAACGGCATCGCCAAGGCCTATCTCGACGAGGTCTGTCCCCAGGGCGTCCAGTTGGAGATGTGCGACCACAAGGACGAACTGCCGCGCACCGCCGACGAGTTCCTGTGGGGTGACAGTCCATTCGACGAGATGGGCGGCTGGAAGGCCCTGCATGACGAGGCCGGGTTCATCGTCCATGACGCCATCCGCCGCTTCCCCCTGCGGGTGCTGGAGGCGGCGGCGGACAACATGATCGACCAGATCGAGTCCATCGACAGCGGCGAGGATCTGGTGCCGATGACCTGGCACTTCGTCAAGACCCAGCTCCGGCGTTATCCCGACGAGTTCAAGGAATTCCGGTTTGCCCGCCAGCAACGGCGCCCGGCCATCGCCTTCGATGCCCTCAACGCCTTTCAGGTGCCGATCAATCAGGCCGCCGAGGTGGTGACCCTGGCATTGCTGCTGGTGGCATGGCGCCGTCGCGACCGCACCACCACCGGGCTGGCCTTGCTGGTGGTGGCGGCGATCCTGGGCAACGCCTTCGTCTGTGGCGCCATCTCCAATCCCCACGACCGCTATCAGAACCGGGTGGTATGGCTGGCGCTGTTCACCGCCGTGGTCGGCGCCGTCCGCCTTGATCAGCGTTTCGCCGGCGTTCGGCGCATGGCCATCGCCGCCGAGAACAAGGCGCTGGCCGACCAGTCCGAGCGCGACAAGGCTGGTGGGGGGACGGGGTAGCCGCCTTCCCCCTCCCTACCGTCTCCCGCGGATGCCGTAGCGCAGGACCAAGCCGGTGACGAGACCGACCACGCCGATGATGAGGGTGGCGATCCCGGTACCGTAAGGGTGCTCGGTGCCGAAGGGCAGGGCGCCGGTGTTCATGCCGAAATAGCCGGTGATGAAGGTCATCGGCAGCATCACGACGGTGACGATGGACAGGGCGAAGGTGTTGCGATTGGTCTGCTCGGCCACCATGGTTCCCAGTTCCTCCTGAAGGATCGAGGCGCGCTGGCGGATTTCGTCCAAATCCTCCAGATGGCTGATCAGGCGGTCGTTGACCTCGCGCAGGTGCTTCTTGGCGTCCTTGGTCAGCCAACTGGCGTCGTCATGGCGCAGGCGGTAGAGCGCGTCGCGCTGGGGCGCCAGATAGCGGCGGAACTGGACGACGCGGCGCCGGGTCGCGGCGATGCCGCTGCGAAGGTCCGGCCCGTTCTCGCCCTCGCCGATGCGATCCTCCAGGTCGGAAATCTCGTCCTCGACCTCGGCCACCAGATCGCCCAGGTGATCGGCGACCTTCTCGGCGATCCTCGACATCAGGGTGCCGGCCGAGCGCGGCCCCTTGCCGGTCATCATGGTCAGGCGCAGATCGCGAAGCGCGTTGAGGCTGTGGGCCTTGTCGCGCAGCGAGATGCAGCGGCTGGCGGTCATCCAGATATGGATCGGCACCAGTTGGGTGTCGATATCGTCCTCGCACGGATCACCGGGCTGCACCTTGTTGACGCCGCGCAGCACCACCAGCAGGTCGTCGTCCACATCCTCGACCCGGGGGCGCGATTCCTCGGCAAGCAATGCCAGCGCCACCAGCTGGTCGATGCCGGCCGGTCCTCTCACCCAGGCTTGCGCCGTGGGGTCGTCGCGTTCGAGGTGGACCCAAAGGAAGCCGTCGGCCGGCCTCCACTTCTCGACGTCCTTCCATCCCAGGTCCATGACCCGCCCGTCGGGGGTCATCAGCATGGCAAAACGCAGGCCCGGTTCGGCTCCGGCGTGAAGGTCTCGGTCGATCGTCATCGGGGGCTCTCCAAGGGCTCACCGGCAAAATAGCGGAAATCGGATCGGGCGATAACCAACAAAGCCCGACATCGCTATTTCCTCGGCATCCGCCGGGCGATGGCGTCCATCAGGCGGTCGGGCAGGCTGCCGGCAAGCCGGGCCATCAGGTGGGTCTGCCAGGGAAAGGCGATGCGGCCGCGTCCGTGGTCCAGGCCGCGCCGGATGATGGCGACGGCGGTGTCCACGTCCAGCAGGAACGGCATCGGGCAGGTGTTGATCCGGGTCATCGGGGTGTCGACGAAGCCGGGACAGATCACCGACACGGTGATGCCGTCGTCGGCCAGCGTCGGGCGCAACCCTTCGCCCCACAGCCTGACCGCCGCCTTGGAGGCGCAATAGGCCTGGGCGCCGGCGAAGCCGCGGAACGAGGCCAGCGAACTCATCAGCGCCACATGGCCGCGCCGCCGGGCCCGCAGGAAGGGCAGCGCCGGCAGCACCGTGTTCAGCGTGCCGTCCAGGTTGACGGCGAAGGTGGCGCGGGTGTGCCGGTCGTCCTCCCCGCCGCCCAGGGTGGCGATGGAAATGCCGGCGTTGGCGATCACCAGATCGAGGGGGCGGATGGCGTCGCAGCTCTCGACCCAGTGGCGCATCGCCGGGGCGTCGGTGACGTCGAGAATCTCGGCATGCACCCGGGCGCCCCGCTCGCGGCACGAGGCGGCCACCGCCTCCAGCCGGGTGGTATCGCGGCCGCAGAGGAACAGGGTGGTTCCGGACGCGGCGTAATCCCGAGCCAGCCCCGCGCCCAGGCCGGACGAGGCGCCGGTGATGAGGACCGTCGTCGCGGTCACGCCTCTTTCTCGTTCAACAGCGCCTTCAACGGCGCCACCAGCGGCGGCAGGTCGTGGCGGGCGCTGTCGTAGACGATGGCGGCATCGACCGAGTGGTATTCGTGGACCAGGATATTGCGCATCTCGGTCATCCGGCTCCAGGGGATCTCGGGATGGCGATCGGTGACGTGGGAGGGCACCCGCTTCGCCGCCTCGCCGACGATTTCCAGATTGCGGATGACCGCGTCCACCGACCGGTCGTCGGCGACGAATTGGGCCTCGGTCATGCCGGCGGTATAACGCCGGATACGCTCGATGGCCTCCAGGATGTCCTCGATACGCACCCGCCAGTCCTTGAAGGTCAAAGCTTGCCCGCCTCCTCGTCGAATACCGGAATGCATTCCGCCAGGATACGAGTGCGCAGGCGGGGCTTGATGTTTCCCGAGGTGATCAGGTCCACCGGGCGGCCCAGCAGCCCTTCCAGCGCCTGCTTCAGTTCGACATAGCGGAACAGGCCGCCGGGCTGGCCGGGATGGAACTCCACCATCAGGTCGATGTCGCTGGTGGGCTTGGCCTGGTCGCGCACCACCGAGCCGAACAGCGCCAGCGACTTGACGCCAAAACGCCGCAGCACGTCCACATGGTCGCGCAGACGTTCCAGCACCTCGTCGCGGCTGGCGGGATTGCGCCGGCGCGACACCCGCCCGGCATAGGCGCGCACCGCGTCGGCCTTGTCGGCGGGAACCCGCACGACGATCTCGATGACGTTGGGGCGGCCCCGTTGCGGTCGGCGGCGTTCGTTCATGGCCAAAGGATAGCGCGCCGGTGGGTGGGGCGGAAGGTGGCAGTTGTTGGCCGCCGCCGTCGGGGCTATAACGGCCGCGATCGCAGCAGGAAGGGGAATACCGTGACCGTCGCCAGCATGACCGGCTATGCCCGCGCCGAGGGGCGTGACGCCCAGATTTCCTGGGTGTGGGAGGCGAAAAGCGTCAATGGCCGTGGCCTGGAAATCCGCTGCCGGCTGGCCTTCGGCCACGATGCCTTGGAGGTTTACGCCCGCGAGGCGGCGGCCAGGCGTCTCAAGCGCGGCAATGTCCAGCTGTCGCTGTCGGTCAGCCGGGTCGGCGAGCAGTCGCAAGTCCAGGTCAACACGCCGCTGCTGGCGCAGCTGCTGTCCATGTGCAAGGAGTGGGAAGGGCGCTTTCCCGGTGTCGCCCCCGCCCGCCTCGACGGCCTTCTCGCCATCAAGGGCGTACTGGAACCGGTGGTCGATGCCGAACGGGGCGAGACCGAGGAATCGCGCCGGGCCCGCGAGACCGCCATGAAGGCGACGCTCGACAGCATGCTCGATCAACTCGCCGCCATGCGCAATGACGAGGGCGGTCGGATCGGCGCCGTGCTGACGTCGCAACTGGACGAGATCGCCGCCCTGTCGGTCCGGGCCGGCGAATGCGCCGCGTTGCGCCCCGACGCCATCCGTGATCGCTTCCGTGCCCAGCTGGCGGCGGTGCTGGAAGCGGCGCCGACCCTGGCGGAGGAGCGGGTGGCGCAGGAGGTGGCGCTGCTGGTGGTCAAGGCCGACGTGCGGGAAGAACTCGACCGCCTCAAGGCCCATGTCGAGGCGGCGCGCCAGCTGATCGGCCAGGGCGGCGCCATCGGCCGCAAGCTCGACTTCCTGGCGCAGGAATTCAACCGCGAGGCCAATACCCTGTGCTCCAAATCGTCGGATGTGGAGCTGACCCGGGTCGGCCTCGATCTCAAGGCCGTGATCGACCAGTTCAAAGAGCAGGTCCAGAACATCGAGTAGATACCATGTCCCATATTCTTCCTCCCATCGGCCGGCGTGGGCTGATGCTGGTGATGTCGTCGCCGTCGGGCGCCGGCAAGACCACCATCTCGCGGGCGCTGTTGCAGCGCGATTCCGCCATTTCCATGTCGGTGTCGGCGACCACCAGGGCACCCCGCCCCGGCGAGGTCGACGGCCGGGACTATTATTTCGTCTCCGTCGAACGGTTCCAACGCATGGTCGAGGCCGGTGAGTTCCTGGAGCACGCCAGGGTGTTCGACAACTATTACGGCACGCCGCGCGCCCCGGTCGAGGCGGTGTTGAGCCGGGGGGGCGACGTGCTGTTCGACATCGACTGGCAGGGCACCCAGCAACTGCGCCAGAGCGCCCGCGCCGATCTGGTGTCGGTGTTCGTTCTGCCGCCATCGGTCGAGGAACTGGAGCGCCGGCTTCACACCCGCGCCCAGGATGCCGCCGAGGTGGTGGCCAAGCGCATGGCCAAGGCCGGCGACGAGATGAGTCATTGGCCGGAATACGACTACATCGTCGTCAACGTCGAGGTCGAAGCCTCCATCGCCTCGGTCCAGGGCATTCTGACCGCCGAGCGTCTTAGGCGCGAGCGTCAGGTCGGCATGCACGACTTCGTCACCCGGCTGCGCGGTCTGGAGTGAGCGGTGGCCGGGACGGCAAACTTCTGTTGCATTTTTGTTGTCAATTCGGCTACTGTTTGAAACGTGCTAGAAGGTCTATTCCTCGGGGGGCCGATTTCCCCGAGGGTGTTTCGTAATCCAAGTCAGGAGGGCAGAATGTCCACCTCAATCGCAGCCAACCCGAATATCGGGTCTTCGGGCCTGGACGGAGCGATGCCGCTGGCATCAAGCGCCCCGGTCCAGGAGGATAGCGCGAGCACGGCGCCGGCCCCGGTTGCCGCCAGCAATGATGCGCCGCGTTTCATCAGCCCGGTGATCAAGGTCGATAACGATACCGGACTGGCACTTCTGGTGGTGCTTGACAGCAATTCCGGCAAGGAAGTGTCCAGTTATCCATCCCGCATGGTCGTCGAGGAATACTCGCGGCGTCAGGCGGCCAAGGAAGTGAAGGTCGAATCCACTGCGGATGGTGCGCAAAGCATCGCCGCCGCCGCCAAGGCGCCGCCGGCTCCGGTCGCGTCGGTGGCTCCGGTGAGTTCCGCTCCGGCTCCGACCGCTCCGGTGGGTACGGGAACTTCGTCGGTTTCGGCGTCGTCCCGCGGTTAACGGGCGCCGATTGGCGCCTTGCGGTCCCGGCCGGTCTGTTCGGGTTGGGACAAAGGCAGGCCGCAGGTGTGTTGAGTCAGGTCCGACCGAAAGGGAGGGCCTTTAGGTGTTTTTGCGGAAATCCGGAGGAAGATGGCGGTCGTCGCATTTTCCGTCCTGATGCCGGAAGAATTTCGTGGTATGATCACTTGAATACCATCCTCTCCGAGGAGAGACGGGAATGGACGTCAACGGCCTAAGAGCCTCGGGCAGTGTCGCGTCGGCGCAAGCCGCGGGGGCACGGGCGTCGGCGGATTCCCGTCAGCAGGATGGCTCGGCGTCTCTCGGCGTTTCGTCGGATTCCCCATTGTACTTCAGCCCGGTCACGACGGTGGATTCGACCACCGGTTCGGCGATACTCGAATATCGCGATACCAAGACCGGCAAGGAGCTTTATCAGATTCCCGCACACGCCGCCCTGCTGTATCGCCAGGCGCAGCAACTGGCCGCGCGACAGCGCGAAATCGGCGGCGCCGTCTCGGTTGCCGGCTGAGGCTTCGCTAGCCGCGTCCCGCCGTCCCATCAGAGTCTTCAATTTCCATGAAAGTGATACGGCAACTGGGCGTTGCCGTGGCATGTCCGTCGGTAACGGGGGGCGTCTCGTGTCCGGGCGACTGGGCAGGTTTTGCCGGGCGGGGAGGGACGGAAGTGCCCGGCGGGTGCCTTGGGCGTCCGGCTGTTAGTCGTGAACACCTTGTATTTGGCGGGTTGGCCGGTTGGCACGAGTTTCGCAAAGAAGGTCGCGAAAGACCATGACCGCATGCCCCAGGGTGAAACCATCATGACCCGCATCGACGTCGCCGCCGCCTCCTTCGCCGCTCCGCTGCGTGCCTTTCTGCTCGCCGCTTCGCTGGTGGCGGCAACCATCGGGCTGATGCCGGCCGACGCCTTCGGCGCCTCGCGCATCAAGGACATCGCCGATTTCGAGGGGGTGCGCGACAACATGCTGGTGGGGTACGGCCTGGTGGTCGGCCTCAACGGCACCGGCGACTCGCTGACCAACGCGCCGTTCACCAAGGAAAGCCTGGTCGGCATGCTGGAGCGTCTCGGCGTCAACATCCGTGACAAGACCGGCGCCATCACCTCGGTCAGCCCGAAGAACGTTGCCGCCGTCATGGTCACCGCCATGCTGCCGCCCTTCGCCCGCCAGGGCACCCGCATCGACACCAACGTGTCGGCCATGGGCGACGCCAAGGACCTGCGCGGCGGCACCTTGCTGGTCACGCCGCTGATCGGCGCCGATGGCGAGGTCTACGCCGTCGGCCAGGGTCAGGTCGCCACCGGCAGCTTCACCGCCTCGGGCGCCTCGGGCTCCTCGGTCACCAAGGGCGTTCCCACCGCCGGCCGTATCGCCAACGGGGCCATCGTCGAGCGCGAGCTGCCGTTCGAGATGGCGCATCTGGAAGCGGTCAAGGTCAGTCTGCGCAATCCCGACTTCACCACGTCGCGGCGTATCGCCCAGGCGGTCAATTCCTTCCTCGGCGGCGACATGGCGCGGCCGATCGATCCGGGTACGGTTCAGATCGTGGTGCCGCCGACCTACCGCGACAACGTCGTCGGCCTGCTGACCGATGTCGAGCAATTGCGGGTCGAGCCCGACCAGATGGCCCGCGTCGTCATCGACGAGGTTTCGGGCACCATCGTGATGGGCGAGAACGTCCGCATCAGCACGGTGGCCATCGCCCAGGGCCAGCTGACCATCCGCATCACCGAGACGCCGCAGGTGTCGCAGCCGTCGCCGTTCTCGACCACCGGTACCACCGAAACCGTCCAGCGTTCCGATATCCAGGTCGATGAAGGCGCCGGCAACAAGCTTGCGGTGGTGCAGCACAGGGTCACGTTGCAGGAACTGGTCGAGGGGCTGAACAGCCTTGGCATCGGCCCGCGCGATCTCATCACCATCCTTCAGGCGATCAAGGCCGCCGGCGCCTTGCAAGCCGATCTCGAGGTGCTCTAGCCATGGCCTCCACCTTCTCCGTCCCGGCTTCGGCCGATCCGTCCCTGCTCGAACGAAAGGCGCCGCCGGTCGCCGCCGCCGCCAGTCAGGCGGCCGCCGCCAAGGCCGGACGCCAGTTCGAGGCCCACTTCGTCGCCCAGATGTTCGAGCACATGTTCGAGGGCATCAAGACCGACGGCATCTTCGGCGGTGGCAGCGGCGAGGAAATGTTCCGGTCCCTGCTGACCGACGAATACGGCAAAATGGTCGCCAACCGCGGCAACGGCATCGGCATCGGCAGCGCCGTGCAGAAGATGCTTTTGAAGCACCAGGAGGTGCAGTGACATGTTCGACACCATCTCGGAAAACGAAACCGGCGACGAGGACACCCTGGGGGGCGGTTCGGTGATCGCCTATGACGATCTCGTCTTCGCCTGCACCCACATGTGCGATCTGCTGGAGATCGAGAACGAGGCCCTGGCCAGCCACGACCCGGAAACCGTCAAGGTGCTGGCCGAGAACAAGGCCGCCCTGGCCAAGCTCTACGAGCGCGCGGTACAGCCGCTGGTCGATCATCCGGAACTGGCCGAGGCGCTGGAGCCGGAACAGCGCGAGGCGCTGGCGGCGATCGGCCTTCGGCTCCACGAGCTGATGACCGTCAATTCCCGTCGGCTGCGGGCCGAGATGGAGGCCTATCAGCGGGTGATGGACATCATCGTGCAGACCGCCAAGGCCAATGCCACCAGCAATACCAATTACGGCCGCGCCGGCACCTTCGATTCGACCGGTGGCCCCGGCGCGGCGCTGTCTTTCAATAAGTCGCTCTAACACGCCAGAAAGGCTGGGAGAACACCATGAGCCTCACACTCGGTCTCAACGCAGCGGTATCGGGGCTGCTGACGAACCAGAAGGGCCTGGACGTCATTTCCCAGAATATCGTCAACGTCAACACCCCGGGCTTCGTCCGCAAGGTGATGACGCCGGAATCGGTGGTGGTGGCCGGTATCGGCGCCGGCGTCCAGCAGGGCGCGCTGGTGCGGACGGTCGACGAAGGCCTGATGTCGCAGATCCGCCAGCAGACCTCGATCCAGAATGCGCTCGATACCACCCAGACCTATTATCCGCAGATCTCGGACCTGTTCGGCCAGGTCGGCGACCAGAATTCCATCGCCCATCAGATGCAGTCGCTTCAGTCGGCGTTCGAGGCCTTGGCGCCGCAGGTCAACACCCCGGCCTTCCAGTCGGCGGCGGTGCAGTCCGCCCTGGATACCGCCAGCCAGTTCCAGCAGATGACCTCGCAGTTGCAGAACCTGCGGCTACAGGCGGACAAGGGCATCCAGGACACGGTGGGGCAGATCAACAGCCAACTCGCCAACATCTATGACCTGAACCAGAAGATCGTACGCAACGGGGCCATCGGCGCCGATGTCGGCGACTTGCAAGACAAGCGCGACACCGCCCTGACCGGGTTGTCCAAGTATTTGGATATCCAGTATTTCCCGAGGGGCGACGGCTCGATCGGCGTCTACAGCAAGTCGGGCAAGGTTCTGGTCGACAAGGTGGCGGCGGTGATGTCCCATTTCGCCACCACCATCACCGATCCGTGGATGACCAAGGCCGGCGGCAATTTCGGCAATATCTATCTCAACGGCGACCCCACCGCCGACATCACCTCGGACATCGCCGGCGGGCAGCTGAGCGCGCTGGTGGGGATGCGCGACACCGTCCTGCCCAACCTTCAGGCCCAGTTGGATGAACTGGCCAGCAAGCTCAAGGACACCGTCAACCTGGCCGCCAACCGGGGAACCACGTTCCCGACCATGCAGTCGGTGCTGAGCGGCAGCCGCCAGTTTACCGATCCCAACAACCCCACCCTCAACGCGGTGGCGATTTCCTCCAATGGCACCGTCGGCACCAGCGTGACCGCCGACGGCTCGGCCGCCGCCGACTCGACCCATCTGCTGACCAGTCTGATCAACAAGACCACGGGCGCTTCGCTCGGCATCACGGTGGGGCAGACCCTGACCCTGACCAACGGCTCCGGCTCGGCCACCTTCACCGTCGGCGCCGGTTCGACCCTGAGTTCGCTGGAGACCTTCATCCATGCCCAGACTCTCGGCGCGGTGGGATTCAATACCGCGATCGATTCATCGGGGCATTTGGCGATCACCACCGTCGGCGGCGCCACTCCCGCCAATGACGTCACCATCAGCGGCAGCGGCGGCAACGCGCTTGCCACCGCCCTCGGCCTCGGTACCACGCTGGCGGCCGGTGGCGGTGCCGGCGGCACCAAGATCGGCTCCACCGCGCTGGCGTCCTCGGTGATCCCGGTCACCCTGGCGGCCAAGGCCCAGACGATCTGGCTGAGCGGCAACGACGACACCACCATCGCCATGTTCGACACCACCGGCAATCAACTGGCCAGCACCACATTGCGTACCATCTTGTCGAGTACCGCCTATAACGATGCCTCCGGCAATCCGACCGCGCTGGACATCTCGACGACGCCGTCACCGCCCGGAGTGACGCTGACCGACATCGCCGCCAAGATCCAGAACTGGATGAAGGCCCAGAGCTATCAGGGCAACGCCCTGACCAACGCCACGGCATCGCTGACCTCGGGCAAATTCGTGATCAATACCGGCAATAGCTCGGTGTCGATTGCCCTGCGCGACCAGTCCGCCACCGCCGACGGCAGCGCGGTCAGCGACGCGCGGGTCAATTTCGATGTGGATGGCGACGGCAAGGCGGACCAGACGGCCAGCGGCCTGGCCAACTTCTTCGGATTGAATGACGTTTTCGCCAAGGCGGTGCCCAACTCGATCGCCGATTCCAATATCTTGCCGCTCAGCACCACCACCTCGACGGTCCGCACCATCCGTCTGCTCGATTCCTCGGGTCAGATCGGCAACGCCATCAGCATTCCGGCGGGGGCGTCGCTGGCAACCATGGCCAATTTGATCAACGCCCAGACCCAGACGGTGGATTCGTCGCTGCTGACTGGTACCGGCCTGACCATGACGTCCAACGCCACCATCTCGATCTCGGATGCCAACGGCACCATTTCGGGCTTTCCGATCACCTTGCCGTCCGGCACCACCACCAGCCTGACCGACATCGCCGCCGCCATCGACAATGTCGGCGGCTCGGTTCAGGCCAAGGTGGTGCAGAATGGCCCCAACAATTATCAATTGCGGATATGGGACAGCCGGGGCACGCCGTTGACGGTGGATGTGGTCGGCGGCACCATCGGGTCGTCGAACCTCAGCAACACGCTCGGACTACAGCAGGCGCACATCGTTCAGGCCACGGTGGTGCCCGAGGGGTCGGGCTATCGCTTGCGGCTGCGCCAGACCGCCGACCGCGAGCTGTTCATCGGCGCCACTCCCGACACCCTGACCCCTCCGGGCAGCCTGATCACCGATCTCGGCTTCCACGCCGCCTCCTGCCGCACCGCCGGCAATATCGAGGTTCGCAGCGACCTTAAAGGGTCTCCGTCCTTGTTGAGCCGTGGCGCCATGCAGTACAATTCCGACCTGGGCAAATACTTCCTGTCCGAGGGCGACAACACGACGGCGTTGCAGATAAGCGCGGCGATGACCGGCAAGATCGCGATGGGGGGGGCCGGCGACATCGCCGGAGGCAGCTATTCCATCGCCGAGTACGGCGCCGCCATCATCGGCGTGGTATCGACCAATGCCTCGCACGCCAAGGACCAACTCGACTACGAGACCACGCTGGGCCAAGCGCTCGACAAGCAGTTCACCTCCTTCAGCGGCGTAAACCTCGACGAAGAGGTGTCGAATATGATCAACTTCCAGCAGGCCTATTCCGCCTCGGCCAAGGTGATCTCGACCCTGTCGCAGATGCTCGACTCGCTGATCAACATTATCCACTAGGGAGGCCGATCATGACGCGCATCGGCACGCTGGGAGCCAACAACGCCTACATCGCTCGGATTTTGGACATCCAGGGCAGGATGAACATCGAGCAGGTGCAAAACACGACGCATCTCAAGTCGCAGGAATACATTGGCATCGCCTCCGATGCCAATGCCGCGATCAATTTCGAGAACGAGAAGGCGCAGGCGGCCCAATTCATCAGCAACAACAAGGCGGTGGACACAAAATTGAGCGCGGCTTCGGCGGCGCTGACCGAAATTCAGACCACCATCAAGAATTTCCGCGATCAGGCGGTGTCGTTCTATTCCTCCGCGCCCACCGATCAGCAGAGCATCACCCAGTTCCAGACCTTCGCCTTCCAGGCGATGCAGGAAATCCAGTCGGCGCTTTATACCAGCAACAACGGCCAGTACCTGTTTTCCGGCGGCCGGGTGAACACCGAGCCGATGCAGCTTCCGGCCAGCAGCCTTTCCCAGTTCCAGTCGCTCTTCGACGGCAGCAACCGGACCTGGCCGACGACCCGGGGGGCCCAGTTGCTGGAAGCCAACGTCACCAGCCAGGATACCGCCAAGCTGACCTTCAGCCCCACCAGCGGGCTGATCCGCGCCGCCAACGCCACCGGACTGACCCAGTTTCCGGCGGGGACCAACATCACGGTTGGCAACAGCCTTTCCAACAACAAGACCTTCGTGGTTCACAGCCACGCCCTCATGAACGTCGGCGGCTCCGCGCTGGCCGAGACCAACGGCCTCGGGTCGGGTTCGCCGACCATTCAATACGGCGCGACCCCCACCGCGATCCTGCCGGCGGCCACCGGCGACCTGAACTTCGCCTTCCGGGCCAACGGCAACATGGCGATCACGCCGACCACGGCCGGCTCGCTGGCCAACCTGACGGTGGGGACCCGATTCACCATCAACGGGTCCACCGGCGCTTCCTGGGATGGCGCCTACAAGGTGGTCAGCAACGTCAACGGCGTGGTCGAGATCGCCAGCGATACCGGCCAGGCCACCTCGGAGGCGATCACCCAGACGGCCGGGACCACGCCGGTGACCATGTCGTTCACCCATCTGGCCGCCACCACCGCGGTTCCCCTGACCGCCGGTACGGTGACCATGACCGCGACGCCGTCGGCGGCCAACAACAACACCACGGTGACCATCACCGCCGCCGGGACCGCCGATTTCGCCGGCATCGCCGTCGGCGACACCATCACCCTCGGCGGGTCGGCCAATCACAACGGCACCTATACGGTGACGGGCCAGACCGCCAACACCCTGACCTTCGCCATCAACGGCGACGCGCTGCGGGTCTCCAAGTTCCTGCCCCAGACCGGCCGGACCGACGTGACCCTGTCGTATCAGAGCGGCACCGCCGCCAGTCCCAAGACCACCTCGATCCTGCCGAACCACACCGGCTCGATCGCCTTTACGCCCGGCTCCGGCGTCGGCCAGGAACGGATTACCTCGTCGGTGCCCGGCAACGGCACCGTCGGCACCACCGTCACGGTGGACGGGTCCGGGTCGGGGGACCAGTTCCATCTGCTGACCGATCTGACCAACAAGACCAACGGCGTGTCGCTCGGCATCGCCATCGGGCAGACGCTGACCCTGACCAACGGTTCGGGGACCGACACCTTCACCGTCACCGCGGCATCGACCATGAACGATCTGCAAGGCTTCCTTAAGAACGCCTCGACGATCTCTCCGGTCTCATTCATGAGCGCCGTGGACGCCACCGGGCATCTGGCGGTCACCACCGTCGGCGGTGTCGCCGGCAGTGCCGACGATGTTGCCGTCGGTGGTACCCTGGCCACCGCCCTGGGGCTCAGCACCCCGCTGGCGGCGGGGGGCGGTGTCGCCGGCACCAGCATCGGCACCGTCGCGCTTGGCACCGGCGCGTTCGGCAAGTCGCCGGATTTCATTCCGGCGGTCGGTTCGGTCTTTACCCTCGGCAGCACCAGTGGCGTCAACGACGGTGTCTACAAGGTGGTGGCCAGCGACGGCACCAACATCGATATCGAAAGCGTCCCGGCGATGACGGCGGAGACCACGACGACGGCGTCCATCTCCGCCACCTCGTGGTACAAGGGTGATACGCTTCAGATTCAGCAACGCATCGATACCAATCGCACGTTGGACGTGGGCATCTATGCCTCGGACCCCGCCTTCGAGAAGGCGATCCGCGCCATGGGGCTGCTCGCCCAGGGAAGTTTCGGTACCGCCGGCGGCCTGGACAACAACCGGGGCCGGGTCGAGAGTGCCATTTTCCTGCTGAATGACGCCCTCAGCGCGCCGGCCTCGGGCAATCCCCCCTTCGGAGCCGAACAGGCGGGCGACATCGACACGCTGAAGCAGAATATCGAGCTTAACCAGGCGGTCATTGCCGGCAAGAACGCCAAGCATACCCTGTTCATGGGCTTCCTCGACGCCCGCATCACCGACATGGAACAGATTGACCCGACCACGGCGGCGACCAATCTGCTGACCGATTCCAACGCCCTGCAGGCGAGCTATCAGGTCCTCGCCAAGGTGCAGAGCCTCAGCCTGATGGACTATTTGAAATAGAGGTGGGGAGGGGCCGGCGTTAAGCCTCTTTTAACCCTAATGGTGTTGCATTGGACTTATAACGGAGGTATCATCCGTCTGTCATCGAAAATGACATCTACTCTCTAGAACCAGGAGAATCGATATGGCTGAAGTCACCCTTACCGCCGCCATGCGCGCCAATCTGTACTCGTTGCAGGGTACGGCGCAGCTGATGGGCACCATCCAGAACCGACTGTCGACCGGTAAGAAGGTCAACTCG